>NZ_CP116808.1:0-600000 GCF_028464065.1 Saprospira sp. CCB-QB6 | reverse complement strand
CCGAGCGAATAGCGAGCCGCGAAGCATAGCGGCGGCCGACCTAGCCGAAGGCTAGCTGGCCGCGGGCCCCAAAACAAAAAAATAAGTTCAATAAATCAGCAAAATAGGCTTCTCGTTAAAAAGCCGTATTTTGGACCCAATAAAATTAGAGAAGATGACAAATAAAGCGATTGCCGACCAATTTAAATTGTTGGGGGGGCTGATGGAACTGCATCAGGAGAACCCCTATAAGATAAAGTCCTATAAAACGGCTTACCAAAACCTGAGAAAAGTGGATGGCGCCTTGGCCGAAATGCCCAAGGCGGAGCTGAAAAAAATTAGGGGAATTGGCGATGCAATTGCAGATAAAATTATAGAGTTGCAGGAAAAAGGCGAACTGCGTCTATTGCAAGAATATAAGGCCAAAACGCCCAAAGGTATTATTGCTTTGATGAATATTAAGGGCTTGGGGACCAAAAAGCTTTTGCAACTTTGGCAAGAATTAGAAATTGAAAGCCCAGGAGAGCTGCTATACGCCTGCCAAGAGAACCGCCTACTTAGCCTTAAGGGATTTGGAGAGAAATCGCAGCAAAATATGGAAAGCCAACTGCAGTATTATTTTCGCAGTTTGGACCAGCACCGCTGGGCCGAGGTGGCCGATGAAGCCGAAGATTTATTGTTAGATCTCCAAGAGGTTTTTGGGACCGAAAATGTAGCGCTTACAGGGCCTTTTCGCCGTGAAATGCCTGTTGTAGAGGCCCTAGATTTTCTCATTGCCGATTTTGATGGCGACCAGCTAGCGGCTGCCCAACTTTTTGATGATTTGGGCCCAGTAGAACCCAATTTGCCCTCTTATTGGCAGGCGCATTCTAAGGATTCTAATATTTTGCTGCGCTTTCATCCTTGTGCCAAAGATCGTTTTGGCTTGGGGCTTTTGCAATCTACGGGAGGCGTTGATTTTTTTAGAACCCTTACGGAGCAAGAGGATTTAGAGGCTTGTGTAGGTCTTTCTGAAACCGCCATTTTTGAGAAATTGGAACTGCCTTTTATCTGGCCCAGCCAAAGAGATGCGCCAAAAATCTATTGGCGAGCTAAGGCGGGGAAAATCCCGCCCGCTATTGAGCAAAAAGAGATACAAGGAATGCTGCATTTGCATTCAACCTATAGCGATGGGGCCAATAGTCTAAGCGAAATGGCCGAACATATTCGCAGCCTAGGCTATGCTTATATGGGGATCACGGACCACTCTCAATCTGCCTTTTATGCCAATGGCCTTAAACCCGAAAGAGTAAAGGCGCAATGGAAGGAAATCGATGAACTAAATGCAAACTTTTCGGATTTTCATATCTATAAGGGCATCGAGTCAGATATCAAATATGATGGGAGTCTAGATTATGAAGCAGAGGTATTGGCAGGCTTCGATTTTATCATCGCTTCTGTGCATAGCCATCTAAAAATGAGCAAAGAAAAGGCTATGGAGCGCTTGCTCAAAGCAATTGCCAATCCTTATACCAATATGTTGGGCCATCCTACAGGCCGCTTACTACTTTCTCGTCCTGGTTATCCCGTAGATCATGCTTTATTGATAGAAGCCTGTGCCAAATATAATGTGGCCATTGAAATTAACGCCAATCCTTTGCGTTTAGATTTGGACCACCAATGGATTCCCTACGCCTTAGAAAAAGGCGTGAAATTAGCCATCAATACAGATGCCCACCAACTCAGAGGCCTAGACGATATCCGTTATGGCTTGCAGATGGCACGCAAAGGCCTTTTACCCCGATCGGCCTGTATCAACTGCTTTAGTGACAGTGAATTTGCGGCTTGGTGTAAACAAAAGCGTTAATTTTGAATTTTAGCGACTAATTTGCATCTTTAAGTTCATATCCTCCCCACAGCTACCCTAGGCCCCACCAAATTAGCTAACTTATGAAAGTATATTGTGTTCCTGGCCTAGCCAATGACTATCGAATGTTTGAGAACTTGGCTCCTAAATTATTGAGTCAAAATATTGAGTATTTAGAACATCTACCTCCTCAACACCTCAAAGAATCGATAGAAGAATACGCCCAGCGTTTATATAAAACGATCGAGGCACAAAAAGAAGAGGAGGCCGTTATTATTGGGATGTCATTAGGAGGGATGATCTCTGTTGAACTCGCCAAATTGCGCCCTTTTAGTAAGGTTTTTCTCATTTCTACCGTAAAGCATCCAGCCGAAATGCCCTGGCAAATCAAGCTAGCGCGCCGCCTTCCATTGGAGAAGGTTCGGATTCCAGCCTGGCTGCTTCGTTCTACCGTAAAGCCCGTTACTTGGATGATGGGCGTGACCAACTCCATTGGTCGAGAGCATATTAAAGCCATGATTGATTCGGCAGATCCTCAGCATATTGCTTGGGCGCAGTATGCGGCGGCCAACTGGCAAAATGATCTGATTCCAGACAATTATGTGCATATTCACGGCAGTCGCGACGAGATTTTTCCCGCCTATATGGTCAAGGCTAGCCATTTTATCAAGGGCGGCAACCATTATATGATTATGGACCGTTCTGATGAGTTGGCCCATATCATCAACCAAGAATTAGCGATCTTAATGGGGCAAAAAGCCTTGCCTTTTTCTATGATGAAGTAGATGTTTAGGGGCCTCCGCAGCAAAGCTGCGGCGGTTATTCCCTTCGGTCATCGAACTGCGGCCTAAAGGCCTTGTTGTCGTTTCGGGGCTCGCGCTCTGCTCGGCCCTGCATTTTTTTCGCTTTGCTCAAAAAACTTGGTCTGGCCTGCGGCCACCCCTCCACATCGCTAGGCCGGGCGGCTTCGCCGCCCCCAAACCCAAAAGCGCATGAATTACGATTTACCCCCACCCAATGAGGCCCAAATCCGATGGATTGAGCGTTTGTTACAGCCTTGGAACTGGCTCACAGAGCCGGTATATTTATCAGATTATAATATTCCTGATAAAGGGCCTGTATTATTTGTGGGCAACCATAGTTTGATGGGGGGCTTGGATGTGCCTTTGTTAGCCTTACATCTTTATCAGGAACATGATATTTTTCTGCGCATTTTGGTTGATCATGCTCATTTTAAGTTGCCTTTGGTCAAAGATTTTTTGGCTCGCTTGGGCGAGGTAGAAGGTAGTCGAGAGAATGCCTTGGCCTTAATGCGGCAAAATCAATATTTATTGGTTTATCCGGGAGGGGCTAGAGAGGCCTTCAAGCAAAAGGGAGAGGCTTATCAGCTATTGTGGCGGGACCATTTGGGGTTTGCGCGTTTGGCCATAGCGGCGGCTTGTCCCATTGTGCCCTTGGCAGCGGTGGGGCCAGAAGAATGCTATGATATTGTATTGGACCGAGAAGAATTATTGCAAACGCCTTTGGGCCAAATTATGGAGCGTTTTCGGCTGCGCAAAGATTTGTTGCCGCCTTTGGTCAGGGGCTTAGGGCCGAGTTTTTTGCCCAAACCCCAGCGTTTTTATTTCAAGTTTGGCCGCCCCATAGATAGTCGCCCTTTTGCGGCTTTGGGTGAAGAGGCAGGGCCACAGGCCCTGCGGGATCAAGTAAAAATGGCTCTAGAAAAAGAAATAGCCGATTTGCAAGAGTATCGGAAAATAGATCCCAAAAAAGAATTTTGGCGAAGAATATTGCCCTTTTGATGGAGCGCAGCGGCTATAGCCGCTGCGCTCTTTTCGTTTAAACTCATTTTGGCTGAGCGATGTGCAGGGGTGGCCGTAGGCCAGACCGAGGCGGCATTGCCGCCGAAGGGCCGAGCAGGCTTGCGAGCCCCGAAACGTAGCGACCCGACCAACGGGAGGGGCTGCCCCAAAACAAAAAACTAGCGTTTAGAAAAAAGGAGCAAATAAAGCGGGCCTAAAAAGTGGGGGAAACGGACGAGAAATTCGGAAAAATAGAGGGCAAAATCGCCTAAATCTAGAAAGGCGTAGCTATTGGCTAGGGGGCGGGCGAGAGCGGTGATGAGGCCCCATAAAAAACAATAAAATAGGCCGATTTTTCGGCTTTTGGGCCAGAACAGCAAGCCAACAGCTAGGAGATCAAGGGAGCCCATAAGCAAGAGAAAACTTTTGGCTTGTTCGGCCGAGAGTTGGAGGAAGTGCATACACCAATTGAGCCAGTCGACAGGAGGGGGATAAAGGCCAATAGCATAGCAGGCGTGGGCTGTAAAGCAGATGCCTGTGGCCCATAGAAGCAGGCGATTCCGTTGGGGGACAATGAAGAGCAGCGGCCAGCAAACTTGCAGGCTATACTCCCAAAATTGGGGAGCTTGTAGATTTTTACTCAGGGCAAAAAGCAGGGCTAGAAAGAGAAGACTTAGGCTACTGCTGTAGGCTAAAAATTTTGTTTTGAAGAAGGGGAGGAGGCTGGCCGTAAGCAGCCAAAAACAGCCCATGATAAGGCTAAAAACATTAATATAATCCTCTTGAAAGAGTTGGATATAATTGTTTTGGGAGAGAAAGAGGAGCCAGATGTCTTCATTCCAAAAAAAAGCCCGCCAGGGCAGGTCGGCAAAAAAGGCTTGCCAGCTACGGCCGAGAAGAAGGGCTAGGAGTCCGACCTTAAGCCAGAGATTGGGATTTAACATATATGGCATGAAATTAACTATAAATTGCTTGTCAGTTTTTGGTAAGATTTGATATAAAAAATTAAATTTACTCAACATAAGCAAAGAAATATGAATATAGACGCCAATAACACCCAAATAGATTTGGCTCCAGGCCTTATTGAGTTTTTGCCAGAGCGCAGATTAGTTGTGATTACGATTAAGCCCGTAAAAATCAATGCAGAAGATGTTGAGTTATTAAAATCTACGGCCCGGAAGTTAATAAATGTTCATCAACAGCTAATGTATATCCTTTTTGATATTCGGAAAATCAAGGGCTTTACTAAAGATGGTCGAGATGCTTTTTCTAAGGATAAAACGCCTATGGGGCGATCGGCGGGAATATTGGTTGGCTTTGGAATTTCTAGGATTGTCGCTAATTTTATGTTAGGTTTAAATAAGCCGCCTTATCCGATTAGGGCTTTTCGAATAAGGAAAAAGCTTTGGATTGGTTAGAGCAGCAGCGGGAAAAGTTAGATCCAGATTTTGCTTAAAAAAAGAACTATGCAAATAGACCCAAAACAAGAGACTATCGATTTAGTTGGAGGAGTTGTTCACTATATAAGTGATCGGCGGTTATTTAGTTTGACGATTAAGCCGACTAAAATATCGGCTGTAGAAGCGGCTGAGTTCAAGATGACAATTCGAGCTATGGCTGCGGCCCAAGGGCAGCCAATCTACGCCCTTTTTGATATTCGGAAGATCAAGGGCTTTACCAAAGATGGTCGAGATTATTTTGCGCATGATCCTAATCCTATGGGGCGTTCGGCAGCTATCTTGGTTGGCTTTGGAATTTCTAGAATTGTCGCTAACTTTATGCTTGGTTTAAATAAGCCGCCTTATCCGATTAAAGCTTTTTCTAATAGAGAAAAAGCCTTAGATTGGTTAGAAGCGCAGCGGGAAAAACTTGATTCAGACTTTAGTTAGAACTATGGCAAAAAAATTAGGAGCATTTGGCCAGTTAGAGTATTGGTTATTAGATAATGGCATTCTTTCTATACAAGCTCAGGGAGAAAAAACGGAAGAATTAACCTTGGCAGAGGTAGAGTATGCAATACAGACACAAGCAGAGTTGTTTGAGCAGAATTCGAATCAAAAAATCTTGATTCTGGCTAATTTGGGGACAATGTCGAAGCTGAGCGCAGAAGCAAGAACTTTTTTAAAGTCAGACCAAGGAAAACAGGTTAATCATTCTATAAAGGGCAATGCTTTGGTTGCGCCTAATTTGCTAGGGCGAATGATGGGCAATATGTTAATGGGAATTTTTAAGCAAGAGTATCCTATTAAGCTGTTTAAAGATGAGAAACAGGCTATAGCTTGGCTACTTAGCTTATAAAAAATATAAAGATGGCAAAGAGGATAGATGCTTTTGGTCAATTAGAGTATTGGTTATTAGATAATAGTATTTTAGAAATACGCACAATTGGAGATAAGAACAAGAGCAAAGAAGTTTCTTTGGAAGAAATTGTGTATGGGATAGAGGTTCAGCAACGTTTGGCCGAAGAAGAGCAGCAAAAAATTATTTTGCTTGCGGAAATGTCTAGTATGTCGAATTTAAGTAAGTCTGCCAAGGCTTTTTTAAAGTCAGGAGAGGGGCGTGAATTAAATGATATCACATTAGCAAATGCCTTATTAGTGACTAATGCCTTTAGCCGAATGTTGGGAAATATGCTTGTAGGGATTGTAAAGAGTGATTACCCTGTAAGGATATTTAGTAATAAGAGCGAAGCAATAAAGTGGTTGCTGGCTTTTAGAAAAAAGTAGGATGGAAAAGAAAATAGATAGTTTTGGCCAAATAGATTACTGGCTACTAGAGAATGGAATCTTAGAGTTCCGATTGGCAGAAGGGCTAAGTAAAGCCCAGATGTTAAGCTTGGATGAGGTGTTGTTTACACAGCAGCTACAGCAGCGGCTTTATCAAGAGCGCAAAGAGAAACTCAGAGTTCTGGCGCGCTTAGACAGCATCTCTAGTATGTCTAAGGAGGCTAAAAATTTTGCAAGAACAGATGAAGGGCTAAGTTTAAATAAAATTACGATGGCTTATGCCTTACTTGCCCCCAATCTAATTACGAGGATGCTAGGGAGTGTGCTGGTTCGTATTTATGGCCAAGATTACCCTATTAAGTTATTCACAAACCGAGAGCAGGCCATTGAATGGCTCCTATCTTTATCCGAAGACTAATTTACTGTTTTAGGGCTTTGCGAATAGCGGGCTTGAGTTCTCTATACGTATAGGTTGCGTCAAAACTGCTGCTGCCCGTAAAATATTCGATAATTTTTCCGTTTTTATCAATCAAAATATTAGAGGGATAGGCGACAACCTTATAGGTTTTTGCTACTTCTTGGGCGTTATAAAGTAGGGGGGATTTGCTCTTAAACTCTTGGGCAAAGGCTTGCGTTGTGGTCAGATCATCTCTAGATAGGCCTAAAACAACTAGCCCTTCTGGCCCAAAATCTTCTTGAAGCTGGTTCAAACTAGGCACTTCTACCTGACAGGGTTTGCAATTCTTGAAAAAGAAGTTAACTAAAACAACCTGGCCTGCATAATCGCTTAATTGGACGCTTTTTCCATCCAAATCTTTAAGCTGAAAGTTGGGCGCTTTTTGGCCTAAAATGGCCTTTTTTTGATTCTCCAAATACTGAAGATAGTCTACTTCCCCTTGTTCCGGATTACTTTCGGCAAGGGGCTTTTTTGTGCCACAAGCAAGGCCCAATAAGAGCAAACTAAAAATGAGTAGACGCATAAATTACTTGGATTTGATATTACAATACTGAGCTTGGGCGCGGGCAGCTTTGTCTAGGCCCAAATTTTTGGCCTCTTCTAAGCATTGACAACCTTTTTCGGCTAGCCCCAATTGCAAGAGCAATACGCCTTTATAATAAAGGGCTTCGGTCCAGTTGGGCTGATAACTCAAAGCTTGTTCATAGGCCATTAGTGCTTGGCGATAAGCCTGTTGTTGTTGCAATAAGAGGCCTTTTTTTAGCCAAGCTTTGGGGTTATCAGTTTGCAAACGCAAGCTTTGATCTAGGTCTGAATAAGCAGCCTGGTTTTGCCCCAACTGCAAGAGGGCAGAAGCTCTATAATAGTAATAATGCGCCTTATTATCAACAAAGCTAATGGCGGTATCTAGCTGATTTTTGGCAGCGCCATATTCCTCAAGTTCCAAATAACAAAGGGCCTTGTAGTAAAACAAAATATCGCTCAATTGTCCTTCTTCATTGGCTTGCATGGCTTGGTCCAAGGCCAAAACAGCCTGTCGATACCGTTGCCCATCAAATTGTGCAATGGCTGTTTTCAAGAATGCTTCGGCTTTGGGTTGCAATTCTAGCTCATTGAGGGTTGGAAAGCTTTTTTGGCCCCAAAGTGAAGCAAAACTAGCTAAAAAAAGGCCCAAGAAAAGGCCATAAGGAGAAAGAGAAGATAACATTGCAGTCAAATATTTAATCAATGGATACTGTTTTGGGGCTGCCCCTTCCGCCGGGTTGAAACCCAGCGCAAAGCGGTATCGCTTTGCGAAGCGATACAAAATGAGGGTGGAAACCCTCATGAATTATCGGTCGGGTCGGGCTGTGTCGCAGCTCGCAGTTCTGCTCGGCCCTGCGGCGGCTTTGCCGCCTGGGTCTGGCCTGCGGCCACTGCTATCCATCCCTCAGCCGATGCTGCGGTTAAAACCGCAGCCAGGGCCGTTATAGCTTGCTCATTGGGTTTTGTCGGACAAGCGGCCAGGGCTGCTCAGCCAGAAGCAGAGAAATTCTGTGGAGCGGCCCAGCGCTGCGCAGCGGTGGCCGTAGGCCAGACCGAGGGCAAACGAAGTGCTGCCCGAAGGGCCGAGCGAATAGCGAGCCGCGCAGCATAGCGGCGGCCAGCTCTGCTGGCCGCGGGCCCCAAAACAAAAACTGATCCTATCCTTTACTCATTATCTAGAATCTGATTATTTAGGGCAAAGACCACTAAACCCGCAACATTTTTGGCCCCTGTTTTCTCGAGTAAATTGCGTTTGTGGGCATCTACGGTGCGTTTAGAAATATAGAGTTCATCGGCAATTTCCTGATTAGAATATTCCTTGATAATCAGGGCTAAAACTTCTTTTTCTCTAGAGGTGAGGGGGGCTAGTGGATCGAAGCGAGAGCGTTTTTTTCGGTTGGCTGTCCCCAAATTATTCATAACAATTTGGGTAACTTCTGCGCTATAAAAATTTTGGCCTTGATAAACAGCTCTAATTCCTTGTTTGATTTCTTGCTCGGTAGCTGTTTTGAGCAAATAGCCTTTGGCGCCTGCCTTAATCATCTCTTTAATATGCTGGTTTTCGGCCAGCATACTGAGGGCTAGAACATTGAGCTCGGGGAGTTCTTGGCTAAGGATTTGGGTGCAGCTGATGCCATCCATTCCATCCATATTGATGTCCATCAGGACCACATCTGCGGTAATTTCCTTGAGTTTATTGATTGCTTCTTGGCCATCGGCAGCTTCGCCAACAATTTCGAAGTCTTGAGCTTCTTCTAGGTGGGCCTTAATGCCATCGCGAATGAGTTTGTGGTCGTCTACGAGGAAAACTTTTATTTTTTGCATAGTAGTGAAGCTTTAGAGGGGGATTTCAACCATAATAACGGTACCCTGTTGTGGGCGGCTTTCAATAGTAAGGGTACCGGAAATGGAGTTACTTCGGTTGCGCATACTATTGAGGCCAAATTGTTGTTTGCCCAACTTTTCTTGAGCATCAAAGCCTTTGCCATCATCTTCGATAATGAGCATGATGACATCGGGGTAGTGCATAAGTTGGATACTAACTTGTGTAGCTTGGGCGTGTTTAAGAATATTCGTAATGGCCTCTTGTGTGATACGGAAGAGGGCGAGTTCGACTTTTTGAGGTAGACGTTTATTGTGTAGATTATCATAGAAAATGAACTCAATGTCATCTAGTTTTTGATAACCTTCTAACATAGATTGTACGGCAAGCACATAGCCATAATCATTGATGGCTTTGGGCATGAGGTTGTGCGAGATATTTCGGCCTTCTGTGATAGCCTCCTGCAAATACTGCAGGGCGCGGTCTAGCTTTTGTTGATTGCGCTCTGTTAGTTTTGCGCGATCTTTTTTCAGCCCTTCTAAATTGAGAGAAATGGCCATGAGGAGTTGTCCTAAGCTATCGTGTAATTCCTTAGCAATACGGGCGCGTTCTCGGTCCTCGGTGGCCAAAATAGCGGCGACGGTTTCCTCCTCACTTTGTTTTTTCTCAATGAGAAAGGCAATTTGGGCTGCTACAGCTTCGATGAGTTGTAGTTCTGTTTTGAGGAAGGGGTCAGCGCCTTGGTTTTTGAGTTGACTTTCCTTGTAGGCTAGGCGTAGCGTTCCTGTTTCGCCATTTTTAAGTGGGATATTAGCGCTGAGTTGATAGATGCTTTCTTCGGGGAAGTCATCTGTTTGCCATTTTTTATTTCCCAATTGAATTTGGGCCTGACAAAATTCTGGAAACTGCCAACTAGGTGGAATTAGTCGTAGAGCTTTTTCAATCAACTCTTCTAAGTTGGCAAATTCATGAGCGGCCAAACGAGAGAGGTCTAAAATACAGCGTAGCTGTTTATTGCTTTCAGAAAGGTCATAGTAAAGTTCTTCTATGCGCTGTTCATAGCGAATTCGGTCGCTAATATCACGAACAATTAGGTGGCGAAGTCCTTGACGCAATACGCCCTGCGTTCCGCTTTCCCATACTTCGGCCATAAAAGAGCTCCCATCGCTTCGGTAAAGGGGGATGCGGTCTAGTTTTACGGTATCACTTTGTTCTAGTGCGGCTTGTAAACTTCGGCCACCTAATTGAGCAATTTTTCGAATATTTTGTCCTGTAAGTTCTTGTTCACTCCAGCCAAAAAGGGTACAGGCGGCATGATTTACTTCTTGGATGTATCCATCTTTATAGATAATAACCGCTTCTCGAGTAGCATTAGATAGGCGCTTGTATTTCTCTGTACTTTCTTTGAGTAAGCGTTGTTGTTGTTGGTTTTCACTCATATCTCGGATGAGTAAGTAACAAAGGTCGCTATCGGCTAATTTTCGATGATGGAGTTGAGCGGGGAAGAGTTGTTTATTTTTGTGTTTGAGTACTACGTCTTTGCGGAAAATGGGCTCTTGTACAGCCATTTTTTGGAGCTCGATCAATTGTTCTTCGCCTTCAAATAGGAGTTGAATACTTTTCCCAATAACTTCCTGTTCTAGATAGCCCAACATTCGACAGAAGGCACGGTTGACCTCTCGGATGACGCTTTTTTCCAAGATCATTACGCCTTCAAAGCTGGCATCCGCTAAGTTTTTATATTTATTACGGCTTTCTTCTAGTGCTCGTTTAGCCTCTTCGGTTTGAGTGATATCTCGAATAATGACATAGCGGAGCTTTTGCTCCTTGTTATACATAATGCGCTCTTCAAACTCTACTGAAAAGGTGCTTCCGTCTTTTTTTGTCATTAGAGAACGGCCAGAAATCTCTTCATCGCTTTGGTAAAATTGTCGAATTTCTCTGCGGCTAAACTGTCGATTTTGAAAGTTGAAGGTAGACATGAGATCAAAGGTCTCTGAGCCAATGAGTTCAGTTTCTTCATAGCCAGTAAATTCACAAAAGGCTCTATTGACTTCTTGAATAATGCCATCTTCATGAATGAGAATAAGCTCCTTGGTTGCATCAGACAGCCGCTTATAACGTTGCTCGCTTGCTTTGAGCATTTGTTCAGAGAGATGCTCTTTGGTGATGTCTCTAATAATCACATAGCGATAGGAGGTATTATCTAATTTGATTTGGCTGCCTCGTACTGAAACATACATGACTTGGCCCGATTTCTTGTGGCGAGATTTGACAATAGACTGTCGTTTAATACCCGCATCTTGTTTATTCTCTCGGAGAAAGGTCAAAATTTGCTGCACTGCATCTTCATGCACCAAGGCAGAAATAGGAAGTCCAGACACTTCGTCTTTATCTAAACCTAATATCTCTCGGGCTCGAGTATTCATTTCTTGAACTATGCCTTCTTCATGAATGACTATGCCCTCTTCTGTGGCACTAGAAAAGCTGTCATAACGTTGCTTTACTTCTTCTAAAGCAGAGGTACAAGCTTTTTCATTGCTCTTATCTATGAGATAAATATAGTGAGCTTCTGCTTTAAGACAAAAGTATCCCCATTCTCCGTTTTTCTTTTGTAACTCTAGTTCAAAAGCATCTGCAGACTCCTCTTTCTGTAAACGCCGCCAAAGATAATTGAGTAAGTCCGCTTGCTGTTTAGAAACTAATAACTCTCTAAGATCTTTACCAACAACCTCTTCTTGGTTCCAACCCATAACCTCCTGGAAACGAGGGTTTACTGTTTGGACTTCATAGTGGTTGTGTTGAATGAGTAGCTCTCTACTCATTTCAAAAATCTCGGCAACCTTAGGCTTTTTGTCTACGGGAATTAAAATACTTTGAATGTAGCCCTCTGGCTCTAATATAAGCAACTGCTCTTGTATCCAAATAGGCTGAGGGCTAGAAGCTGCTAGACGAAAATAAAGCTCTAAACGCCTTTCTCCCCTTTTTATAGCTTGCCGGATTTGTTCATTATACCAAGACTGGTCTTCTTGTTTTAGCAATTCTAAAAAGCTACTTCCGACCTCTAGATGTAAACCATTAGTAGGGCCATGCCAATCCAAAATTGAAGCATCAGGACTTAATGCGCGCTTACAATAAATAAGACCAATGCTATTCAAAAAATGCAGTCTATCCATTGGGGTAAAACTTAGAGTAAAGGGGAGAAGAAGGGCGGTCTAAACCGCCCCCCAAAAAAAACTATTCGCCAAAAAAATCAATAAAAGCATCCGCGATTTCTAAACCAATATAACGCTGTGCTTCTAGTGTAGAGGCCCCAATATGAGGAGTTGCAGAAATTAAAGGATGCTGCAAAACTGCCTCTGAAGGACTAGGCTCATTATCAAATACATCCAATGCCGCTCCAGCCAATTGACCACTATCCAATGCCGCTAATAAATCAGCCTCAGAAATTACTCCTCCTCTAGAGGTGTTGATGATGCAAACGCCTTTCTTCATCTGGGCCATTTCTTTGGCCGTAATCAAATCTTTACCACTAGGAACATGAATCGAAATGAAATCACTCTCCTCTAGTAGTTGCTCCATCGGTACGGTCTGTAACTCTACCGCCAAACTCGCATTCTCTACCGCCGGAGGCTTAATGTAAACATTGACCTTGCGCTCCTCCAAATCTGTAGCCAATACTTCCATCCCAATTCCCATGGCTAAACGAGCCAACTCCTGACCAATTCGACCAAAACCAATGATCCCCAATTTGCGACCACTAACCTGCAAGCCCTGCGCATACCGCTTCTTGAGCTGCTTGAACTCACTACTGCCCGTCTGGGGCATCGCCCGATTGGCCTGATACAAATAACGAGACAAACTGAAAATTTGCCCCAATACCAACTCTGCTACCGCCAAAGAAGATGCCTTGGGCGTATTGATGACCTTAATGCCCTTCTCCCGAGCATAATCCACATCAATGTTGTCCAAACCTACTCCCGCACGAGCAATGATTTTCAGTCGTGGACAAGCATCTATCAACTCTTTGCGGACCTTGGTCGCCGAGCGAACAATAATCGCATCATAGTCCTGTAACTTATTGATCAATTCCTCTTGAGGAATTTTATTGGTGTCTACCTCGTAATTGGCCTCTTCCAACAAGAGTTGACCATCGGGATGTATGCCGTCATTGGCTAAAATTCGGATCATTTTTTCTGAAATTTGCGGGCAAATAAATATTTTTTAGATCTATAGAGACCCCTTTAAAGATAGAAATTATTCAGAGCCTAACTAAGGCTACTCTTCTTTTTTTTAATTCAACTAAGCTAGCCCCCTGTCTATCAAAGAAAAAAGCTCTCAATATGGAAGTAGTCCATATTGAGAGCTCTGAAATTATAAGAGATATTTTCTACCTAACGAAGCCCAAAAAGCTCCTTAGCCGAAATCCAGCCCTTAATTTCGCCATTCATCTCCTGTACCTCAAGCCAACCATCCATTTGCTGCAAAACAAAAACTACAGCAAATTTATCTAGTTTCCCCTTGGCCTCTGCTTGCTTGGCATCAGCATATACACTAGCCTCTTGGCTCAATACTCCCACACGCAAATAAGTGGCCGGCTGAGATAACATCAATTTCTCGCCCTCGCCATACAAACTAGGATCACATTGCCCACCAGGATTAGCCGCTAACTTTAACGTTACCGCCTGTATCTCCTGTGTCAAAGTTCCCTCTACTACCTCTTCACTGCCCGGAAAATAAGCCTTTACCGCCACTTCTTTGCCTGCCTCCGTTAGCTGTCCCTCCAAAAAGAAACTACAACCATTACCAGAACCCAAAGGCATATCATAATAACCCGTAAGCTGATTGCCCTCAAATCCAAGGACCAAACTGCCATACTCCCCAGTCGGAAAACTAACTTTAGCCTCCGCAGCGACTACTGTTAACTCTTCCTGTGGAGCCTCCGTAGCCGATTGCTCAATCTCTGACTCATCTTGCTGCTCAACCTTGGGCGCAGATTCTTTACAAGCCGCTAGACTCACTAGCAATAGGACCAAAAGGGCCCAATTCTTCAAAATAGTCATGCTTTTGTATACTTGTTTATTGTCCGTTAATCGCTTCTACAGCTACAATTTCAGGAATAGCCGACTTAACCGTAGACTCAATCCCCGCTTTCATCGTCATCCCACTCATCGAGCAAGACTGACAATTGCCTAGCCACTTGATCTTTAGGTGCATCTCTTCGGTCAAATCAATTACCTCTATGCCGCCTCCATCTGCCTTCAAATGCGGACGAATGCTGTTCAATGCCTCATCCACTTTGGCCAATACTTCTTCTTTATTCATAGTTCTTACTGTTTTATCATTTTTTAGGGGCTGCCCCGCCCTTCGGGCGGGTCGGGCTGTTTCGCAGCTCGCAGGTCTGCTCGGCCCTTCGCCGCAAAAGCGCTTCGGTCTGGCCCTGCGGGCCACTGCTGTCCATCCCTCAGCCTGCGGGCGCTTCGCGCCCTGCAAAACGCAGAGAAATAGCCCGAACACAAAAATACGCTTTTTTAGCAAGAACTTTAAAGAGCTGTACAGTTTTTAAAAGTTCAATAAGCCTTGCAATTGATCGCCAATCAAACTCTTTTGACGCAAACCATAATATAAAGAGCAAGCAAAATATGGAGAAGGAGCCAAATCTGGAACAACTAAATGCTCCTGCCCCAAGATATCCAATTGCCGATAAGGCATATAGCCCCCCTCTAAATAAAGCTTCCAGCCCTTCTTACTCTTTAAATGCAAGGCCAAACCCGTCCGTAAATGCAATTGCTGAAAGTATAACCGCTGCCCAGTTCTCGGACTCGGATAACCCATACCCGTACTCCCCAAACTCGCCAATAGGTCCAATTTGCTATACCGATTAAATTTATACTGCAATCTCGTCTGTAAGGGCAAAGTAATATTCCACCAAGTCTTTTTCCCCAAACGCAAATCGGTCCCTATAAACGGAAGGGCCAAAACCGGAAAAGCCTGATCCGCACTAGCCGATACCGCCAAGCCATAATACCAATAGTAAAATATCCGCTTGAAGTTAACGACCCCAATCGCCCCCTGAAAATAAGGCTGAGTCCGATCCAATTGACTAATGTCTTGTTGCATCCCCAGATTAAATGAATAGAACAATAACCGCCATTTGGGAATCAAATGAATGCCCGTGATGCCAGTCTGTAGGCCCAAGGCTTGCTGCCCCTTCGGATTCATAAACCCCAAACTATCCGCTAGGCCCGCTTGTGGATATAATTGCGTGAACTGCGGCTTGAAGGTCCAAAATATCTGATAGGCCTTGATCTTGCCCATCTTGGCCAAATCCTGCCATTTCCGTACTTCCCAGATTTTGTTCCAACGAATGCCCAAACCCAATTTACTCTTAATTGGCACCACCAATTGAGCCGAAAAACGAGCAATATGAGGCGCCTCTAGCTGCTCCGCCCCTGGCAGTTGATAATCAGCATTGAGCTGCAAACTAGGCTGAAAAAACCGATTGAGTATAAAAGACTGTGCCCCCAAAGAACTCCAAGAACAACAGAGTCCTAGGCCCAAAATATATAAGGCTATTTTTGACATAAATCATAAAGGTTGAAATGAGCTAAAGCTCCTTTAATGGACAAAGCGCTAGAAATATGGCCCAGGGCGGGCTGGCCTAGCGATGTGAAGCAGTGCGGCGAAGCCGCAGACCAAGGCCGTCAGGCCGCAGGGCCGAGCAGACCTGCGAGCTGCGAAACAGCCCGCAGCAAGGCGAAGCCGCAGCTGAGGCCCCAAAATAGTTGTTTAATCCATCAACTGAATGGGAAAATGTGCCTCGCTTTTGGCCCCTTTGAGTCGAAGGTAGTATTGCCCCGCAGGCAAATCCCCCACAAAATATTGCGTTTGCCCCATAAACTGCGCTTGGCGCAATAAGCGGCCCAAAGCATCGTAAAGCTCTAGCTGCTGCTCTTCTTGAGCGGGCCCCTCTATTTGTAGGTGTTGGCGGGCCGGCTGGGGATATACCCGATAAAAGCTTTGGGCAGTAGACAAATTGGCCAAGCTCGTTTGCAAATTGATACCCTTTTGACGAGGCAGGCTAATGAGCTGGGCCTCATCCTCGGCCGTTAGCGATATTTGGGCCGAACTATGTCCCGCATCAAACTCGATTTCCACCTGACTTCCATTGGCATTTTGGTTAATGATCTGCCCATTTTGGACCGACCAACAGTAGTGCTCACCCACCTGCGGCTGCGTCACCGAATAAGTCACTGCTTGTTGTGGCGCAGCTGCCACTGGCCCCTGAATCTGTGGGGCCGCTGGACGCATCTGGGCATAGAAAAAGGCCGCCGTTTGCTCAATCATAGGCAACCAAAAACTATTGGGCCCATTACTGCCCCAGTCGCCATTGTTTACGCCCCAGTATTCATGCCCTTCGCCCGCCTCTATCTGCGTCTGATGAGGAACATTGAGGGCCGTGAGGACCGAATCCATTGGCCGACTCCCACAAACCACAGGAGCCGTGAGCAAAATAGACGAAAATGGCCGAGCACAATCTACATCTACAATCGCATCTTGGTCGCCATGAAAGAAAATAACTGGCGCCTGATTGTTGCCGCTCAACATATCTAAATCAGCAATAGCGCCCCAATAAGAAGCCACAGCTAGCGGGATAGAATCGACATCCTGAGCCGCTACATTGCTCCCCATAAAGGGATTGAATCCAGTTAACTCAACAACGGGCCGACTGTGCAAGGAGCCCAAATCATCGGTAAATAGGTTTTGCTCATAGCTTTCTGGAATCCGCTCACTCTCTTCCACAAAAGCCGCATGCAAGCAGGCAAAAGCCCCCGCACTACTTCCCCCCACAAAAACTTTATGGGGGTCAATGCCAAACCATTGGGCATTCTTTCTAAAGAAGCGAATGCCCGCACTAATATCTTGGCTGCCCCGCCAAACTGCCCGCTTAACACTACTTCCATTGGCGGGATCAAAGCCCGTGCGGTACTGAATGCTAGCCGCAACAAAGCCCCAATGAGCCAAGGTATCGGCCAAGGCTTGTACGTCTTCATTGTCTTTGGTGCCCACTAAAGTAGTGCCCCCCATGAAAAAGATATTGACAAATCCACCCCCATGGGCCAAAATTACAACAGGCCGATTGCGGACCGTATCCGTAGGGGGCGGCATATAAATGTCCATAACCAAATCTTGGTCAAAGGTAGTCTCGGCCCCAAAAGAAGAACCCAATAAAGAAGGAGCATCTTGACTATAAACCACCTCTTGAAAAACTTGAACGGAGGAGAAAATACGCTCTTGATAACGTTTGCCTAAACAGTCTTGAGCCTTCAATAGAAAAGGAAGAAAGCTCAAGAATAGGAGGGTAGAAATTCGCATAGTTGTTTGATTTATTGTTAAACTCCTAAAATAAGCAAAAGCAAGGGATTTTTAATAAAGGAAAAGAACTAGAGAGAATAGGTGAAACCCCTCAGGATGGGTAAGGCAACCCCTCAGCTTTATTTTCATAGAGAAAAGCCTAATAAAATAAAGGAATCCGCTTATTTTTTATAAATAAAGCAACTATTTTAAGGTTGTCTCTGATCGATAACCCTAATGAAATTGAAATTATGTCTTACCGAGAAGTAACACACAAAAGCTGGTTTAGCCGCATCATCAACTCCTTTGTCGGTGTCTTGTTTGGCTTTCTCTTTTTTCTAGGCTCCTTTTTTCTACTCTTTTGGAATGAGGGCCGAGTTAACCTAGCTAAAGTGGCCAAAACGGCTCAAGAAATAAGCGCGGGAGGAAGCGCAGAGGCGGGCCAACTCATTGCCTTAACTGGCGCACTGAAATCCTCCTCTTCCTTAGGCGATGACTACCTCAAAGCTGGCAACTATATTTATCTGAATAGACGGGTAGAAATCTATGCTTGGAAGGAAGATAAGGATAGCAAAACCAAGAAAAATATTGGAGGTTCGGAGACGACCACCACAGATTATAATTATCGAAAAGAGTGGACCTCTAGCCCAGAAAACTCTAGCAATTTTAAGGTAGATGGTTATCATAACCCTAGCATGCGCATCAGAGAAAAGGAGCAAAAGGCCAATCAAATAGAACTAGAGGGTTTTCAGCTGGAACAAACGGAGGACCTCAGCCTAAGCGCCGAGCTGCTCCACCTCAGTCAAAGCCTGCTCAAGGACCAAAATGAGGTAGTTTGGGCCAGTGACCACTATTTGTTTTCGGGCCAAGGGAGTCTAGAAAACCCTCAGATAGGCGATCTCCGCATTAGCTATGAGGCTCTGCCCAATCCCAGTCCCCGCATGACACTTTTTGCAGCCTATTCGGCCACTAATCGCTTGGCCCCTTTCAACAATGATCGAGTAATGGGCTTTTACCGTGCCCTAAAAGGCGATAAAACCGAAGCCATTAACTACCTCCAAACGGAACATAATACCACGCGCTGGATCCTTCGAGGACTAGGC
Source organism: Saprospira sp. CCB-QB6 (assembly GCF_028464065.1). Lineage (NCBI taxonomy): Bacteria > Pseudomonadati > Bacteroidota > Saprospiria > Saprospirales > Saprospiraceae > Saprospira > Saprospira sp. CCB-QB6. The sequence continues at coordinate 581,385 of NZ_CP116808.1, read as the reverse complement.
TTTTTCCTAATGTGGATGGGCCTATCCATGATCTATGCGCCCATCTCGGTTTTTCTCGATATTGTGCCTATTGCGGGCCGAGTCACTCGCTTTATGGCGGGGGCGGCCTCTTTCCTCATCTCGGCCATATTGAGCAGCATCACGATCCTCATCTCCCTAATTCTACACAACTGGATCGCCCTTTTAATCACTATTTTGCTGGTTGGGGGTGGCATCGTCTACTACCTCAAATCTAAAAAACAAGCCGCCTAAACAAAAAGGCCAGCTCTTCCTCAAGAGCTGGCCTTTGATTTTTTTAGACTAGATGATTTTTTTTTGGGGCTGCCCCTCCCTTTGGTCGGGTCGGGCTGTTTCGCAGCTCGCTGTTCGCTCGGCCCTGCGGCGCCTTTGGCGGCTCGGTCTGGCCCTTCGGGCCACCCGCCAGGCAGCTCAGCCTGCGGCCCTATCGGGCCTGTAGAGCCGTTTAATAGGACCAATCATTTTCCATCATTAGCTTAGAGAGGCGGCTCATATCTTCGGCAAAGACTTCATAGCCTTTGGTTTGCATAATAAATTGATGGGCGGCTAGCACGGCCTGCTTAAACCAGGGCATCTCTTTGGTCAGGGCCAACAATTTGCTGAGGCCATAGGCAAATTGCTCGGCTTGGATGAGTTGGAGGGCGTGCTGCATTCTATAGTGAGGGCTCCAATAAAACTCCTCGGCATATTGTTCCCAATGTTTTAGATTGGCGCTTTTTTGCAAAAAGGAAATGGCATAAATAGGGGCCTGTAAACCGCCTTGGGCCAAAGAAAACAATTGCTCAAAGGGGAGTTGTTGTTGGCCTTGGGCCAGCTCTTGTAAAAAGCGTTGATAAATGGGCTGGGCTTTTTGGACCTCTCCTTGCCAAAGCCAGATTTCGGCCTGTTGGAGCTGGGCGGCTTTGAGCAAAGGCTCTTGTTTTAGGGCTTGGGTCAAAAGCTCAAGGGCCTTTTCATTTTGGTCCAATACAAAATAGAGTCGAGCCTGCTGAGCCAAAAAGTCAGCAGAGGGCGTTTCATTCTTCTCTTTGAGGGCTGTTTGGGCCAAGCGATCATCAATAAGGCGGTGCAGCTTTTGCCAGGGGGCTAGTTGAGCGCCCAGCAAACGATCTAGAAGGGCATAAACTACCGTGCGTTTGTCCCAAGGGGCATCTACGGCTAGCCAATCTTTAAAGGCCGCGGGATAGGCTTGGGCAAAGGATTGAGGGAGTCCCTGTTCTGCTTTCCATTCTAGTTCTAGGCCTTGGGCCGGAAAGCCCAAATAGCGAGAAATGAGCCGCTGGCAATCCTCTTCAAAGGCTTGGGGATCGGGTGGGCTAAGGATTTCCTCTTCTATTGGCGGCGGAGAAACTTCCTCTAGGGGAGGAGTTTCGGGGGCAGCGGCTTTTTCGGGCTTTGTTTTTTTGGACCAAAATTTCTTAAACATCAATCTTTAATCTTAAAGACAGCCGTGCGCACTGCTTTAGTGCTTTGGCCGTCGGGTTCTTCTTCTAGAATAAGGGCTTGGGCGGCTTCTTGTTCAAATACTTGGGCCATATTTCGGACAAGGCCAAGCGGGACATTGGTCTCTAGAGCACCTTCTAATAGCTCTTGGCTCTCCCATTTGCCAATGGCTTCGGCCAGTAGTTCGGCTAGGGCAGAGCGGTTTTGCAGGCGGTTTTGATTCTCTAGGAAACGAGGATCTTTGGCCAGCTGCTCTTCTCCGATGAGTTGGCAGAGGGCCAAAAACTGTCGGTTGCTGCCAATAGCGGTAACGACTAATTGGTTGTCTTCTGTTTTAAACTGTTCGCCATAGGGGGCAATATTGGGATGCAGAGAGCCCATGCGTTGGGGCAGATGGTTTAGCATTAGGTAGTTGCTAGCTTGGTTGGCTAAGGCGGCAATAGCTGCATCAAAAAGGGAAACGCTGACATAGGCGCCCTTATGTTCTCTTTCTCGGCGCCAGAGGGCTAGCAAAATCCCTTCTTTAAGTTGGTGAGCGGCGAGCACATCAATAAGGGCGACGGGCATTTTAGTAGCGGGGCCATCGCTTTGGCCATTCATATACATAAAGCCTGTTTCGGCTTGAAGGACTAGGTCAAAGGCGGGGCGTTTGGCTCCTTCGCCAAAGCCGTTAATGGCCCCATAGATCAGCATGGGGTTAATTTGAGAGAGGATATTATAATCGACACCTAGTTTTTCGGCATCGCCGGCTTTAAAATTAGTGATTACAATATCGGCTTCTTCGGCTAGGTGATACACCACTTGGCGTTCATCTTCATCTTTAAGGTCGAGAGGGAGGATTTCCTTGCCCCAGTTGACCGAAGCGAAGTAGGCTGAGCGGGGGCTATTGGGGTCTTCTTGTTCTAGTTTCCAGCTTCTGGTGACATCGCCCTTTGGGGTTTCGATTTTGAGGACATCGGCGCCTAGTTCGGCAAAGAACATCCCGACAGAGGGGCCGGCCAAAACAGAAGAGAGGTCTAAAACTTTTATATTTTCTAAACTAATCATTATATTTTTTTTGTAGATGAGTTCTATTAAACTAGCGTTTCTATTAGAGCTCTTGGGCGCAAAGATGGGCATTCCCAGCTTTTTTTAGTAAAATTGTCAGTAATCTTCTAAAAAAAAGAGGAGAAAGGCGTTTTTTGTCTGCAGGAATTGGCGACCGCAGGGAGCCAATTGGCTGAGGGATGGACAGCAGGGCCGCCTTAGGCGGCAGACCAAGGCGCTTTAGCGCCGCAGGGCCGAGCGAATAGCGAGCTGCGAAACAGCCCGACCTGAGCGAAGCGAGGGGCAGCCCCAAATCAAAATAGGGAACTTCCTGATTAAAGCTATCCTTATCCTGCTGTTGAAAATTGGCCTAGCTTTTGGCCCAGAACGACCTACATTATTATTATCATAACGCAATAGCCATGACATTTAAGCGAACCGTATTGTTGGCACTGTCTACTTGCTTTGGCATTTCTCTATCGGCCCAACAGACGGCCTTGGAGCGTGCGGGAGCCCTCTATAACGAGCAGAAGGTAGATTCGGCCCTATTCTATTATGAACAGGCCCTTAGCCAGACCCCCACAGACAAGAATTTACAATTGAAGATGGCAGAGTTGTATCTGCAAACGAATCGTCCAAAAAAGGCTGCCCAGTATTATGGCAGCTTGATCGAGTCGCCCAATGCGGGAGTCGATCTATATTTTTGGTATGCTTATGCCTTGCAGATGGATGGGCGTTATCAGAAGGCCAAGGAGGTGCATGAAAAGGCCAAAAAGCACCCGGATATGGCGGGCAATTATGCGGCTTTACCTTTGTTAGATGCTTATATTGCTTCTTGTGATTTTGCGTTGAAGCATCAAGGGAAGCGTCCAGTTTTTGATGTTCGCAATGAGACAGCGGTCAACACTTCGGCAGCGGATTTTAATCCGGTATTTGCTGGAGACCAGATTTACTTTGCGTCTAAGCGTATTGTGCAAGATCCAATGGGGATTGGTGGGTATTCTGATGCCAATGAAGATTATTTGTATCAGGCCGATCGTCAGAACAACCGAGATTTGAAGAATGCGGAGACAGTATTTCCCAAGGGGAATATGGATTTTACCAACCGTTATAAGCTTTCTCCTGTGAGTAGCCTCAATGGGTTGACCTTTGTGAGTGGGAATAACTTTTCTGCTGCGGTGCGTCACCCGATGGCTTTGGGAGGGGGCAGCAGTAGCTTTAAGATGGGTTACTATAATGCACCCTTGGCAAGTATTCCGCCAGAAGATCCCACAGAATTTCCGCATTATGCCAATCAGTCGGCTTTTCCTGCCTTATCTGATGGGGGCAAAACCTTGTACTTTGCGGCCAAGGGCTTGCCGGGTAGCTATGGTGGTTTTGACCTATATGTAAGTTATTTTAAAGAGGGGCGTTGGACTACTCCGCAGAATTTGGGTCCCAATGTCAATAGCATTCGGGATGAGATTTCTCCCTTTGTAGATAGCAAGGGCATTTTGTACTTCTCTTCTGATGGAAAGCCTGGTTTTGGTGGTTTTGATGTTTATCGAGCGGAGAATGTAGCGGGTAGCTGGAAAAAAGTGCGGAACATGGGGCCTAACCTCAACTCTAGCCAAGATGATGTTTACTTTATCTTTGAGCCGGAGAAAAATATGGGTTATCTGGCCTCTAATCGTGAAGGTGGACAGGGCGATTATGACATTTACTCTGCTTATTTGCAGGGAAATGTAGAAGGGATGCCTTTAATTTCTAGTCAGGAAGAAGACTATGTTGTAAAGAATCCAGAAGGGCAGTCGGGCCTTACCAAAGAGCAAGAAGATCAACTCAATACCCTAGAAGAAATTGCAGACAATGTAAATGGGGGAGAAGGGAATGGAAGCAATATGTCTAAGGATGACATCAATGACTATGTGGTCAATCCACCTAGCACTGATGACAATAAAGGCACGAGCAATAATGAGGGTTATGTAGCGCCAACGAATAATAATACAGGAGGCAGCAACAATTCATCTACAACCAATAATCAGAATACCAACAATAATCCTTATGCGGGCAAGCAAATCCCTTGTGCGGATAATGCTTATATTGGAGTAGTGACCGATGCTGTAAGCAAAAGACGTTTGGCTGATGTTTGGGTATATGTTCGCCACCTGAAAACAGGGGTAGAGTATAAAAAACAAACCTCTAAATATGGAGAATATGCGTTGATTTTGGAGCCACAGTCTCAGTATGAGATTCGCTTTTCTGCTGCGGGTTACCAAAACGACATCATGGAAGTATTTACGGGAGATGGCCAAAAGCGAACACTTTTGGGTAGCAAGGCCATTCAGCCTTCAGCAACCAATGGTTTGGCTTTAGTCAATAATGATGGACAGTTTATGGGCCGTTCTGGAACACAAGAAGAGGCTTTGCCCAATCAATTCCGCAGAGCCAATGAGTTACCACAGGCGCTAATGCCAGACAAAGGCTATTTGGTGCAAGTTGGCGTATTTAAATCTATGGACAAAGAGCTACAAAAGGAGTTGGGCCAATATGCCAACCTTCTCACGGCTCCCTACAAAAATGGAGAAGCAAAAATCTATCGCTTAGGTGTTTTTGCCGATAAGGCTCATGCCGATGAGGTATTGGCCAAAGTACAAGGCATTAAAGGCCTCAACAAGTCTTTCTTGAAAACCGAAGCCTTGAGTAATCGCACTGCAGCTGAGCGCATGACTAACAATATGCAAGTGGTCTTCCCTTTGAAAAAGGAAGTGGCTGAAGTGAATCCTCCAGCAGTCGAAGAAAAGCCTGCAAACAATACCAACAAAGAGGAATTGCCTCCAATTGTAGAAGACCCCAGAAATAGTTATGCAGATAACCAACTGCCTGAGGGAACTACTGCTCGTGGAGGGGCCAGCCTTTTACCTGCGGAGCGTCCTTTAGAGTTTAAAGTGCAGCTAGGCGCTTATAAAGATGCCTCTGCCGCCAATTATCCCGATTTAAGTCAGATTGGACGAATTGAGCGCCAGCTTAATCCCAACAATGGATTGACTTATTTCTATTTGGGGGGCTATAGCAATATTGATGATGCCCGTAAAGCCGATACCGAAGTAAAACAAAAAGGACTCAAATCCTTTATCGTGGCTTTTAAAGATGGAAATAAAATTCCTGTTAGCCAGGCCGTCAAATTGGCCAACTAGACCCCTTGGCCTAAGCCAAAGGCCCGCTAGCAATTTGCTAGCGGGCCTTTTTTATTCCACTTATTAAACCAGAAAATCAGGCATGCGACTACTTTTAATCCTCCTCTGTTTACCTTTTCTTTTACTCGCTCAAGAACAGCCTTTTCAACAGCGTTTTTCTGGCCAAATATCTGGCGTGCAGGCTTGGTCGCCCCAACAAGGAACCGCTCACTTTTCGGGCCTGCGCTATTTACCCAATTATTTTGCTAGTCGTAGTTGGGACAGCAGCCAGCAGGCCATTAGCTTTGATGTAGCCTTGAACGTATCCGCTTCCGCAAGTTATTTGGGGGGGGCTTTTGAGACAAATCTTCGCCCTTACCGCTTTTGGTTGCGCTATACAAGACCCCGATTAGAACTGCGCTTAGGCCTGCAAAAAATAGATTTTGGCAGCGCACAATTGCTACGCCCTTTGCAGTGGTTTCATCAAATTGACCCAAGAGACCCCCTCGCCTTGACCAATGGCGTTTATGCCTTTTTGGGCCGATATTACTTTAAACAAAACGCCAATATTTGGTTTTGGGCCCTCTATGGTAATCAGCAAAGAAGAGGTTTTGATTTATTATCCACTCAGGCCAATTTACCCGAATTGGGCGGCCGATTTCAGTATCCTTTACCCAAAGGAGAACTGGCCCTGAGCTACCACTACCGCTGGGTGAAGTCGGATAGCAGCTTGGCCTATCTGCCCAATATGGGGGCCCTGCCTGAACATCGCTGGAGCCTAGACGGTAAATGGGATTTGGGGATCGGCCTCTGGTTGGAAGCCGTACAGGTCTATCGCATGAAGGCACTTGGCCCTTACCGAGCTGTGCAACAACTCAACCTAGGTCTAGATTATACCTTCGCTTGGGGCAATGGCCTCAATTGTAGCGCCGAATATCTATTTTTAGGCTACGGAATTAGCCTGTTTCAGCGGCCTTTGGCTGGACATACCTTCGCCTTTCAGGCGAGCTACCCCCTTAGCCTCTACGACCAATTATCCCTAATTTACATTAGCGGTTTTCAGGGGAAAAGAGGCGGCCAACTCAGCTATAGCCATCAGTTTAAGCACTTATCCCTTTACCTAATCGGTGGCTATAATCCCAGGGTAGGGACTATAAACGTACAACAAAATGACTTGAGCCAGCAGTTTTTAGGCTGGAACCTCCGACTCGTTTTGGCCTATAATTATTAAGATTTGGGGCTGCCCCTCGCTTCGCTCGGGTCGGGCTGTCTCGCAGCTCGCTATTCGCTCGGCCCTGCGCAAAATTTCGCTACGCTCATTTTGCTGGGTCTGCGGCTTTGCCGCCCTGCTGTCCATCCCTCAGCCTGCGGCCCTTCGGGCCTGTAGAACGTATAACTGGACCTAAGTATTCCTGCGCTTTTTTATAAAATGTAGTTGGGCCAATTCTTCAGATCATAGCCCGTTGTTTTTGAAAAGTTCTTGAGAGAAGCGCAAAAAAATAACTACTTTTGTGGCCTAAAATGAACAGTAAGCAAACCCAAAAGGGAAAAAGCTGTTTTGTTAAAGAAAACAAAATTATAGACTATATAAAGAACTTATGGCTAAATCAAAAGTAAAAAATGCGCTAATTGCTTTGCCTTTAGTATTTGTGATGATCGTATTTCCCTTGGCGGCAGTATATATGTCGAGAGCAGGTTTGATGAATTATAAGGAGCGTAAAGCGCAAATGCACTATTTGGCAGACTCCATTAAGTTGGAGAATATCCATTTGCAGGATACTGCCGGAGAGGCCTATCCCTTAAATAAGTATGAGGGCCGGGTATTACTGCTTAATTTTTATAAGGATGGAGATGCCGAGAATGAAAAAGTATGGTCAGAAATGCTGCGGGTACAAACCGAGTACAGTAAAAAAACCACTAAGCGTTTGCGCTTGCTGAGTTTACCCGTTGGTGCAGATAGTCTGAAAATGCTGAAACAGTTTTGGGCCAAAAATGAACTGCCAGACAATAACTGGCAAACCCTCAAAGGACGGCCCGATAAGATACTCAACTTGGCTGTAGAAAATTGCAAGTTGGGCCAAGATACCTTAGGACATACTTTAACTTTAGTCTCTATGGACCAAACCCTGGCCATGCATTATAATGCCTTAAAACCAGAGGAAATCAACCGGATGATGGAGCATATCGCCCTCTTATTACCCGCTAAAAAGGACCGAAAAAAATTACGTTATCAGGGAGAACAGGAGCTTTATCAATAGCCTTTATCTTCTATAAATTTAACAAATTATGAGTGAACCTATCTTAGACGAACAGGGAGCAGGAGTAAAGAACCACAAAAAGCTAAATCTAATTATCACAATTATTTCTGTGGTATTGCCTTTGGTGGTGGCCCTGCTGTTCTCTGTGAAAATTGAGGTCAATTTTCCATTTAATGTGTATTGGCTACCTGCAATTAACGCCATCTTAAATGGCGGAACTGCAATTCTGCTGGTTTTGGCACTAGTAGCGGCCAAGCAACATAACGTGAAATTACATAGCCAAATGATTTATGCCGCTATGGGATTATCACTACTTTTCCTATTGGTTTATGTGCTTTATCATGTGACTACAGGACATACAAAATTTGGTGGAGAAGGCACAGAAAAACTAATTTATTTGTTACTATTGTTTAGCCATATTGCCTTGGCTGCAATTCAGGCGCCCTTGGTTCTATTTGCCTTCTTGTATGGCTATACCGGACAAGTAGAGCGCCACAAGCGATTGGTAAAGTTTAGCTATCCAGTTTGGCTATATGTTTCTGTGACTGGAGTCATTTGCTATTTTATGATTGCACCTTATTATCCCGCTTAAACTATATCTTATATGAAAGCGATAAAAAAATATCTCTATCTGTTTAGCCTAGGATTGTCTTTACTGTTAGTAGCAGCTCCCCAACAGGAGTTGGCTGCTCAGTGTCCCATGTGTCGAATGTCAGCAGAAGCGGACCTGAAAGCTGGGGGAACTAAAGCCAAAGGTTTAAACGACGGTATCCTCTACATGTTAATTTTACCTTATATCCTAATGGGAACAATTGGCTTTATCTGGTACCGCAACCAACGCCAAGTCGGACAGCAACAACAGTTTAAAGACTTGCGCCTGCTCCTAGAACCACTAGACTAAACTGAACAAGCATTTAAAGTTTGGCCCAATTTTCGATTGAAAGTTGGGCCTTTTTCATTTTTTAATGGCTTGTATGCAAAAGTTTCAGGTTTCGGCTTCAGTCCTTCATTTTAGCCCTCAAGTGGCCGATCATTTCAATAAATTGGGGATAGGCGTAGAGCTTTCTGCTTTTTCTTTACCCCATTATTTGTCGCCTAATCGCTTGCCCGATTTGTTGACCCAAACAACTAATTTACTTTCCAATTTTAAGGGGCCAGTAAGCATGCACGGCCCATTCTTCGATATGAATCCCATTGCTCGCGATCCCTGGATTTTAGAGGTCTGCCGCAAACGAATGCTCCAAAGCTTAGAGTTAGCAGACCGCCTAGGCGCCCGCCAATTGGTCTTTCACGCCAATTATATCCCGCATCGCGCAAAAGATCACGACCACATCTTTGTCGAAAAACAATTGGAGTACTGGCCAAAAATTGTTCGAGCAGCCGAAGACTACGATATTAGATTGTTGTTGGAAAATACTAGGGAGCATAGCCCCAAACTCTTATACGATATTTTGACCCCTATCAATTCCCCTCATTTTAAAGCTTGCCTAGATACTGGGCATACGCACTGTTTCACTCACTCTAAGCTCCCCCTAAAAGATTGGGTGGCTGGCTTAGGCGAACAATTGGCTTATGTGCATTTGCATGCCAATCATGGCGATTTAGATGAACATCTGGCCTATACCGACGGTAATCAAGATTTTACAGGCTTTTTTGAAGGCCTACAAGCCCTACCCAAATGGCCCGATTTAATTATTGAGGTGAAGACAAAAAACGCCTTTTTACGCTCTTTGGGCGCTTTGCAGCGAGCAGGATATTTAGCCCCAGCTTATGTCTAATGCTTCTACCTATTTATACCCAGTCCAATGGCTAAGAGGTTTAGCAGCTATTGCAGTTATGCTTTTTCACTTTTCCGAGGGCTATTTGCCTGCCTCTAGTTGGGCCCATCAACTATTTGCTTTTGGTGGACTGGGGGTACCCGTCTTTTTTATGCTGTCTGGCTTTATTTTACCCTATAGCCTAGACCAAAACGGCTACACGCATCAACAGTTTGGCCATTATTTTAAACGACGACTCTACCGCTTAGAACCCGCTTATTTACTGAGCATAGCTACAGCTTTGGCTTTGGCCGCTTTGGCTGCCTACTTTTTTCCACCCTCTAATTTTGTCTGGAGCTGGCCCCGCTTATTTTTGCATCTAGGCTATTTGATTCCTTTTGTAGAGGAACAAACTTGGCTTAATCCCGTTTATTGGACCTTGGCCGTGGAGTTTCAGTTTTATCTGTTTTTGGGCCTGACTTACCCCTGGATCAAAAATCCACTTTCGCCCAAAGCTTGGCCTATTTTGTTGCTGCTTTTTTTAGGCCCTTGGCTTTATAGCTCACCCGTTTTTTTTCCCTTTCATGCCCCTTTGTTTCTTTTGGGCTTGCTCTATTATTATTGGCGCAAAGCTGCCGTACCCAAAACTATTTTACTTCTCCTTATAGGCAGTTTACTCTTCTTTCTGAGTTTTCGTCGGCCTGATATGCCCTGGATTTTATTAGGGGCCTTTTTAGTGCTGGAGGCGCCAAACCGCCCTAGTCGTCTAGCCAACATTTTGGGGCAGGCTTCTTATCCCCTCTATTTATTCCACAATATTATTGGCGCCTCCGTTATTTTGCATCTTCTGGCTCCCCGATTTGATGGCGTTTGGCGCCTGCCTCTAGTCTTGGGTACAGCCCTTTTTTGCTTGTTTTTTTCTTATGCCATCTACTATTTTATAGAGCGACCTATTTTAAAAAAAGGTTGACTTTGGGGCCCGCGGCCAGCTAGGCTTTGCCTAGCTTGGCCGCCGCTATGCTGCGCCGCTCGCAGGTCGCTCGGCCCTGCGGCGCTTGCAGCGCCTTGGTCTGGCCCTTTGGGCCACTGCTGCACATCGCTAGGCCTGCGGCCCTTCGGGCCTTCGCAAAAGCGGTATTCGTCGCTTCGCTCCTCATCCTTAATTAGGACCCCGCCCACCCGCCCCTCCAATGGATTCCCTAAGGAATCCATTGGGGGCGCGCTTGCGGGAGCTGTTTAATATCGCCCAAAAAAAGCAAGGCCACCTAGCCTTGCTTTTTTCTTTACTTCAACTTATGTCCTTGTGGATCTATCAACTTTCGTCTTTTGATGCTCCAGGTTTGGGGTTTAAGGTAAGCATATTGTTTAGAGGGGGAGAGCTGAAAGGTGAACTCAAAATGCTTGTGGTGTTTATTTTTTTCGGGATAGAAAAAACTGCTTTGTCCGTTAATTTGTAGCTCTACTTGGGCCAAGTTTTCGCCTTTAGGGAGCTTGCAATTATAGTAGAGTGGGGCATAAGTCTTGGCCAATTCTTCCCGTTCTTCAGCTGTTCCTGCTCGCTGAACTTTACCTCTTTCCTCAATTGTTGCTAGTAGCTTGTCCTGATCCTGTCGGCAATAAAAGCTATCATTTACAATCAAGCTGCCAATTTCTTTGGGGGCGGCTTGAGCCGAAAGCGCATTGATGCAAAGCGATAAATTTTCTGGTCCATGGCTTAGAGAATCAGACTGGACCAAAAAGCTATCAATCTGATAATCAGATTGTAAAAAGAGTTTGTCTCCTTTGGCCTTCCAGCTGCCTTCAGCGCTTAATCTCGCCCATTTTTCAATGCGGACATATTCAAATCTTCCTTTTTCTTTCAAATTAAGTTGGATTTCTATATCCTTATCCTTATATATATAACTGCCTTCTTGGGCCAAAACTGAGGAAATAGCAATAAAAAGCAGGGGGAACATCCAGAAAAATTTTTGCATAGTTCTTTTCTTTGTTGTTTAGAATTGACGATTATTCTTGCAAAAACTGCGCCCAGCATGAAAGCATTAGAAGTCCCTTTGCTTGCCTACCAAGAGCAGCTACAAATTAGAACCCTAGAGGGGCAAAAACAAATTTTTGATCCTGTCCGCCGTAAGTGGCTGGTCCTACAGGCCGAAGAATGGCTGCGCCAGCTTTGGATTCAATATCTCCAAGCCGAAAAGGCCTATCCCTTTAGTAAAATGCAGGTTGAGAAAGGCTTGGCGGTTTATGGCCAAAAGCAGCGAACCGATTTGCTCTTATTTGATAAGGAGAGCAGGCCTTCGGTGCTCTTTGAGCTTAAAGCACCGCGGCAGGCCCTCAATGAGTTGGTATTGGACCAGATTATGCGCTACAATAGCAGCCTGCAAATGCCTTATTTGATTATCTCGAATGGACGACAGAACTATGGCTTTGTTTGGAACGGTAAATTAAAAGCGTATGAAGTTTTAAGGGAAATTCCATTTTACGCTGAAAATTAAGAGGGAACTTCCTATCTTAATTACTTGATTTAGCCCCAACTATTTTGCTCGAGCAAAGTTGGTCCAATTGGCCTAGCGATGTGGAGCAGTGGCCCAAAGGGCCAGACCAAGGCGCTGCAAGCGCCGCAGGGCCGAGCGACCCGACCAAAGGGAGCCGACGCAGCGAAGCAAGTAATAGCGAGCTGCGCAACGTAGCGCCGACGAGCGCAGCGAGGCGGAGGCCCAAAACAGCAGCGAGCTACGCAAGGACGACAAGGTCTTTAGACTGCAGTTCGACGACCAAAGGGAGTAACCATCGCAAAGCAGCGGAGGCCCCAAAAAAGAAAAAACAGCTAACAATAAAAAAGAGTAACTTTTAATTAAAAATGAGGGGAGAACTACTCCCAAGCTCCATTAGAAACTCAGAAAAGCATTTTCGATGGACCAAGAGAGCCCGTTTGAACCTGTAAATTTAGCACTCTATTATTATGAGTAAATCCATGCGTTTTTCCGCATTAGAAAGCTTGCTAGCCCGCGAAAACACCCCCGTACAAACGCCTAGCAGCCGCATTTCAGACTATTTTGGTAGCCAGGTTTTTGGCAAAAAAGCCATGCAAGAATTTTTGCCAGCCCGGATTTACAAACAAGTCATCCAAACAATTGAATCAGGGGAGAACCTTGACCGTGAGACTGCCGACCACATTGCCGATGCAATGCGCAATTGGGCCAGTTCTAAAGGCGTGACGCATTATGCGCACTGGTTTCAACCGCTTACTGGCCGTACGGCCGAAAAACACGACTCTTTCTTTACTTTAGATGGCCGAGGAGAAGCCATTGAAGAGTTTAGAGGAGAGGCTCTTGTCCAACAAGAACCCGATGGCTCTAGCTTCCCTGGTGGAGGTTTGCGTTCTACTTTTGAGGCCCGTGGATATACGGCCTGGGATCCTAGTTCTCCCGCTTTTATTTTGGAAGTAGGAGATGATAAGACACTTTGTATTCCAACTATTTTTGTCACCTATGGGGGGCAATCATTAGATTATAAATTGCCTTTACTCAAATCGCAATCTTGCTTGGAAAAGGCGGCGGTAAAGGTTTGTCAGCTTTTTGACCCTGCAGTACAAAAGGTCTATGCGACTTTGGGCTGGGAACAAGAGTATTTTTTGATTGATGAAGCGCTTTATGAGGCTCGTCCTGATTTGCGTTTTACGGGTCGCACCCTTTTGGGCCGTTCTGCGCCCAAGGGGCAGCAATTAGATGACCACTATTTTGGTTCTATTCCAGAGCGCGCCTATGCCTATATGCGTGATTTGGAGGTAGAATGCCATAAATTGGGGATTCCCGTTCGCACTCGTCACAATGAGGTGGCTCCTTCTCAATATGAGTTGGCGCCTCAATATGAAGAAATCAATGTGGCTGTAGACCACAACCAATTGTTGATGGATTTGATGGATCGCATTGCGCGCCGCCATAAGTTGCGGGTGCTTTTGCATGAGAAGCCCTATGCCAATGTGAATGGCTCGGGTAAGCACAACAACTGGTCAATTGCCACGGATACAGGCAAAAACCTCTTGTCTCCAGGTAAAAACCCAGGCAAAAATCTACAGTTTTTGACCTTCTTTGTCAATACTATTCGCGCCGTTTATGAGCATGCAGACTTATTACGAGCCAGTATCGCTTCTGCGTCTAATGACCACCGTTTGGGGGCCAATGAAGCGCCTCCCGCTATTATTTCTGTCTTTGTTGGAGAAGCCTTGACCAAGGTTTTAGATGCCATTGAAGAAGGCGATAGCACAGAGGCTGAAGTGAATCGGGTGTTCTCTTTATTGAGCAAAATTCCCGATCTTGAGAAGGATAATACAGACCGCAACCGAACTTCTCCCTTTGCTTTTACGGGCAATAAATTTGAGATTCGGATGGTAGGCTCTACGGCCAACTGTGCTGGTCCAATGACGATTATGAATAGCATTATGGGCCAGCAGCTAGAAAAATTCTATGCTGATGTAGAGGCCCTAAAAGCAGCTGGTCAAACTCAGCAGTCGGCTATTTTACAAATAATTAAGCGTTATCTTGTAGAATCTAAGCCCATTCGTTTTGAGGGCGACAACTATAGCGATGAATGGAAAGAGGAAGCAAAAAGCCGTGGCTTGAATAACTTCACAACCACTCCAGAAGCTCTTGCTGCTTATGCTTCAGATAAAGCCAAGGCGCTATTTACGAGCACCAATGTACTTTCTGAAGAAGAGTTGGAGGCCCATTTAGAGGTCCGTTTAGAAAGCTATGCTTTGCAACTGCAAATTGAATCGAGAATTTTGGCCGAGATGGTCGTCAATCAAGTGATTCCCGCTGCCGTTCGCTACCAAAATAGCTTGGCGCAAAATGCCTTGCAACTCAAACAATTGGGTCTAGATGAAACTAGCTACGCGGCTCAAAAAGAGTTGCTGGCCGAGCTTTCAGAGGGCATTTCGGCTCTAAAAACAAAGGCTTATGCAATGAAACAAATTCGCGTTAAAGCTTCTGCTCAAGAGACCGAAGAAATGGCCCATACTTATTGTAATGAGGTGAAACCATTGATGGATGAAATCCGTACGGTTTCCGATCATTTAGAAGGTTTGGTTGATGACCAAGAATGGCCGTTCTTGAAATATCGCGAAATGATGTTTATGAGCTAAACATCTTGCTATAAGGCATAAAAAAGCGGATCCACTGAAGTGGATCCGCTTTTTACTTTTATCACCTAAATTTTTTAAATGCTATAGGTTTTCCCTTCTTCGGCTGCGGCTGTTTCTGCAAATTCGCTCTGCGCTTCCCGCAAAAGCTCATCTGTATTTTGATAGCGGGTCGAAAAATGCCCAATCAATAACTTTTTGACCTCAGCCAGTTTGGCCATTTCTCCAGCCTGTTTGGCGGTGCTATGCCCCGTCTTCTTAGCATTTTTCAGTAGCTCGTGCAAAAAAGTGGCCTCATGATAAAGCAAATCTACTCCTCGAATGAGCTCTGCCAAAGGTGGATGAAAAGCAGTATCCGAACAATAGGCATAAGTTCGGGGCGGGGGAGGGGGCGTACAAAGCTCTTCATGTGGCCAAAATTTACCCTCTGCATCGGTAAATCCTCCTCCCGCTTTAATGGCGGGAATTTGTTGGTAGGGAATCCCCAACTCCAAAATGCGATCTTTACGCATATTCGGATAAGCTAGTTTTTCCTTAAACAAAAAACCCTGACAAGCCACTCGATGTGCCAAAGGTAAACTAAATACTTGAAAACTAGGGGTGTCGAGTAAAAGCTCTGATTGCTCCGAATCACACTCCCGAATTTCCAACGGATAACTCAAGTAAGCATTCATTAGACGCATTTGGACCTCCACCCACTCCCGAATTCCTTTTGGGCCATAAAGTCGCAGCTTTTTCTGTCGCTGATTCAAGCCAAAAGACATCAATAAACCCATTAGGCCCAAAACATGATCTCCATGCAAATGGCTAATGAAAATATCTTTAATCTGAAAGGCCTTCACCTGATAACGCTGCACGGCAATCTGACAACCCTCACCACAATCAATCAGGCAGTAATGCTCCCGAATATTCAAAAATTGGGCAGAGGTAAAACTCTTATAAGTAGGTAGGGCCGCATTGCTGCCCAAAATGCTTACTTCAAAACGCATAATTATACTTCGTCTTCTTCAGCTGGTGTCTCGTTCTCCAATTGAGAACGTAGGGCTTGCATCATCACCCATTTTACAGCCTGTTCCAAATTCTCCTTGATATCCAAAACGCTATCTAAGCGCGAAATGCTAATCAAGGTTTTTACACTGGGATGCTCTACGCCCGTAAGCACAAACTGCCCCCCTTCTTCCGTCCACAAACGGTTGCCTGTCAAAATGGCACTCAATCCAGACGAATCGACATACTTCACTGCCGACAAATCCAAGATCAAATTTTTGTTTCCGGCATTCTTCAACAGAATCAATTCCGATTTTAGTTCAGGTGCCTTCAAAGAATTCAAATTTTCTTCCTGAAGGCTGACTAGAGCGTACTCTTCTGACTTTTCTACTGCGTATTTCATAGTCTGTTTTCTTTTCTGGTTCTATACAATATTAGGTCCTTTCCAATAAAAAATCTAGCCATTTTTGGCCATTGTGGACCCTTTTTTGTCTTTTTTGATTTAAATTGATTTTTGGGGCCTCCGCCTCGCTGCGCTCGTCGGCGCTACGTTTCGCAGCTCGCTATTCGCTCGGCCCTGCGGCCTAACGGCCTGGGTCTGCGGCTGCGCCGCACTGCTGCACATCGCTAGGCCTGCAAAACGCAAAAAAAAGGACCAAAGCCCTCAAAAGTATAGGGCCTAAAATAAAAATAAATTCTTTCGATTTAAGAAAATAATCTTTAATATTGGACAGTCAAGAGACAAGGCCAAATCTTTTTAAAGCGGCTTGCGTTTATAAAAGTGAGGCCATTTGCCCTTGAATACCCGATTTTAGAAAATAACCTTAGTTTGAATATGCCTGATAATCGCTTTTCTCCCAAAGTCAAAGAGGTCATTTCTTTCTCTAGAGAAGAAGCCCTTCGCTTTGGACACGACCAAATTGGAACCGAACACCTTTTGCTCGGTATCCTTCAGGATGAACAGAGCCTGGCTGTGGCCGTCCTACAATCTTTAGATGTAGACGTTGCCGAATTACGCCAAGCCATTGAAGATTCTGTACAAAAAACAAAAAGCAGACAACGCCCTTCTTATACAGTAGGCAACCTGCCCCTTACTCGCCAAGCCGAAAAGGTGCTCAAAATTACTTTTTTGGAGGCCAAACGCATGAAAAATGATTTGGTAGGCACCGAGCATATTTTGCTCTCTTTACTCAAGTATCCAGAAAATCTAGCTGCTCGCGTTTTACAAGAGTTTGAGATTGATTATAATGGCTATAAAGCAGAATTAGATTATTTGCTGGCCGAAAGCAATCCCAACTTACTCGATGCCGCAGGCGGAGAGGATGAGTTTGAGGAAGAAGCAGGCAGATCTGGTGGCCGTGGCCGCGCTGCTGGCGGTGCTGCCAAAGGTAAATCGCATACGCCTGTACTCGATAATTTTGGCCGCGATATTACCAAATTGGCAGAAGAGGATAAATTAGATCCTATTATTGGCCGCGAAAAGGAAATTGAACGCCTTTCGCAAATTTTGTCTCGCCGTAAAAAGAATAACCCTATTCTCATTGGAGAACCTGGTGTGGGAAAAACGGCTGTAGTAGAAGGTTTGGCCCTTCGCATTCAACAGCGCAAAGTGTCTAGAACGCTTTTTGACAAGCGCATTGTGATGTTGGACCTAGCTGCATTGGTAGCTGGAACCAAATATCGCGGACAGTTTGAAGAGCGGATGAAAGCCATCATGACAGAACTGGAAAAATCTAGAGATGTCATCCTCTTTATTGATGAAATTCACACGATTGTAGGCGCTGGTGGAGCTACTGGCTCTCTAGATGCTTCTAATATCTTTAAGCCCGCTCTCGCCCGTGGAGAACTCCAATGTATTGGTGCTTCTACTTTGGATGAGTACCGTCAGTACATTGAAAAAGATGGCGCTCTAGATCGTCGTTTCCAAAAAGTAATCATTGAGCCACCTTCTCCAGAAGAAGCCATTCATATTTTGAGCAATATCCGGGAGAAGTACGAGGCTTTCCATCATGTAGAATATACAGATGAAACCCTAGAGGCTTGTGTAAAACTTTCTGATCGCTATATCTCTGATCGTTTCTTGCCGGATAAGGCCATTGATGTTATGGATGAAGTGGGCGCTCGCGTACACCTCAAAAATATCCATGTGCCGAAGCATATTATGGAGCTAGAGGCCGAGATTGAAAAAGTGAAAGAAGAAAAGAACCAAGCTGTTCGAGACCAAGAATATGAAAAGGCTGCAAATTTCCGCGATAGCGAATCTAAGTTGATTCGTCAGCTAGATCAGGCCCGTATTGATTGGGAAGAAGAATCGAAGAGCAAGCGTTATCCAGTTACCATTGAGGATATTGCCGAGGTAGTATCTATGATGACGGGAATTCCCGTAAGCAATGTAGCAGAAAGCGAAAGCGTCAAGCTATTGAGCATGGGCCAAGACCTCAAGGATAATGTAATTGGTCAAGATGAGGCCATTGTAAAGATTACTAAAGCCATTCAGCGTAACCGCGTGGGCCTAAAAGATCCGAATAAGCCAATTGGAACCTTTATTTTCCTCGGTCCAACTGGGGTGGGTAAAACAGAGTTGGCCAAAGTATTGGCCAGACAGATGTTTGACTCAGAAGATGCTTTGATCCGCATTGATATGAGTGAATACATGGAGAAATTCTCTGTGAGCCGTCTTATTGGAGCGCCTCCCGGCTACGTAGGTTATGAAGAAGGGGGACAATTGACGGAAAAAGTTCGCCGTAAGCCTTATTCTGTGGTCCTTTTGGATGAGATCGAAAAAGCGCATCCCGATATCTTCAATATTTTGTTGCAGGTATTGGATGATGGCCAATTGACAGATGGCTTGGGCCGTAAGGTAGACTTCAAAAACACTTTGATCATCATGACCTCAAATGTTGGGGTACGCCGATTGAAAGATTTTGGAACAGGAGTAGGATTTTCTACAAAAGCAAGAGAAGAAGCTGCTGCCGATGAGGCAAAAGGTGTGATTCAAAATGCGTTGAAGCGGACCTTCTCTCCAGAGTTTTTGAACCGTATTGATGATGTAATTGTCTTCAACTCTTTGGGCAAAGAAGAAATCTTTAAGATTATTGATTTGAGCCTTAAGAACTTGTATAAGCGAGTAGAAGAGTTAGGATTCAAATTGCAGTTGAGCGATGAGGCCAAAGATTTCTTGGCGGAAAAAGGTTATGATCCGCAATTTGGTGCTCGTCCACTCAATAGAGCGATCCAAAAGTATTTGGAGGATCCGCTAGCCGAGTTTATCCTCAATCAGAAAAATCAGTTGGCAGATGGCACCGTGCTAGAAGCTAGCCTGAATAAAGATGAGGAAATGGTCATTGCGGTTTTCTCTGAGGAAGAAAGTAAATAGGTCCAAATAGACCAAGCACAAAAAGAGCTAGCAATTTGCTAGCTCTTTTTTTTGTTTAGCTGGTCGAGCCGGCCTAGCGATGTGCAGCAGTGGCCCGCAGGGCCAGACCGAAGCCCGAAGGGCTGAAGGGCCGAGCGAATAGCGAGCTGCGAAACGTAGCGCCGACGAGCGAAGCGAGGCGGAGGCCCCAAAACAGCAGCGAGCTGCGGAAGGACAACAAGGTGTTTAGACCGCCGTTCGATGACCGAAGGGAATAACCAAGGCAAAGCTTCGGAGGCCCCAAAAAAGAAAAAAAAGAAGTGCTAAAAGCCTAGTATTTTGTAATTCTAACTTTGATAGTCCGACGAAAATCTACTATATTAGCCAGTGAACAGGGGCAAGAGCAACTGACTATCATATTCATTCACAATAACCGCATCCCTATGAATAGCTTTGAAAAAGTGAAGAATTATCTGCTGGAAATGGGCCATGAAATTACCCATGAAAGCGTGGAGGATAATATCTTTGTATTAAACAATGAGAATCAAGGTATTTGTAATTTAATGTTGGACTGCGAGGGCGAAGTCCTTGTTATGGAACAGCACATTTTTGATATTGAGGAAAAAGACGCTGCTTTTTTGAAGCGTTTGCTACAGATTAACCGCGAACTCATTCATGGCGCTTTTGTTTTGGATGAAGAGGGACGTCGAGTGCTTTTCCGCGACACATTGGCCCTAGAGAATTTGGACCGCAATGAGCTAGAGTCTTCAATTAACGCTATGGCGATTGCTTTGGTAGAACATGCTGAAGAATTTATGGACGTAGCGGCCAAATAATTGAACTTTTTCCTTTTATTTATCATCTTATCTAAGTGAGCGCCTTAAACGCTCTTCTTCTATCAACTAAAATATCTGACCTATGTGGCAATTTTTGAAGCGCTTGTTCCGCCTTGGTAAAGCCGAAGCTAACTCTGCCCTTGATAAACTAGAGAATCCCATTAAAATGACTAAGCAGGGGATTCGCGATTTGAAAACAGACCTCGACAAAAGCCTACAAAGTTTGGCTGAGGTTAAGGCAATTGCAATTCGTACCAACCGCGAAGTACAAACCTACAAACAAAATGCGGATGATTACGAAAAGAAAGCTATGGCTTTACTCAAAAGAGGCCAAGCTGGACAAATGGAGCCTGCTGAGGCTGAGCGTCTAGCTACTGAGGCTTTGGCTCGTCGGGAGGAAAACCTTAAATTATATCAGTCGGCTCTTCAGAATAAGAAGAAATATGACGGTATGGTGACCACCATGGAAGGCAAAATTCGTACGCTCAAAAGCCAAATCGCTAAATGGGAGAACGAATTGCGCAGCCTAGAAGCTCGCGATAAAGTGAGTAAGGCAACCACCAAACTCAACAAACAATTGTCTAATATTGATTCTTCTGGAACCATGAGCATGCTTGAGCGCATGAAAGAAAAAGTGGAAGAGCAAGAATCTTTGGCTGAAGCTTATGGCGATATGGCTGATGAGAGCAAAACGATTGATGATGAAATCGATACTGCACTCAATGATCCTACCGTAACAGCTTCTGCTGCTTTGGATGATCTAAAACGCAAAATGGGAATGCTTCCTGCTCAGGAAGAGCGCATCGAAATCAAAGAGAAAAGTGATGTGACCATTAAGATTGAGGTAGATGACAAAACAAAAGGTGCTTAATCCACCTTTGTTTGCACAGTAAAAAAGTCGCTCTCCAATATTGGGGAGCGACTTTTTTATGATCTTTATCGAAGAATTTATAAACTGGCAATCTGCAAGCCAGAGAGTTCAAAGGCTGTAGTTAGTGCCTCTTTCATACTACCGCTGGTTTCAATTTCATCTAATTGAATGCCTAGTTCTACAATAGTTTGGGCTACTGCAGGAGAAATACCAGACAAAATGCAGCGGCAGCCCATCAGCCGGCTCGCCTTACTAATTTTGAGGAGATGGTTGGCTACGGCGGTATCCATAATAGCCACTCCACTAATGTCTAAGACAAAAACCTTAGCTTGTTTTGAGGCAATTTGATTGAGTACCGTTTCCATAATATCTTTGGATCGTTTAGAATCCATGATCCCTACAATGGGTAAAAATAGAATTTCCTCCCAAATTTGGGCAACAGGGGTAGATAAAGATGCGTTTTGCAATTCTAGAACCTCATTAGAAATAGAATTGTAACGATCTACGATTAAGGCCGTATCCATATTGAGCAACTCATTATAGGCCGTCCATAAATCGAAACTGGCTATCTTTTCTTGCTGAAAAAAAGTTTTGAATAACTTCGAAAAGAGAACGATGCCATCATAGTAAAGGTCCATAGGTAAACCTACTCGAGCATGTACTTCGCCAATGCGCTTGCGACTCTGAATGTAGTTCTCATCTACTTTGGCAGCCCAAAAGCTTTGCCAGTAGCGAAGATGTAAGTTCTTGAGATGCTGAACCTGTGCTTCTGATTCGGCATAGGCCGAAAATTTAGGGTAGCTGAGCATGCGTTCATAAAAATCGTCAACAAGTTGGGGGAGTTGGGTAAGAATTTGGGGACTAACAGAACGAATCTGCCCTAAAGTCTCCTCACTGATATAGAAATGGAGCTTATAGGCCTCGGCCGTGAAAGTCTGCATATAGTTGTTTTTTTACGTAAAATTTGTTTTTGTGACGCAAACTTAAAGACAAAAAACTGATTCTAAAGTTTAAGAATAGGATTTAATTTTTTGCTAAGCGCCTCCATTATGGAGAGCACTTTATTTTACCTTGGTCACTAACCAAAGGAAATAATTTTAGGAGTTTTCTATGAGTTAAGGGATCTCTTCGACCAAATGCTATAGATTTATTATTTTTGTCATTCTAAACAATAGGCGAACTGAAAGTCGGCTATTCCTAAATTATATTATATGCTATCTACCTTATTTCAGTGGCTACTTATCTTGAGCCAGTTTAGTCCCGCTCAAGAGCTGCCAGAACCCGCAGTAGCGGCACAAAAAATTTGCGATTGTGCCCAAACTTCTGAATTGATTGCTAAAGAAGCTGCTTTTCGAGCAGCCCCCAAAACAGCTGCTCAAGGCGAATACCTAACGGCCTTTAAAACTTTTCATCAATGCGCCGATTTTAATGGAATGCAGACGAGCTTGCGAGAATTGCCTGCTCGAGATCGTGCCCAATTCGAAGGCGCCTTAGAAGAAGCTATCTCTGCTAGTTGCCCCGATTTGGCCCAATTACTGACCAAACTCCGCTAAATTTATGCGTCTTCTTTTTTTCTCCATTTTTGCCCTATTTTTGACGGCCTGTCAACCCTCTCCAGATGAATTGGCTAGGCATTTGGCCAAAGATTGGTGCGATTGCAACCGCGTTCTTCTCCCTCTCTATGATAGTTTGGAACAGCAAAATAGTCCTGGGCAAAAATTGCAACTCTTAGATAGTATGCAACTTAAAGTAGCCGAAAATATCGCCTGCTTAGGAGGTGAGCAACTTTTGCAAGAGTTAGAACAAAAACTCAATCGCCAAAATAGAGAGCTGCTGATTCGACAGTTTGAACAACAGCAAGCCGAGCAATGCCCCGAACTGCTTCGTTTACAAGAGCGCATGCAGCATACTGTTCCTTCCCGTTAAATGAGTTCAACAAAAAAACAGCCGATATGTCTACTTCTTCCTCTGCTTGGTTAGAGCAGTTTCAGCTCTGTTTGCAGTGCCAAAATTTGGCCCTATTTCAACAACTCTGGGCCAATGTCGCCCTTGAAGATGCCCCATTTTTGTCAGCATCCGACTTTTTTCAAACTTGCCTAGAATTAGGCGATGCCATTCGCCTAGGCCAAGAAGAACGCTTAGATGAGCAACACCTTCTGTTAGAAGTAGAGTTTTATTTGGGCCAAAAAGAAAGCTATAACGATAGCCTCTGGCTGCTTTTGGTAGAAGAAACGGCAGGCCTAAAAATTTGGGCTGCTGCCGAAAGTGCTGCTGCCGAAGCCCTACAAGCTATTTGGGAAAGCCAACAATCTACAACCGAAGAAAAACCAGTACATTTAGCCGCCGCCGAAGAAGAAGTTCAAGGTTTTTTGACAGATTTTGAGCAACTTTTGCAAGCTGAAGATATGGAAGGCCTGGCCGCCCGCTCTAGTTCCAAAGCTTTTAATCACAATTTAGCCGGTACCGGCGGCCTAGCCGTAGAAGAGTTTTGCCGATTGAGAGCCCTCTACCGCTGGGAAATTCAGGCTTGGCCTGACTATGCCACCGAATTTAAGGAAGAAAAAGCCCTTTTGCTCCCCATCAGTTGCACACACCCACAAGCCGCCCGCTATAATCGCGAGCTCTTACTTTTATTGGTCTACCAAAATGAATGGAAAATCTTAGGCATTGGGGCCGAACTCCGAGAAATGCGCCACCTCTTCCTAAGCTTTAAACAAGGCTTACTCGTTAAGCGATAAATGAAAAGAGAGCAGACAGTTTGTTTGCTCTCTTTTTTTGTTCAATGATTTTTTAGGTTTTTGGGGCCCGCGGCCAGCTAGGCCTTTGGCCTAGATTGGCCGCCGCTATGCTTCGCCGCTCGCGCTCTGCTCGGCCCTGCATTTTTTTCGCTTTGCTCAAAAAACTTGGTCTGGCCTGCGGCCACGGCTGCGCAGCGCTGGGCCTGGGGAGCGGCTTCGCTTCTGATTTTTTGTTTGATTTAGAGCTTAATATTTAATAGTAATACCTAATGCTTTAGGGGAATTTTAGCCATGAATAAGGGCAGATACCCTATAACTTTCTGCTTCATGAGCAGAGGAGTGGCGCTAGAAAGTTTAAAGGTTTCTTGGCCAGCATAATAAAAATAAGGACATAGGTATAAGACCAAAAGATATTTTCTTTTGAAGGACTTATAAAGGGGGAAACAAAATATGATAGAAGAAGGTAGTTGACCCAAGAAAAAATCTTAAAAAAAGTTAAATATAGCTGTTCCTATACGACGGTATTTTTGTCATAAACCAGTAAATTCCCAACAAAATGATATTACTCGCCAATTACCTCCTAGAGAACACTGAATTATGAAAAAGTATTACCTGAGTTTATTGCTCTTGAGTGTATTGACTGTTGCTTGGGGGCAGCGGAAAGCAAGCAATGGCAGTCAATTGATTGAAGGGCTCTTAATAGATGCAGAAACCCTAGAGCCTTTGGGCGGGGTCATCGTTTTTGTAGAAGATAGCTACCCTATTATTTCTACAAGTTCTGATGCTGATGGCTATTTTCGTTTGGACCGTGTGCCACTAGGTCGGCAAACGCTCAAAGCACAAAAAGCAGGCTACCGTACTTTTTATACGGACAATATTGTTTTGCGCTCGTCTCGGCCTGCTTATGTTGAAGCGAGTATGGAGGCCGAAAAGGATTTGAAATGGGGAGATGATTTTAGAGAAAACCGGCCATTAAATAGCTCTTCTGTAGTTTCTTCTCGCTCCTTTAATGTAGAAGAAACACAGCGCTATCCTGGCGCAATCAACGATCCAAGTCGAATGGCACTCAGTTTTCCTGCGGTCCAATCTTATTGGGATAATAATGCAGATATGATTATTCGGGGAAACCCTACGGCTACCCAAACTTTTTTCTTAGAAGGGGTAGAACTCTTAGGAATGGGCCATTTTGCGGCGCCCATGAGTAGAAATGGAGGTGTATCGGCTTTGAGTATTGCGCTTTTAGATAAATCAGATTTTTCTGCAGGGGGCTTTGCTGCAGAATATGGCAATACCCAATCTGCTATTTTGGATATGCACTTTAGAAAGGGGAATCCAAATCATCAAGCTTATAGTTTTCGATTTGGAGTAATTGGTATTGATTTTAGTGCAGAGGGTCCCATTCAGAGAGGACAAAGTAGTTTTTTGGTGAACTATCGTTATTCTACCTTAGGATTGCTTTCTCAATTTGGTCTTCATGTGGTCCGTTCTAATGTGGCCAATACTTTTCAGGATTTATCTTTTAATTTAAATTGGGAATCAAAAGATCGTCGAAAAGAAGTTCGCTTTTTTGGTCTTGGCGGTTTGGGCTCTGAGCAGTGGCTGATTAAGGAAGATACGACTAATTGGATCAATCGCTTGGATCATAATAGTATTGATAGCCGTACTGCAAATGGAACTTTGGGCCTGAAATATAGTGAAGTCTTGGGCCGTGGGGCATATTTTCAAGCAACTTTGGGTGCTTCTGTAAATGGAACTATTTATAATGTGAATAACGCGCCCATGGATTCTGTTCGGATTGAGTCGAATAGCCTTTTGGTCCAACAATACAGCATTTCAGGCGTGTATAGCAAAAAACTAGATCAAAAGTTTCGTTTGAAAACGGGATTGAGTGTTTATGGGCAGCTATACGATTTGCATCACGATTATTATAATTACGATACCGAGCGACTAGATACTTTTTTACAAACTGGCTTGAAGTTTAATTATTGGGCCAGAGCTTATGCGCAAATTCAATGGAATCTCTCTAAGCGCTGGCAAATTTTGGGCGGTGGGGCCTTGCTCTTTCAAGGTTATAATAATACTTATTGTATTGAACCCCGAACAGCTTTGATGTATCGACCAAGCAAAAAAACAAAATTGGCCCTTTCTTATGGTGTTTATGGTCAATTGTTGCCTTTGGGCACTTATGAAACACAAAGCAAAATTAACCCCAACGAAACTTTAAAGATTGCGCATTCGCAGCATCTTATTTTAAGTTGGCGCCAAGCATTGCGTTATGATTTATCTACTTTGGTGGAAGCATGGTATCAGTATGGGAGTAACCAACCAATTGGTAGTGAGACGGGAAGTACATTTTGGTTATACAATCAAAGAAAGAGTTTTGGCCGCGTTCCGCTTACTTCTTTGGGCGCAAACCGAAATTATGGTATTGACCTGAGCATTGAGAAAGTATTTCGCAGAGGCTTTTTCTTGATGAGTTCGCTTTCGCTTTTTAGATCTAATTATAGAGCGATTGATGATAATTGGTATCGCAGTCGCTACGATAATAATTATGTAGCTAATTTTACCACGGGTTATGAGTGGACTTTGCCAAAAGGCGGACGATTATTGTGTAGTGCTCGTTTGTTGAGCAATGGCGGTTATCGTTATATGCCTGCCGATACGGCGGCTTCCTTGGCCCAAAACCGAATGGTTTTCGATGAAAGTCAAGGTTATACCTTAGGGCAATCAGATGAAGATGTACCTGTTTATTATCGGGTAGATTTGCGTTTGGCGTATCGAAAAAATTATAAAAAATCTTCTCTGACCCTTTCTTTGGATGTGCAAAACTTGACTAATAATGTCAATAATTTGTATCAGCCTTTTTATCATCATTTGGAAGATCGAATTTACAATGCCTATCAAAGTGGGTTGTTGCCTGTTCTTGCGATGGAGTTAGATTTTTAAATAGATTTTAGCAGAAGATGCGAACCGCTTACTGAATTTTCAGTAAGCGGTTTTTTTGTCCATTTTATTCTTTCAATTTTAGAATTAGTTGGCTGTTATGCTCATTTTTTTGCTTGGGCCATTATTAAATAAATTTCTGAATAGCTCTATCTTTTTTGTAAATTTGGCGCAGGTCCAGATTGCGGTGGACAGGGCGCGCAGCGCCCGCATCGGCTTAGGGATGGACAGGGGGGCGGCGCAGCCGCAGACCCAAGTTTTTGAGCAAAGCGAAAAAACTGCAGGGCCGAGCGAATAGCGAGCCCCGAAACAGCCCGACCCGAGGCCCAAAGGGCCGAAGGGGAAGCCCCAAAAAACTAGAAGTCGTTATAAAATTGCGGAGAATATGTCAGAAAGCTCTCGGAAAAGAAGGGAAAGAAAAAGAGCCCAGGAAGAGGCCAAAAAACAACAACAAAAACAAATAAAGTTAAATTTGGAGGAAGCCCCAAAAGAAAAAAAGGGTTTGTTGGCTGTTTTGCGCCCCATTGAGTTGGTGAGCGGTGGTTTGTTAATCGGTTCGCTTTTATTGTATGGGGTGTCTAGATGTAGCCGAACGGAAGAGCTTCCGTCTCCAGAAGTGGTTGCGGTGGATAGTGCGGCGGTGCTACAGCCTGCTGCTCCTCAGGCGGCGGCGGTTAAATATTATGTGGTTTTAGATAGTTTAAAGTTTCGGACGGGCCCTTATTTGGATAGCACATTGATTCGGATTTTGCCGCATGGCGAAGAATTGATTTCTTTGAATAAGGTAACGGATTTTGAACAGGGCCTTAGAGTTTCTGTTGATGAATTTACGCGAGAGCCTTGGGTGAAAGTGCGCGATAAAAATGGCCGTGAAGGTTGGGTTTATGGTGCAGGTATTCGTCCTTACCGCAAAAATAAACCTGCGCCTCGGCCGGAGCCTGTGGTGGAAGAGGAAGCAGAGAATAGCAATAGCGAAACAGAACAGTAATTTTAGATGAAAATTTATCGCCAACTAGAAGCTTTGCCCAAATTTAAGCGGGCAGTGCTGAGCATGGGCTCTTTTGATGGAGTACATTTGGGGCATCAACATATTATTAAGCAGTTGGTCCAACTGGCTAAAGAGCGAGATGGAGAAACTGTTTTATTAACTTTTGATCCGCATCCACGAATTGTTTTGGCCCAAAAAAGAGGCGAACCGACCAGCTTGCGTTTGTTGACGAGTTTGGAAGAAAAAGCCGAAATTTTGGAACAGGCGGGCATTTCTCATTTGGTGGTGGTGCCTTTTACCGAAGCCTTTTCTTCTTTGAGTCCAGCAGATTATTTGGACCAATTTCTCTTGCATTATTTTCAGCCCGCTTGCATTGCCATTGGTTATGACCATAAGTTTGGCAAAGGGCGCGCTGGTGATATTCATTTTTTAAGAGAGGCACAAAAAAGCCGCAGTTTTGAACTCAAAGAGTTTGATAAAAAGGAAGTGGATGAGATTGCCGTGAGCTCGACTAAAATTCGCAGAGCAATTTCTGAAGGCAAAATTATGTTGGCCCAACAATTATTGGGGCGGCCGTATAGTTTTGGCGGAAAAGTAGTGCAAGGTTTGCAACTAGGCCGAAAACTAGGTTTCCCCACCGCCAATATTGCCGTAGAGAATCCCTATAAGCTCTTGCCGCCAGAAGGTATTTATGTGGCGCAAGTTATTTTGCCCAATGGCGAAAAAAAACAGGGCATGTTGTATAGAGGGCCGCGCCCCACTTTGGAAAATGAACCAAATATTACACTCGAAATTAACATTTTTGATTTTGAAGGGGACCTTTATGGCCAAGAACTCAAAGTAGAAATGCTCAAATATTTAAGAGCGGATGTTCGCTTTGAAAATTTGGACCAACTTTCGGCACAATTGGCGCAAGATCGCCTAGATAGCCTCGCTTTTTTTGCCCACCAATAAATTTTAATAAAAATGCCTACTTCTAAAGTAGCAGCCCAAGCGCCGCTGGTGGCTATCGCCATACTCAACTATAATGGAGCCGATTATCTTGAGCGTTTTTTGCCCTCGGTTTTGCAAACGACTTACGCAAATACCCAACTTTTTGTCATTGACAACGGCTCTACAGATGATTCTATTGATCGGCTAAAAAAATGGGGCTTTGAACGCTTTATGGCCACGGCCGACCAACCTTTGCCCCCCGCACAATCTGCAGATAGAAAAATTCCACGCTATTATATTGACTTGCCCGAAAATTATGGTTTTGCAGAAGGCTATAATCGAGGCTTGGCCCAATTGCAACATGCAGATTATTATGTGCTGCTCAATTCTGATGTAGAAGTTAGTCCCGATTGGATTGAACCCCTCATTCATTGCCTAGAAAAATCGCCCCAACGAGCAGCCGCCCAACCAAAAATTTTAATGGAAGCCCAGCGCAATTTATTTGAACATGCTGGCGCAGCAGGCGGTTGGATGGACCATTGGGGCTATCCCTTTTGTCGCGGACGAATTTTTTCCGAATTAGAAGAAGATAAAGGGCAATACGATCAAACCGAAGAAATTTTTTGGGCTTCTGGAGCCGCACTTTGCATTCGTAGCCAACTTTATCATCAGTTTGGCGGATTAGATGCCGATTTTTTTGCACACATGGAAGAAATAGATCTTTGTTGGCGATTAAAAAGAGGCAATTATCAAATTTATGTTTGTCCCAAGGCCAAAGTTTGGCATGTAGGCGGCGGAACCCTCCCAATGTATAACCCCCGCAAAGATTATCTCAATTTTAGAAACAGTTTGGTTTGCCTACTCAAAAATAAAGAGGGGGGCTTGGGCCTCTTCCTCCTTTTATACTGGCGACTTTTATTGGATGCTTTGGCCGCCATTCGCTTTATGAAAGAAGGAAAATGGGGGAGTATTGGCGCTATCGTGAAAGCACATTGGCATTTTTTCTTTGCCTTTCCAAAACACTGGAAAAAAAGAGCAGAGATCAAAGAACGCCTCTCTGCTTATGCCTATAACAAAAAACCTCAGTTTAATAGCACGGGCTATTTGCGCAAAAGTATTGTCTGGCTGCATTTTGCCAAAAAAGTAAAAACCTTTAAAGAACTGGACCTATAAAATTTTTTTGGGGCTGCCCCTTCGGCCTACGGCCTTGGGTCGGGCTATGTCGTGGCTCGCAGGTCTGCTCGGCCCTGCAGTTTTTTCGCTGCGCTCAAAAACTTTGGTCTGCGGCTGCGCCGCACCACTTTCTATCCCTCAGCCGCTCATCCATTTTTTTTCTTTGGGCTTTTTTCTTCGGCAGTTTTGCTGTTGTTTTTTTAGGACCTCTGGGTTAAAACCCACAGCAAAAAAAGAGACCATTCTACATCCAATAAAATGAGCCGAAGGTTAAAACCATCGGCGCATAAAAAATATTGATTGTAGCTGAGGATTTTAATCCTCGGCTACTTTTTTTATGCTGTTTTGCAGCGGTTGCTGTAGGTTTTAACCTACAGGTCCAATTATTTTTTTCACCCTAAAAATTATTCATCAGATTTATCCATTTTTTCCCAAGAGAAATTTCTGCCCTTGTTTTTTATGGAGGCTTTTAAGCCTCCATTTTTAATGCAATGCCTTTTTGTTGCATGGCTGTAGGTTTCAACCTACAGACCATAGCAGTTTTTTTGCCCTAATTACTAATTGAAAGCCGCTAATTGAAAGGGGATTTTTTCTTCGGCAGTTTTGCTGTTGTTTTTTTAGGACCAGTGGGTTAAAACCCACAGCAAAAAAAGAGACCATTCTACATCCAATAAAATGAGCCGAAGGTTAAAACCATCGGCCCATAAAAAACCTTGATTGTAGCTGAGGATTTTAATCCTCGGCTACTTTTTTTATGCTGTTTTTGTACTCTTGCTGTAGGTTTTAACCTACAGAACACTGCAGTTTTTTCTCAGCAGAAAAAAAATGTAGTTAAAAATCTTTTCATCGCCTAGGGACAAGCACCTAGCTAAGTTTTTTTGTCAGCTCACTAATATTCTATATCAAAGAAGCCTTCTAGACTTTCTCCATAAATTTCGGAAGGAATTGCTTCTGTACCATTTCTAACGATTTGACTTAGACAATGGCTAATTTCTTCTTGATTAAAGGCTTTGCCTAGAATAAATTTTTTAAGCTGAAAGAGTTGGGGACTAATTGTTAAGGGAAGGATTAAGTCTTCTTGGCTGCTTAAAGCAGTTTGCTCAGGATAAAAACTGAACTTAAGGATAAAAGAAGGTTGTTTTCTTAGCAGAAAGCGTACTCTAGCGCTAATATTTTTTATTTCGGGATTATTGGGGGCATCTTCTATACTTAGAATTTCTGCATCGGCCTCTCTTCGGTCCATATAGTCACGCATAATTTGGTAAGCATAATTTTCTAGGCATTCCTCATCATATTTCATAAAGGTATCAATTCTCACAGAGAAGTTTCGCTGCTCAAAAAACATTTCAGGAGTGTATAAGCTTATCTTTTGTTGACTTTGATAAAGGTATTCTGCTTCTAATTCTTGGGGCAAAAAAACACTTGGAAGAGAACGGCTTATTTTTTCAAGCAAATATTGGATGAGTAGCTCGATTAACTCCAGAGACAAAGCCTCCTTGGTCAAGTAGATATAATGTTTATTGCGCTTATCAAAAGATAGATTTTTTTCAGGCGGAATATTTTCGAGCTGAGTCTTAAAAAAGGCATCTAGCCGCCATAGTTCGACATAATAAGGATCTCTAATATCAAATTTTGGAAACAGCACCTCAAAATGGAGACGATACTTATCTTTTGGGGCTAAGTCTGTATTATTCAGCTCTTCTAGGCCCAAAAAGTGGAGACTTAGTTCTTCGCTAAGCTTATAGTATGTATGCAGGCTCATTTTAGGCAATTTGTTTAAAATATTTTTTTTCTGTTGGGCCATATAATAAGTCCCAGCCTTTGAGCAAAACTTGATAATAGTTGCTTAAAAAGTGGTTCAATAGATCTACAGGCCGTTTGATAGCCATCAATTTGATAGTTGGCTGTTGATCCAACTGCTTTTGTGGCAAATCTTTTTGCGACTGCCCTTTTAATAAGCCCAAGCTAATGAGTTGCTCATAAATGAGTGCTAGTTCTGCCAGCTCTTCCAAAATGGCTGTGGGTTGGCCCAAAGCTTTAAAAATGAGGAGAAACTCTGCAAAGAGAAATTTTCTGCGGCCAATAAAATGCTCCAAACCCGCAGCGCGCAAGCGTTTGCGCAAAGTGGGATAAGAAATGCCGTAAAAAGCCTTGAGCATTTTCTTAGTTAATTTATAATCCTGCATTTTTTGTTGGAGACTCATCATGGGGCTATATTTTTTGTTGTTTTTAAAGTTAAAACTAAAAAATACTAATGTCAATAGACTGAGCAATAATTTTTTAGACAAAAAAAGCGGCAGAAAAATCGATCTGATTTTTCTGCCGCTTGCTAATTGAAAGCCGCTAATTGAAAGGGGAGAAAATTATCCTTTCTCTTTGGCGTCTTCTTCTGCTGCACGAGTCAAAATTTGATCAATTTGCTCGGGATCTAAGCGTTTGTACAAGATATTTTTTTCTTGGTCCAACAAATAGACAAAAGGATTCACTTTTACATTATAAAGTTTTTTGGTCAAGGCCAAAGGATAAGCTTTATCGCTGGTGTTGATCCAGTTCATGCCCAATTCTTTGATCTTTTTCTTACAAGCATCTACATCATCAATGTTTTTGCTGCAAATCCCATAAATTTCAAAGCCTTTGTCTTTCCATTTTTCATAAACGGGGACCAATTTCTTAGAGTTTTTGCTACAATTCCCACAGCTAGGATCCCAGAAATAAACGGCTACAAAACGCTTTTTCAAACCATAAAGGCTAACGGGCAAGCCCGTTTTAATATTTGTGAGTTTAATATCCTGCGCTTTTTCTCCACAAAGGCTATAACGCAAATCTTCTACATTCTCACAAATTTTCTCCAATTGCTCTTGATCTACCCACTCAGGTTTTTCAGCCCCACAATAATATTTGCTACCAATATGATAATAAACATTATCCATGCAAATTACTTTGCTATTGGCGTAGCGATTGAGCAAATGCGCAGCCGCAAATTGATACATATCTTTGTCGCCAGCTTTAATAATATTGCCCAAAATAAAATCAACAGAAGCATTTACAGAGTCAGGATCTTGCACTGTTAATTTATCACAGTAAAAATCTAGTTTTTGCTGAAATACAGGTGTGCGAATCAAACGCATATCACCAAAGTCAAAATCATCCCAATAATGTTTCTTGAAATAATAATAAGCTTGGGTGCGATCGCCTGCAATAGATTCGGGCACTTCGGGTTGACGAGAAGCCAAAATTAACTTGGTCGATAAGTAGTTGGGGCGCTCCTTAATCATTTTTTCCTGATAAGCCGTCACTTCGCCATTGAGCGTTTTCATTTTTTGTTCTAGCTCTTCTTTCTCCGCCTGTAATTTTGCCTTTTTTGGCCCTTGGCCCTGCATTTCATCCAACTCTTTTTGCAGTGCTTGCAAGCGAGTTTGCATATCTCTATTCTTTTCGGCCTGCTTAGACAAAAAATGTAGATAATCTACAAAGGCCGTATTATCCTCAGAGCCTTTAATCTTTAAGTTTTTAACCCAGTTTCCCCCCTCATCATTGGTTTCTATCGTCAATTTCTGCTCTTCATCAGAAGGGACCAAGAATTCAAAATAACTATTGGTCGGCTTGGTCAAAATCAAATACACCCCTTTTTCTAAAAGCGTATCTTTTTTAAACTCAAAATAACCCTGATCGTTGCGGCCAATGGCCGTATCTTTTACATAAGTTTTGTCTCCCAAACGATAACCCAAAATACAAGTATCGTTCTTATAATCTTTTAATTTTACTTTGATGTCATAGCCTTTTTGGGCCCAAACTCCTTGCGCAAAACAAAGCAAGGAAAAGGCGACTAAGCTGCGTGCAATCCAATTCATGTAAAGCATTTTTGTTATTGAGATAAATCTAAATACTGTCAACAAAACTAAGTTTTTTTAACTAAGTTTCTAGTTAATGGCTATTTAAAACCAAAAACGGCAATTTTGTTGGCAAAATCTGTTCAAAAGCTAGGCCAGCAAGAAAAAAACGAATTCTGCCGTTTTTTTGTCCATTTTAGGAGCATAATTTTTTGGGGGCCTCAGCTGCGCTGCGCTTGCTGCGCTACGTTCCGCAGCTCGCTCTTCGCTCGGCCCTGCGCAAAAAAACAAGTTTTTTTGCTGGGTCTGCGGCTACGCCGCACTGCTGCACATCGCTAGGCCAAAAGCGTTTTTTTGCGCTGAATTTATTTCTGGGGCTTTTTTTTCGCTTTGGCTAAACAAGAACGCCAAAATGGGCTTAAAGAGAGGTAGGGTTTTAAAAATATGGCCTAAGTTCTTAGCTTCGTTGCAAGGCTTAGGAAATTTGGTCCTTGGCCCGCAGGGCCAAAATGGCCTAGCGATGTGCAGCAGTGGCCCGCAGGGCCAGACCGAGCAAAAAATGCGCAGCATTTTTTGTGAAGGGCCGAGCGAGTAGCGAGCTGCGCAACGTAGCGCCGACGACCGAAGGGAGGCGGAGGCCAAAAAAATTATCATTTAAAAAAATGTATGAATATGAAACTAGAACACATTGGAATTGCCGTAAAAGACTTGGCGGCCAGCAACGAACTTTTTGCTAGCCTTTTGGGCCGAGCGCATTACAAAATTGAAGCCGTAGAGTCGGAAGGGGTGAGCACTAGCTTTTTTATGGCTGGCGAGAGCAAAATTGAGCTTTTGGAGGCCAGTCGAGCAGATAGCCCCATTGCCAAATTTATTGAGAAAAGAGGGGAGGGGATTCATCATTTGGCCTTTGAAGTAGAAGATATTGAGGCCGAAATGAAAAGATTGCAGGCTGAAGGTTATCGTTTGTTGAATGAAACGCCCAAACGCGGGGCCGATAACAAACTCATCTGTTTTTTGCATCCGAAGTCTAGCAATGGTGTTTTGGTAGAGCTTTGTCAAAGTATCAAAGACTAATGCCCGATGATATTTATTTATACCTTTTAGCGGCTTTTGGAAGTTTACTAGCGGGTTTTATCAATACTTTGGCGGGCAGTGGGTCCGTCATTACCTTATCCATTTTGATGTATGTGGTGGGGTTGCCGGCAAAAATTGCGAGTGCGACCATTCGCTTTAGCATTTTGGCCATGTTGGGTTTTACCTTGCCACATTATCAACGGGCGGGAAAAATTGATTGGAAACGAGACTGGTTAATGGTTGCGTCTACAGCAGTGGGCGGAATTTTTGGTATCTTTCTACTTATCTATGTCGATAATGCCGTCTTTAAAGACAGCATGAAGTATGTTTTTCTCGCTTTATTGTTTGTCGTTCTATTTGATAGTAAACGTTGGTTGAAAGAAACGGATCCTTCTGCGCTTTCGCCTTGGATTGTGGTGCCGCTTTTTTTTGTTGTGGGCCTTTATGGAGGTTTTATACAGATGGGCGTGGGCTTATTGTTCTTGGTGGTGACTGTTTTGGGGGCTGGCTATAATATTATTGATGCGGGCGGAATAAAATTGGCGGCAATTGCTAGTTATACCATTTTTGCGGTTTTGCTTTTTGCGTATAGTGGTTTGATTCGCTGGGATTTTGCCTTGGCCATGAGTGTAGGAGAAATTGCGGGTGGACAATTGGGCGCTCATTTTGCGGTTAAGCATCCCAAAGCGGGACTTTGGGCGCATCGGATGTTGGTCGTCTTGCTAATTTCCGTAGTCGTTCGCGCTTTCTTCTTTTAGCAAAGAATTTTCAAATGTTTGGAAAAAATAACTGGTCGGATCGTTTACAAAAGCGATTAACGGCTTATATCGATGAGCGTTTTGAGGAATACCGAGAGCGTTTGGCCGAAGATTTGGCGAGGGGAGTGGCTCAATTGGGCCAACTCCTCAGCCTTTTGGCTATTTTGTTATTGGTGGGATTATTCCTTAGTTTAACCCTAACTTTATTGTTAGCGGGCTTACTTTGGCCACTTTTGGGCGCTTGGGCTTTAGTCTTGGCTTTTGGCTTGATGGCAATAGGATTGAGTGCAGGAGGCTATTATCTTTGGAAAAATCGAACAAAATTAGTGCATAGCCCCATTTTTGAGCAAATTCATCAGGCCTTATTGGGCGAAAGCAAGGAGGCCAAGGACTTAGCAATAGAAGAAGAAATAGAGATAGAATTTCCCACTCCATTAAGCGAAAATAAGGAAGATGAGCAAGAGCGCAACGAACAATAATAGCCAGCCGCCAGCAGGGAGCCTACGCATTTATTCTTGGGCCCATTGGGCCATAAGCAGCGCCTTATTGATGGCTATTTTACTTTTTGTAGCTTATCTTCAACTCGAAGAAATTCTTTTCTTGAAAGGAGAGCTCTTGCAATTGAGTTTGCCTGCTTTTACGGGAATTTACCTGACCTTAGCCAACTGGAATTTTATTAAAAAATGGGCTTTGATCCTTTTGCCCATTTGGTTAGCCGTAGCTTTAGCTATTGGATTATTGGGAATTTTAGGCGCTACCCTTTTTCTCTCAGAAGTAGAACCTGGAGAGTATTGGTGGATTGATTTTTTGGTCCAAATTCTCCCCGCTTTATTATCGGGCCATTGGTTGTATAATGGCTATAGCCAGATGAGTAGAAGAGGAAGTTGGACCGTTTATCTCCTCTTACTTTTTTGGTGCGTTTTGGGGAGTCTGCTCTTTTTTAGCGATACGATCAACTTTTTTATTTTGCAAGCCATTTATTTGAGTGGTTTGGGAAGTATTCTACAACTGATTCATCGTTTGGGTTGGGACAAAACTTAAAACGGAACAAAAAAAAAGTGAGCTCATTTGAGCTCACTTTTTTTTGCAGTAAGAAAAGCGCTTAGAGGCTAACCGTTGCTTCTGGAGCAGCAGCTAGGATTTCTTCATTGGCTTGATCCTTAAATTTATCGAAATTATTGACAAACTTGTTCGCTAGATTTTGAGCCTTCACATCATAAGCTGCTTTATCGGCCCATGTATTACGAGGGTTCAAGATTTCGGCAGGAACGCCGGGGCAGCTTGTAGGCATAAAGAGACCAAAAACGGGCATTTCTTCATAGTCAACAGCTTCTAGTTGTCCTTCCAATACCGCCGTGATCATAGCACGAGTATATTTTAGGGCAATGCGGCTACCTACACCATAAGGACCAGCAGACCAGCCCGTGTTGACCAACCAAACATTAACATTGTGCTTGCGCATGCGCTCGCCCAACATTTCGGCATATTTGGTGGGGTGTAGGGGCAAGAAAGGTGCACCAAAACAAGCAGAGAAAGCACTTACGGGCTCGTCAATACCTGCTTCTGTACCTGCAACCTTAGCGGTGTAACCAGAAATAAAGTGATACATAGCTTGGCCAGGCGTCAATTTAGACAAAGGAGGCAAAACACCAAAGGCATCACAAGTCAAGAAGAAAATATTTTGTGGAATCCCACCTTTAGAAGGTTCTAAAGCATTATCAATATGATGAATGGGATAAGATACGCGAGTATTTTGAGTAATGCTGGTATCGGCAAAATCAGGGGTGCGAGTATTGGGCAAAAACTCCATATTTTCTAGAATAGCACCAAATTTAATGGCATTCCAGATTTGGGGTTCTTTTTCCTCACTCAAATCGATAGTTTTGGCATAACAGCCTCCCTCAAAATTGAAAACGCCTTCTTCTGACCAGCCGTGCTCATCGTCTCCGATAAGGTTGCGCTTAGGATCAGCAGAAAGCGTAGTTTTTCCTGTGCCAGAAAGGCCAAAGAAAACAGCAGTGTCGCCATCTTGGCCCACATTGGCCGAGCAGTGCATAGAAAGTACATTGCGCTCTTGGGGCAAAACATAATTGAGGACAGAGAAAATTCCTTTTTTAATCTCTCCAGTATAGCCTGTTCCTCCAATGATAATCGCCTTTTTGCTAAAGTTGATGATCGCAAAGTTCTCTTGGCGAGTACCGTCAACTTCTGGATTGGCCATAAAGCCAGGCGCACAGAGAATGGTCCATTCTGGATTTGCGTTTAGCAGTTCTTCTTCGCTAGGGCGCAAAAACATATTGTTGGCAAACATAGCCGACCAAGGCTTTTCTGCAATCAGACGCAAGCTTAGGCGGTAGTTTTCATCAGCACAAGCATAAGCATCGCGGATGAAGAGGTCTTTGTCTGCAAAGTATGCGGCAATTTTGTTGTAAAGCGCATCAAATTTTGCCGGCTCAAAAGGCATGTTGATGCTGTTCCAATCTACGGTGTTCTCCGTAAGTTCATCTTGTACTACAAAGCGATCTTTGGGCGATCGACCTGTAAATTTGCCCGTTTTAATTCTGATCGCTCCCGTATCTGCCAGAACGCCTTCTCCAAGTTGGATGGTATGCTCTACTAGTTCGGGAACAGGAAGGTTCCAGTAAGCAGTCGCAAAATTGCTTAGGCCATAATTGGCCAAGTCAGCCTTCGGGTTTTTAATTCCTACATGCTTCATTGCGTCGTTATTTTGATAGGTACAGCTGCACTTCTGTTTAATTAGTTTCTAGAAAAGCAGCTGAAGATGAAAGATTTAGAGGCAAAACCTCTGATTTTAAAATAAAAAAAACGCCTACTCATATTTTTTTTTGCAGTAGGCGTAGTTGTTCTATATTAACGATGATTCGCTAGTTGATTATTGTTAATCGTGCGGCCAGGATAAAGTTTTAAAGCTTCTTCTAGGCAATCTAAGGCCTTATTCAAATCCGCTTCATTCAATACATAGGCAATCCGCACTTCTTGTAAACCAAGGCCCAAGGTGGCATAAAAACCAGAACCAGGCGCCAACATGACCGTTTCCCCATCTAGCTGAAAAGATTCTAACAACCACTGGCAGAAATTGTCGGTATCATCCACAGGCAACTGAGCCAACAAATAAAAAGCACCATTGGGCGTGGGAGCAATTACCCCCTCCATAGCTCTTAAACGAGCCAAAACCAACTGGCGACGCTTGTCATACTCAATTCTTACCTGATCCAAATAATCCAT
Source organism: Saprospira sp. CCB-QB6 (assembly GCF_028464065.1). NCBI lineage: Bacteria > Pseudomonadati > Bacteroidota > Saprospiria > Saprospirales > Saprospiraceae > Saprospira > Saprospira sp. CCB-QB6. Next base: position 542,859 of record NZ_CP116808.1, on the reverse strand, counting down.
ATCGGCATCAATAAAGGCCTCTCCCATAATTTGACCCAAAGTAGAAGGACTCAAACGCGCCTGGGCAAATTTCATGGCCGTTTCCAATACCGCCTTGTTTCTAGTCACCATCAAACCAATTCTAGCCCCACAAGCACTATACCGCTTCGAAATAGAATCAATCATAATTGTGTGCTCCTCCAATCCCGGAATCGCCAAAACCGATAAATGCTTCCGACCATCATAACAGAAATCTCTGTACACTTCATCCGAAAACAAATATAGATCATATTTTTTTACCATCTCCCCCAAAGCCTCTAACTCGGCAGGGCTATACAAATAACCCGTGGGGTTGGCCGGATTGCAAATCAAAATCGCCTTGGTATGCGGCGTGATTAAGGCCTCAAAAGACTCGATCGGCGGCAAGGCAAAACCATCCTCAATACTAGAGGTTATCGGACGAATATTGATGCCCAAACTTTGCGCAAAACCATTGTAGTTAGCATAAAATGGCTCAGGCACAATGATCTCATCCCCCGCATCCAAACAAGCCATCATCGCAAACATCAAGGCCTCAGAACCTCCATTGGTCACAATAATGTCGTTATGCGTGAGCTGAATCCCATAACGTGTATAAAATTCGACCAACTTGAGCCGATAAGACTCCATACCCGCAGAATGACTATACTCCAAAACCTCTATATTGGCCTCCTTTACGGCATTCCAACCAATATCTGGCGTGACAATATCCGGTTGCCCAATATTCAAATGATAAACTTTTACCCCCCGGTTTTTGGCCCTTGTCGCAAAGGGAACCAATTTCCGTATTGGCGAGGCTGGCGTGTACTGACCTCTCTGTGAAATCGATGGCATAAGCGTAAAATTGTATTGTTGTTGTTGCTGTTGTTTTCTTTTTGGGGCCTCCGCAGCAAGCTGCGGCGCTACGTTTCGGGGCTCGCTATTCGCTCGGCCCTTCGCCAGCTTTGCTGGCTCGGTCTGGCCCTGCGGGCCACCCCTTCACATCGCTAGGCCTGCGGCGGCTGCGCCGCCTGCTATTCGCAAGAAATAGGACCACAAAAATATAAAAAGGCTTGGGCTTTTGAGTTCTCTCTCTGCTTTATTTAGCTCAAGCCCCCTCTTTTTTTGACCAAAAGCAGACAAATCTAGCCCAATCTCTTCTTTAATAACTACTTATGTAAAACGCTCCAACTTTTGCTAAAGTTGGAGCGCTTGCTCTTTGGCTATTGTTCTGCTAACAGATTCTAAAGCACTTTGTTGTGTTTTAATGCTGCTCTTTCTCCTAATACTTCTTCTACATAGTCAAATGTAGAGAGAATCTCAGGTTTGCCATCTACTACAGCTACATTATGCTCAAAATGCGCAGAAGGCTGCCCATCAATAGTAGAAATGGTCCATTTGTCTTCTAAGGTATGCACCTTATGGGTGCCCAGGTTAATCATCGGCTCAATGGCAATCACTAAACCCTCCTTGATCTTTTTGCCCTGCCCCTGACGGCCATAATTCGGAACCTGCGGATCTTCATGCATCTTTTTGCCCAATCCATGCCCCACCAATTCGCGAACAACACCATAGCCTCGCTCTTCAGCCAATGCCTGAATTGCATGCCCAATGTCTCCAATGCGCTTGCCTACTCGGGTTTGCTCAATACCTCTATACAAACACTCCAAAGTAGTATCCAACAAACGCTGACGCTCATCAGAAATATCTCCTACCGGAAAGGTATAGGCATGGTCTCCATAAAAACCATTCATCAACACACCACAGTCTACCGCAATGATGTCCCCATTCTCTAAGGGACGCTCGGTAGGTAAACCATGCACTACCTGCTCATTTACTGAGGTAAGTAGGGTGCTCGGACAACCATAAAGGCCCAAAAAACCAGGCTTTCCACCATTATCACGGATAAAAGCTTCTGCCAATTGGTCCAAATGCTTAGGCGTTACCCCAGGCTTGATCTCACTGGCCAACATCCCCAAGGTCTTTGAAACCAAAAGGGCACTTTTGCGAACCAGCTCTATCTGTTCTTTCGTCTTATAAATAATCATAGCGCGGATATATAAATTTGCTGGGGCAAAGGTACAAATTTTTCTAGCCAACCAAGCCCTCCGCTTAAATTATGTCGCCACCCCCTTAACTAGCTATCTAAATCATTCAACCACTTATGTTCTCGACCTAACCAGTTATGTTTTTTAGTAAGCCAGTTATGTTTCAGACATAACTTTTGCCCTTTTTGATTTTGTTACATTATTTTTGTTTTTAACAACTCCCTAACAATTGAGGATTGAAATCCTATTACTGCAGCCTAAAGGCCGCAGCCAATTTTTTGGGTTCAACCCACAGCAATAGGGGGGCTTTTTCTGTGATTCTCTTACTTCGCCAATAAAATTAGAGGCTGACTAAAGGGGATGGCGATGATTCTATAGCCTAGGGCCTTGGCCCTAGGGTCTATTCATATTAGCCTTGATGGCCGAAGGCCAAATCGGCCTAGCGATGTGCAGCAGTGGCCCGCAGGGCCAGACCGAGCCAGCTTTGCTGGCGAAGGGCCGAGCGAATAGCGAGCTGCGCAACGTAGCGCCCGCCGTAGGCGGGAGGCCCCAAAAAAAATTAAAAAACTTAGGATATGTGTGAAGAGCTACATCAGTTGTATCGAGAAAAATATGGGATATCGGAAGTGGATTGGGCGCTTTTTTCGGCCAAGTTGCTGCGGCAAAATTTTGATCGGAAGGCGTTGGTTTTGGCGGCGGGTAAAAGAGAGGATTATCTTTCTTATGTGGAAGCGGGTATTTTGCGTTTGTATTTGCCTTTAGGCGAAAAAGAATTGACCTTGGGCTTTGTGTTTGCGGGAGATTTTATTTCGGTCTATGATTCTTTTTTGGAGCAAAAGCCCAGTCTTTTTTCGGTAGAAGTAGTTCGGGCGGCTACGCTTTGGCGCATCAGTTATGCGGATTTGCAGTTGATTTATGCGCAAACGGAGATAGGGAATTTGATTGGGCGGAAAATGGCGGAAGAGTTGTTTTTGCTCAAGCAAAAGCGAGAAATTGCCTTGTTGACTAGGACGGCCGAGCAGCGGTATTTGGATTTATTTGAGCAGCGGCCAGAGTTGATTCGGCAGATTCCCTTGAAATATATTGCCTCTTATATTGGGGTGAGTCCGCAGGCATTGAGTCGAATTAGGAAGCGGATCAGCCTTTAGGGCGTTTTTCTTAACCGAGGTTCATTTTATTATTGGTCTTGGGCGCGTACTTTTGAGTCGAATCAAAATACGACTTATGAAACCGCTTATACTCTTAGTTTCTGTCTTTTTATTGCTGCTGTTTATTCAAAAGTTGAGAAAGCAGCCTTTGGCTTATTTTGTGGCTGGGCGCTGGGCGCTTTCGGCCATGTTTCTGTTTACGGCTGTGGCGCATTTTGTCTTTAGCGAGGGCATGGCCCTGATGTTACCTAGCTATATTCCCTATCCATTTTTCTGGGTATATCTGACGGGAATAATAGAAATTTTAGCAGCCATAGGCCTACAAATAAGGGCCGTTCAGCGACTGACGGCCCTATTGCTCATTATATTTTTGATCTTAATTTTGCCTGCCAATATTTATGCGGCCTTGCAAACTGTGAATTATCAAACGGCTAGTTTTGATGGGCCTGGATTATCCTATCTCTATTTTAGGATTCCCTTGCAGTTATTTTATATATTCTGTTGTTGGTTTTTTGGTTTTGCTAGCAAAAAGTAGTCTACCAGCCCCCAGAGGCGCCACCGCCCCCAAAACTGCCGCCCCCCCAAGAAGAAGAGGAACTGGAGGAGCTATAACTGGAGGAAGAGGAGCCCGAGTAGGAACTATAGCCGCTGCTGCTATAGCGGCCACTGCCACCGCCACCACCGCCCTTGAAGCTATCCTTGGTCATTTCGGCAAATTGTCCCCGAAAATAAATGGCCCAAAACAGCAGCAAAACTAGGTAAATGCCAAATTGAGTCCAGACTAAAGTGGGGGTATAAGAAAAGCTTTTGCTGGCAATCAGGTAAACGGGCAAAAAACAAAGCCCCACCACGATAAAAAGGTAGATAGGGGCGCCCAAAAGGGCCATGAAAAAGTTGATCCAAGGATAGGGGCGAATGGTAAGCCCCTCATAAAGGGCCGATAAAAAAACGACAATCAAAAAGCTGTATAAGACCCAATCAAAAGCCTGGTTTTCGGCAATGAAGGCTTGGGCAGAAAGGCTGCGATTGATGCTAATTTCATTGGGGAGTCCCTGCAATTGCAATTGGACCATTTGCAGGCCTTGCAAACAACCCTCGCCAAATTGTCCCTGTTTAAAAGCGGGCGTTAAAACTTGGTCGATGACTTCTTGGCAGTATAAATCGGGCAGGTGTTCCTCTAGACCATAGCCCACTTCAAAACGGACCTTTCGCTCTTCTTTGGCCAAAAGCAAAAGCAGGCCTTGGTTCGTTTGGGCATTGCCAATGCCCCATTTTTCGGCCAATTGTTGGCTGTAGTCTTCAATGCTCCAGCCGCCCATATTTTGGACCGTAATCAGGGCAATTTGTACCCCTGCTGTATCATTAAAGGCTTGGAGCTCTTGCTCTATTTCTGCGGCTGAAGCCGCATCAATCATCTCTGCAAAATCATTAACGGCTCTATAATTGGCGGGCCGAGTTGGAAAATTTTGGGCCTGCAAGCAAACGCTCAGGCCCAAAATAAAACTGATAAAAAGTAGTCTCATGCTAGTCTAAAATTACAAAGCTCGTTCGGCGATTTCGCTGATGCTCTTCCTCTGTACAACTATTGCAATCGCAGCTAGCGGCCGGGCTAGATTCTCCGTAGCCTTTGGCGGTCAGGCGATTTTCTGAAATCCCTGCTTGAATTAAGTATTGCATAGTTGATTCGGCCCGTTTTTGCGATAAACTTTGGTTGTAGCTATCGCGGCCGCGGCAGTCCGTATGCGAGCCCATTTCAATATTGAGTTCGGGGTTTTCATTGAGCAAACGCACCAATTTATTGAGTTCTTCAGCCGCATCTGGCCGAATATCCCATTTGTTGTAATCAAAATAGACATTTTCTAGCACAATCTCTTTTCCTTTTTCAAAGGGAGACAATTCAATCTGAATGGCCAAGGTCCATTGATTGGTATCGGCTGGAATATTCAAATTGAAGGTGGAAAGGGTATCTAGAGCAGTAAAATAACCCGCTTTGGTCGTCTGAAAAAAGTAGGTTTCATTCGTATCCAATTGACTAAAGAAACTCCCATCGACATCTGAGCCCATAATCCAAACGGTATCTTGAGTAGAAATCCGAATGCTAGCGCCCATCAAGGGATTTTCTTGGGCGGGCTCGCCATTGAGGCTATCTGCGGGAATAATTTCTTTGACCATACCCGCTAGCAAGAGCTGAAATTCTTTTTCTTCTAAGGTATCGCTTTCAATAGGCTCTTTAGGCAAGGCTTCCGTAAAGGCATAAATATCATCAGAACCTCGGCCAGTATTGCGGTTGGAACTAAAATAGCCCTTGCGAATAATGCTGTCTTCCTTCTCGGCATAAGGGTTTACGATAAGCCCAAAATCATCGGCTCCCGAATTGATTGGGGCTTTGAGATTTTGGGGATTCACCCAGCGGTCCAAAAGGCGAGGGGCCTTAAAAATATCCAAGCCGCCCATGCCAGCATGTCCATCCGAAGCAAAATAAAGGGTGTCGGCATCTAGGGCTGGAAAAACCTCATTGCCCTGCGTATTGATTTCGTTGCCCATATTTTGGGGCTCGGACCAGCGCTCTTCGCTGCTCACCCAAAGCGAAATATATAAATCATAGCCTCCAAAGCCTTTTTTGTCATTGGCGGCAAAAATGAGCCAGCGGCCTTCGGGATCAATGCAAGGGTGCATATAATTGACAAATTTTCCCCCTAGGCGAATTTCCTTGGCCTTAGACCAGCTGCTGCCCGCTTTTTCGGCCATCATCAGGCGGCAAAAGTCTACGCCTTCCTTTTTATCCGAGCCACATTCTGTAAAAAAAGCCCATTTTCCATCGGCAGAAAAAACGAGATTCCCCTGATGAAATTCTGGGTCCCAATTGCTCACCTCTAGACGTTTTAGGCTGTCTGTTTCTAGGTCCAAACTATAAAAGTCAAAAAACTTTTTGTTGGTCCATTTATAGCTTTTCTTGCCCTCAGATTCCTCTCGGTCGGAAGAAAAAACAAGGGTTTGTTTATCCTGTATAGCGGGCGAAAAATCGGTAGCCTCCGTATTAAAAGGCAAATTTTCAATGCTAAAAACGCTACTATCGGCTAGAGCGAGCCATTGTTTGGCTTGTCGGCAAGCCTGAATATGCTCTAAATAGCGGTTGGCATCGCCTGCATCGCGCCCTGCTGTTCGATAGGCCTGAATAGCCAAATCATAATCTTCGGCCTGTTGCAACATTTTGGCCTGAAAAAGGGCGGCATCGGTGGCATAGCGCAGTTGGCTGGCTTCGGCATACCAATTGGCGGCCTCTTTATATTGGTGGGTGCGGCGGTAAGATTCGGCCAATTCATAGGCCTTTTGGCCCTTGATTTTACTTTCTTTAGCCTTCTTAAATTCCTTTTGCAACATCGGAATCGCCACCGAAAATTGCTTGCGATCATAGGCGGTGCTACCGTCTTTTATCCGCTCGGTATAGGTACAAGCTTGCAGGCTCCAAAGGGCCAAAACAAGCAAGGGAAGCCAATATTTATACATAGATGATTATTTTTTAGGGTAAGATGACTGATCTTTTGGGGCTGCCCACTCGCTTCGCTCGGGTCGGGCTGTGTCAGGGCTCGCAGGTCTGCTCGGCCCTGCGGCACTTGCAGTGCCTTGGTCTGCGGCTTCGCCGCCCCCTTTTCCATCCCTCAGCCGCGGCGCTCCGCGCCTGTAGGGCGCAGAAAGACCAATTTTAGCGCATTTTGCTGCGCTTCACCAAATAGGGGAGAAGTACTTGTCTAAAGTCTTCTTGGATATCGGCCTCTACAAAGTCAATTTTATATTGTAAACACTTCAGTTTAAGCGATTCCTTATACTTTTTGACCTGTTGCTTATAAAAGTCTTTGAGTTGATTGGGCTGCAATTTGAGTTTTTCTCCTGTTTCAATATCAATAAACTGATAAGGGCGGTTCTCAAATTCAAAGTCCAATTCGTATCGCTTATCTACCACATGAAAAAGGATGACCTCATGCTTATTGTACTTTAAGTGTTGGAGGGCCGAAAATAGCTCTTCGCCATCGCCATCCTCAAACATATCGCTAAAGATGACCACCAAAGAGCGGCGATGAATGCGCTCGGCAATTTCATGTAAGGCTTGGGCGGCATTGGTCCCCTTTTGTCTACTTTTTTGGCTGAGGTACTGCTCGATATAAGAAAAGAGCAAATGCCTATGTTTACTACTCGATTTGCAGGGGGTGTGTAGTTCTACCTCTTCTCCAAAGACCGAAAGTCCGTAGGCATCCCTTTGTTTTTGGAGCAGATGGACCAAAGAACCCGCTGCTAAAGCAGAAAAAGCCAATTTATTCAGATGGGGCGTTTTGCTAGCTTTGGGCGCTTCTGGAAAGTACATCGAAGAAGAAATATCGAGTACAATTTGGCAGCGGAGGTTAGTTTCTTCTTCAAATTGTTTGGTATAGAGACGATCGGTGCGGGCATAGACTTTCCAGTCGATATTTTTGGTCGAGTCTCCTTGGTTATAGATGCGATGTTCGGCAAATTCTACAGAAAAGCCATGAAAAGGCGATTTGTGTAGGCCGATAATAAATCCCTCAACGACTTGTCTGGCTAAGAGGTCCAAATTTCCATGTTGTCGAAGGTCGTATTGTTCAAGAATAGAAGGCATAATTAAAATTTGATTGGTCCACAAACTAAGAAGTTTTGTGGATTAAGCGAAACGGGATAGCCAATAGAAAAAATAGCCTTGTCTTCACTTTTTGAAAACAAGGCACTATCAAACTATTCAAGAGATGGCGTTGATCTATCTTGTATGGATGGGCCATCGTTTAGTACAACGGCCCTCGAACTAAAAAGATAGTCGAGGGCCGTCACTTTTTGAGTACTTTAACAAACTTTATTTGGCTTAGGCCTTATAAAAGTTTTGGATGAGGCGGGCCTTCATTTCTCTAAACTCATTCTCATCGATTACGCCCATATCTTTAAGTTCGGCCAATTCTTTGAGTTTTTTGACAATGACCTCATTGCCGTCATTGGCTGGGGTTTCTTCTGTTTTGGGGGCTTCTTTTTTTGCTTCAACTTCCACCTCTACTTCTACGGTGCGGGCTTGGTCTTCTACAGAATCTGTAGCTTTGGCTTCTTCTGCTTTGGGGGTTTCTTCCTTAGCTTTTTCCTCTTTACGGATATCTTCGGCTACTTTTTTCCCTTTTTCGAACTGCTCGTTATAGTAGCGTTTGAAGCGGTCGCTATCAAAGTCCATAAGGTTCCCGCCGCTTTCAAAGTGTTGTTTAAACACTTGGCCAAGGGCATAAGTAGAGGCCGCCGACATAATAGACATCGAAGCGCCACCTAGGGCAGAGCCTACGCCTGGAATCAGTTTGATGAGGGCGTTGGCGCCTACTTTAGAGAGGCCTGAGCCCGTAATAGAGGTAATGAGGGCTTTGCCTTCAGTTTCTTTAAAATCTACTTCATAGATGTTGCTGATCGAGCGGATCATATCGAGTTGCACGGCGGCAACGGCTAGAAAGTCAGCAACGGGGAAGGGGATAAAACCGGCCCCCATAGACCACATAACGTGTGCACGAATAGTTCTTTCGGCTTTTTGAGCCCGGTCTTTACCATTGTTGTTCGACATTTTTTTGGCGAATTTGTATGCTTTATAAATTGAGTTGGGATCCATCATGTGTATTGATGATTTCAGCTATAAGATAGTTTAATCTAGGCGAAAAAAGGAAGAGAAGGTTATTTTGGTTCCTTTTTAAATTCTTTTTAAGAAGTTGGGTTTGGCCCTAGCGCAGGCGTAGCCCGCGCAAGGCCTAGCGATCTGCAGGGGTGGCCGCAGGCCAGACCGAAGCCTGCAGGGCTGAAGGGCCGAGCGAACAGCGAGCTGCCGAACGTAGCGCCTGCCGCAGGCAGGAGGCCCCTAAAAGCCATAATACAATCCTGCTCGGTAAGTTACTGGATTGACATAGGTGGTTCCGTTACGCAAATAATAGATGTCGAAGAGGAATTCGCTAAAAATGCCAAAGCCATTTTCAAAATTGCTGGTATAGCCAAAGCCGATATTGGCTCGGGGTTGAATGTCTTGGAAATATTTGGGGGAATTGGGTCCTCCGGTATAATTAGGGTTACTTTCTCGGATATAGAGCTGTTCTAGTTCGCCATGTAGGTAAAAGCTTTCCCAATATTGGGGGAGGGGGCGGATGCGGGCAAAGACCTTGGGGCCAATGAGGTGGAGGTTAACTTGGCTAGTCATTTCATACATATAGGTGTAGTTGATACCAAGGCCGAAATGAGCAAAAGTGCTTAAACGGTAGCCTATTTGGGGGCTAAAATCAATACGGAAAAGGGAGTTCCAGAGGTCTAAGCCGGCAGTGCTACCAATAAAAAAGCCTTTGAGAGGATTTGTTTTTTCTCGACTTAGGTCGCCAGGGCGGTTATTGCGCAAAGGTTTGCGTTCTTCTTCCATATCATAGGCTTCATCTTCAATTTGGGCAAAAGTAGAGAGGCTCAGGAGGGAGAAGAGGAGGAGGAAAAAGTAGCGGTAAGTCATTTTTATCATATTAAAATTGCTTTTCGAGGAACTTTTCAAGAAAGGGGCCAAAATAAGCCTAAAATTCTCCTTTAGGAGGGAATTGAGCGCAAAGGTAGTCAACTCATTTTTTTAATGGGGTTTGTTCTTCAAAAACGCAGGCTAGTGTATAAAAGTAAGGCGGTTTTGGTTCAGATAGCTTGTCAATAGTATTCTGGCTTTAAATAGAGGCCTTTATTTGGACAGATTACTGATACTTTTACTGTGATTTAGCGCACTATTTTTTTGGTTTTAAACTGTTTTTTTGTGACAGAGGCAGTCCGCCTCCTTAAAGAGAATGAACAAACCAAAAGAACGATGATGAAACAACTACTGCTTTATTTTTTTCTATTGCTCACTATTGGGCCGGGGCTGTTTGCCCAGCAAGCTGTCGATTTCCGTATGTGGATTGAGCCAGTAGATAGCTTTAGTCAGATTCCAGCTTTGCAATCTTATGTGATTGGCCACCATAATAATAAATGGTTGGTTATGGCGGGCCGAATAGATGGTTTGCATCAGCGGCAGCCCAATGCTTCCTTTAGTAGCAGCGAAGCGAACAATCAGATTTATGTGATTGATCCAGAACAAAAAACTTTTTATGCGGCTCCTCTAACGGCCTTGCCCACTTCTTATCAGGAGCAGTTGAGCTCGACCAACCTCAATTATATTCAAAAAGATAGTACGCTTTATATTTGTGGGGGCTATGGGTATAGCGCTACGGCTCAGGATCATGTGACTTATCCCTACTTGTTAAAGCTGGATATTTCGGCTTGTATGCAGGAAGTGATGCAAAGCCAGACGGTTTCTAGTCAGCATTTTATGCAGTTGCAGGATACGGCTTTTGCGATTACGGGGGGGCAATTGAATTATATCGATTCTACTTTTTATTTAGTTGGGGGACATTTCTTTGGGGGGCGTTATAATCCTCAAGGTCCTACACATGGCCCTGGTTTTACGCAATATTATAGTGATGCGATTCGCAGTTTTAGTTTGAGTGAACAAAATGGGCAATTGCAAATTAACAATTATCAGGAGCAAGTAGATAGTGCCAACCTTCATCGCCGAGATTATAATTTGGTGCCTCAGGTTTTTCCTAATGGAGAGGAGGGGTTTACGATTTTTACGGGCGTGTTTCAGCATCAGGTCGATTTACCTTGGTTGAATACCGTAGACATTGATGCGCAGGGGAATTATACTGTTCGTCCCGTTTTTGAGCAACTGCTCAATCAGTACCAAACGGCTCGTTTGCCGATTTACGAGGCGCATAATAATAGCATGCACACCTTCTTTTATGGGGGAATTGCCCAGTATTATTTTGATGCCAATGGTCAATTGATGAATGATCCCAATGTTCCTTTTGTAAAAACCATTAGTCAGGTCAGTCGTTTTGCTAATGATAGCATGCAGGAGTATGAGTTGGTCCAGAAAATGCCTGCTTTTTTGGGCGTTGGAGCCGAGTTCATTCCGCAACATTCCGCTTTTCGCCATAATGGCATCTTAGAGCTGGATCAATTGCCAATTGGGCCCAATTTAGTGGGCTATATTTATGGGGGGATTGAATCGGATTTTGACAATATTTTCTTTATCAATGACGGTAGTCAATCTCGACCATCTACCCAATTGTTTAAGGTTTATGTAGAGCGGGATTCTGCCTTGTATACTGCTGTAGAATTGGTCCAGGACGATTTAAATATAGGACTAAGGCTGGCCCCAAATCCTACTGTAGGCCAGTTGCAGCTCTCTTTCCAATTAGCTCAAACTGAAAATCTAAAATTTGCCATTTACAACAATAAGGGGCAATTGGTTTGGGAAGAAAAAGCCAGCCAATTTGCCGCAGGTCAACAGCAAAAAATAATTCAGTTGCCTGCTCATTGGCCTGCGGGCAGCTATTACCTAGAACTACAATTGAAGGCGGGGCAAAAAACGACATTGCCCTTTGTCTTTCAACCCTAATAGTTGATTCACTACTTGGATGCTCCTGCTGGCTACGGTTAGCGGGAGTTTTTTGTTTTGGGGCCTCCCGCCTACGGCGGGCGGTTACTCCCTTCGGTCGTCGAACTGCGGCCTAAAGGCCTTGTTGTCGTTCGGCAGCTCGCTGCTCGCTCGGCCCTGCGCAAAAAACAAGTTTTTGCTTGGTCTGCGGCTTTGCCGCACTGCCTACCATCGCTAGGCCAGGGAGTATTTTGCTCTCGGCCTTTTCTAAGTGGAGGGATAGCCTTTTTTTCTATAAATCACTTCAATAATGGCCCGCTGAAAAGCTGCGGCTTGCCCAAAGGCAATTTCAACTTCAATGGGGAGAACATAAATGGCTTGTTCTTTCGTCCAGGGGGCCAAGCGGATGCTATCTTTTTCGGTGGTCAGCAAAATAGCTTTTGGCCCTAGTTGTTTCAGCTTTTGCTGAATATTTGCCCAATCTTTTTGGGTATACAAGTGATGGTCGCCAAAAGCCATTAAGTTAACATTCAGGCCTTGCTGCTCCAGATAGTGGACCAAGGGGGCTGGTTTGGCAATTCCTGTCAATAACAAAATAGGCTGGCTTATCCAGTTAGAGGGTTCCTGCTTCTCTCTGGTCGAACCCAACAAATAGGCCTGCCCATAGCGGAAATAGGAAAAGAAGACCTTTTGATGGGGGAGGGGCTTAATTTTCTTCAAAAAGGCTTGGGCTGCCTCCTCACTCAAGTCGGCTGGGCATTTACTGACCACAATAATTTTGGCCCGCTTATAATTGAAGGCAAACTCTCGTAAACGGCCAGCAGGCAAGGGGGCATCCTTAAAAAAGGGCTGCTGATAAGTGGTCAATAATAAATAAGCATCGGCAATCAGGGGCCAGTGTTGCATAGCATCATCCAAAACGACCAATTCGGTAATTGGGGCTTTCTGTAGGATGGCTTGCATGCCTTCGGTTCGCTTTTCGGCAACGACAAAGGGAATTTGTGGAAACTTTTGATGAATCTGCAAGGGCTCATCGCCTACCTCTTCGGCTGTAGATTGCAAACTCAACCAGCGAAGTCCTTTGGTTTTTCGGCCATAACCTCGGCTCAAAACCGCCAAATGATGGTAGCTCCCCATTTGCTTTAAAATATATTCTACATGCGGACTTTTTCCCGTGCCGCCCATAGATAAGTTGCCTACTACCAAACTCGCCCGTTCAAACCGCCGACGTTCCCAAAACCCTTGGCGATAGCCCCATTTGATTAACTCAACAATGCTACCGTAAATCAAGCCCAAGGGCCAAAATAAATACTTAAAAATGCCGTAGCCCATTTTTACATTAAAGATAATGAATGCTAAAAAAAAAGCGAGCCTCTTGTAGAGACTCGCTGTATAATTTCTAGGTTAAAAAAGCCTTATTCTTCAGTAGGTGCAGTGGCTTCGTCGCTACTGGCTTCTCCATCCTCAAGAATCTCTTCATCTTCCTCCCGATCAGCATCCTTAATCAGGGCCACATCGGCAATGGCATCGCCATTTTTGAGGTTGATGAGCTTAACCCCTTGAGTAGAACGACCATTGATTGGCAACTGTTCCACCATAAAGCGAATCGTCAAGCCCGATTTGTTGATAATCATCAAATCATCGCGATCGGTCACGGCCTTAATGGCAATCAATTTACCCGTTTTCTCAGTCAATTGCATGGTCTTGATTCCTTTACCACCACGGCTTTGGAGACGGTACTCTTCTAGCTCCGTACATTTACCCAAACCATTTTCAGAGATATTGGCAATCTTTTTCTCCTCTTCGCCTTCTGCAAAGGTAATCATACCAATGAGCTCTTCGTCTTTGCCGAGGTTCATACCTTTTACCCCTGCGGCATTACGGCCCATAGAGCGCACATCTTCCTCTGAGAAGCGGATGGCTTTACCATTGCTGGCCGCCAACATGATTTCTGATTTACCATCAGTCAATTTGACTTCTAGCAACTCATCGCCTTCTTTGAAGGAAATCGCATTGATCCCTGCTGCACGAGGTCGAGAGTAAGCGCGCAAAGGCGTTTTTTTCACTAAACCTTTGCGGGTAGCAAAGGTCAAGAAGTGATTATCTAGGAATTCATCATCTGTGAGATCTTCAAGAACGATATAAGCTTTCACCTTATCATCTTCGGGTAATTCCACAAAGTTTTGAATAGCTCGGCCCTTAGTACTTTTGCTTCCTTCGGGAATCTCATACACTCGCTTCCAGTGACAACGTCCCTTTTGGGTAAAGAGCAATAGGTAGTCATGTGTATTAGACACAAACAAATGCTCCATAAAGTCTTTATCACGGGTAGCTGCAGCTTTAGACCCTCTACCACCACGGCTTTGCGTTTGGTATTCGCTACTTACCGTGCGCTTGATATAGCCCAAATGAGAAATAGTAACGACTACTTGCTCATTCTTAATCATATCCTCAATAGAAATCTCTCCAGCGGCATGCGTAATATCAGTCATGCGTTCATCTCCATATTGAGCAACTACTTCTTGTAGTTCTTCCTCAATAATGCCTTCTCGACGCTCTACTCTAGCCAAAATATCTTTAAGGTCCTCAATCTCGGCCATGATGCCTTTGAATTCCTCTTGCAAGCGGTCTCTTTCTAAGCCTGTAAGGCGCTGCAAACGCATATCCAAAATGGCCTTAGCTTGTTTCTCTGAGAGCTTGCCTCCTTCTAAGGGGAATTCTTTTAAGAAACTATCTAAAGCATCTCCTTTGGGCGAGAAGTCAAATTCCATTAAAGCTTGGCGAGCTTCCTCTCCATTTTTAGAGGCTCTAATAAGCGAAATGATCTCGTCTAAACGATCCAAAGCGGCCAATAGACCTATCAAGATATGGGCTCTGGCTTCATTCTTTTTGAGGTCAAACAAGCTACGTCGCTCAATGACTTGCATACGGAATTTTACAAATTCCACAATCAACTCTTTTAAGCTCAATAAACGAGGGCGACCATCCACTAAGCAGATGTTATTGACCCCAAAAAAGCTTTGTAGAGCAGAGTATTTATAGAGTTTGCTCAAGACTACCTGAGCATTGGCATCTTTGCGCAAGATAATTACAATGCGCATCCCTTTACGATCCGACTCATCACGAATGTCCGTAATGCCCTCAATCTTTTTGGTATTGACCATCTCGGCAATTTTCTGAATGAGGTTGGCCTTATTGACTTGATAGGGAATTTCACGAACAATAATCGCTGTGCGGCCATTCACTTCCTCTATTTCGGCTTTTCCACGCAAAGTGATGCGACCACGGCCTGTTTCAAAGGCCTGACGAACCCCCTGTGTACCATAAATAGTGCCTCCAGTAGGGAAATCTGGCCCTTTGATATACTGCATCAAGCCTTCTACATCAATTTCTTTATTGTGCAAATAGGCAATGATTCCCTCACAAACCTCCGTGAGGTTATGCGGCAACATATTAGTTGCCATACCTACAGCAATACCAGAGGCTCCATTCACCAACAAATTGGGAATGCGAGTAGGCAAAACAGTAGGCTCCTGCAAACTATCATCAAAGTTGTATTGATAATCAACGGTCTCTTTTTCAATATCCGCCAACATCTCCGCACTGATTTTGGCCAAACGAGCTTCCGTATAACGCATAGCCGCAGGACTATCGCCATCTACAGAACCAAAGTTTCCCTGACCATCAACCAAGGTATAACGCAAAGACCAATCTTGAGCCATACGCACCATGGTGTCATAAACAGAGCTATCACCATGAGGGTGGTATTTACCCAAAACCTCCCCGACAATACGGGCAGATTTCTTATGGGCTTTGTTATGGACCAATCCCAGTTCATGCATGCCATACAATACACGGCGATGAACCGGCTTGAGCCCATCGCGCACATCTGGCAGGGCTCTCGAAATAATTACAGACATAGAATAGTCGATATAAGCCGACTTCATCTCATCTGTAATGTTAATAGGGACAATTTTCTGTTCTGGATTCATAATATATAAAACGCTCTTTTGAGACTAATTCTTTTATTATTTTTGGGCCTCCGCCTCGCTCTGCTCGTCGGCGCTACGTTTCGCGGCTCGCTATTCGCTCGGCCCTTCGCAGGCTCCGCCTGCTCGGTCTGGCCTGCGGCCACCGCTGCGCAGCGCTGGGCCAAGGCGGCTCCGCCGCCTTCCTAAACCGATTTTGCCCCAAGGATTAAAGAGCCCACAAGATAGTATTTTTATGCTATTTTTTATAACTTATCTAAGGGTATTTCCCCTACTGAAAGTCCTTGTTTTACTAGCTTTTTACCGCATTTTTTTGGTACACAAATTTAAGCCAATGTTTAAGTGGATTCTCTGCCTTTTTATCTTCGCTTTTTGCTTGTATAGCAGGCCATTAGCTGCTCAATTTAAGCGTTTTCAAATTGGCCCTAAAAGTTATCGATTAAAACTTAAGGCCGAATATTCCCTTTCTAGTGGGGCTACTTGGGCGCTTGGTTCCTTTGCCCAACTAGAGGATCGAGCGGACCTTGCCCGTGGGGCAGGCTATGGCGCTTTTGTAGAGGGCCGAATCCAATTCCGATCTAGCCAACACCCTATCTGGATCCCCCAATTACAACTGGGCTATATGCAATTGGGCCAACAAACAGCAGCTTGGAAAGAGCAGTATAATCTATTTGAGGCAAAAGCGCAAGACTGGTCTAATCTTTACTTGATGCCTGGGTTGAGCTTTCAAGGCGGACATTGCTTGCAGTTTCAAATCCGGCTAAACGCAGGTGCTTTTGTCCTTTGGGGCTGGAACGCCCAAAGAGGAATACTCAACGCAAACGAACAATTAGATCGCTATAGCTGGAGCTTTTCGCCCGCAGTGGGCGGCGCCCTAGAATTAGGCGCTAGCCTCCAATATCGCCTAAATGAAAAATGGACCCTCTTTAGCGATTTTTCCTACTTCAGAGGCCGAGCAGGCCGCGAAGGTACCCGCCGCCACCAACTCTTCGCCTTAGATAGCCAACAAAACCCGCTAAGTCCGCCGCTCTTTGAGCTAGATGAACTCTTTTTGCAAAGAGTAGATTGGCTGAGCCTAAAATTAAGTCTAGGCCTGCGTTATCGAGCCTTTAAGTATTTACACAACCCCAACAAACGTTACTGGAATTATTACTAAAGAGCTAAATCAAGGGCCAACCTCTTTAAGAGGTTGGCCCTTGCTCTACTTGCTAGCGGGACTGTTTGAAATTTTGTGTCTGCCCTTTTCTGCGCCTAGGGGCTTCCCTAGGCGATGATGTTTGAAGTGTCATTAACGACTTCTGAACTATAGTCAACGATGTCTGGAGCATCATTAACGATGCTAAAAAGGTCATTCTTTAGTTCTTTGGATAAGTTCAGTTATCAATAACTTTAACAAAATCTTCACGAAAGCCAAAAAGGGCTTCAGTCCGCTAGTCTACAGCGGCCATAAAGCCTTTAGCCCAGAGACCTAAAAGAGCAAGAGAAAAGCTAGGTCGAGCTAGGAAAAAGTTAGCTCAGTAGACTAATTGATTAAGTTCCTTTACTTAATGCTTTAACTAGTTCATAACAGAAGATAAGTAGTTAGCCATAGCTTAGTCTGGGCTAAACCAATGATTTAGCGCTTGGAGTTGGGGGCAAAAAAAAAGGGGGCTGGGCCCGCTGGGTTCAAAAACCAGTTGGAAGTTACTTAATTTGGATAAGCCCAGGTTTTGGGGCATAGAGAAAGGGACAAGCGAAATTTCGCTTGTCCCTTTTTGGTCCAATGAGCAGTAAGTTTGGGGTGGCGGAGCCGCCTTGGCCGCAGGCCAAAATGGCCCAGCGCTGCGCAGCGGTGGCCGCAGGCCAGACCCAGGAGGCAGAGCCGGCGCAGGGCCGAGCGAACAGCGAGCCCCGAAACGTAGCGCCGCAAGGCGAAGCCGCAGCGGAGGCCCCAAAGTCATCTTTTAATCTTGGAGACAGCGACAAGAGGCCACTAGAGATTTATCAACTTCATCGCGTTGAACGCTATAGTAAAAGCTACTGCTAATGTTTCTGGTAAATGCTTTTGAGGAGTTGTTATCGCTACTGCTCCAGAAGGATGCATATAGAATAGTTGCGTTTGTGTTTAGGGGAAGAGCATTAAAGTTGTAGGAATCGTTGGCGGGGGCCGTGGGGGCCCAACTAAGGGAACGCATAGCAGGGGCATGATCGCTTCGCCAACCTGGCCCCAGCCAGTCTAATTGACTGCGAAAGCGAGGGCTGTGTATTTTTTCTAGTTCGGTCCATTCTAGATCAGAGGGGAGGCGCCAGCCTGGGGGGCAGGCCGTCATAGCGGTATTCCAATCATACAAACGGCCATATTCTGGGCCAGAGTTGTTTGGGGGAAGGCTAGAGCCAGCTGCATTATAGCGAAGGTTTTGGGCAAACCAAGTCATGTTTTTTAGTTGAATAACATCATAGACTTCGCCATCTCGAGGATCGGTAAACTGTTCTAATTGAGGGGCTATTTCAATAGAAATGCTACTGCTCGCTTGGCCTAAAATAGGTGATTGATATTGTATCTCTAATTGTTCATTGGTCACTGTATTATTGAAGTGCCCATAAATAGCTAGTTGCAGGCTACTATCAGTTAGGTCTATAAAGTAGCTAGAAATTTGGTTCCCAGGGAAAACAGTACGGATGTATTCGCTGTCAAATAATCGTCTTTTTTCCTGAAAGCTTTGTTGCTGCTCTAGAGCCAAGGGGGGGCAATTAAAGTTTTGCGGAAATAGGTCGTTCCAAATGCTAAAAAGTTGTGTTAGGTTACTACTAGCTTGTTCTAAGCTTTGACAGATGGGCAGCTCGCTTTCTTGGTCCAGTTGGTAGGGACTGCGATAACTCAGGCTATGCTGGAACGTTTTTGTTTGGGCTTTTTGCATTTGTACGCTTGTACTAATTGGAAGGGGAAGACCTGTGCTAGCGTCTATTTCCGATAAATAAAGCTGATGAGGAATGAAGGCCGTTTGCATGAAATCATTATGTAGCCAAGTACAACTCATAAAATCGCTATACCCATTGCTTAAAGCAAACTGAGCAGAAATATTTAGACCACTAGAAGCAGGGGCCGCCAAACCTTCCTTTACCCAAGCAATTAGTTTGGGAAAATGCTTTTGGATGCTATTTTTGCGGGAGTTGTAGTAATTAAATTGGCTTTCAATAGCTTGCTCTAAATAGTCTTCATGCAGACTAGGCGCTTGATAATTACTCAGATTATAGGGCGAAATATGGATTTCATCCATCCACCAGCTATTGGCCATTAACATCCTAGCGGCTTCTTCCTTCTCTGCTAGGCTTCCATTCACTAGCGCTTGTTCGGCTAGTTGGAAATATGTGCGCAATAGTTGAATATCCTGACGAAAGGAAACACTATCGATATTAGCGGGTAAATTTTCTAGATCATCTAGTTTGCTGCTCAACCTAGCTTTATATTCATTCAAATATCTACTGTGATCCGAAATATGGATAGGTCCCTCCTCAATATAAGTAGCCTTAAAATCAATACCATTGAGATAGCTTCGCCACTGGTGCTGGCCTTCCCCTAATTCTGGAATTTGAAAAACCAAAAAATCACCGACTTTATATATGTTTACAGCATATTCATTGTCAATAACAGCTGTATATTGATCTTTGGATAGAGACTGCCCCGCTATGGAAATACAGGCATATTCTAAGGGCCTGTAGCTTGTCTCTGGAAATTGAAGGGGGGCGCCATCAATTTCATTAGCCTCTTTTTTACAAGAACTTAGACTAAAGAATAAAAGAACAAAAGGGACTAGAAGGGGGATAAATGGTTTCATAGGATTAGGCTTGTTTTCTGTTGTTTTTCCCAAAAAAAGGGACTTAACCTGTTGCATTTCTATCCCAAAGACTTTTTTTAACTCTAAATAGTTGCTTTTTGATTTTAATTTGGGGCTGCCCCTCGCTTCGCTCAGGTCGGGCTATGCGGCAGCTCGCTGATCGCTCGGCCCTTCAGCGCTTCGCGCTTCGGTCTGGCCTTCGGCCACTGCCTACTATCCCTCAGCCTGTGGGGGCTTCGCCCCCTGTAGGGCGCAAAAAAGCGGCTAGCGGGAAAATCCCACTAGCCGCAGACTAACTTAAACTTACTGAACGAATACGTCCAATCCCAAAAGGCTTACAAACTATTTTCTAATACATATTCTTCATGCTCTCGGCCTGCTTTGCCATCAGCGGCATCTACTGCGGCCTGAACATCAATAAAGAAGTTTTCGGTACCAATATGCTCAATAATATGCCCACGGTAAAGAGCATCTCGAACGGGACCCTTGGCCCCCGCCACAAAGAAATGAGTCCCTTTGGCCTGAATCTCTTTGGCTACATCTTCTAAGGCATGCATGGCACTAGAGTCAATGGCATTGATACTTTCTGCATTGATGATGATGGCTTTGAGTTCTGCTCCCGCTTCTTCTACCAAGCGCTCAATGCTTTCTCGGAAGAAAGTGGTGTTGGCAAAATATAATTGGGCATCAAAACGGAGAATGAGCAGGTCGCTGCGCTCTTCCAATTTATCAAAACGCTTCACATTACGGTAGTGCTTACTGCCTGGAATACGGGCCAAAATGGCCAAATGTGGGCGGGTCGTTTGGTAAATAATGCTAAATAACGAAACGACAACCCCTAAACCAATTCCTTGCTCAATCCCTAGCGAAAGGGTAGCTGCAAAAGTGAGGATAAGCATCCAGAAATCGCGGCGGTCAGCTTTCCAAAGATGAATCGCTTCTCGATAATCAATTAAGCCAAATACTGCCACCATAATAACCGAGGCCAAGATGGCTTTGGGCAAATAGTAGAATAAAGGCGTAAGGAAGAGCAGAGTCAAAATAATGAGTGAGGCCGAAAGAATAGCCGCCATGCCCGTTTTGGCTCCCGCTTGGTCATTTACTGCCGTGCGAGAGAATCCCCCCGTAGTAGGAAAGGCCTGCAAGAAAGATCCACCAATATTGGCTAAACCTAGGCCAATAAGCTCTTGATTGGGAATCACTTTATAGTTTTTGTGCTTTGCCTGAATGGCTTTGGCTACGGCAATAGACTCCATAAAACCCACCAAAGAAATGGTCAAGGCAATAGGCAATAATTTTTGGAAGTTCTCTAGGCTAAAAGTAGGAATTTGAGGTGTAGGCAAACCACTAGGCACCTCGGCCACAATTTTTACTCCCGCATCAACAAGGCCCATTCCCCAAACACTAAGAATACCAAATACAACGGCTACCAAAGGGCCAGGAATATTGATGCCCACCTTTTTATTCAACTTTTTGAGGGCCAGAATAATAGCAATTCCCCCCAAACCAATGAGCAAGGTACTTATATTGGTTTCTCCTGCTCGCTCAATAGCTTGCCCAATAATATCATGCACATGATGCGAGCGCTGTAGGTTAATTCCTAACAAATGCTTGAGCTGCGAAAATCCAATAATGAGGGCCGCTGCAGAGGTAAAGCCACTAATCACTGGATGAGAGAGAAAGTTGACCAGAAAACCCATGCGCAAAACCCCAAGGGTGAACTGGAAAATACCCACCATTAGGGCCATCATGATAGCCAATTTTACAAATTCATCGGGATCTTGAGTAATGGCCCCAACACCAGAAGCCACCAACAAAGAAACCATAGCTACTGGACCAACGGCCAGCTGTCTAGAGGTCCCAAAGAAAGCATAAATAATTAAAGGAAGAATAGAGGCATAAAGCCCATAAATAGGCGGCAAACCAGCTAACATAGAGTAGGCCATCCCCTGAGGAATCAACATAACCCCCACCGTCAAACCTGCGGACAAATCGCCTTTTAGGTCATTTTGGGAGTATTTGGGGAGCCACTCTAAGGCGGGTATAAATTGCTTGATATTCATAATAATTTGTACTTTAATGCTGTAAAAGAGGTCAAGAATTATATTGAGGCGTTCCGTCTGTTAACAAAAGTACTGCAGCCAATTTTTAAAAAAGGTGACGTCTATCACGATTTGACCAAATTGTTTACTGATTTTTCCAACTTTTATGCAAGATCCCCAAATAAAATCTTTGCTCAGCCAACTGAAGCAAATGCAAAACCGCATTGAGGAAGAAAGCTTTAGCCAAGAGGAATACAAAGAATTGGCCCTCTCTTTAGGTCTGAGTTATACGGATTGGGACAAACTAGAAGCCGCCTACGAAGATTTTATCGGTAGGACCAAAGGCTATATTCAGCACCAACTCGGACTGGAGGCCTTACAAGAGCTAGAACAGGCTCGACTCATTCGGCCGCAGGGCGAAGACCTGGCCCTCTTCATGGCCCAAGCATATTTGCTCTGTTACCAAGAAAAAGGAAAGAAGACCGACCAAAAAGCAGCCAAAGATTGGGCGCAGCGACAATTACAGCTCAATCCTGAGGACCAAAGAGCTATGCAGCTGCTGGTGCAGTTAAAAGAAGAAGAAAGGGCCCCCTTTAGAGCCCAAAATGCGGCCCCTAACTTTGATTTGGCCAAAGCTCCTCAACCAAAGCCCATAAATAAAAAGGCTAATGGTATTGCTTTAGTCATTCTGATGGCATTACTAGCTGTTGGGGGTTTAGTACTTATGCCTGGCCAAAGTCATGATCGAATCAATCAAATTCCCGAATTAGTAGCTCCTCAAGTAGTTAAAGCCAGTGAATCTATTGCTGCCCGCTGGGAAAAAAGCAACATGATTGCTGGAGATGGCGAGATTGTGGGCTTATCTGCCGAACTAGAAACGATCCATCGGGCAGAGGAAAAAGAGTTTACCTATCGTCTAAAGGGCTATTTCAAACTCCTGAGTTCGGGCAGTGGTAGTGTAGTGGCTTGGGTGCATTATTTGGACCAAAATGGGGAGAAGCTCTGGAGCAGCCCATTAACTTTTGATATTCCAAAAGGGGCCAAAATGGGCGATTATGTGGCCATTCAAGAGCGGCATCAGTCTTATGGAGATCCGCCTCCTGTAACAGAGCTCTTGTTGGAGCTAGAGTTGGTCAATATTAAGGACCGCTTCAGCCCAATGCTTCCAAAATCGCTAAAGCTGTTTCCCGAAAAGCTGAACCAAAAGTATTTTTTTAAGGCGGAGGCTATGGCTAGTGAATTAAGCTATAACCAATTTTCCAACTCTGTTTATCATCATTTGAGTTTGCGCCTTAAGCAGTCGGCTAACTCGCCAATTAAAAAACTAAAGGCAAAAATTGTATATCTAGATGGGAACGGCCAGCCTATAGATAAGCAGGAGCTGCTGTTGATTGGGCCTGAGGACTCGCCATTGAGTAATCGCTATCCTTATATTAAGGCCTATCAAATCAAGACGGCTTTAAAAAATGCCGAAAAGATAGCCGATTATCAAATTGAGCTTTTAGAAATTGAGGAGTAGGGGCCCTCAAAATTTTTTAATAAAAAACTAGATAGATGAAAAAAAATAAGCTTTCCACTACAATAATGTTTTCCTTGGCTATGACCTTTATGGCCGCTTGTGGGCAAAAGCCAGTTATTGAAGCAAAACAAACTCCCCCAGAAAAGCCAACAATTGCTGAAAGGGCAATGCCTCCTGCTGTTAATGGACAAGCCTTGGCCACTAATACTGAAAAAATATCGGATCAGCTAATTATCATAGAGCAGTTGAGCGCCGCATTAGACACTATCGACAAGCCAGGCCAACCCAAAGAAGGACAACTACTCATCTCTAATACAAGCTTTGTTATTGAGTCAAAAGCTTATTTTAAAGTAGTAGATAGTGAGCTTCAGCTGCTTACTTTTTGGGTCAAATATTTAGACGATCAAGATAATGTGCTTTGGATGGATCCTTTTTCGATAGATGTACCAGATGGCTTGACTCCTCAAGATTATTTGCCCCTCTATCTAAAATATGAAGGAGAGGGGGAAATTCCTCCTGTGGCTAAGCTAGCCTTTGAGGTAGAGAATCTTTTGGAGGGAGAAATAGTGGATGCAGTAGCCAAGCCTATAAAGTTGATCAATTCGGAAAAAAGTCAAAAATATGGGCTAAAATTAGAGGAACGCTTTTCCTCTTTTACTAGGGAGGACAACGGCATTATTCATCACCTTAGCCTGAGGCTGCAACAGTCATCTAAAGCGGATATCAAGTTTTTAAAAGCCCGACTTAGTTATTTTGACCAAGATAAAAAGCTGTTAGATCAACGGCCATTAACGCTCCTTGGCGCTAAGGATATGCCCCTAAATAGTCAGTACCCCTATATGAAAGGCTATAAAATTAAAACAAGGCTAGAAGACAGCACTGCAATTGGAAATTATCAAATAGAGCTTTTAGATATTAAGGAGTAGGGGCTGCCCCTCGCTTCGCTCGGGTCGGGCTATGCGGCAGCTCGCTGCTCGCTCGGCCCTTCGCCAGCTTCGCTGTCTTGGTCTGGCCCTTTGGGCCACTGCCTACTATCCCTCAGCCTGCGGCCCTTCGGGCCTGTAGAACCGCATAAAAGTGGCTGTTTTTACTGTAGGTTAAAACCCACAGCAACTGTGGTATCGCTTTGCGATTATATATAAATGAGGGGTGAAACCCTCATGAATTAAACTAGCGCGCCCTTTTCGCAGGCCCTTGGGCCTGTTCTCTTCGGCCTAGCGATGTGCAGGGGTGGCCGAAGGCCAGACCGAAGCGCGAAGCGCTGAAGGGCCGAGCGATCAGCGAGCCCCGAAACGTAGCGCCGCAGCTTTGCTGCGGAGGCCCAAAAAAAGGTCCCTAACAGCAACAGTTAGAGACCTTTCTTATTTAAGCTTCTTGGATGAGTTCCACCACAGCCTCCACCCAAAGCGGATGGTCATTGAGGCCTTCTACCAGTTGGAGATGTTCTCCGCCCATCTCTTCAAACTCTTCGGCATATTCTTCCGAGATTTCGATAGTAGTTTCTAGGCAATCGGCCACAAAGGCGGGACAAAAGACCAGGATTTTGCGGTCGCCTTTCTCGTAACGTTCTTTGAGCAAATCGCTGGTATAGGGTTCTAGCCAAGGGTCTCGGCCGAGGCGAGATTGAAAGCAATTGCTATATTTTTCTTTGGGCAAATTTAGGGCCTCGGCAATAGCGCGGCTAGTGTCATAGCATTGGGCGCTATAGCAATGTTGGTTCTTGATGCTGAAGGTTTGACAACAATCTTCGGATTGCATACAGTGATTACAGCGGTCGGCCTTGACAAGTTGGCGTTTGGGCAAGCCGTGATAAGAGAAAAGAACATGATCGTATTCCTCAATATTGTGTTCTTGGGCACGAGCCACGAAGGCAGCGATCATTTTGGGATGATCGTGATAAGAATTGATAAAGCTAATTTCGGGAATAATTTGCTCTTGGCGGAGCAGGCGCATGACCTCATCATGCACAGAGCCCGTAGTAGCCGAGGCATATTGCGGGAAGAGAGGAAGAACGACCAAGCGGCTAATTTGTTGGGCCAGCAAATGATCTAAGGCCGATTTGATCGATGGATTTTGGTAGCGCATCCCAAGTTCTACGATATAGTCCTCGCCCAATTGTTTTTGGACCTCCTCCTTGAGAAAATAGCCAAAGACCTTGAGAGGCGAGCCTTCTTCAGTCCAAAGTTCTTGATACAATTTGGCTGAAGCGCCTGAGCGGAAAGGGGCAATAATGCCACGGACCAGAATATTTCGGGCAATAGGGTTAATGTCAATAACCCGCCCATCTAATAAAAACTCTTTGAGGTAGCGGTAAACTGCTCCTCTAGTTGGGGCATCGGGAGTGCCCAAGTTAACAAGTAGAACCCCAGTTTTTCCGGCTAAAGCCATAAATTGTCACTTCAAGTCGTCAAGAAAATAAATGTACCTATAAAGCGATCCAAGGACCGTTTTGTTTAAGGAAATGCCCAAAAAAGCGCTGCAAACTTAATCATTATTTCTTTTTTTGTGGGGCTTTTATTCAGATTATAGGTTTTGGGGGCTTTAGTTTTTTATCTTTAGGAGCAGCGTATTGCTGTTTAAAGCAGTTTAGTCCTAGATTCGCAAACCTTTCTTTATGTTTTATGCAGCAGCCCAGAAGGCAGCACACTATTTTGATTCGGCCCAGTACATAAACTGTTTAGAGGCCTTGATTCGGGCGGCGGGCTTTTATCTATTTGAGTTGAAAGAAGGGCAAAAGCCAACTTTGTTGCAGCTGCGGTTTTTAGGCGATTGTGCTTTAATGCAAAGTCGATTAGCCGAGGCGCCTTTTGTATATTTGGCAGAGCCTAACCCTTTGTTTACATTATTGATTGATTCAGAGAAAGTTGATGTAACGGCATTAAGTTTGGCCTTAGTTGCCTTTCAGCAGCAAACGGCTTTGCTCTATTTCGTCTATTTTTTTATGGAGCAGCAAGGGGAGCCTTTGGCGAGTAGTGAAATACAATTTCGCTTGAGTCAACCAGAACATATAGCTTTTTATTGCAGCAGTCAACATAAAGGAAAAGAAAAGCTAACAGAAAATTTTCAACGGTTGTTCAAAGAAAAGCGAAGGCAAGCCTTATCTTTGTCAGAAATTAAAGCCTTGCCCGCTAGTTTAGAAAAGGTTTCGATACTGGAAAAAATGCTTGTTACGAGAGCAAAAAAAGAAGTGGCTTTGCTTTTAGCACAAACATACATGGACCTAGAAAGGCTAGAAGAGGCCTTAGAGGGCTTCTTAAAGGCACAGTTGTACGGGGCCTCCAAGCAGCAAGTCATTTTGCCTTGTCGACAGTTAGCCGCTCGTCTTTTAAGGCAGGCCAAAACGGGCAAAGAACGCAAACATTGGATAAGCTTTCTCGAAAAAATCAACTAGTTACTGGAATTTATCTACTCAAAATGAACCGATAAAATGCCAGTTTGATTATATTTATACGATGAATTTAATGAGTTTAATAGACTCATTTCGCTAGAAATTGATTTTTTTTGTCGTAAGAACAAGATATTCCCCAATCCCCTTTCCCCCTTAGAAAATGTTCTCACCAATAGACTTTCAACTTCTCGACCAACACTACACGTTTAATCTAACAGGCTTATGGGGCAATTATATCTACATACTTTTATCTTTTTTCTGACTAGCTTTTTGCTTAGCTTGGGCATAAATGCTCAGACTCAAGATATATTTGAGAGTCTAAGAAAACAGGCTGAATTGGGAAAAACCTACTTCATTGGCTTAGCCAATGCAAATAGTGAAGAAAGCTATGATCTGGCTGAGGGCTATTACCTTAAGTTTGTCCCCGCCGAATATGAAGTAACCGAAGATAGTATTCTCGTCTCTCCAGCCCTAAATGGAAATTTTGATACGACGAATTATTTCATGAGTACCGAAATTTTAACGCTCAGAGATCCCGTCTCAGAATGGCGGCCCGCAGATGTTTCTGAAATCTGCCGCCAAGATGAAGAACCTAAACATAAGGTAGCCGCTTGTTTGGTCAAATTAGCCCCAGAATATAAAGTTGTCAATACGCGCTTTTATCCCTTTAAAGATATTTTGGACACCAGCCGTACGGATCATGTGATCCCCGCAGTCTATGAAGTAGTCAAAAGACAAACCCTAAAACAAAAAAGCCGAATTGAAATTATTCCAGAATCCTCAGGTAGACCCAGTCTCAAAGCAGGAGAAAAATTGCGCTATTTGCCCCCAGGCCAATGGCAAAGTTGGGCAGAAGTTGTCTGCCCCTTTGGCGTATTTAATGCCCCCACCGCCTACGAAATTCAAGAGGCTTTGCGCAAATTAGGCTACAAAATTTCTAAAACAGGCGACTATGACGAAGCTACCCGCCTTTTCCTCCGCCAATTCCAAAAAGACTATGGCATCAATCCCGAAGAAGGCGAACTCTCTCAAGCAACTATAGACAAACTTGGCCTAGAAAGACGCCCGCTGATTAGCGTAGATTATTAGGACCAAAGTCACATAACAAAGAAAAAAACTTAGCTACCTTAAGTAGGTGGCTAAGTTTTTTTTTAGGCTAATCAAATTAACAATTACTTAATGCCTTTATTCCCTTAGCCGATAAATTATTATTGCATTTTGAGCCTCCTAAAGCCAAAGACTTTTTGATGCACTAATCTATATCACGAAATGCCAGAAATATACATCTATCTCGGCTTTGCCCTCGCGGCCTATTCGGTCATCGGCAACGATGTTATCCAAACCCTTGGAACCTTTATCAGCTCTAATGAAAAGCGCCCCTGGTGGGTCCTTTGGCTATTCGCTGGCGGTATTCTTACGGTCACCCTTCTTTACGGCTGGTATACCCATGGCGGAGACGTTTCTTACGGCCGCCTAATCGGAGACCCCGACAAATTTAGCTTAGACAACCCCAAATACCCCTTTATCCAAGATATGAGCTGGTGGTATATCCTTCCACCGCTAGTCCTTTTAGTCGTTACCCGACTAGGAATCCCCGTGAGTACTTCTTTCCTCATCCTCACTTTTTTTCTCCCCAAAGGGCTCACGCCCATGATCATTAAGTCGCTGATTGGCTACGGCGTAGCCTTTGGCACTGGACTCGTCTTTTATTTGCTCGTTTCTCGATTTACAGAACGCTATTTCTTGCGCAATCCCGAAATTAGCAAAAAAGGTCAGCTGTTTTGGACAGTCCTACAATGGGGCTCTACAGGTTTTCTCTGGACCCAATGGCTAATTCAAGATTTTGCCAATATCTATGTCTACCTCCCCCGCCAAATTAGTCCCCTAGAAATGACGCTTAGCCTCGGCTGGCTC
Organism: Saprospira sp. CCB-QB6; assembly: GCF_028464065.1. Lineage (NCBI taxonomy): Bacteria > Pseudomonadati > Bacteroidota > Saprospiria > Saprospirales > Saprospiraceae > Saprospira > Saprospira sp. CCB-QB6. The sequence continues at coordinate 514,532 of NZ_CP116808.1, read as the reverse complement.
TTGCTACTTTTGGGCTATATCTTCAAAAAACAAGGAGGCGCAATCCAAGGCATTATTAAGTCTAAAACCAATACCAGCGACATCCGCTCAGCTACTTTTGTAGACTGTATTTATGGCGTGGTCCTCTACTTTTTCAAAGAGCTTAACCGCGTTCCTATGAGTACAACTTGGGTGTTTTTGGGCTTGCTGGCTGGCCGCGAATACGGTATCCGCATCGCTGTAGAAGGCCGCGCAGATGGCAATATGCACCGCATGGTTTTCCGCGATATCGGTAAGGCCGCCCTCGGTCTCGTGATTTCTGTGGTCCTCGTTTGGGTGATCCACGTCATCAAAACTGGCGAACTTTGGATGGATATTTAATTCCATCTCTACTGAAATAGGAAAACAGCCTGCAATTGATTTTGTAGGCTGTTTTTATTTTGGGGCCTGCCGCCTTCGGCGGCCGGGCCCTTTCAGGGCTCGCAGGTCTGCTCGGCCCTGCGCCGCTTTCAGCGGCTGGGTCTGCCGCTACGCGGCACCCTTGCAGGCCCCTAGGCCAAATGGAAGCCCTGCGCTTTGGGCCTTGCAAAATGACCTTAAAACAAAAGATAAATCAACGGAGCTTGCCCCTCTTCCTTGGCCCGCTCATTGACCGCCGCCACAGCATCTAATAACAAAAAGAGCCAGCGCTTCCCTTTAGGCGAATCATAGGCCGAAAGCTGCAAAATAAGCTGCTCTTCCAAGCCCAAATGGATGTTGCTCATGCCGTCTTCTTCATAGCGCAAAGAGGACCAACAATCAATTAAAGCGTGAATATTGGCCCCATAAAATGCAGGAAAACCAAAAAAAGAAGCCAACTGAGCATGTAAGTCCGCTTCTTCCTTAAAGTCTACTAATCGTAAATCTAGTTGCATGAAAAGAATTTAATCGGTTAATAAGGAGGCGGCTTTTTGGCCCAACAAACTGCCTAGGGCTACGCCCATACCGCCCAAACGCAGCGCATAATAAACGCCTTCCTCAGTTTGGCCCAAAAGGGGCTTTTTTTGTGGCCCTACGCCCAAAATACCCGACCAACTTTGGCTAATGCCTACCTTTTGGTCCAGTACATTATGCAAGTAATCCGCTAAAAAATCTTGAATTATAGCCGTTTGGCCCAGCTCATCGGTTGTTTCTCCTGCAAGGTCCAGATGTCGGCCACCACCCAACAAAATCCGTCCCGCTATGGGCCGAAAATAAACATAGCCCGCTTGGGCGTGGCAGGGCCGTTTGAGGGCCAAATTGGGAATGGGATTGGTCAAAATTACCTGATTTCGAGCAGGTTTTAGGACTAGTTTAGGCAATAGGCGAGGGCCAAAACCATTGTTGCAAATTAAGAGTTGTTGGCTGTATAGCGCTAGTTGTTCTGGACCAAAACGGAGATTTAAACAAAGGCCCTTGGGGCTTTGTTCCCAGTCTAAAAGCTCGGCTCCCCAACGGATGCTAATCCCAGCCATTTCTGCTTTTTGGACCAGGCTTTGCATCATTTTTCCCGTGTCAATTTGGCCCTCTAAGGGATTTTTGAAAGCTGCCGAAAAATTTTGTAAACCTTCTTTTTTTAGCGCATCTTTGGCCAAGGGAACAAAGAGTTTTTGGCCCTCAAAAAGGGGGGCTAAACGCTTGTTGAAGCTGGGCAACTGGGCCAAAATGGCTTGATATTGCTCTTCTTCTTCTGTCCTAAAAAGTTCTAGGCTAGCACTGGCTTGATAAGCTATGTTTTGATCGCCTAGGGTTTCTCGCAATAAGCGCAAGCCCAAATAGCGTTGATAGAGTAGCTCCTCTAATTCTGGCCAGTTATGTGTTTTAAGGTCTTCGTACAGTTCGCCAGGGCTACCAAAGCAGGCAAAGCCTGCATTTCGGCTACTGGCCCCAGCGGGTAAGAGGCCTTTTTCTAGGACCAATATTTTAGCTTGGGGCTGTTGTTGTTTTAAATTTAGGGCGGCATTTAGGCCGACCAAACCGGCTCCGACAATAACCACATCTTGTGGTCCGAAGAATTGTTCTTTTTCCCAGAAACTTAGCATGAAACTATCATTTAGTTGGCTTTCGAGCATTAAGTGTATTGGCCTAGCGATGTGCAGCAGTGGCCGTTAGGCCAGACCCAGCCGCTGAAAGCGGCGCAGGGCCGAGCGAATAGCGAGCTGCGAAACGTAGCGCCGACGAGCGAAGCGAGGCGGAGGCCCCAAAAAATCAAGATACTAAAAATGAAGAAAAACGTCTTATTCTGTTTATTCCTTTTGGGTTTTGGCTCTATGCAGGCCCAAAAACTTTTATTGAGTGAAAATTTTGATGCGATAGAGGATTTAGACAAGGCAAAAGGCTTGCATTGTCAGGGTTCTGCGGCGATTATCCCTACGGGTTGTGCGGCGGATAATCCGGCGCTTTTGCTCTTGGGAAATGGCTCGAGTATGGAGCTCAGGTTGCCGGAGTCGCCTTATGGCATAGGGAGTTTGCGCTTTGATTATCGGGTGCAAAATGTGAGTGCGGGCCATGGATTTAGGATTGTGTACAGCTATTATTCGGAAGAGGATAAAAAATGGTCGGAATATAGCAGTCAGGAAATCAAGAGCAATAGTAGCATTTGTTTTCCCAATCCGATACAGTTGGATGAGTTGGCCTTGAGCAAGTTGAGTCGGGTCAAAATGAGCATTCAAAATTATGAATCTGGAGAATTATTGATTGATAATATTCAGGTAGAGGAACTGTCACAAACTGCATTTAATCGTATACAAACCTCTCGAATATTGGAGGTAGAGAAAGTGAAGATTGAGGAAAATATTTTGGAAAGTATTCGGAAGGCGGAGCATCGAAATTATGCCAAGGCAGCGAGGCGGCTCAAGGACATTTATTATAGTGAGGTGCAGACCATAGGCAATGTGTATAATTATGTGGGCCATATTGACATCTCCTTGCAGATTTATGATATTTTTCATGAGCGCAGTGAGATGGCCAATCCCTTGGCTTACCAGGAGTTTCAGGCTTGGTTGGGGACCATGGAAGAGCTATCGGATTTGGCGCAAAAGGATTACATCAAAGATTTGAGAGAGGAGTTTGAGCGGCAGCGACAGCAATATAATGCAGAGCTAGTACAAGGGCGTTCGAGAGCGGGCAAGGTGCTCAATTTTGCGGCTGATGTGGGAAATATTTTGACTGGAGGCAAGCTAAAGAGTGTCATCAATAGTTTTAAGGGCGTATTTTCGAGCTTGTTTAGTCGGGCCAATATTGAGGCCAAGTACAAGCCCTTTAAAGAGGTCATTTTAGAGAACGTTCGTTTGGATGGATGGAGAGGCAAACATAATGTGAAGGTCTATCAAATGGATCCAGCAATACAGGAAAAGAATGACTCTTTAATCCAAACGGGCCGGCAAAAATATCAGCATTTTTCGGCTTTCTTTTCTATTGTAGAGGCGGAGTATGCTTCCTTGGATCATCATTCTAATAGTTGGAAAAATGTCAATTTGCGGATGCGGGACTTGAGTAAAGATGCAGAAGAGTTGTTATCTGAATACATTGCTTTGATTGATCCAAAGTTGGCTCAGGACGGCGCTTTTATCAATAAAGTGTTGGATAATGAAAAGGAGGCGATGAAGAAATTGAGTGCTTCTGTAGATCAATATTTTGAGAATTTACTCAAGTTTTCGACGAATAAGGAAGAAAAAGAAGAGCAGATCAAAGCGATTTCGGCAAAAATACAGGAAGTGGATGCTCTTTTGGAGCGCTATCGTTTGGCCAGCATGCTCTTTAAAAACCTTTTTGAGGGTTTGCGTCAAACTTTAGAAGGCCGCAGCAATCCTTGGGAAGATTGGATGAAAAAGCAAAACTCTAAGGAGTTTGAAAAAGCGGCGGGGCATTGGAATGATAAGCGGAAAAAGCTGGTTAAGGACCTATTGCCGCAAATCATTGAGAAGATTGATGATGTTTATGTACAGGTCAATTTGAGAGAAGTGCAGCCTATTTGGCGAGAATAAAAAAAGGCCCCCAAGATCATTGATCTTGGGGGCCAACTTTATGCTACCCACTTAATGAAATGGGATTTAAAGCTTATCGTTGGATAACGATAGGCGCTGTATGTTGTGTGCGGCTCTCTTCATCAATGATGCGGAGCATATACATGGCTGGAGCCAAATCCTGTGTATTGATCTGCAAGTTTTGTTGACCCACAGCATTTAGGCTTTGCGTATAGACCACTTGGCCGTTTAGGGCTACCAGTTGTAGTTGAAGCTGACGGCTTTCGGTCAACTCAAAGTTGAGGTTTACATAATCCTGAGCAGGGTTAGGGAAGATGCTTAGTTCATCAAGCCCTTGGATACCTTGAATGCTAAGAACGATGATAGTCACTGTATCGCTAGCTTGACAACCATTAGCATCAGTAACAATAACGGTTTGGAAGCCGGTATCTTGGATGCTTGCTGTGGTTTCTCCATTAGACCAATTGTAGCTGTAAACAGCAACACCACCAGCAGCATTAGCTGTAGCCGTACCATCGTTATTGTCTACTGCATTTACTGTCAAAACAGTGGGTTCAGTAATTTGAACGCTATTTTGTGTACCACAACCAATGCTATCTGTAATGGTAACACTATAAGTTCCTGCATTGAGGCCTGTAGCTGTAGCCGTAGTTTGGCTGCCAGCATTGGCATCCCAAACATAGCTATAAGGTGCAATACCAGCTAGTCCTAAAGCAGTAGCTGTACCACTAGCATCTCCATTACAAGCTAAATTTACAGCTGAAACAGTAGATACAGTATTAGAAATCGCCAATACTTGAGTATATACATTGTCTGTACTGTCGTAATCGCCAGGCACCTCAATGCTTACCTCAAAGATTCCGTTGCCAGAAGCAGCCGGGAAGGCAGGAAGGTTAACCACTACAGAATCATCCATAGGAACGTTGTAGACCGTGTCTACAAGAATAGTAAAGGGCAGAGTGCTTAGTGTCATGGTATAAGGAACCATGGCCAAATCACTATTTCCGCCATTGTAGATGACCATTTGTGAGCTAGGGATATTATTGGCATTACAATATGTATTTTGTAGGCCATTAACTACCACTGTTGCACTAACTGCAGGGTCACAACGTACCGCATCAACATTGAGGCCGTAGTTTCCTGTGTTAGAGCCAAAACCTTCTACTAAGATGTAGATAGTATCTCCTGCATTATAGCTAGGATCATTAATGATATCAAGAAGAAGGTAAGAGGTTGTTCCTTGTCCACCATCATCATTGTAATCCAACTGAGTAGTGCCGTCAGCTGCATAAACACGGAGGTATGTATCAAAATCAGAGCTATCTAAGCTAATGAATAGCGTATCTGTACAGTTGTCAAGTACATGCTGGAACCAAACATCGGCAGAGCTATTTCCAATAGTATTTTGGAAACAACCTGTCGTTGCTCCAGAATTACTAAAAGGAAATGCATTGATGCTAATGGCTTCTTGAATAGTATTACCAGCAAGAGGAGGAAATACCGCCTGTACATCTAGCTGGAAGTTTCCGCTGGCAGTTCCAGCGCCTTCTACCAAAATATAAATGGTATCTCCAACACTAATAGTAGTGCCCACAGGAATGCTAAGCGCAGCATTGCTGTTCCCAGCACTATTGTCATCACTAAAAAGTAGGGTTGTGCTATCCGCAGCATAGATGCCCAAATAAGAGTCATAATCAGAACCTGCTAAAGAGATGACAATAGAGTCTAGGCAGTCTTCTACAATATATTGCAACCAAACATCAGAAGCAGCTTGCCCAGTACTATTGCTGTAACAAATAGTAGCGTTGCTGAATGCAAAAGGAAGAGTATTCATAGAAATAGCCGTATTGGCCCAATCTCCGGCAGGAGAACTACTTGTAGTGGCTTGTACATCTAGTACATAGTTCCCTGTGCTAGATAAAAAACCTTCTACCAAAATATAAATGGTATCTCCAGAATTAAAGTTAGCATTATTTAAAATGCTCAATGCTAAACGAGAAGTAGATCCTGCACCACCATCGTCATTTGTTGCCAAAGAAGTTGAGGCATCAGCAGCATAAACACGAAGATAAGTGTCAAAATCAGAACTATCTAAACCAATGTATAAAGAGTCTGTACAACTAGGAATCACATACTGGAACCAAACGTCAGCAGAACTATATCCAATAGAGTTGGTATAACAAGAATCTGTTGGACCAGCTTGATTGAAGTTAGGCGTGCTAATAACAATCGCATCACTAGCTACATCTCCCTGAACACCAAGGCAAAGTGTAGTGAAACTAACTGGACCTACCCAGTTTGTCTGACCACCCGTAGAACAAGTTTCCCGTACATAAACATCATAGGTGGTTCCATCAGCCAAACCCGTAGCTGCAAAAGGGTTATTTGTAGTTGTTGTCCCTGAGGTAGGAGCAGGAGCCCCACTAGCTACAATGGCTACTTCAGCCTGTCCCCCTCCACTATTGCTAGACCAACTAATGTCTGCAGAAGTGGCGGTAATATTACTTGCCGTCAAAGCTGTGGCATCCAAACAAGGAGTAGCCCCAATGCTCAAATCATCAATGTACCAGTTGTCTCCATCATTTTGCTCCATTACAAAAGCAACATAAATAGATTGGCCCACATAAGCACTAAGATCTACTGTCTTAGGGGCATAAGTCGTCCCAAAATCAGTCTCTACCTGAGTGTCAATCGTCGTAAAAGTAGTCGTGTCCGTCTGAGAGGTAGTTGATACTCGAATGGTATAAACAGTACCATAATCAGTACTTAAAAGCTGACGCTGGTAAAAAACCATGCTACTCGCTCCAGCACTAATATTAACTAAAGGCGTTACCATCCAGTCTACAGCATTTCCTCCCGTAACACTCTCAAAACGAACATAGGCCGCCTGAGCCCCCGTATTTGAGGAGGTAGAGGCCTGCCAAGACTGCGCTGTCCCAATCCCGTTATCAAAAATAGCCCAACCCGTAGGAGGAACGCTGCCCTCAAAATCTTCTATCAACTGGGCCGAGGCCGAGAAAGACAGAAAGCTGAGGCAAAACAGCATAAAAAATTGAATCGATAGTTTTTGCATACAAAAGTAGATTTCAAGCAGGTGTCCCCGCTTTGTGGAAAAATGGTTAACCCCAAAAATAAGCGTTCTTTAGTAGAAAAAGGCAGCTTTTAAACGCATTTTCGGACTTAACTAATAATTAAGTTCTTTTTTTTTCTGTAAAACACAAATTTAGATCTTGTCACAAAATAATAAAATTTATGATCTAATCTAGGGGCTGCCCCTCGGTTACTCCCTGCGGTCGTTAAACTGCGGCCTAAAGGCCTTGTTGTCCCTCGGGTCGCTATGCTTCGGGGCTCGCAGGGCTGCTCGGCCCTGCGCGGGCTTTGCCCGCTGGGTCTGCGGCTAGGCCGCACCCGCTCCGCAGCGCTCAGCCAGCTCCACCTTATTAGGTTGCTTTGCCCGCGCAGCTGCGGCCCTTTGGTCCTCCAGTACGCATTAAGTTTAAAGGGCCGAAGCCGATAACTTAGGGCCTGCTCATGGGATGAGCAGGCCCAGCGCTGCGGCGGGGTGGCCGAAGGCCAGACCAAGGCGCTGTAGGCGCCGCAGGGCCGAGCAGCCCTGCGAGCCCCAGAGCATAGCGGCGGCCGCCTTTTGAACAAAAGGCGGCCGCGGGCCCCAAACTAAATCCCCTAAATAGAGAATTAGTTTAGATATTTAAGCATTTTTTTAGAATTTGGACCATCTGATAAACATCCTCAAAAGAGTTGTAGATGGGGGCCGGCGAAATGCGAATGACATCGGGCTCTCTCCAGTCACCAATTACTCCATTTTCAACCAAATCATCAAAAAGACTGCGGTCAGCGCCCTTTACTTGGATAGAGAGTTGTGCGCCCCGGTCTTTAGGATCTTTGGGCGTTAGAATACGGATGCGATCGGTGGGTAATTGGTTGAGCAAAAACTCTAAATAAGCCGTGAGTTTTTTGCTTTTGGCCAGCAAACGATCCATGCCCGCTTCATTGAAAAGGGCCAAAGAAGCGCGCATAGGCACCATGGCCAAAATAGGTGCATTACTAATCTGCCAAGCATCGGCATTGGGGGCGGGTTCAAAAGTAGCCGGCATCTTAAAGCGGCTTTCTTTGTGGTGGCCCCACCAGCCTTCAAAACGAGGAATATCTTTGCGGCCAAGATGACGCTCATGCACAAAGGCGCCCGCAATACAACCAGGGCCAGAATTGAGGTATTTGTAATGGCACCAAACGGCAAAATCCATCCCCCAATCATGCAACTGAAGCTTAACATTACCTGCGGCATGGGCCAAATCAAAGCCCACCATAGCACCAATTTCATGACCCTTTTTAGTAATGGCTTGCATATCAAAACATTGGCCCGTATAATAATTGATACCACTCAACATAACTAGAGCAATGCTGTCTTTTTCCCGCTCTAAGGTTTGTAAAATATCTTCGGTCCGCAAATGATCCTCGCCCATACGAGGACGAAGTTGAATCAATCCATCTTGAGGATCAATTCCATGAAAACGCAATTGCGAATCTACCGCATATTTGTCTGAAGGAAAAGCGCCGCCCTCAATCACAATCTTATAACGCGTTTTTGTGGGCCGATAAAAAGAGACCATCATCAGGTGCAAATTGACACTTAGGGTGTTCATGACTGTGATCTCTTGAGGAAGAGCTCCTACAATGGGCGCCAATTGCTGGCTAAACTCTTCATGATAGGTCATCCAAGGCCGCTTGGCTTTAAAATGCCCCTCTACGGCCAACTCTTTCCAAACATTCATCTCTTCTTGCATCAGCTCTTGAGCAAGGCGGGGCTGTAGACCCAAAGAATTGCCGCAAAGATAAATGATAGGGGTTCCATCAGCCTGCTTGGGAAAATGGAACTGGGGACGGAAATGCGCTAGGGGATCACTAACATCCTGTGCTCTGGCATAGTCCAAAGCATCTTCAAATTGTACCTCTTGCATTAGATATGTTTTTCAATCGAAAAAAAGACTTTCTCTGGGCCTGAAGTTACACTTTATTCAGGGCAAAACAAAAGCGCCCCCAATATTCTTGGAGGCGCTTAAATGTTCGGCTAACCCAGCCTTAGAAAGGAAAAATATAGCCTAATTCTTCTTTTTCAATATGTTGTATTTGTACCGATAGATTGCTCGTATGGAAAACTCCACGGCTAAAATCGAGGATAAATTGAGGCGCAATTTGATACATCAATTTTTCTGCCATGGAGGTCGGATCAAAAATAACCACCCCTCCAGCTGCAGTAATGTCTTTTTGGAGCTGCAATCGAGCTTCTTGCGCCAATTCTTTCCCTTTGAGATCTTTGATTGGGAGCTCTTCTAAAGCCCCAATTTGCTCCTCTAGTATCTGGCTCAAGCCCATTGCTTCGCCTTCTTTTGCATTAGATAATGGCTGGAATCGCTCAAGCTTGATTTTGCCATCAATTTTTCCAGAAAAACTCATGCGGCGCTTTTGGTTTTGAACCATGTCCCCTTGAGCAATCTCAATCTGAATAGGGCTGTAAACTACTCCTTCTGCTGCCGCCAAAACAGGACGAATCGCATAGGGATAATACTCAAATTGATGCGTCTTTTTGTTATAGGCAATCAAGGCCACAATATCAAAATCGCTAAAATCTGTGAGTTTTACTTCAGTTTTGACTTCATGCTTTTCCTCTTCTAGGGTCATGGGGTTAAAAGAATAAACCTCATCATCCCGCTGCGGATAAGCCGCCATCCATTGCGCAGGATCTGGAGAATGAGGCAAGCCCGCAGAACTAACGTTTTTTAGCTCTTTTTTGACTAAAGCATCATGCAACTTAAGCCCTAAATTTTGAACTAATGTAGCCCCAGAATTCTCTTTTAAAGAAAATGTACTGCGCCCCATAAAACTAATTTCTTCTCTACCGCTGAGTTGATCTAGTAGTTTTTGAGGCTGAGCATAGGCCAGTTGAACGAATAAAATACTAAGGCAAAACATAAGGAGATTTCGCATAGAATAGTTATTTAAACATATAAAAAACAAAATGAAAAATTTAAAGACAGGGCCGAATAGGGAATTTACCGCTGCCTTCTGCTTACTATTTCCTAAAAACCGAATTTAACTATTTTGTTACAGACTCATCGGAAAAAAACTCTGCTTGGGCTGCATAAAAATGGATTATGTCCATTTAACTTAGCGCCTATGTTTGTTTTTTCCCTAAATTAGAATGTCGTTTTTGACTAAACCCTAAGATTTTTTTATGCGTAATCTACTCCTTCTTGTTTTTTTAGCTTGGGCCCCCCTTTTGATAGCCCAAAAAATTGTACTAACAGGACAAGTAATTGATGATGACACGGAAGAGGGGGTCCCTTTTTGTAGCGTGTTTATCCCAGGTGATATCCCACTAGGGGTAACCTCTGATGTAGAAGGAAAGTATCGAATAGAAATGGAGCTTTCTAGCTTACCCAGCGATACTATTATGGCCGCTTCCGTGGGCTACGATAACCTGATAAAAAAAATTGATACGACAAAGCTAGAATTGATTATCAATTTTCGTCTAAAGAGTAGCTCTGTAGAGCTAGAAGCCGTAACCGTTCTGGCCGGAGAAAATCCAGCGAATGAAGTCGTTCGCCGTATTGTAGCCAATAAAGAACGCAATAAGCGCAAAAACTTTGATAATTATCAAGTAGAATGCTACTCTAAAACAGAATTGGACCTCAATAATATTGACCCAAAAATGAAGGATAGCCCTTTGTTTAAAGACCTCCAATTTATCTTCGATAATATCGATTCTACCTCTGATGTTAAACCCTTTTTGCCCGCTTATGTAGCTGAACGTATCTACGATATTTTCTATGTTAATGGTAAGGGCAAAAAAGAACTACTCAAAGCCCAAAAAGTATCCGGCGTAGAAAATACAACCGTTGTCGACTTTATCGGCCAAATGCATGACGAATTTGACCTCTACGATAACTATATTACCGTACTGGGTAAAGAGTTTATTAGCCCCTTCGCCAATAATGGCCTCTTTTTCTACGAATACTATATCATCGATTCTACTCACATCGAAGACGAATGGTCCTATAAACTTAAGTTTAAACCCAAACGCCGTGGCGAAAATACCTTCTATGGCGACTTCTGGGTCTCTGTTGAAAATTATGGGCTCGAAATCGTCAATATGAGAATGAGCGAAGACGTAAACGTGAACCTCGTGAACCGCCTGCTCATCTATGCCGAATACAAACAACAAGATAGTATCTGGCTCCCCTATAAAGAAAAAACCGTTATCGACTTCGCCCTAAGCAAAAAACGAGAAAAAATGATGGGGGTGATCGGCCGAAAAACCCTGATGTTTAAGGACTTTAAAATTGGCAAAGAGACGGTAGTAGAAACCTATAAAGAAGTCGATCCTGAGGATATAGATTTCATCTCCCTCGAAAAAGCCGATTCTTTCTGGACCGAACAACGACACGAAAAACTGACCGATAACGAAAAAGCAGTCTACAAAATGGTCGATAGCATCAAAACGGTCCCTATCTACCAAACCGCAACCAAGCTATTATCTACCATATCTACAGGCTATTATGAACAAGGCCCCCTCTACCTCGGCCCCTATGGCTCTATCTTCAATTATAACGATATCGAAGGAATCCGCCTAGGCTTTGGCGTCGGAACAGGCCCTAAATTCTCTAAAAGATTACGCATCTATGGCTACGGGGCCTACGGCTTCGGTGATAAACGCTGGAAGTACCGTCTAGAAGGCCAATATGTCTTCAACCGATTCAAAAGAAGAGAAGTTGGCGTAAAATATATTAACGATGTCCTTTTCGATAACCGAAATAGCGAACAAACCCCTAGCCAAGGCCTTTTTGCAGGCTTCCTCCGCCGAAATGTGCCCCCAAAAATGCTGGCCGTTAAGGAGTTTAAAGCCTATTATCAACATACCTACAAAAAAGGCTTCTCCAACCGCCTGGCCGTTATCCACCGAAATCTAATCCCCCAAGGAGCCGCTTTTAGCCGCTCCGATAGAGGCTTCAATTTCCGCTATTATCCCAATGCCAACGACTACACAAAAATCGATACGGCTATTACCACTACCGAAATCCTCCTCAAGTTTCGCTACGCCTACAAAGAAAAACTCCTGCGTAGCTACTTTAGCGACCTCTCTATCGGTACCGAATTTCCCATTATCGAACTGAGCTACCTGGCCGGAATCAAAGGGGTGCTAGGCAGCAAATACAATTATCACCGCATTAGCGCCGAAATCTCCCACTGGTTTAATGTCGGTCCCATCGGCTGGTTTTCTTACCGAATCGAAGGCGGAAAAGTCTTTGGCCGCCTGCCTTACCTCCTGCTCGAAAGCCATCCCGGTAATGAGGCCTATTTCTACAATCCCGAATCCTACAACCTCATGAATAGCTTCGAGTTTGTGAGCGATATCTGGGTGGGCGTTCGCGCCGTCCAACATTTCGACGGCTTTTTCCTCAACAGAATTCCACTCATCCGAAAACTCAAATGGAGAGAGGTGGCCTTCTTCCGCGGCGTTTGGGGCAGCCTGAGCCAAGAAAATCAAGCCGCCAACGCCCTCAACCACCAAGATAATGGCGGCCCCTATTACGGCAGCTTCAACCGCGGCCCTTATATGGAAATTGGCGCCGGAATCGAAAATATCTTTAAGGTTATCCGAGTTGATGCCCTCTGGCGCCTTAGCTATTTCGATAACCAAGATGCCCAAAAATTCTCGGTCCGTGCTACACTAAGCTTCTATTTCTAAAGATTTGGGGCCCGCGGCCGCCCTCCAATTTGGGGCGGCCGCCGCTATGCTCCGCAGCTCGCTATTCGCTCGGCCCTTCGCAGGCTCCGCCTGCTCGGTCTGGCCTGCGGCCACCGCTGCGCAGCGCTGGGCCATTTTGGCCTGCGGCCAAGGCGGCTCCGCCACCCCAAACTTACTGCTCATTGGACCAAAAAGGGACTAGCGAAATTTTCGCTAGTCCCTTTCTCTATGCCCCAAAACCTAGGCTTATCCTAATATAACTGACGGAAAATAGTTTGCATCTGTTTGTCTCCTACCCGATACTGCTCCCGTACCTCCGCCGAAAATTGCTGACTCAAGACCCGCAAGTCCTGCGCCTTATCCAAATTAAATAACTTCCAACTGGTTTTTGAACCCACCGGCCCTGAACGCTGAAAAGCCCGTAATCCCCAATTGTTGGCCCTAGTCAAACCCAAACAAAATGGCTCGACGACCCGCCAGTCATCCTGATCATTATATCTAAAGGCTACAAGTAATTGCTGGGAAATTGCATGATGTAGGTTGAGATGAAGTGCTGTGTTCGATTTCATAAGTCTAGCCGTTTTAAAGATGATGTAACTATTTTACGTACAAAGCTGTATTTTGTTACCTTTTTGCTTAGTTTTTTAGGCCTCAAGCCCCCCTTTTTTATACCCAACTCCAAGCGCTAAATCATTGGTTTAGCCCAGACTAAGCTATGGCCAACTATTTATCTTCTGTTATGAACTAGTTAAAATATTAAGTAACGGAACTTAATCAATTAGCCTATTGAGCTAACTTTTTCCTAGCTCGACCTAGCTTTTTACTTGCTCTTTTAGGTCTCTGGGCTAAAGCCCAAGCTTTCTGGCCGCTGCAGACTAGCGGACGGAAGCCCTTTTTTTGCTTTCGTGAAGGTTTTGTTAAAGTTATTGATAACTGAACTTATCCAAAGAGCTAAAGAATGACCTTTTTAGTATCGTTAATGATATTCCAGACATCATCGCCTAGGGGCTTGTCCCTAGGCGCAGGAAAGGGCAGACACAAAATTTTAAATAGTCCCGGATTTCGATTTGGCTGAGGGATGGACAGCAGTGGCCCGCAGGGCCAGACCAAAGCGCGCAGCGCTGCAGGGCCGAGCAGACCTGCGAGCTGCGGAACGTAGCGCCTGCCGCAGGCAGGAGGCCCCAAAACAACATAAAAAAAGCCTAGCATCTTAAAGACACTAGGCGAGCTGGTTAATGCTGAGAGCAGAATGGCTTATTCGGCAATTTTGCTTTTGTCATTAGTTTTGATGCTACAGCCAAAAGCGAGGGTGCTATTAGGGCTGGGGGCTTCATTTTTGAGCAAGGCCTCCAAGGCATCGGCCAAGAAAGTTTTGCTTACCTCTTCTGCTTCTTTGCTATCGTCAAAAGCTCCTTTGTAAACGAGTTTAAGTGCATCGCCTTCTTTGTTGAGCAAAAAGCAGTGAGGCGTTTTGGTTGCGCCAAAGAGAGGGAAAACGTTTTGGCCTTCATCGAATAGATAAGGGAAGCTAAAGCCTTTTTCTTTGGCTCTTTCTTGCATTTTTGGGTAGCTATCATCTTCATTGACCTCAGGGTCATTGGGGTTGATCGCGATAACGGGATAGCCGAGTTCCTTGTACTTTTTGTCCAAGGCGATAATGCGGTCCTCATAAGCGATAGAGAAGGGGCAGTGGTTGCAGGTAAAGATGACCACAAAGCCTTTGGCTTCGGGATAATCGGCCAGGCTGACCATATTGCCATCTACGTTTTTGAGTTTGAAATCGGCTACGGCATCGCCCAATTCATAGCGTTTGCTAGGGGTGGTTTCTGCTGTTTCTGTTTTGCCTCTAGTTTCGGCAGTTTGTTCCGTTTTGTTGGTTTCATCTGTGGCCGTTGTTTTGGGCGCCTCCGATTGGCAGGCTGTAAATAGGCCCAAAAACAAGAGCATAATTAAACTTTGCTTGATCATGTAATTATTATAAAATAGTCAGGAAATACGATGAAATTACAGGGGCAAAATGGCCTTGAGTTCTTCGCTGCTATGGAAGCTTTGGCGGTGGAACTGATGTTGGCCTTTGCCTAAAATGAGGGTGGCGGGAATAGCGCCAGACCAGTTTTCGTCAATTTTGGGGAGCCATTCATTCACCTTTTTTTGGTCCAAGAAAACCACCTGCCCAATCTCTTCTTTATCCATAAAGGGCAGTAGTTTTTTCTCTAGGCTTTTGGTAAAATCGAGGCTAACGTAAAGGAATTTGACCTTGCCGGCTAGTTCTTTTTCTAGGGCGTTGAAGTAGGGTAATTCCTTAACACAGGGGCCGCACCAGGTTGCCCAGAAATTGACGACATAGAGTTCTTCGCCATCTTTTAGGCTCAGAATATCTTTTTCGAAGCCTTCAAAATGATAGATTGGGAGCGATTTACCTGCTTCGGTAGTTAGGATTTTATCGGCATTGGGAAAATCGCTAGAAGTTGTGTTTTGCGATTTTTCTTCTACCACCGCCACGGTTTGGGCGGGTTGTTTGTTGGCTGTGCTAGCCGTTTTGCTATCTGTTTTAGCTTCTTGGCAGGCGCCCAAGCTAAGGGCGAGCAGTGCAGTAAATAGGAGCTGTTTCATACTGTTTTTTTTTAGTCCTCCTCAAATAGGAGAAGGAAATCTTTTTGGAGAGGGTTGAGTTCTTGCAGCAATTCGGATAGCCATTTTTGGCCACCTAGGCGGAGGTAAAATTCCATAAAATTGCTGTATCGTTCTTGGAGTTTGCCTTTGGGTAAGAGCTTGTGTTGTAGTTTTTGAATTTTGGCTAATTCGGTATCCATTTTTTGTTTTTCGGCCCGCATCAATCGCTTTTGGAGTTTATCCAAGCTCTTTTGAATTTGGGCTTCTTGCGCGGCCACCGAAGCTTTGAGGGTAGGGTCTACGGCTGCGGTTTTCTCGCCAATTTGTTCAAAAATGGCTCTGATTTGGGCTTGTTCCGCTTCAAAATTGAGTTCGTGTTCGGTTTGTCGGCGGACAAAATCCTGTCTTAGTGGTTCGGTTTCTTCAAAGAGTTGAGGCCAATCAAAACCTAGGGCCAGCCAATTTTTTGCCGAGCGGGCATCGATCAACTGTACCGAGTTTCGGCGGACCAAAATGGGAAAAGGCGTTTGGTAATGGGCAAATTGGGCTTTGCGCTCCATCCAATAAGCCAGTTCGCCGCCGCCGCCTATGTAGGCTAGGTTGGGCAAAATCTGCTCTTGATAAAGTGGGCGCAAAATGACATTAGGGCTAAATCGCTCGGGATGCTGCTTCAATTCGGCCAAAATTTCAGATTCAGAGAAGTATAAATCTGTATCTAAAATCTGATAATCGCCAGCTTCGTTTTGGATAATTCGGCTGCGGCGATTAGGGCTTAGGTAAAAGAGGTTGATATCGCGGGCGTAGGCTTGTGGACCAAAACCCGCTGATTCTAACTCGGCATAGCTTTTCTCCAAAATGGCCTTAGAGGTCTGCTGCAAAAGCTCTTCTTTCATCACTTCGGCAAAGCTCGCTTTTAGGGCGGGGCTGCCTGCGCGCAGCACCACTAAGCCATAGCGACCAAAAAGGGCATGCACCCATTCCATAAAGGCTTGGCCATAGGTTTTGGGGCCAGAAAAGGCGGCTTGTAGGCTCGTTTTTAGCTCTTGGGCTTCTGGGCTATCGCCCAAAATTTCAAAAAGCTCGCTCAAAACAGGCGCTAGGCTTTCTATATCGTATTGCCCCAAAGGCCCGCCTTGATGGTCTTCCCAAACTAAGGGGTGGCCAAAAAGGTAGGTATGGTTAATTTCTTCAAAGTCGTGATCTTCTTCGCCTAGCCAATAAACAGGCACAAAATGATATTGGGGGTAAGCCGTTTTTAGCTCTTCTGCTAAACGGATAGTGCCCAAAATTTTATAGACAAAATAGAGTGGACCTGTAAATAAATTGGGTTGATGTCCAGTAGTGACCGTAAAGGTTTTTTCTTGCCCAAGGGCGGCCAACTGCTCTTTTAAGATTTGGGGCTGCTCCAAGTTAGCGTATTGGGCCTGAAGTTCTTGGACCAAAAGCGCACGGCGCTTGGTCGAGAACTGCCGTTGCTGAATGGCTGGACCAAAACTGTCTATTTTGGCCGAAGCAGCATAAAATGGCCGTAGGCGCTGGTCGCCAGCTTGGTAGGCCTGATCAAAAGAAGAGAGTTGGGGGATTTTGGAATAAGGAAGCGCTAGGCGTTGCATGGCTGTATGTCTGATAAAATGCTGTTTAGATAATGGTTGAACTGAGTTTAAAAAGTGGAGACAAATAAAAGCCAATAGAGTTCATTTTTTTTTGGGGCTGCCCCTTCCGTCGGGTTGAAACCCAGCGCAAAGCGGTATCGCTTTGCGAAGCTATACAAAATGAGGGTTGAAACCCTCATGAACTATCGGGCGGGTCGGGCTGTGTCGCAGCTCGCAGGTCTGCTCGGCCCTGCGCCGCCAATGGCGGCTGGGTCTGGCCCTTCGGGCCACTGCTATCCATCCCTCAGCCATTGCTGAATTAGCCTACTCAAAATTTCAACTAAACTTTTGGGTGAATTGATCCAAAGATAAAATCTCTATATAAAAAAGGTTTGTTCTTCATGGGTTTTAAGAAAACAAAAAGCCTAGCTGTTGATTAAACAGCTAGGCTTTTTGAGGAAAAGGAAGGCGAAATTAACGCATATCCACTTCTCTGATGCCAGGATATTTTGTTTTGTCAAAGACAAAATCGCTGGCTTTGGGTTGGGCGGCTTTAAGGACCTTAATATCTAGGGTGTAGATAGTACCGTCCTTGGCAAAAACTTTAATTTCATTAACCATTGGTTTAGCACGGTCAATTGTGGCTCTAATTTTAAAGAAATCGGCATCTTTGTCATGGGGTTTGAATTCGATTTCGCAGATATCGCCTCTTTCTTGGGTGAGGGCGTAGAAAAATTCATCTTCGGCCTCATAGATCTTCATAATTTTAGAGGGAGACATCATGTCTTCATCTTCGGGCTCATAATCATTGATTTGGAGCTCATTATTATTTTTCATGTACATCCAGAGCGTGCTGCCATCGCAATATATTTCGTTGCCATTATTATTAACGTGAAACTTATCGCCTTCTTGGGTAATTTGGCCTTGTTGGCGTTCTTGAGTTTCACGGTTATCAATAAGCAACTCATATTCTGCATAAATTGCATTATATTGAGTGTACTTTTTTTTCAGTTTTTCCAGAACCTTTTTGGCGGCTGGGTCTGATTTTTCCACATTGGCTAGGGCCTTTTTAAAGAAAGGCGTTTGGGCTTGCAGGCTATTTAGGCCGAATGTCATCATTAGGCAAAAAGCGAAAAGCAATTTAATTGTTCTCATGCTAATAAAGTAGTTGTAGGAAGTTCTGAAAACGCTAGTTTGTCTTTTGGGGGTATAGTGACTTGAATTGTTTAGTTAGTAGGGGGAGTCAAGGGGACCGAACTTGGTTAAAAACAAAAGCAATTCCAACTTTTGTTTATTGGGACTCGTCTCCTTGCAATTTGCTCTCGCCAATCAAAAATTATTCCAAGGCGTTATTTATCTTAACATAAGCAGTCGATAGATATTTTGAATATTTTAGGAGCACTTAGAGCTTTAATAGGCAGTGCCGATATGGCCAATATTGAGTTAGCCTTTAGTTTGGCGGAGGGGCAGTCTGTGCCTTTGCGGGAGCTTTTGGCGCCATATTATATGCTTTGGCCAAGGGCGGAGCCGCCAGCAGAAATGAGTAAGGAAGATCTTTGGGCTTTATTGCAGCGTCCTTTCCTCAACTTATCTAATCGAAAGTTAGTAGAGTTGCCCAAAGAGATTGGGCAGTTTAGGGCTTTGGAGCAATTGGACCTTTCTGGAAATCAGTTGGAGACTTTGCCACAGGAGTTGGGAGAATTGCCTTATTTGCACAGCATCAATCTGAATACGAATCGATTAGAGGCATTTCCTAGTTTTTTGGGGGCTTTGCCTCATTTGCAGCAGTTGTTTTTGGGGGTAAATAAGATAAAAACCTTGCCTAAAAGGGCCGAGGGGTTTCGGGCCTTGCGTAATTTGCAGCTTTTTGATAATGAGTTGGAGGAAGTTTCCTTTAGTTTTTTTCAGGCCGAGGATTTTGGGATGCTCAACTTGAGTCGAAACCCTTTGCGGGAGCTTTCTCTTTTTGCAGATGGGCAGTTTGGGCAGCTGCGTAAGCTGGAGTTGAGTGGTACCCAATTGAGGCAATTGCCAGCGGATATAGGTCTTCTTTACTCACTGACGCATTTAGATCTTTCTTATAATCCGAAGTTGGAGGAATTGCCAGCGAGTTTTGAGCGGCTAGATCGGCTGCAAATTTTAGAAAGTAGAAACACGCCGCTCAAAAAATTGGACCAGTGGCTGCAACGAATGCCATGGGTCGACTTTTTGGTTTAGCTTTGCTTGGCCTAGCGATGTGCAGCAGTGGCCGTTAGGCCAGACCCAGCGGGCGCAGCCCGCGCAGGGCCGAGCGAATAGCGAGCTGCGAAACGTAGCGCCCGCCGCAGGCGGGAGGCCCCAAAATAAAAACAGAACCCTATGAAACAACTATTTATCCTATTACCATTTTTACTGTTGAGTTGGGCCGTATTGGGCCAAAAAGAATTGAAAACTGCCAAAAAGCTATTGAATCGAGGCGATTTTTATGGGGCGGTAGAAGCTTATGAGCAGGCCTTTAAGGAAGAGGCATTTCAGGGGCAGTCGAAATCTAAGCAGGCCGAGGCTTATTGGGGCTATGCAGAGGCCTGTCGGCAGAGTTTTAATTTTGGCAAGGCCGAGTCTTATTACCGCAAATTGAGTCGGATGGGAGAGGAGCGGGAGGCTTTTCCGAGTATGGACTTCTACTATGCGTATACCTTGAAACACAATGCTAAATACTCGGAGGCTGTTGTAGAATTTGAGGCTTTTTTGGCTAAGCTGGTTAAGGGGAAAGAATTGCAATTGTTGCAGGAGCGGGCCAAGCATGAGTTGGCAGCTTGTAAATTTGCGGAAGAGATTTACAAAAAGCCGATAGAAGGGGTAGAAGTGATTTCTTTGGGGGAAAAAGTGAATACGGCTTATTCTGATTTTTCGCCACATTTGGTTGGTAATGAGCTTTATTTTTCGGCTTTGCGTTTTGAGCAAGATGCTAAGCGTAGGATGAGTGCCAAGGCTTCGACCAAGCAATATTTGTATGGTAAGATTTTGCGTTCTAGAGATCGTGGAGCAGGAGATGCTGGTTTTGCGCCTGGTCTCAATCGGAAATATACCAGTGTGGGTAATTCGGCGCTTAGTGCAGATGGGCAGTGGTTATATTATACGCTTTGCGAGCGGAATCCAGAGAATGAATTGGAATGTGAGATTTATAGAGTGCCGAAAAAAGGCAATGCTTGGGGCAAGCCAGAGGCTCTGCCCAAATCAGTGAATGCGTCAAGGGGGTATACAACGACTCATCCTAATCATAGTTTTGATAGCTTACAAAATAAAAGTTTGCTCTTTTTTGCTTCTGATCGCAAAGGGGGATTTGGGGGCTTGGATATTTGGTGCGTAGAAGTTTTGGGGGAGAATCAGTATGGAAAACCCTTTAATTTGGGGCCTGAAATCAATACTAAAGGAAATGAGGCCACGCCTTTTTATCATGCCAAAACGCAAACGCTTTATTTTAGCTCTACTTGGCATTTGGGTTTGGGGGGCTATGATATTTTTAAGGCCAAACGAAAGGCAGATAGTTGGTCGGCCCCTCAAAATGTGGGCGTGCCGCTCAATTCTGCGGCCAATGACTTATACTTTTACATTGCGCCAGAGCTAGACACCTTTGGTTATTTTTCTTCTAATCGGCCTGGCTCTAAAATCTTGACAGGAGAGTCTTGTTGCAATGATATATATGCCTTGACCTTGCCGGTGGAGATTGAGCCTGGGGACTTGATTGTAGAGCCAGAATTGAGTCCTTTGGATAGCCTTTTGGCCCAAGATCCAGTATTGACGGGGATAGAATTGGAGCCAGAAGCCCCAGCGGCAGTTCCAGAAGCGCCCAAAAAAGATAGTAGTTTAACGCCTCCTGTGGCCGTTGTGGATCCTGTTGATCCGCCAGTAATCGAGCCTGAAGTGCTAGACAGTTTGCCCACAGAAGTTGTTGAAGAAGCGCCTAGCATAGCCAATTTACTCGAGAAACTGCCCATTAGTTTGTACTTCCACAATGATAGTCCAGACAAACAAACTTATGCCACTACTACAAAAATGAGCTATACAGAATCCTACCAAGCTTATTTGCAACTACAAGCGCAATATGAGGAGGAGTTTTCGGCCCAATACGATGGGGTAGAAGTGCAGCAACGGGCCAAAGCTAGAGTAGCTAAGTTTTTTGAGCAGGAAGTGGCGGGCGAGTATGCCCGTTTACAGCATTTTTTGGGGCAGTTGCTCACTCTTTTGGAGTCTGGGCAAGCCGTAGAGTTTCACTTGAGAGGCTATTGTAGTCCCCGTTCTTCTTCGGCTTATAATATTAACTTGGCCAAAAGACGGATTTCGAGTATGCGCAATGAAATGGAGCAATTTCAAAACGGGGCCTTTCAGCCTTATTTGCGCTCTGGGCAGCTCAAATTTGTAGAGCTTTCTATTGGTGAAACGGAGGTGCCCGCTGGCGTTAGCGATGATATTAACGATCCTCGCAACTCTATTTATAGTGTAGAGGCTGCGGGCCAAAGAAAAATACAGATTGAGATGATTATGGCGCAGCCAGAGGAAGAGTAGGTTTAAGTTATCAATAACTTTATTTATTGAAATAAGTTTAGTTTGGATTTTAGTTTTGGGCATTATCTGGATTTTGAAATTATTTTAATAATGCTCTATTACTTATTCTACTCATTGTCTATCTTTTTAGTTTGGGGGCTGGCCTTTTTGTATGGAGGCCAACCCTCAAATTATAGCATTTTGTTGGGGCTATTCTATACCTTTTATGCTAGCTATTATATTCGGCAGTTGATTAAGGGCACTGAAACCAAATGGCATATTTTATTAAAGCTATTTGCTCCCCTGCTTTATTTTGGGCTATATATCTATACCTTAAAGGAGAGGGGCTATTCTTGGATGGTCCTGCTTAATTCTCCATTTACGGCGGCTACTCTGTTAACCCTAGGAATTCAGTTTGATCGCCGTTTATTCCCGAAGCAAGCCATGCAGTTTTTCATTTTGACAGGAATTATCATTTACAGTTTTCGCTTTTATCCTCAGCATATAGAGTTATCTAACTATGAGCATCATCAGCAGGAGCCTAGCTACAATTTTGCAGAAAAAAAAGCAGAGGAGCCCAAAAGAGATAGCAGTTACAATATCTTTAGTCAATTCTTTTTGCAAGAGGAGGGAGATACTGTGACCTTGGCTCAAAATGGCCATTATGTGCTGATTGAAACTTGGCATGAACGCTGCCCACCTTGCCTGAAGGCCATTCCAGATATGCAGCCTTTTTATCAAGAACTAAAAGGAAAGTTGGATCAATACTACATTTATGTTCCAATAGATAAAATGACAGAATTAAACCAAAACAAAGTCTTTAACTTTGAAAAAATTAAAGAGCATGAACGCATTCGCATTGATTTAGGGCTACAGCAGCAGTTGGGCCTCAAAGGGTTTCCATATTTTCTGTTGTTTAATCCCCAAGGAGAGCTAATTTTTGAGCAAAGAGGCTACAATGAAAAAAAACGTTTGGAGCTAGAAGCCCTAATCCGGGAAAAAATCTTGTAGGCCGAGAAAAAAGGACAAAAAAGTCGATTTTTTTATTAGATTTGTGCAACAAACTACTTTCGTGCTGCTCAAAAGGAAAAAGAGAGCAGTACACTTACCATCAATGCATTTTAGTTATGGCAACTATTACCGGAATTCCTCAGGTAGACCTGAGTCAGTTCGTAAAGGGTGATGCCTCTCAGCAAGCTGCTTTTGTTGAGGCCCTAGGAAAAGCATTTACAGAAATTGGTTTTGTGGGCGTCGTGAATCACGGCATTCCCAAAGAGTTAATTAAGAAGTTCTTTGAAGAGTCTGAGCGCTTTTTTGCACAAGACTTAGAAACCAAAGACAAATATGAGGTCAAAAATGGCGCTGGACAAAGAGGATATTGCTCTTTTGGCCGCGAACATGCCAAACAATCTAATGTTGGTGACCTTAAAGAATTTTATCAGTTCGGCCAAGAGTTGCCCGAAGGACACGAACTCAAAGATGTGTACATGGATAACATCTACACCGATGAGTTGCCTGAGTTCAACAAAACAGCCCGTGAGTTGTACCAAGCTTTTGAAGCTTCTGGCGCTCACTTGCTAGAGGCTATCGCTATTTTCTTGGGACTAGACCGCAATTATTTCAATCCTCATATTGAGGGCGGAAACTCTATTTTGCGCGCTATTCACTATCCTCCCATCACAGAAGAACCCAAATCGGCTATCCGCTCAGAAGAGCATGAGGATATCAACCTCATTACCCTTTTGGTGGGCGCTTCTGCCGACGGACTACAAGTGCGTCCCTTGGGCCAAGATTGGATCGATGTGAAAGCCTTGGGCGATGGTATCGTCATCAATGTTGGAGATATGCTACAACGCCTCACCAACAACAAATTGAAGTCGACTACGCACCGTGTAGTGAACCCACCACGCGAACTTTGGCACACTTCACGCATCTCTATTCCTTTCTTCTTGCATCCCCGCAGCGATATGGATTTGACTTGCCTAGAAGATTGCGTAACCGAAGAAACGCCCCTACAATACGAGCCAATTACCGCTGGCGAGTACCTAGATGAGCGTCTACGCGAAATCGGACTTAAAAAATAAACGCCTTGCTTGCAAGCGTTTTAAATAGAAGAGCAGTCTCGCTTTAGAGGCTGCTCTTTTTTTGATTTTTTTATAGATTTTTGTTTTTTGGGGCCTCCGCTAAATATAATGTGGCGGCGGTTACTCCCTTCGGTTGTCGAAGACAAACTAAAGTTCTTGTTGTCGTTGCGCAGCTCGCTGCTGTTTTGGGGCCTCCCGCCTTCGGCGGGCGCTACGTTGCGCAGCTCGCTATTCGCTCGGCCCTTCGCCAGCAAGCTGGCTCGGTCTGGCCTGCGGCCACTGCTCCACATCGCTAGGCCAGGGCCCAACCCTTTTGCCAATACATCAGTTTAAGGAGAAATGGCATCTTTGATAGGGCAGGGCAATTATTTTTGGCCCAAAACTTGGCTAATAGGCTATAAAGGGCCGCAGAAAAGGGCCAAAAGTCCCCACTACAGCTGAGCGGCTGAGGGATGGACAGCAGGGCCGCCAAAGGCGGCAGACCAAAGCGGCTTTGCCGCTGCAGGGCCGAGCGAATAGCGAGCTGCGAAACAGCCCGACCCGCCCGCAGGGCGGGGCAGCCCCAAAAATCAAATACTGAATAATTAAAAAAATAGAAATGAAAAACCTCTTATTAAGCCTAACGCTACTGTTGTCTACCATGAGCTTTTCCTTTGCACAAAGAGCGGCTTATGTGGATATGACCAAAATTATGGATGCTGTGCCCGAATATAAAACGGCACAGGCCGAATTGGACCAGTTGGCAGAGCGTTGGCGGCAAGAAATTGCCAAAGAATACGAACAAATTGAACAACTTTATCGCGAATATCAGGCAAGAGAGGTCTTGATGAGCGAAGAGATGAAAACCCAAAAACAAAACGAAATTATTGAGAAAGAAAAGGCCGTTAGAGCCTTGCAAGACCAGCGTTTTGGACCAGAAGGAGAGCTTTTTACTAAGCGCCAAAGTCTAGTGAAACCCATTCAGGAAAAGGTTTACAAAACCATCGAGCTATTGGCCAAGGAGCGCAATTACGACTTCATTTTTACGGCTCCCGATGGCAGCCAAATGATTTATGCCAAAGCCGATAAAGACCTAACTGCAGAGGTCGTAAAGCGCTTGGGTAAATAAGTTCCTTAGATTTCGCCAAAAAAAATTATTTTTGTGCGCTTAATTCGTCAAACTTCAAAATTTTAAGAAATACTATGAAAAAGCTTATGCAGCTCAGCAGCATTTTGATGTTGCTTACTTTTATGGCCTTTAGTTCAGTGAGCTACGGCCAGCAAAAAATTGCCTACGTAGATGCTGATGTCATCATTCCCAATATGCCCGAATATAAAAGAGCCAAAGCCGAGGTAGAATCTTATCGCAAGATTTTGGAAAAACAACTAGAGGGCAAGCAAGCTGCTATGCAGCAGTATTATGCTGATGTCATGGCTAAAGTTCAAGCGGGTCAAATGACTCCTTTGCAACAAAAAGAAGCCGAGCAGAAATTGGCCAAAATGCAAGAAGATTTGCAAAAACAGGCCCTAAAAGCCGATGAGGATTTGGTACGCAAAGAGCAAGACCTCACTAAGCCCCTATATGAAAAATTTGAGGCTAAACTCAAAGAAGTGGCTACTGATAATGGTTATGCTTACATTTTGGACAAAAAAATGTTGCTTTATCACCAAGGTGGCACTGATGCCACAGCCAAACTAAAAGCCAAGCTCGGCATTTAATTTCACCCCAAAACAATCAGAATTATGAAATTTGCTTCTTTTTTTAGCCTAATGGCCTGCTTGCTCTTTTTAGCAGCTACGCCATTGTCGGCCCAAAAAATGGCTCATGTAGATGGCGATGCGATTATTCCCAATATGCCCGCCTATAAAAGAGCAAAAGCAGAGGTAGAATCTTATGGCAAAATTTTGCAAAAGCAACTAGAAGCTGAAAGCAAAAAGGTCCAGGATTTTTATACTAGCACCATGGAAAAAGCACAGAAAGGTTTGCTTTCTCCTGCACAACAAAAACAAGCGGAAGAACAACTGCAACAAATGCAGCAAGGTCTGCAGCAAAAAAGCGCAGAAGCAGAGCGTTCTTTGGCCAAAAAAGAACAGGATCTTGTTAAACCACTCTATGAGCAGTTTAATAAGGCCCTTACCGATGTAGCTGCCGAAAATGGCTATAGCTATATTATGGATATCAAGCTCATTATGTACTCTGAAGGAGGCATTGACGCTACCGCAAAAGTAAAAGCAAAGTTGGGCATTTAATCCGTTTTGTTTTACGAGAAAAAAGGGAGTTGACCATTCGGTCAACTCCCTTTTCTTGTCCTAAAGCAGCCTTTTTACTTCTTAAGGTCGTTTAGTAAACAACTTCACCAATCAAATTTACCCAACTATGCGCTTTTTTTTTCTTAGTTATTGGTTGCTATTTTCGACTTTGCTTTGGGGCCAAACGCTGCCTGGAGAGTATATTATCTTGCTTCATAAAGAAGGCCAAATTCGTCAGCTGATGGCCAAATTGCCTGGCCAATGGGCCGCCCCAGAATTATTGATTCCCCAAGGACGCTATTATTTGCTCAAAACAGATGCAAGTACAGATTATTTGCCAGAACTTTTAGCTCAGCCTGAGGTACAAATGGCCCAAAAAAATCGCCGCCTTAAATACCGCCAAATTCCCAATGATAGTTTATTGGGCCAACAATGGCAACATCAAAATACAGGACAAGCTGGAGGTCCCACGGGCTTAGACCATAACGCTTTTCCCGCCTGGCAATTGGCTGGCGGTGGCGATAGCAGTGCCTTAGGTGATCCGATCGTTCTGGCCATTGTCGATGACGGTATAGAAAAAACGCATCCCGATTTAGCTCCCGCTATTTGGCAAAACCAAGCCGAAATTCCCAATAATCAAATTGATGAGGACCAAAATGGCTATGTTGATGATTTTTGGGGTTGGAATAGCAACAGCCAAAATGACCAAATTCAAGGGGGAAATCATGGGAGCTCTGTAGCCGCCTTAGCCGCTGGTCGAGGAAATAATGCTACGGGCATCGCAGGTCTAGCCTGGAACAGCCAACTGCTGATCGTCCGAAATGATTTTAATACCACTGAGGCCAATATTTTGGCTGCTTATGGCTATGTATTGCGCCAACGGCAACGCTACAATCAAAGCAATGGACAAGAAGGGGCCTTTGTTGTGGCCTGTAATTCTTCTTGGGGCTTAGATAATGCCTGGCCACAGAGCGCTCCACTTTGGTGTAGCTTTTACGATAGCCTTGGCCATGCTGGAATTTTAAGTGTGGCCGCTACCACCAACAATAATGTCAATGTAGATCAAGTCGGCGATTTGCCCAGCCTTTGCAACAGCGAATATCTTATCATTGTAACTAATCTTAATCGTTTTGGCTTGTTAGCGGGGGGCTATGGAGCTGCTTCCGTAGATATTGGTGCTTTTGGCGATGGGGTCTTCACTGCCAGAAATGGAAATAGTTATGGCGTTTTTGGCGGAACTTCTGCCGCAACTCCCTCTGTAACTGGAAGTATTGCCTTGGCATACTCTGCCGCCTGTCCCAACTTTATACAATGGGCCAAACGCTGGCCCGCCGCTGCCGCTCGAACAATCAAAAGGATGGTTTTGCAAAATGGAACGCCTTCTGGTAGCCTGCAAGGCATTACGAGAAGCTCTGCTTATCTCAATGCAGGCCAATTGGTCCAAGGAATGCCCTGCCCCATAGATAGCTGCCTTTTGCCCCCCGATTTTTATCTCGAAGCTTTTGAAGAGGGCTTTTACCTACACTCGCCACATTATGAGGATAGTCTGCAAGTTTTGCTTAGAACCGATGCTAGCTTCCCTTGGGATACGCTCTACTTGTCTAGCCGAGATACCATTTCAGGCCTAAATAATTGCCAACTGTATGAGTTGAAAATCTATCCGCTTTGTGGACCGAGCGATAGCCTTTTGCTGCAATTAAGTACCACAGATTGTTGTTTACCCCCTCAATCGGAAAGCTGGAGCCTGAATAGCAATCAACAAAGGGAGTTATTGGCCCATTTGCCCAGTAATGCCGCTAGCTCATCCCTGCGTTTTCGGCCCTATAATAGCGGACAAGCTTGGCAACAATTGAGCTCTGCCGATAGCTTTTTTATTTTGCCATTGCTCGATAGCTGCCTCCTTTTTGAATACCAACTCCAAAGTCATTGCCTAAGAGGCGATAGCAGTGATTGGGGGCCCTTACACTTTTTCCGTACAGAGGGCTGCCAAGATTGCGGCGCCCAGCAATATTGCGATATGCAGGGCCAACAAAATACCTTTGATTGGATTGAACGCCTTCGTCTGGACCAATATGAGTCGCAAACGGGCAATAATGGTGGCTATTTTTATCAAGATAGCACGGTGTTGCATTGGCCTATCGGCCAGTCTATTTCTTTTGAGGTGGAACAGGGTGATGTTTATCAGGAAGCGCTCCGAATTTGGCTAGATCTCAATGCCGATGGCGATTTTGATGAGACCAATGAGCTGCTGTACGAAGGCCAATTTAATGGACAACGTATTCTTGCGGGCCAATTGTATTTGCCCCAACAAGCACAGCCCGGCCCCAGCTTGTTGCGATTCAGCCTGCGCTGGAACCAATACGCGGAGCTCTGCCAACAATATCAAAATGCAGAAACAGAAGACTATTGCGTTTATCTTACGCCTTATACCAGCACGGTTTTTAACGAAAAACAAGCCCTAAAACTTTGGCCCCAACCCAATTCGGGCGAATTTCAACTCAGTCTGCCCACCGCAGGCAATTTTCCCTATACACTCTACAACCTACAAGGCCAAATTCTAGAAAAAGGACAACTTCAAGGCCCAAATACCAGCCTAAGTTTACAAAATAAATATCCCGCTGGACAGTACTTTTTGCAAGTCGGTTCTTGGGCTAGCCCATTGATACTAATAGATTAGTTGTTTTGGGGCTGCCCCTTCCGCCGGGTTGAAACCCAGCGCAAAGCGGTATCGCTTTGCGAAGCGATACAAAATGAGGGTGGAAACCCTCATGAATTATCGGGCGGGTCGGGCTGTGTCGCAGCTCGCTGATCGCTCGGCCCTGCGCCGCCTTTGGCGGCTGGGTCTGGCGCTTTGCGCCACTGCTGTCCATCCCTCAGCCAGATTTAATTGCGCTGCTTTGGCCATAGTTTGCTATGAATTTTCTGCTAGGCCAGCTATTTTTTAAGGGCATAGCCTTCGCTATGGCCGAGAAAAATAGGACCGACTAGTGGGAAATTGCTGCAAACTATAAAAGTGAGTGCGTTTAAATTTGGCTATTGCCTGCGGCCCTAACGGGCCTGTAAAACGCAGAAATTACTCTTCTCGCTTATAATGTTGAGCGGGATGAAATGAGCGCAAACTCTCTTTCAAATAGCGATTATCTAATTGGCTATAGAGCTCTGTGGTGGTTATAGAAGCATGTCCTAAGAGTTGCTGGACCAAACGAAGATCTGCTCCGCCTTCTACCAAATGCGTAGCAAAACTATGGCGAAAACTATGGGGCGAAATGTTTTTATCTATGCCCGCATCGGCTACCGCTTTCTTGACAATCAAGAAAAGCATTTGCCGAGAGAGCTGTTTGCCTCTTCTATTTAAAAAGACAATATCTTCTGATTTTGGGGCAATCTTTAGATGCTTCCTTTGGTCCAAATAAAAAAGTAGCTGTTGTTTAGCTGATTCACCAATAGGGACAATGCGTTCTTTTTGGCCCTTCCCCCAAAGGCGAATAAGGTCCATTTCTAGCAAAAGGCCCGATAGTTTAAGCTCGCAAAGCTCGCTGGCCCGTAGCCCACAGGCATAAAGCAGCTCAAGCATGGCCCGATTGCGGTGCCCTTGGGCCTGAGAAAGGTCAATGGCATTAAAGATTTTGTCCACCTCATCAATGCTGAGGTATTCGGGTAATTTACGCTTTTGTTTAGGCGCCTCTAGTAGGGCAGATGGGTCCTTTTCTATCAGGCCCTCTAAACGCAGATAGGCAAAAAAGCTTTTGACAGAAGAGAGCATACGAGCTTGGCTGCTGTTGGCCAAACCCAACTCTTGCAGCTCTTTGAGAAAAGCACGAAGGATATGCTTGTCAATTTCGGCCAGTTGCTCTGCCTGGCCATTGAATTTAAGGTAGCGGTTAAGTTGCTTCAAATCACTTTTATAGGCAGCCAAAGAGGCTGGTGATAGGCCTTTTTCTAATTGCAAAAAAGCCTCAAAACCTGGTAGGTAAAGATCTAGCATACTGATAATTGGAGATATAGAGTATAGCCTTAAAATGAAAGAATTATAAAATAGAAATTTAAAAAAGTTAAAATTTGTCTAATAAAAAAGCAGAAAAGGCTGCTTTCGCAAAATTTATTTCCCTAAATTAGAAGCCTAAAGCGGAAATTTATGTACCGTTATTCTGAAAGTGTAGAGGTTTTTTTCCCACAAGGGGAAGAAAATCTCTTTTTTTTGGTCCTATTCGGTTCTACAGGCCCGTCAGGGCCGCAGGCTGAGGGATGGACAGCAGTGGCGCAAAGCGCCAGACCCAGCCGCCAAAGGCGGCGCAGGGCCGAGCGATCAGCGAGCTGCGACACAGCCCGACCCGCCCGATAATTCATGAGGGTTTCCACCCTCATTTTGTATCGCTTCGCAAAGCGATACCGCTTTGCGCTGGGTTTCAACCCGGCGGAAGGGGCAGCCCCAAATAAAAAAAAGCACAACAACCATAGCGGTTATTGTGCTTGTGTTTTGGCAAAAAGAAAAGCCTAGCCCAAGTCGAACTTGGCAAATTTCTTTTTGAACTTGTCGATACGTCCAGCAGTATCTACAAAAGTCATCTTTCCTGTGTAGAAAGGATGAGAGGCGCTAGAGATCTCCAATTTAACGAGGGGATACTCATTGCCATCTTCCCAAGTGATCGTGTCTCTGCTAGGAGCAGTAGAACGAGTTAGGAAGCTGTAGTCCGTAGAAATATCTTTGAACACGACAAGACGATAGTCTTCTGGATGCAATCCTTGTTTCATGGCCAAAAATTGGTTTTGAATGATGATTCATAATAAAGCGAGGGCAAAAATAAGCATAAATCTCAAAAAAGCAAGAGAAAACCCAACTTTTATCGGAGCTGAGTGAGCTCTGAACGCAAAAGTTTAATTTTCTGGTTGAGGTCTTTGAGTTTATGTTCTTCGCCATGTAATTCTATGAGTAGTTCGTTACGGGTTTTGAGCAATTTCCGATAAGCTTTATCGAGTAATTTGTCGTCGAGTTGAGATTCTTGGCGAATTTCTTTAGAGGCTTTTTTGACAATATCCTCGATTTTAATTTTGTGTGTTTCTCCTTCTTGGACCAGTTGCTGTTGGGCTTGGTCGTAGCGGTTTTGGATGTGGTTGAGCTCTTCTTCAAAGCGATTTTTCCAGTCTTCTAGCTGTCGAGCAATCTGAGCTTCTTGGCTTTTGTCGATGCCCTCGGCGCCAGCCCAATAGGGCAGTTGTTGGAGTTTTTGCTCTGGGCTATGGCCCAAAATATTGGCATAGGGGGCCACTTGCAAATAGTCGTGATACTTTTGTCGAAGCGCCCGGATTTCCTTGGCTTCGGCTCGCATTAACTCTCTGGCTTTTTGGTCCTGTACCTTAATTTGATAGCTTTCTTTAGCAATATCTGCTTGAATCCGTTGGTTGGCTGAGCGAACATTTTTGCCATAGGTGTTTTGGAAGTTTTGCTCTCGCTTTTCTTTGAGTTTTATCAAGGTTTCTAGCTCTTGGCGAATATCCTGTACCTTTTGTTTAAGCTTAACCCGCTCCGTAAATAGGCTATATTGTTTGTCCTCTAAATAGCGGCGACGCTGTGCTTTGGTCAACGCCATTTGTTCTTGAGCAAACTCTACGACTTGCCCTACTTTTTTGCTCACAAATTTTAGGATACTTTGGCCTGAGCTAATAATTAGCGGAATGAGCACGAAAATCCAGCTGGTAGGGCTAGTGATTAGGTTAAAAATGGTTCTTGGGATAAAGAAAAAGAGTTCAGAGAGCACCTCAAAAGCAGTTGCAAAATCGAACTCATCGGAGACAAGACCTATGAGGAACACAAAGATGACAATTACGACAAAGACAATTCCTACAAATTTGAGCAAATTGAGGGCAATGCGTCCTGCTGTACGATAAATTTTTAGGGTTTTATCCTGAAAGCCTTTTCGGTTCAAGGGACCATCAGCCATTTGTTGCTGCAATTCCTTGAGTTCAGGAGCAGCCAGCTTGAGCTCATCTACAGCTCGGCTTACGGCCAGCTCATACCAGTTTTGCTGCTGTTTGTGTTCTACCGAAAGGACCTTAGAAGGCAAAGGCCGATCAATCAACAACAATGGGCTATTCAAAAAAGTATTGCCCCATTCTTCTGCCGAGATACGCTGTTCTGGCTCCTGATGCCCATCGACAAAAGTCCGATTAAAGAGTGTTTGTATCTCTTCTTCGAGCTCTTCAAATTGTTGGTGAGGAGGCGGAATAACACTAAACAACCCTCGCTGATGATGCACATACAAGCCCTGATGAATCTTATCGCCCAAAGAAACCAAATGGTCATAAGGTGGTAGGGCAGAGGCCGCAAATGGGTGAATCCCCAACAAAAGACGGTAAAAAATAACGGCCAAACTAAACTCATCCCAACTCTTAGGAATAGATTTTTCGCCTGGACGAAGGCCTTCATAATACTCTGGCGGTGTATATTCAGGCGTTACCACTGTAGCGGGAAAAACAGTTTGCCCATTTTCTACAACCTCAATAGAATCCATATCCACCAAAGCAATCAATCCATTGCTCTGAATCAAGACATTATCTGGCTTGAGATCAACTAATACATAGCGGCCCGTGGCATGCAATTGTGAAACCGCTGCCGCAATATTATAGCAAACCTTCATCCGAAGACGCCAAGCATCCTCATGCCCAAAGGCTAGGCGCTGCCAAGCCCGGCCCAAACGCTTGGGCAAATTGGGCGCACAAAGCACTTCCAGCTTTTCACCTTTGGCCTTGGGCATGAGGTAACCCACAAAATTATCTTGAGCATCATAGAGCAACTGATCCACCCAAATAATGGGCTGATGCATACCTTCTTGCTCCACATTTGGCCGATTTTGAAGCATATAGCTCAACTTCTCCTCTCGGCTTTCGCTTTTGCGCTTATGCGGATGATAAATTTTGGCCACATAATCTAAATAACGAACGGGATGCTCAATGGCATACAGACCGCCCTCCCCTCCACTCGCAAAGGGTTTATCGGGCAAACTGATGGCCTCTTTACTGCCGGCTATATAAAACTGTTGGGGCATAGTTTAAAAATGGGTAGAAGATAAAGGATGGAAGCACTTGTATTTTTTCTTTGGGGCTTCCCCTCGCTGCGCTCGGGTCGGGCTGTGTCGCAGCTCGCTGCTCGCTCGGCCCTGCGCGGGCCTTGCCCGCTAGGTCTGCCGCCTGCGGCGGCCCTGCTGTCCATCCCTAAGCCAAGGCGCGAAGCGCCTTTCTGGACCTTTAAATATTTTTTTCTTGGGGCACCTCCGCTAGACGAACGGCCAAAATCATACTTTTGTCGTCAATCTCATGCTTAAATTGCTTGGTGCCAGCGGTCAAAAAGCCGCTCCATAGTTTATTGATTTCTTCCTGGCTTTTTTGCTCTTTGTGCAGCTGGCGCAAACCAGGCACATTAGGCTCAAAAAAGCGAGGAAAAGGACGATTGGGATCGCTGTATTTCTTTGTCTTGGGGTCAAAGATATTGACCTCAAAAGCGGCCTTTTCACAACCGTCACTCATGAGGGCAAAGGCGCGAATTGGGCCAGTCGTTACCGAGCTTTCAATGTACTCTTCAATGCCAGCGGGATTCCAAATTCTAGAGGTAATAAAGACTGTTTCATTGGCCTCATTACCTCGATAGGGCGCTATAAGCGCCTTCCATTGGCCTGGAGCATCTGAATAAGCAGCCCGGCCATCGCCAATATGGACGCTCAGCAAAGCCCCTTCACAATAAAGGGTAGCCAAAACTGTACAGGCCAACTGAGGGAGAGGAATTTCTCTCTGCTTCGCAAACTGCATCAGCCTTTGCATCACCAATTGCAAGGCTCTTTGGGCCTCTTTGCGCCAAGTTTTTTCATCGGGCAATTGGCTGGGGGACCAAGCACAACGCTTAATCACCTCCTCTAAACAATGGGCCGTGTTTCGGGCCACAAAATCAGACCCAATATGTGATTGGGCCGCAGAACCTGCACCGTCACAGACTACCGCCACGCCCCAATCTTCATTGATGCGATGATGTGCTGTGCTATCTTGGCAAGGGATACCCGATTGAATATGTCCGTTGCCAATTACCGAAGCATAGGCTAAGACCCAAGGGCTTTTTTCTTCCTGACTCATAAGCAATAAAAAATCAAGGGCTCGCAATTTGGGCCAACCCTTATTCTAAATTATAGGGAAGCAGTTCTTGAGAATCGTCTCAAGAACTGCTTGGCAAAAAAATTAAAACTTCATTTGGGCCCAATCACTAATTGGGGGAAGCTCAATGGTTTCTCCTTCCTTAGATTTAGTGATGATTCCAATACTGTTGCTCAACCACTTGAAGAACTCAGAGAACTTGTAGCCAGCTAGGGGCATGGGGGGAGCCGAGGGCGGACAGATGCGCTGCAAGGTTGCATGATTGTAGCCTTTTACCCCCAATCCAAAGAAAGTAAATCGCTTGCCTTCTACGGCCTCGCGGATTTCGGCAGAAATGCCATTGACATCCTGGTCTCTATCGGGTTCGCCATCAGTAATAAGAACGACAATTGGGCGATAATAAGGCTGTCCTGTTTCTTTGTACCATTGTTTGCGCTCTTCGGTTTTGCGCATGGCTTCTCGAACGGCATCGACCAAACGAGTAGTTCCACTTACGCCCAAAGTAGGCATATCAAAGCCCTCAATGAGAGAGGGTTCTTGAATGGTGTTGATGCGGCTACCAAAGGTCACAATGCTTACCTCTAAGCGGTTGGCCGCAATAAGGTCCTCCTCAATGGCGGCATAAAACTCTTGCAAGCCACGGTTGAGCTCGCGAATAGGTTCTCCACCCATAGAGCCCGAAGTATCGAGGACCAAGGTGCACAAACATTTTTGTTCGTAATTGTCTGGGGTTTCTCCCTGAAAGTAACTCATAACTATATTGATTATTTCAGCTGATGCACGAAGATTTTATCTATTATTTAAGTGTTTTTTTGTTTTCAAGGTTCAGTTAAAAGCCAACTTAATTGGTCCTATTGGCCTAGCGATGTGCAGCAGTGGCCCTTAGGCCAGACCAAGGCGCTGTAAGCGCCGCAGGGCCGAGCGAATAGCGAGCTGCGAAACGTAGCGCCGACGAGCGCAGCGAGGCGGAGGCCCCAAAAAAATAGCTTATAAGCGCTTTTCATTGATAATGGCCAGCAGCTCGTCGCGATAATTTTTGCCTACGGGAATGCTTTTGCCGTTGAGCTCCAGCATATTGCCTTCTAGCATAGCTATTTTGCTCAGGTTGGCGATATAAGAACGATGCACCCGCTTAAAGAGATGGGCGGGCAGTTTGGCTTCTAGTAATTTCATGGTTTGCAGGGTGACGATACGTCCTTGCGGGGTGTGCAAAATGACATAATCCTTGAGCCCTTCAATATAAAAAATTTCGTCAAAACGGACCTTAATGAGCTTTTTATCTGCTTTGACAAAAATGTAGTCGCTGCCTTTGGTCTGTGGCTCCTCTACTGGTGCTTGTCGTTCTTGGCCGCGATTTTTTTGTAGTTCTATAGCCTTGTTGATTGCTTTGACAAAGCGATCGAAAGCGATGGGTTTGAGCAGATAATCAACTACATTGAGTTCATAGCTTTCTAGGGCATAATTGGAGTAGGCCGTAGTAAAAATGACCAGTGGAGGTTGGGCCAATGTTTTGAGAAAATCAATGCCAGAAATTTGGGGCATGTGAATATCGAGCAGCATCAAGTCTACCTTTTGGCTATTGAGTTGCTCAAAGGCTTCGATGGCGTTTTGGCAGCTTCCGATTAGTGTTAGGCTGGGGAGCTTTTCGATATAAGTTTGCAGCACGTCTCTGGCTAGGGGCTCGTCATCAACGATTAAAACATTCATATTTCTTCCTTTGTCAGTGTTAAGAGGACCTGATAACTGCTGGGGTCCTCCATGATTTGGAGTTGGTGTCGTTTGGGGTACAATAGCTCAAGTCGGCGGCGGACATTACTCAGGCCAATGCCACCTTGGTGATAAAGCTCGCCTTTGGGCTCACTACTTTTGCTATTTTCTATCCTAAAGTTAAGTTTTTTTTCTTCAATTTGTAATTCTATCCAAACATAGCCCTCTTCAATACTGTTAGAGAGCCCGTGTTTAAAGGCATTTTCTAGAAAGGGAATAAAAAGCAGGGGCGGAACTTCTACGCTTTGCGGAAGCGGCTGCGGGTAATGTAGCGCAATTTGGGCCTTGTCGCCATAACGGATTTGTTCCAAGGCCAGATAGTTCTCCATATAACTGATCTCTTTTTGTAGCGGGACCATCTTTTCGTTGCATTCATAAAGCATATAACGCATCATGGCCGAAAGGCGGAGGACCAACTCTGGCGCCTTATCCGATTTTTTTAGGCTGAGCGCATATAAGTTATTAAGGGTATTAAAAAGGAAGTGGGGATTGATTTGAGACTTGAGAAAACTAAGCTCTGATTGCAGATTCCGCTTTTCTAAATCTCTCTTGATGCGCTCTTGCCGCAGCCACTCTTTGCCAATCTTTAGGGCCGTACTCAGGCTCAAAACAAAGAAGTTGAAAAGAAAATGAATATGTTGGTTTCTCAGCAGATGTTCCTGGGCCGCCGTATATTCGTCCATGACCCAATATAAACAAATGAGCTCTAGAGGTGTAATGAGGAAGGTGGCAAAAGTAGCCATCAAAAAATACTGGCCTATTTTCTTCTGCGCCAAATATTGCGGCAAGATTTGCCAAAGATTCCAGTAGACCAAGGCCATCACAAAAAACAGATGGATGCCCAAGGTTTTGAGGGTAAAAGGTAGCTCTGGCCAACCATTGTAATTGATGGTCAGCATCAGGTTGAAATAGAGCAGCCACAACAATAGATGGTAGAGCCAAGGACGCTCTACATAGCTCCAAAAGCGGCTCATCCAATTTAAGGGGACAGTCGATTCCATAGGTTAAAGTTCTTCACTCCAAAACAGCTAATGCTCATGAAGCTATATCATCAATTTATATTGGTGGGCCTTTTGGCCCTTATTGGTCTTTATTTGTACTGGATAGAGCCCGAAAAGGGCCTTAGTCCAGCAGAAAAAGCCACAGCCTACCAAGAGACTCTGGCCCAAATTGATCAAAAAAAGCGCATTTTCCAAAAAAAATATAAGGAGGACCGCATGCTGGCTATAGCCGAAACGCGGGCCTTTGTTACGGACCAACTCAGCCAAAAGATTTTTCCAGCCTGGTATGGCACGCCCTGGGCCTTTCATGGCACTAGCCAACAACCTGGACAAGGAAAAATTGCCTGCGGCTACTTCGTTAGCGGCTGCCTCAAAGATGTTGGCTTTAAGCTCCCCCGTGCCAAAATGGGGCAGCAAGCCGCCTCGGTCATTATCAAGTCTATGGCGGCCAAATCTAGTATTCAAACCTACACCAAAATGGCTGACCTCCAGTTTTACCTCAAGCGAGCTAGCCCCGGAATCTTTATTCTGGGCCTGGATAAACATGTGGGCTTTATCTGGAAAAATGAGGCGGAAGAGTGCTTTTTTATCCACTCCTCGGGCATGTACCCCCGCCAAGTGGTCCAAGAACCCTTAGCAAAATCTAAATCTGTCCTGAAATCTAAGATTAAAATGGTCGGCGCCCTAGGCCCTAATATGGCGCTTTGGCAAAAATGGATGCATAATGAACGGATTAAACTGGCTTCTTAGCTCAACCCAAAAAGAAGAGCAGCACTCAAGGCCCCAAACCTAGGTTTGGGGCCTTTTTTATGCTAGCAGCTTTATAGGAGGAGTTGGGGCCTCCTGCCTGCGGCAGGCGCTACGTTTCGCAGCTCGCTATTCGCTCGGCCCTTCGGCGCTACGCGCCTTGGTCTGGCCTGGGCCACTGCTGCACATCGCTAGGCCAAGAATGATATTGCTCCGCAATGTTTTTATGGAATGCGGCTTAAAACCCATATTGATTTAAATCTTTTGGCCTTTTATCTATCTCATCTTAGTCAATTGATCCTCCTCTAGTTATGGGCTGAAGGTTTTAACCTTCGGCCCATTTTATTAGGGCTTAGATGGACTCCCTTTTTGCTGTGGGTTTTAACCCACAGGGCTATATATTCTAGCCTAGGGCCTTCGGCCATGGCTGCAGAACCTCCTAAATAATTTGAAGAAGAGCTATTCGGGATTTGTGCAATGGCATTTGTAAAGTTAGGTAAGCTATTGGGGATTTGCGAAATGGCATTTGTAAAGTCGGGTAAGCTATTGGGGATTTGTAAAATGGCATTTGTAAAGTTGAGCAAGCTGTTTTGGATTTGTAAAATGGCATTTGTAAAGTCGGGTAAGCTATTAGGGATTTGTGAAATGGCATTTGTAAAGTTGGGTAAGCTATTAGGGATTTGCGAAATGGTATTTGTAAAGTTAGGTAAGCTATTGTGGATTTGTGCAATGGCATTTGTAAAGTTGAGCAAGCTATTCGAGATTTGTAAAATGGCATTTGTAAACAATTTTCATCTTTCAGCTTCGGCGCTAGCTACCCGCTTTCGGTCTATAGCGCAGACAGAAAATAAGCTCTTCAATAAGCTCATTTTTAAAGCGGGGCTTTGTACCTTTGCGCAAAAAGCGATGCCCCGATATATCTACATCCTATTGCTGCCCTTCTTTTGGGCCTGTCAATCAGAGCCTGCGCCTTTGGTCGAGCAACAACCCTTGCTTGAGCCTGATAGCCTGCCTTTGCCTGCAGCCGAACCCATAGATAGTCTGCCCATTGATTCCTTAATCAAGGATTGGCACAAAAAGGACCTAGGCCAGGGCTACAGCATCTGCTTTCCCAAAAAGCCTAGACGATTGCGCAATAAGAGCCGAAGCAAAACCCGCTACCGCTTAGAGGCCAAAGCTTATAGCTTGCAACTAACCATAGCCGACCTCAAAGAAGAGCAATCTTATGCAGACTATCAGAAAGATAAAGAGCGCTTTTATGATCTGGTCTTGCAAGATCTAATCATGGACCTAGATGCCAGTAGCCGAGAGGCCAATAGCATTGATTTGCAAACAGAAGAAAGCTTTTTATATCAGGATATTTATCCAGCGCGCAACTTTCGCTTAGCTGGGGCCGACTTTCAGCTATCGGGACGATTGATCGTTATCGGTAGACATTTATATAGCCTAGCTGTTGTCTCCTTTGAGGGCTGGACGCCCGATGTACAGGAAGTAGAACGCTTATTTATGGCCTCTTTGCAAAAAGAACTGTATATTGAATAGCTAAGAAAAAAGATAATCCCCTCCGAACTCATTGGTACCTAATTGTCCTTTCTACTGGATGACTATTTACAATGGGACCACTAAAAAAAAGAAATCATGAAAATACTGACACTAGAACAACTAAGAGCTGCAGAACAAGCTGCCTTAGAGGCCGAGCAAATTAGCAATTTGGACCTTATGCAACGGGCGGCCAAAACTTTTGCCGATTGGGTGGCCGAGCAATTTCCCGCTGGAGAATACCAATGGCTTAGCTTTCTTTGTGGCTCTGGTAATAATGGTGGAGATGGCTTGGCCGCTGCCCGCATCCTTTCCGAAATGGGCTATGGGGTAGAGGTTTTTATCTACCGCTTACAAAGAGAAACCGAAGACTTTTTGGACCAATATGAGGCCCTGAAAGCTAGCGGAGAAGTAGAAATTACCGAAATTTTCAGCCTAGAGGATCTTCCCGTTTTCGATGAACGTGAAATTATTGTAGATGCCCTTTTGGGCTCTGGCCTCAACCGCCCCTTAGAGGGCGAATTGGCAGAGATCGTAGAAGCCATCAATCAATGTCCCAATATCATTTTGGCCCTAGATAGTCCCACGGGCCTACAGGCCGAACAACCTACGCTCAGCAGTAGCATTCAGGCCGATTATACCCTGAGCTTTGAGACGCCCCGCTTTGCTTTTATGTTTCCCGATAATTATGATCGGGTGGGCGAGTTTCACTTCCGCTCTATTGGCTTGCCCGAGGAGTTTATTGCCGATTTGCCAGCGCACAATTATTATGTGACGCCTAAAACGATTGCCAATATTTACCAAAAACGAGGCAAGTACGCCCACAAAGGCCTTTTTGGACATGCCTTGCTCATTATGGGTAGCCACGGAAAAATGGGGGCGGCTATTTTGGCCACCCGTGCTTGTTTGCGGGCGGGTGCTGGCCTAGTGACGGTGCATGTGCCTAGCTGTGGATATGAGGTGATTCAGGGCGCTGTGCCCGAGGCGATGGTCAATTTAGATGATGATCGCTATGTGTTTACCCGCATCTACGACCTCCAAAAATATAATACGATTGCCATCGGTTGTGGCCTGAGTACGAAGAACAAGACCCGCAATGCGCTTTGCTATTTGCTCAAACATCGAGATACGCCCACCGTTTTGGATGCGGATGCTTTGAATATTTTGGCGCAGAGTCCCGACTGGTGGGAGTACATCCCCAAACAGAGTATTCTCACGCCTCACCCCAAAGAGTTTGAGCGTATGTTTGGCCGCAGCCACAACAATTTTGAGCGCTACGAATTGCTGCGCCAAAAGGCCATGGAACTAGAGGTATACATCATTCTCAAGGGGGCCAATAGTTGTATTGCGACTCCAGAGGGCAATTGCTACTTTAATTCAACGGGCAACCCAGGTATGGGGACCGCAGGTAGTGGCGATGTATTGACGGGCATTTTGACGGGCTTGTTGGCCCAACCTTACAGCCCCTTAGAAGCTTGTATTTTAGGGGTTTATGTACATGGTTTGGCCGGTGATTTAGCCGTAGTCGAAAAGAGCCAAGAGGGCCTAATGGCAGGTGATCTAATTGATTATTTGGGCAAGGCCTTTTTGGCCCTCAACCCCAAGCGCAAAAA
Organism: Saprospira sp. CCB-QB6; assembly: GCF_028464065.1. NCBI lineage: Bacteria > Pseudomonadati > Bacteroidota > Saprospiria > Saprospirales > Saprospiraceae > Saprospira > Saprospira sp. CCB-QB6. The sequence continues at coordinate 473,937 of NZ_CP116808.1, read as the reverse complement.
GATACAGAAGAAGGTCGAGAGCAAGCATCCTATTGTCTAGATTTGGGGCCCGCGGCCGCCTTTTTGGTCCAATTTCTTTAAATAAGCAAAAGCATGCAAGAACATTTAGAACGATATATAGAGGCCCTGATATTTAGTGCAGAGCTGCCTATTAAGTTGGGCGAAATAGTAGATTGCTTGGAGTCTGCTTTTAGTGATAGTTTCAGCAAAAAGCAGGTACAATTGGCTATAGAGGGCTTAATGGCGCGCTATCAACAAGAGCAGTATAGCTTTGAGCTTTTAGAAATTGCAGAAGGCTATCAGTTTTTGACCAAAAGCAATTACTATGATTTGATCGGGGTTTATCTCAAGCAGAAGAGCAAGAAAAAACTATCGCGTTCGGCCTTAGAGACCTTGGCCATTATTGCTTATCAGCAGCCAGTGTCTAAGTCGGAAATGGAGCGAGTGCGGGGGGTAAGCTGTGATTATGCGGTGCAAAAATTACTAGAAAAAGAATTGATAGAAATAAAGGGGCGATCTACAGAGCCAGGGCGGCCCTTATTATATGGAGTGAGCAGTAAATTTATGGAGCATTTTGGTTTAGCTTCTATGAAGGATTTGCCCAAGCTCAAAGAGTTTAAAGTGCCAGATAACGCCATTGGCGAGGCAGAAAAGTTAATATAAGCATGAAAAAAGAAAAGTATACGGGACCATTTCGCAATAGACGAAAGGGGCAACCCCAGGAGCAGAAAGAAGAGCCTAAGGGGCTACAAGAGGAGCGCAGCGATATGCGTCTGAATAAATATTTGGCCCATTCGGGCGTAAGTTCTAGACGCAAAGCCGATGAGATCATCAAAGAGGGGCGAGTTACTGTAAATGGCCAGGTCGTTTTGGAAATGGGGCATCGGGTAGAGCCAGAAAAAGATGAAATCAAGTTAGATGGGAAAGTCATTACGCCCATTAAAGAGTATGTTTATTTGTTGATGAACAAACCTTATAATGTCATTAGCACCGTTAGTGATGAGCGGGGGCGGCGGACCGTATTGGATATTGCCAGAGAGCATACGTCTAAGCGGGTGTATCCTGTTGGGCGTTTGGACCGCAACACGACGGGTTTGTTACTTTTGACCAATGATGGAGATTTGGCTCAAAAAATGGCGCATCCCAGTTATGAGGTGACCAAAATTTACCGCATTACTTTAGATAAGCCGGTGGCGGAGGAGCATGTAGAAGCTATTCGCAACACTTTAGAGTTGGAGGATGGTCCGGCTCCGGTAGATAAAATTGATTATGTGCCGGATAGTGATGGCCGCAGTTTGAATGTAGAGCTACATATTGGTCGCAATCGGATTGTGCGGCGATTATTTGAGCATTTTGGTTATGAGGTCAAGCGTTTGGACCGAAGGAAATACGGCATGTTGACCAAAAAGGGTTTGCGGCCGGGGCATTGTCGGCCTTTGCGGGCGGATGAGTTAGCGGTTTTAAAGCATTTGACCTAAGTAAGTAGAAAAGGAGTTAGAGAGATGAAATCTCTAGCTCCTTTTTTTCGTTTGGGGAAAGCGGGAAGGTTTTTGGCCTAGCGATGTGGAAGGGTGGCCCTCAGGCCAGACCAAAGCGCGCAGCGCTGAAGGGCCGAGCGAATAGCGAGCCCTGCAACGTAGCGCCGCAAGGCGAAGCCGCAGCGGAGGCCCCTGAAAAAAAAGAAGAACAGCAGGGGAAAACGGATAAATATTTGCAGTTTAGTAGTATAAAACATTCACTAATAAGAAACCATATAATTATGAAAAAGCAGATTTTGGGGTTATTCCTTTTGATGATGGGGGCCATACAGTTGCAGGCGCAGCTACAGTGTTTGAGTGGAAACTGTGACAATGGGATTGGTCGGGCTCGGAAGTTTTTGGGGGAGATGCCTCAGGGGACCTATGAGGGAGAATTTAAGAATGGGAAATTTGATGGATTGGGAAAGTTTTCTTTTGTCAAGGGAGGCTTTTTTGAGGGGCGATTTAAGAGTGGTTTATATAATGGCGAGGGGGTATTGGTTGATCCTGAGGGGAATATCAAGGCGGGTCGTTGGGAGGACAATATTTTGGTAGAGGTCAATCCCAAGATTCGCAAAGCGAGTGAGTGTTTGGAGGGCGATTGTGAGCAGGGTTATGGGAAATCGATGGATTATAAGGGTCGAGTTTATGAGGGCTACTTTGTCAATCGGAAATATGAGGGCAAGGGCAACTTGACTTATACGGATGGCAGCAAATATGAGGGAGATTGGAAGAATGGTTTGCCAGATGGAGAGGGCACGCATTATTATCGGAATGGGCACAAATTGAGTGGTCGTTGGGTAGAGGGGCGTTGCACAGAGAATCCGATTAAGATGTGGGCAGTAGTTGTTGGGGTGGCCAATTATCAGGACTTTGACAAATTGACCTATACTATAGATGATGCGCGAAAATTTTATAGTTTTTTGCGTAGTCCAGAGGGGGGCGCTTTGCCCAATGAGCAGATTAAGTTGTTGTTGGATGAGGAGGCTACGGCCAAAAACATCTTGAATACCATGGGGGATTTGTATGAGCAGGCGGACAGCAATGATCTCATTATATTTTATTTTGCGGGCCATGGTTTAGAGGGGGGCTTTTTGCCTGTAGATTATCAGCGCAATGGTAGCAACACCTTATATCATACGGCAGTGGCCAATATGTTGAATGACAGTGAGGCCAAGTTTAAATTGATTTTGGCGGATGCTTGTCACTCGGGTAGTTTGATGGCCACTTATGCGGAATATCGGGACAATGGCAATGAGTTGCCGCCTGCCAACAACATGAACATGGGCCGTGATGTGATTGCGCAATATAAAGAGAGTTTTAAGCGGGTAGATGGTGGTTTGGCCATGATTTTATCTTCTGCCTCGGAGGAAATTTCTTTAGAGACCAAAAAATTTGAGCAGGGAGTATTTTCTTATTTCTTGATCATGGGGCTCAAAGGTTATGCGGATAGTGATGGGAACTACATCATTACGGTGCAGGAGTTATTTGACTTTATTGCTAAGAATGTTCGCAAGTTTACCTATGGCTTTCAGACGCCCAAAATGATGGGATTTTTGAGTGAGGATTATATGCCCAAGGGCTTGAACAGTGAGGAGATGGAGGAAAAAAACAAAGAATTTGTAGAAGAGATGCCAGTAGGTTTTGGTTCTAAAAAATAGGGTGGGGGAGGAGCTTCTCCTTTGAATAATAAGGATTTGGGGCCCGCGGCCGGCTAGCCTTTGGCTAGGTCGGCCGCCGCTATGCTGCGCGGCTCGCAGCTCTGCTCGGCCCTGCGGGCTGCGCTTTGCTTGCCCTGGGTCTGGCCTTCGGCCACCGCTGCGCAGCGCTGGGCCAATTGAAAAAATAGCTTCCTAGTTAGGAAGCTATTTTTTTGGCAAAAAGTCTAAATTATAGTGTAAATACGTATAAATTAGATCTAGATATCTTGACAAAAGGAGAAAAGACTCTTTTGAGGGGCTTGTTCAAAGTAATAGATTAGAAAATGAGAGCAGCTAGCCAAGCTAAATCTGATACTAAATAATAATTAAAAGTTAAGCGACAAACTGGACTAAATCTAAGCAGGGGGCAAACTAAGGCCTTAGTTTTTTTCTTAAAAGTTAAGGACTTAATAAAAAAATCATTTAGGAGGGCCTAGATAAAGCAGCATAAAGCTTAGGTAAAACGCTTATAAAGTATTAGTTTTAGGAGTTGTACGCATCAAGTAAAAGGATTAACCTAGAGAAGAATATATGAGACAAATTATACTTAATTTTTTGTTGTTGTTTTTGTCGGCAACGACAGTATTTGGGCAATTGGATGGCAATCTAGCGTGGTTGTTACGGGACACGGCTGCACCTATGCCCTTGATGGGGAATAATTATGGGGTAGTCACTAATGATCATGGACAGGGAGTAGCTCATGACACAGATGGCAATATATATACAGTGGGTTCATATAATGATGGCCGTATTTTTTTATACAAGCTTTCTCCTGCGGGTGATATTTTGTGGGAGGTAGACATGAGAGTGGACAATAGTGCTCCTAATCCTGCATCAATGAGTCCTTCAGAGGGAAATGCTATTGTAGTTGGTACGGATGGGGTGTATATCTCGGGCTATTTTAGTACGAGTAAAAATGCTACTCGATTATTATTTTCTCAGTCTGGAGGAAATTCCCAAGCTATTCGAGATGTCAATAAGCCTGTTTTTTTTGTTGCTAGATATAATTTTGACGGGACTTATTCTGATGCTACATTTATTACTGCGGAGAATTCTGTCGGTGGTTTGTTTAACACGGTTTCGGTTCTTTATGGTATAGATATAGATTTAAATAATCAGTGTTTTATTGTTGGAAAAACCTCATTGTCTTTGACGGGAGAGAGTACTACTAATGTTTTGAATAAGACTACTTGTTATAATGGTCGAGGGACAGAGGGAGTTATTGCTTCGTTGAGTGTAGGGGGGAGCATTCCGTTAAAATCTATGAAGGGGTTTACCTCTAATTATAATGTAGCTTTATATGGTGTGGCGGTTGATCCTTCGGGAACTGATGTTTATGCAGTAGGGGGATACACAGGGGATTATATTGGGGAGCATCATTTTGGTTCGGCTACAGGAACTTGTTCTACTAATTCTGGCCCAGCAAATTTAAGTACGAGAGAGAATGGTTTTGTTGTTCGCTTGACGAAAAGTCCTTTTGCAGTTAATATGCGTAAGCATTTGACAGCAGCTAATAGTTTTTCTTCACAGCGGGTTGTAGATATAGAGATAGATCCTTCTGAGCAGCATGTTTATTTGGGTTTTCAGTATCAGACTGAAACAGCTGTAAAGGTAAATGCTGCAGCGCTATCATTGACAGAAGTAAACTCGGCTTCAGGTTCTTGGTCTGTGGGGGTTGGAGAGTTGATTACGACTTCGACAGGTAGTGATTTAGATTTTGCATGGTTGCAGCGTTTGGGGGGGGCTCCTGAACTACCTGTAGATGCCTTAAGTCCGGGAAATATTTTGGAGCTTGATGATTTGGGCAATGTCAATATTGTTGTTGCCATAGAGGATTACCCTAGTTTATCGGTGGGGAGTAGTCCAATTGTTAATGGTACGGAGCCTGGGTTACAAGTTATAGGAAGTCCTTTGTTGTCTGGAGATGGAGGACAAGACATTGCAATCGTAAGTTTTGGTCCTTCTGGTAGTTATAATAATCATGTTGCTTTTTGGGGAACGGGAGATGAGTATGTAAAGGGGATTATCTTTTTGGATGATGCTTATTATCTTTCGGGTTATTCTGATGGGGAGACAAATTATTCTCCAAATCCTTCAGCGATGTATACGGAGACTAGTTCTGGTAATGATGCCTTTATTGCGAAGTATGACTGTCCGACGATCGCATTGGTTGGGGAGAAAGATACGATTTGTTATGGAGAAGGGATTGATGCGTTGATTTCGGGGAGTACACCTCCGTCTAGTGTAAATTTTCAAAGTACTTGGATAGATGTTACACATGGGACTACGGTAACTAATAGTCAGTCCTATTATGGTTTAAATACGAATACATTAGGTACAAATCAGTTAGTTGTTGAGGCTGTAGAGACTTATTCTGGTTGTGTAGACCGAGATACCTTAGATTTTACGGTTAACCCAGCTGTTTCTGTAAATACCTCTGTGAGTAATTCTGTGATTTGTTTTGGTGATTCGACAACTTTGGGAGCTTCGGCTACTCCATCTAATGGAGCTAGTTATGTTTGGTATGATGAGGGGCAGAATATTGTATCTACGGCACAGAATGCTTTATTATTTGATAATGGTATTTATACTGTAGAGGCCACTGTAGATGGTTGTAAGGGGCAGACTTCTGTTAACTTGGACTATTATCCTTTTACTACGGCACGCATTATTCCTGACACGGCAAAAATCTGTGCTAATACTGGAGCTTTATTAACGGTGATTGACTGTCCTGGATGTAGTTATGTTTGGGATGCTCCAAATAATTCATGGTCTAGCTCAAATAATGAAAGTATTTTAGCAGATGTTTCGGGGACTTATCGGGTAGATGTGGCAGATCAGTATGGTTGTCCATCAAGTTTGCAACGTTATGTATCTCCGGGTAGCTATTTGACTCCCCCCATTTATGCAGAAGATATTAGTGGAGATTTCCGTGCTTCTATATGTAATGGCAGCCCTGTTGTTATTCGCTCAACGCCTAGGGATTCTTGTTTAACTTGTCAATATTTGTGGAGTGATGGTAGTACTAATGCATATACCTTTGCAATGGGAACGGGCACTTATAGTGTAACGATTACAGACGTTGTTAGTGGTTGTGAGGGGCGTTCTAATGATTTGGTTATTGCTAGTAGTAGTTTAGCTACTCCTCAGGTTGTTGCGGATCCGTATAATATTTGTGGATCTAGTGCAGCAACAATAAGAGTGGATAACCCATGTTTAGGCTGTAGTTATGGTTGGTATAGAACTGATAATAATGGAAATATATCTTCAGGTACGGTTGGCGTAGGAGTTGTGCTGAATCGATCTAATCTAGCAGATACAGGGAGTTATATAGTTAGAGTGACTGATAGCTTAGCTTGTGAAGAGGAGTCTTCTGTTGTGGATATTGGGTATTCAGTGGGACCAATTCGTCCAGTGATTTCTGCTACTGGGGAACATTTGTGCGGTACAAATACTATTGCAATGAGCACAGTGAGTTGTGTAGATTGTAATTATCAGTGGACTCGAAATAATGCGATAATTCCTGGGGCGACTTCTTCTACTTATACTGCTAGTCAAGCGGGAGATTTTAGAGTTGTTGTACAGTATCCTAATAGTTGTAGTAGAACATCTGATCCTAAGACAATCAGTTATATTCCATTTTTACCTACTATTGGGCCATTAGACCCATATTTGTGTAATGGAAGATCAGTAGAGTTAAAAATCCAGGGGACTATTCAGCAGCCACCTCATTGGACTTATCAATGGATGTATAATGGTCCTGCTATACCTAATGCTGTTGGGTATTATTATACGGCAACCCAACCTGGGACATATCGTTTGCAGGTAACTAATGAGCATGGTTGTGTAGCACTTACGGATAGTGTTGTTGTTCGTTCTTCTGCTGCTGGAGCAAATCCTGTAATTAATGCAACACCCTCTATTTATAGTTGTGGAGGAGCTCCTGTAACTTTAACTGTTCCTCCATGTACTACTTGTAAATATAGTTGGTATACGGCTACTGGTGGTTCTCCATCTACAAATACTTTGGTAAATTCCTATCAGACTAATGTACCTAATGGCTATTATGTAGAAGTTGAAGATACATCTTCAGGCTGTACTTATCAATCGCCAGTAATTGAGATTAAGGATACTATTCTTCCTGTGCCAGCAGTTGCTGTAGCTAGCGCTACAAATATCTGTAGTACAAGTCCTGTTGTTTTATCTACTCCTGCTTGTGCAGGTTGTCAGTATATTTGGACATACAATGGGTATGATGATGTTGGTTTACCTGTAAGCTGGAAAGATACTGTAAGTCAAAGCACATATTCTGCAGATACAACAGGTGGGTATCAGGTGCAAACTGTACAATCTGGTTGTGCATCTCCATTTTCGAATTCTGTCCCTATTACTCGTTCTTCATACAATGCGCAGTTAAACACAGCACCTTTGGCGAATGTTTGTAATCAAGATACTGTTATTATCGAGGCTGTGCCAGATACTACTGTTTGTCCAAATTGTACTTATGAGTGGTTTCAGGATAATGTCCAAGTACCTATACCTAGCGATCAAGATTATTTTGAGGTAGTACAGGGGGGGGATTACTATGTAGTAGTTACCCAAAACTATCCAGGTTATTCTTCTTCTCCTTATACATTTGGCTGTACTGATACTTCTGTGGTACGAAACTATAGTGATGTTAGTTTGGGGGTAGCGATGCGGGCTTCTTCTGAAGCTATTTGTGGTCCTTCAGGCCAGGTAGTATTAGAAGTTGATTCTTGTGTGGGTTGTACTTATAATTGGTATTTTGATGGAGATACTACTAATGGATACAATTATAGTAACTTAGGGGTAAACGATACCTTTTACCTTGTTAATGGGGTAGCCGCTACTGGGATGTATAAGGTGCGGATCGGCTTAAATGGTTGTACTGTAGAAGATTCGATTTATTTATATGATACTACTGCTTTAGCTATTGCTTTAGATACTACTACAGCACCCTATGCAAATATTTGTAGTGGACAGCCTTTTGAGTTGTCATCTAATTGTTTAAGTTGTGATAGCATAAGAAATGCTTCACTTAGTTATCAGTGGTATAGAGATAGCGTTATCATTCCTGGAGCAATTGGTGCTTCTTATCAAATTGATAATGCAGCAAACTATCAGTTGGTTGTTTCTGACCAATTGGGATGTGTTAATTACTCTAATTTAACAACAGCAATAGAGGTTGTCCCTCCAACTAATTTTGGGTTAGTACTTGATCCTGTTTCTGTTGTTCCTATTTCTCAAGGACCTATTTTATTAGATAATTATTTGCAGCCAGCTACGGTGCATAATTCTGGAAGTTACTTTGCATTGCCTCAGGCTGCTGCAGTTACTACAGATAGCTTTATACCAGCTTTGGCCGGGTCTGGGAGTCATATTGTTACCTTTGAGTATCAAAACCAAAACTGTTTCTTTGAAACGTTTGATACAATTGATGTGCTATCTCCACCAAGTTTAGATGTGAGTAATCTTAATCCCTTAGCTCCTGCAGAAGAGGCGTGTCTACGCGATAGTTTGTTATTTTATTTAGGGAATATTACTTTAGAACCGAACCAACTACTTTTTGCTACATCTGCCACTACTTATGATACAATCCCTGTATCAACAGCAGGGTTAAGTCAATACGCGGGTGTATGGTCTGGAAGTATCCCTGTGATAGTACCTTCTTCGGCCGTAACAGGTAAGGTTGTTTTGCGAGATAGTATTAGTGGAAATGAATATATTTCAGACTTTTTTCTAGTTGTTCAGAATCCTTCTGTAGCAATTAGCTTGAATGGGGTCCCTCAACCACTTTGTTCCGCAGCTGATACTATTGCCCTTTCAGGTTTCCCTCAACCAGGAACATTTAAAGCAGCTTATGCTGCTACTCCAACTACTTATGAGCCAACACTTATTGCTGGTAATGATTTGTTAGTGGAAAATGTGCAGAACTATACTCCTATTTCGGGGACGCAGCAACTAGAGGTTACCTATATATATCAACCTACATATTCTAATAATGCAGCAGCCTGTCCAGATTCTGTGGTGGCGGTTATCCCTGTTAGTGTGAATAATAATGAGGTTGATAGCATTGAGTTTACTCCTATATCTATAACAGAGACTAATGTTCCAATGACGGAACTCACTCGTTTAATTTGGCCACTTGATAACCGCTTTTTTACAGGTTCTTATGTAGGAACTTATATTAACAATGGAGAATTACTTGCCAATACGATTCCTATGCCTGCTGCAGCTAATGAAACAGTAGATACGGCGATTTATCGCTTTGTGAATGGAAGTTGCAGAAATGAAACTGAGCAATTGATTGATGTTTGGCAAAAGCCTATTACCCTAGATTCTATTCCTAAATTTCTATGTCGTAATGCAGATACTATCTTTATCGGTCGGACTGCTAACTCTATGTATCTAGAAATAGATGGAATGACATATTTACTGGACTCTAATTATGCTTATCGACCTAGTTTAGGGGTGACAGATAACGTAAATTATAGTTATGATGAGTTTATCAATGTAATGACTCTAAGCTCTAGTAATGGTGGACTTCAGCCGATTAACTTGACACAGGGAGCCGAGCGCTACGCCTTTATCCCTACGCTGGTTTCTGGTACAACAACAAATCTCTCTATTAGCTTCCGTTACGAGCGCTATCATACTTACTTCACGCCAAGCTTTTCTTCAAGTAATGTAGTTTATACTATTGCCCAATTAACGAAGCAGGTGGTAATTGAAGATCCTATTTCGGCTCAAATCAACCCAGCCATTTTAGCAGATACTGTTTTCTGTCAAGACAATAGTACTCAACAGTTTTCAGGGATTCCTAATGGAGGACAATATTATATTAACTACCAACCATTAGCAGGGAACTTGTTTAACCCTAATCAGCAGGCAGCTAGCCAAGGGGTTGGTAGCCAATTACTTACTTATGTGTATCAGGGGAATGCCTGTGTAGATTCTACCTCTGCTTATATATACATCCCTGACACCTTTTCGGTGAGCATCTTTGCGCCAAATGGACCAGATTACTGCCGCTTGGATCCTGCAGATACGATTTCTGTTAGTTCTTCAGTACCTGGAGTACTAGATACTGCTGCTGGAATGTTTTTGGTCGGAACAATCCGATCTGGACAGGTCTTTAATCCCGCTTATGCTCCCGCTGTTGTGGGTGGAAATAATGTGGTATATATCGCCCAAGATACCTTTGGCTGTGAGGCTCGAGACAGTGCACTTTTTACAGTCTTTGCTATGCCTGATATTGCCATTACAGCTCTTGATTCTGTTTATTGTTTAAATGCAGATACCACAGTTCTAGACCTATATGAACATAATACAAGCTGGCATTTGCAAACATCAGCTGGGTATAATACTGGAGATATAGTGCAGTTGACTGGTAATGGTGTCCGCAATGGCGGAACAAATCCTTCAGACCCGATCTACAACCCCTCTGCCGCTGGTGTAGGCTTAGATACTATTACTTACGACTATACAGATGTAAATGGTTGTAATACAGTACTTACACAGTATGTGGAAATTTTGGCCTTGCCTAACTTGACACTTACTACCGATAATGGGGCTTCTCTAGACTCTTTTTATTGTGAAGGAGACTCTATTCAACTTTTTGCGACACCTTTAGGCGGAGATTTCTTTAGCCTATTTAGCTATGAGCAAGGAAACTCTAGTAATACTATCCCGTCTAGCTTTGATACCTCTATAAGCCCCCCTCTCTTTACACCATTTATTAGTGGAACGGCTATTCCCTTTGGTGAAGAAGGACTTGCTTATACTTATCAAGATCCCGTGACGCTCTGTAAGGACACCATTGTGGATACTATTCAAATCAATAACTTCCTTACAGATGCAACAATTACAGGCTTACCTACTCAGATTTGTGCCGATGATACAATCTATGTATTAACTGTTAATCCTAATGGTGGACCAATGCCCACCCCAGGGCTAACTACAGGCTATTTTGGAGCTTTTTCTGCTATAGATACAAATATGATTGTAGACCCAGTGGCTGGACATTTTAATCCCGCTCTTTCTGGAATTTTTGATCGAGGTAGAAGTGCAATTGTTACCTATACTTACTTATCAAATGGCTGTTATAATACAGTTTATGATACCGCTGTTCTTAACCCTCTTCCACAGTTGATTTACAACATGCCAGGTGATAGCCTCTTTAATCGGAATGATCCTACTATTCATGCTTGTTTTAGTCAACCCGCAGCCACTTTACAGGCTTATAACCAATATCAAGGAAATATTAACCCCATTCCTCAATATATTGGTACGCAACCTAGCCAAAGCCAATCAGGTATTTTTACCACTAGTAGTGGTTTGGGAATGACCTGGAGTGTTACCTTTGGTAACTGGGCTTATGAAGCTCAACAAGCCAATGGTGGTGTAGACACTATTCACTTTAGCTTTACAGATGCACGCGGTTGTAGCAATACCCGTTCAGAAGTAATTGTGATTGATACCGTACCAACGCTAGGATTTGCTGGCTTTGATGTCAAGCATTTAGATACTACTCGAGGCTATTATGTATACTGTGAAAATGATCCAACAAGCTTGATTATTCCATCTCCTTTTGGCGGAACGAGCTACTTGAATTACAATGAGATCCCCACGGGTATCTTTGAACTAATTCCTGATACACTAGCTTACGGAGATACCACTAACTTGCACCGAATTACTTATGAGTTTACCTCTGCCCGCTATCATGCTGGAGGTGTCTGCTTAGACTCAACTATTCAATATGTTGAAGTTCGACCTACACCAAACCTTCAATTGATGAATGCTCCTAGTACGTTCTGTGTGGCCGATAGCGCTCAACGTGTTCCTCTCTCAGCAACTCCTTATGGCGGAACTTTTGAGGATATTACACTTGGAGCTATTGCAGGCATTGTTGGAGATAGCCTGTTTAATCCTATGGCCCAATTGGGGAGTCGACAAGTTATTTATTACTATACCGATACTGTTTCTGGATGTACAGATACAATTCAGCATCAAATTGATGTCTATAATGCACCAGAGGTCCATTTCTTTAGCGAAGGGGGCTGCCAAGGAGATAGTGTTCTCTTTAATGCTTCTTCTCCAGGCCTAAGCAATAGTATTCCTGCTCTAGATAGTATTACAATGGTCATCTGGAATTATGGCGATGGTTCAACAGATACATTATTCAATTTGTTAGACCCCGTTAATGTGCCCACACAATATCATAATTACGCACAAGCTGGCATTTACTTCCCCTCTCTCACTATTGTGAACCGAGGCCAGTGTGATACAACTTTCTCTCGTCGGATTATTGTATCGCCTAAATATCTAGTAAATGATACTACGCCTTATTTCCAAGACTTTGAAGTGGATGCAGGCAACTGGTTCCAAGAAAATGAAGATAGCACCATTAACCTACCCAATGACTCTCTTTGGGCTTGGGGACTAGCAGATGGCTTCCGAATTACAACCATTCAATATGGTAACCATGTTTGGGCTACTACACCTAATGGAGCATATCCTGCCGCAGAGGCCGCTTGGGTCTACAGCCCTTGCTTCGATATCTCTACTTTGCGCCGCCCAATGGTTAAACTAAATATCTGGAGAGATAGCCGCCAAGGAACAGATGGTGCAGTGATGCAATATTTTGATGATTCTACACAAACTTGGAGAAACCTAGGGGTTCGTAATAAAGGACTCAATTGGTACAACCCAACTTATGTAGTTAGTGACCCAGGTAATCAAGATGGAGCACCTATTGGTTGGTCTGGAACTAGCAACGGCTGGGAAGATGCCCGATATCGCCTAGATGTGAGTGGTGGTGATTTACGCAATAGCAATAATCTCCGACTCCGTCTTGCTTTTGCTGCCGCTGAGGGTAGTGGAGGAGCTCTTTATGAAGGCTTTGCTTTTGACGACGTATATGTCGGTAATCGCAGCCGCTCCGTTTTGATAGAACACTTTAGCAACCAGAATGCACCAGGTATTGATGATGTAGAAACAGATCTATATAATACAGTATATAGCAACTTATACGGACGCGATGTACATATTCTACAAATTCATACTAATTACGGGGCTTATGATTACCTCAATGTGTTCTCAGCCAGTGAATCTAGCGCCAGAGTTTTGTACTACGGAATTAACGATGCCAATCAGGTTCGCTTAAATGGAGCTAACCTAGCTAGCTCAACCGCCAACTTGGTCCGTTACCAACAAGAACTCATGGATATGCAGATGCTGCAAGATGCTATGTTTGATATAAAAATGTACCCTGTAGACGTACTCAATGGAGTGTTAACTGCAGATTTTGAAATTAAAGCGCTTCAAGATCTCGCACTTACAACCGATAGTTTGGATGTACATGTAGCCATTACAGAGGATACTATTGGAAGCCTCCAAGGGCACAATATGATGTCTGTTATGAGAGTTATGTTGCCCGATGGAGCAGGAGAACATATCCCCAGTACTTGGGTGATGAACGATATGTTACCTTATACCAGAACATGGACCTTTAACCCCACTACAGTCAATCCCAATAGACTTAAGGTGACGGTGTTTATCCAAAATCGCCAAACCAAAGAGGTTTTGCAGGTCAATAGTTCTAGAAACCTCAATATCTTTAATGGCCCCGTAGGCCCTGTTTCTGTTGAAACTTTAGCCGATGAAGATGGAGCCGAAATTTTGGACCTCAATCTTTATCCCAACCCGGCCAAAGAGCAGTTCCAAGTTGATTTTGGAGCAGCCTTGAAAGGGGAGTATAACTGGCAATTGGTCGATCTATTGGGCCGCCAGTTGAGAACGGGCGAATTGCGTGAAGGAGACCAAAATTTACAAGTACAAACCACTGGATTGACACCTGGAGTTTATATCTTTAGTGTATATAACGAGACGGTATATAGCCAGCGAAAAGTGGTTGTTTATCGTTAATAAGCAGGTGAGTAGTAAAGCAAAAGGTTTACTACTTGCCTCTCTTTAGGCAAATGTGCTTTTCTAGAAAAGCATATTGTTTTTGGGCCTCCGCAGCAAAGCTGCGGCGCTACGTCCGGCAGCTCGCTGTTCGCTCGGCCCTGCGCAAAAAACAAGTTTTTGCTGGGTCTGCGGCTTTGCCGCACTGCCTACCATCGCTAGGCCATTTTGGCCCTTTGGGCCAAGGGCGGCAAAGCCGCCTCGAGCTTAGCGTATTGGCTTCGCGCCAAGAAAGGGAAGCGGCCCAAACAGCCGATAGCAGAATGCTTAATTTGGCTTATTGGCTTATTGGCTGAGCGGCCTAGCTGCCTGAAAGGGTGGCCCTTAGGGCCAGACCGAGCCAGCTTGCTGGCGAAGGGCCGAGCGAAGAGCGAGCCCTGTAAGGGAGCGCCCGCCGAAGGCGGGAGGCCCCTAAAAAGAAAAAAGAAAAAAAGACCATATCAAAACAAGCAGTCTATGCTACACAAACTTTTACAAACGGTTTTTACTTTTGGCCTACTGTTATGGGCCAGTGCTTCTTGGGCGCAAAACTGTTCATTGCCAGCTACAGGCTATCTTTTTGCGGTAAATGATGCCAATGGGAATTGTATTCATAGAGAGCCGCTCACAGATCCTTATCAGTCGCCTTCTGGATCAATGGCAACTCCTGATTATCAATTTAATTATTGTACATCGGGAGGAACAAATTTGTCATTAGCTGCGGGGGGATCTTGGTCTAACATTACTTGGGGGCTTGAAACCTCAAGTCCAGATTTGTCTTTGAATACTACGGGTGCTGGTGGTATAAGTAATACACATCCACTTAGTGGAGGGACAGTTGGTACTAATTATCCGGTGCTGGAAATTGACGCAGCTTATGCTGGTACAACCATAATGCTAAGATTGGAGTATACAGGAGCTGCTGATTCGAATAATGATAATGGAGGCATTTATTATATCCAGATTAACTTGACAGATCCTATTGCTGATGTTACGCTAGATCCTACTGAATTGAGTATTTGTAATGGAGAGTCAACGGATATTGATGCGAGTGCGAGCAACTGTGTATCTTGTCCTACATATAGTTATGAATGGTTTGATGGGGCTAGTTCGATAGGAACGGCGGGAGCTAACTTAGTGGTTAGTCCTACTTCTTCTACAACCTATACATTGGTTACAACCACAGATAATTATTGTGTGCATTCTCAGCCTGTTCCTGTGACGGTTCAGGATGTGCCTGTTTTGAATCCAATATCGGCAGCTGATATTTGTGCAGGAGGGGTGACTAGTGTAACTACTTCTCCCTCTCTTTGTTTGTCGGGTACTTGTCCAAATGGAATAATTTGGTCTTGGTCGGTTACGCATGGAGCGACATCAGACCCTGATGAGTCGGGAGGGGGACAGACTACTCCGGTTTTTAACGATTTGCATACTGCTGCAGGGACTGAGACAGTTACATTAACTGGGAATTTGAATGGTTGTATTGCAAGTGTATCTAGTGGTTTTACGATTTTTGCAAAACCTTCTTATACAGCAACCACGAATTCAACGAGTATTTGTTTGGGGGAAACAATTAACTTAGGGGCGAATATTTCGGGCAGTATAGCTTCGCCCTATACGGCTACATGGACTTCTAGTGACCCTGTAAATGCGGCTGTAGGAACTCCGTCTGTGAGTTCTGTGACTACTAGTTCTACTCCTTCTGCGCCTTCTGGTTCTTATGATTATACTTTGAGTATTAAGGATAATAATCAATGTACAGGAGCGACTGTTGCGGTAAGTGTGGAAGTGAAGGATAGTTTTGTGTTTGCTGCGGGGCCGTATAATGTTACTTCTGTGAGTACTGTAGGGCCTGTTATTGGGGGGGATAACACCACTGAGATACAGATAGATGATCTAATCCAACCGACAGATAATCGTTGCGATGGTAATTTTACAGATCATAGGGGGCAGGGCGGTGAATATCAGAATAATAAAGATTATACTAGAACTATTTGTCCGGGTACTCCTGGGGCCATGCTGCAGGTTGTATTTACTTCTTTTGAGTTGGAGACTTCTTATTACACACCGACAGAAGATTATTTACAGGTATATGATGGGACAAATACTTCGGCTACTATGATTGACGAGTATTATGGCTATAATGGTTCTCCCTATGGTCTTTATGGATCATCTAATTATGGTTCAAATGTACCTGGAACGATAACGGCTACGAATCCTACAGGTTGTTTAACGTTTAAGTTTCATTCTAATGGAAGTTATCATTATGATGGTTGGACAGCGGATATAAAGTGTATAATTACTCCTTATGTAGATAATATAAGCTATGATAACTCTGCGATGGTGAGTAATATATGTCAGGGGGATTATACTGTTTTGGCTTTATCGGAAAGTGATCCTGATTTTGATTTCCCGTCAAATGCGGCAGATATTGATTGGCAATTTGTCAGTGGTCCAGCTGCTGCTCCAGCGGCTTTATATTTCAATGACAATAAGGAGGTTTATGTAGGACCATTCACTACGGCAGGAACTTATGTTTACCGGGTAGATGTAGATGCTGCAGGAACGGATTGCCCTTCTGTGCATTGGTTTGAGGTACAGGTAGATCCTCAGCCTACAGTAACTTTGAGTACAACAAATGGTACAGGGCCTTTCTGTTCGAGTGAGGCTGTAGTTTTGTCAGGTTCTACATCTGGAGGTAGTTTTTCTCGTTGGGAGAAAAACGGAGTAACTATTGCTGGTGCGACGAATCCGACAACTTTGAGTGATATGCATAGTAATGTTGGGGGGAGTTCTACGGAGACGGTGACATATTCATATATAGCGGGTTCTGGGCAGTGTGAGGCGGTAGCAACTATAGATATAGAGTTTTATCCAGAAACTGTTGCAGATATTCCTCATTCGGGAAGAACTTATTGTGTTACGGGGAATCCTATTCCTGTACAGGCTTCGCCTGATCCTAGTCAGGGCGGGAGTTATGCTTATAGCTGGTCGGCTTCCCCTGTATTAGCTCATAGCATTAGTTCTAATGGCTCGGAGTATACTTTTGACAATCCTTTGGATGGGGAAACCTCTACATTAACACTGACGGTAACAGATGTAAATAGCTGTACGGCTACGGATACAGAGTTATTTGAATTTGAGGATTGTGGGACCTTCGTTTTAAATACAACCCCAGTATCTGGAGATGTTTGTATGGGGGATAATATCATTTTGGAGGTAGTAGACAATCAGGATGCAGCAGCTATTGCCGATGGTAGTTTACGAATAACCTACGATTGGTTTGATGGAACAAGAACACTTTCTACAACTCCTGGTGGGAATCAGCTCACCTACTTGACATCTCCTTCAATGCCAACAAATTTAGATGTTACGGTAACATTGGAGCAGTATGTATGTTTTTTAGGTTCTGGTACGAATCCTTCAACATGTCTTTTTGGGGCTTATCAGCTTGTATTAAGTGATAATTTGCCTGCGACCGTAAATGTTATTGATCCTTCTCCAGTTTTGGAGCCAGATACGGCTGTAGGGCCTTATTGTTATGGAGATACTTTAGATGTAGAGGCGAGTTGTTCTTCATGTCCTTATCCTTTGACTTACAGTTGGCCTAGCCACCTATCTTTTTCTGGTGAGGGGCCACATCGAATTGATCTTTTACAAGATACGATGGTTATTGTAGCTGGACATTATAATGGTTGTGAGGGAAGAGATACTGTATATTATCAGGTCAGGCCTTCTTTGGAGCCTACTATTGTGCAGGGGAATTCTATAGCTTCTTGTTTGGGCGATTTTGTTAGTTTGGATGCGACAACAGTAGCTTGTTCAAATTGTAGTTATAGTTGGAATACTGGACAGTCTGGAACAAATATATCTGTTAGTCAAGATGGGGACTATATTTTTTCTGTAGAGCAGTATGATTGTGTAGAACACGACACAATAACACTTGTTAATTACAATCAGGTGCAGCCTATTGTAGAAACTGCGGATTCGGTGGCAATAACGGGAATTTACTTGCCTCTTTGCGATGGAGCGCCCGTGACACTTCATGTGGATCCTACTTCTTGTCCTTCATGTAGTTTTGCTTGGAGTAATGGATCTACAAGTCCAAATTTTACGGTGAATACTTCTGGAGGATATTATGTTAATGTTATTGATAGTAATGGTTGTAGAGGATCTTCTGCTCCTATTTTAGCAGTACCTTCATTGGAGGGACAGGGGGCGATTGCTACAGCCTCGCCCAATCCAATGTGTAATGACTCTATTGTAGAATTGACAGCTACGGCTTGTGCTTCTTGTAGTTATGTTTGGTATGATAGTAATAATGATACTGTTGGTTTGGGGCGGACTATTACCTTAACTGGAGGATCTGCAGCTGATACCTATTATGCAATTTTGACTAATGAAGATGGATGTGAGTATGCAACCAATCTTGTAGATGTAACATACACTGTGCTTAATGCACCTCAAATTCTAGCTACTGCGGATAGTATTTGTGTGCCTAATGGGACTTCAACCTTAAATGTGGTGGTGGAGCCAGATTATATTGGTTATCAGTGGTATAAAGGTTCCACAATGCAAAGTGGCTATGTTGGTTCTAGTTTTACTGCAACATCAACAGGTGCGTATTGGGTAGAGGTATTACACAGTAGTGGTTGTGTTTTATCTTCTGATACTATCGTGATAGATACAGCTGGTTTTGCTCCAACGGCAGCAACTTTGGCAGGAAATACAACTGAAACAGTCTGTCCAGGTGATTCTGTAACCATTACTACTGCAACAGAGGTAGGTTGGACTTATCAGTGGTATCGAAATGGAATTGCAGTATCAGGTGCTATAGGTTCCGCATATAGTGCTAGCCAAGCAGGAAACTACTATGTAGAAGTAAATGCTCCAGGTTGTTTTGCCATAACTAATCAGGTAGTTATACAAAAAGCTGCTGTAGATAGTGTTAATGCAAGTACTGATAAATTGGCTATTTGTCCAGGTGATGAGGCAACTTTGTCTGTAACGCTTTGTATCGGTTGTGAGTATCAGTGGGTAAATGCTACGAATGGTTTAGACCTTACAACATTAAGTAATACTAATTCTAGTTATACAACTAATGTTGGAGGCTCTTTCTACGCTAGAGTAGAAAGCAATAATAATGGTTGCTTTGTAAATTCTGATACGATAAACATTGCTTCCTTGGCTTTAGTGACCCCAGCAATTAACATTAACAGTAGTTCACCTTATGTTTGTGATGGCCAAAGTTCTACTTTAACAACATCTCAATGTAGTTCTTGTACTTATACGTGGATGAGAAATAATGTTCCTGTTTTTGGAGCCTTAAACGACACGTTTTTTATTGTTTCAGATCCTTCTGATGCAGGAACTTATAGTGTAGCAGTAACTTATGCTAATGGTTGTCAAGATACCTCTATTGTGGAAAGTATTTTAGATGGTTCTTATGATCTAGCAATTGAAATTGATCCTAATAGCCCAGACAGTATTGTATGTAATAATAGTCCTGTAGACCTTCAAATTGATTCGGTGACTTCTGGGAGTTTGTACTGCAACCTAGGCTGTACCTTCCAGTGGTTTAGAGGGGGATCTCCTTTGGTGCCTTCTAATGCGAATGCTTATACGACTACTGAAGGTGGTTTTTTCAAATTGCGGATGACTGACTCTAGAGGATGTATTGAAGAGTCAAACACTGTAACTGTACGAGAAGTGGACCTTAATCCATTTGTAACTTCTAATGCTACAGCGATTTGTGGTCCTGGAGGAACTGTGGAACTTAGTTATACTGATTCTTCTAACTGTGTAGGTTGTAGTTATCAGTGGTTGAAAGGGGGCTCTGCGGCACCACTCTATGGATTAAATACAAGTAACACAACACCTTTCTATGAAACAGACTCTGTAGGAGTATATTCTTTAGAGGTAACGCAACTTGGGTGTGCTGCTTTATCGAATCAAGTTGCCCTAAATCGTCTTAATGGCTTGAGCATTCCTGTAAGCTCTACAAAGGCTAATATTTGTGATGGAGATACGCTAACGATTTACCGTATGGGCGGAGGTTGTGCAGGTTGTCAGTTTCAGTGGTTGCTGAATGATCAGCCTATTCTTTCTGCGACGACTCCAAACTTTTTGGTAAATAATATTCCTGGCAATTACACTCTAGAAATGGTTGATGCAGCAACTGGCTGTACAGACACTTCTGCTACGATTAGTTTATCTAATGTAGCTGCGCCTACTGGATTTGACCTAACACTTTCAGCAGCAGGTATTAGTCCTTTAACACCAACTGGTGCAGCCGTAAGCTTATATGATGCTGTTCAGCCTTCAAGTATTCGTCAGTCATTAAATGACAGCTTCTATAGCCAGCCTTTTGATGCTAGCTTGAATGCAAACTCAGGACTATTTGGTATTGGAAATGAAAGCTTTGATCCTTCCATATCTGGGGCAGGATATCATCAAGTTTACTATCGATATGACACTTTAGGTTGTAACTTTATTGCTGATGATATCATGTTAGTCTTTGAAGATCCTTCCGTAGACATTTTTAACGAAAACCCTGTAGCTCCAAGTCTTGAAGCCTGTGTAGCTGATACATTACAGCTCCAAGTCAACAATATGCCATTTTATGTCGATTCTATCTATTTACGAGATGTAACCAATAATTATGTTCTTGTACCTATTGAAACTAATGGGCTACAGGCTCAAACCTATGGTTCTGATATTGTTTACACTGGAGTGATCCGTTTGGGAATCCCTGCATGGGCCCAGGAAAGTTTTATGATGATGACTTCTGCTGCTAATGCAGATACCTTTTTTACTTCTTTTGTTCTTGTTCATAATGAAAATTTAGAAATATCTGGATTGCCTGGAGTTATATGTTCTAATGGAGATTCAATTGAACTAACAGGGACTCCAACAGGAGGTTTCTTTACAGCAGAATATACTGGAGCCTCAGGAGGTTCTACTATAGCTGCAAATACCCTGATTCCTGGGGCATTTAGTGGCTCAACCTTTTATCCAACAGCTGCGACTTATGGAAGTTATGGTAGCGATCAAGTGCAAAATGTAAAAGTAATTTACAATTATGTAAATACTTATACCAATGGTTCTACCTGCCCGCTAACAGATACAGATACTGCCTGGGTTGATGCTAGAGGTGTATTTCTAGATAGTATACAGTTTAATCCAATCTCTATTTCTCAAGATAGAGAGCTATTGAAAAACCTTGTTTACCGCGTTTATCCATATTCAGCACAACCTAGTCAGTGGGAAGCAGTAGGTACCATTGGATTTAGTGGCAGCTTTACCTTCCCCGCAGGGGCTCCTATAGATTTCTTGCCACCTAATGCAGGTTTAGGAACGCATGCTATGACTTATGTTATTAACAATGGTGGTTGTGAAAATTCAGTAGAAGATTCTATCGAAGTGATAGAGGCTCCTCAATCGATAGGAATTCGGGACTCTATTTGTCGAACAGAAACCTTTGCTAACTTTGGTCGTGAAACAGGACTCTACAGCTACTTTGATGGGCCTAACATTCCAATCCAAGCTGGTGTAAGCTTTAGCGATACAATCAATATTATGGTAGTTGGTAATACAGCTGCTGCTGGCTTGACAACTGTGAACTCTGCTACTAACTTAGAAGAGTATAATTATGACCCCACAGCAGTCCCAGGTAACTATGATACGCTAAGTTTAGAATATGTTTATCGAAAAGTAGAGTACGTTTTTGGTACTCCTGTAGACACAGTAGAGTATGTAGTTGGTTCTATCGTTACACCAATATTTATTGAGGATACTTTCCAAGTAGAAATTATTGATAGTATCGTGAATGATATTTATTGCGAAGAGAATGAACTCTTTCTCCTTGGAGGAGCTCCCAGTGGAGGAATCTTTACCCTTTCTGGTGGAACTGCAGCTTATGCAGCTGGAGACACATTAGTAAATAACATTTTGAATCCTTTTGATGTGCATAGTCCAGAGTCTAGTAATACTACTTATGACTTGACTTATATTAAACAGGGAGCAGTTTGTCAAAACTCTGATACAAAACAAATTACGATTCCTGAACCACTTGACCCTAGTTTCTTGCCTGCTAGTATGAGCACTATTTATTGTGCTTCAGACCCTATTGACCCAATCAACATTAGTACTCAAGGAAGTAATTTTACGAGCTTATGGTTGGTTAATGGTGTAGCACAGGGAGGCCTGTTTTTTAATCCTGGGCCATTAGTTCCAGGAAATCAAGTGGTGACACATATCGTAACAGATACAATTTTTGGTTGTAGCTATGAAGCAATAGATACTTTTGTAGTTAATGCTTTGCCTCAGCTTTCTGTAACTCCCTTATTACAGTCTAGCTATTGTACAAATGATTCTATTGTAACACTAGAGGTTTCTCCTAACCCAGTCTGCGCTCAGTTTGTCTCTGGTGGACAGGATATTCTATTTGCTAACTTTGATTCTTTGGCTTTCCCTCCAGGTGGGTGGTTGGCTTTGAATAATAGTGCAAGCGGTAACCCTTGGGTGAGAACAACTATTGCTCCCTATTCTGGTGTGGGGGCAGCCTATGTAAATAGCTCTAACGATGTGGAAGATGCATGGTTGTTTACCCCTACGCTTAATCTCGTCACTGGGCATACATATCGCATTAGTTTCTTTGCTAAAGCCGATAACTGTACTCCTCCTCCTTGTGATCCAGCTCAAATCAATGTCTATATGGGGCAAGGACAAAGTATCAGTGCCCAACAAGCTGGTATCCAAATTGGAGACACTGCTATTCATCAAACTTTCTATAATCCCTACTCTTTTGATTATCTCCACACAGGAGTAACTGGAAGCTTTAATTTTGCTTTCCAAAATGCGTCGGGTATAGATGCTCAGGGAATTACACTGGATGATGTTAAAGTTGAAGACCTATCACAAACGGGTTGTATAGCAGGTGGTTCAGGATCTATGATTGGTCCTGGCATTAGCTATGTTGTAGACTCTACTTATACTTTCAACCCTCAACTGGTTACCCCTGGCGCATATAATGTACGCTATGTGTATACTGATGCAAGTACGGGCTGTACAGATAGTATTCAAATGCCAATTAAGGTGAAGCCTCACCCTATTGTGAGCTTTACAAATCTAGATTCTCTTTATTGCTCTAATGCAGCAGCTATTGCACTTAACCCCAGTCCTCAAGGAGGAACGTTCACAAGTACAGGACCCAACCTTGATTTAGCTGCTTTGGCCTATGATCCTGTAGCAGCACATAATAACGAAGTAGTAAGCTATAGCTATACTGACCTCAGCACTTTATGTACCTCAATTATTCGCGATACAGCTACTGTTATGGCAATTCCTGATAGTGCAACGTTTAATGGGGTCGATACTTCTTATTGTGTTTATGAGGACTCTATTTTCCTTGATTTTGTTCCTGTTTTTGGGGCCCCCTTACCAGGTTATTTTGTAGGGGCCGGAGTTTATCCCGATTCTGCGGGAGCTGGCGTTTCTGTCTTTTATCCCGATTCTGCTGTCATCCAATCAGGGCGCTATGGGGAATTTGAACTCCGCTATATCTATCCTACAAATAGTATTTGTGTAGATACCGCTAAAATTATTACCCGAGTAGATGCTCGGCCTGACTTGAACTTTACCAATATGCCAGATAGCATTTGTCTAAATGCAGGGGCGGTTCAAATTCGAGTGAATAATCATGTAATTACTGGCGCACAAGGCCAAATAGAATACGACACCTTGGTCGGTATTGGTCCTGTGTTTGGCGGCAACTTCTTGCCTAGCTTAGGCTTGCAAGATACCCTAGTGGCCCGCAATTTTGGCGTAGGCTGGCATCATATCGATTATAGCTATACAGATAGAAATGGTTGTAGCTCATCCATCTCAGACTCTTTCCGCGTAGATACAATTCCAGAACTCTACTTTACAGGGTTAAATGCAGATCGAGTATACTGTGAAAATGAGACGCCAAGCCTCTTATTAGCTTACCAACCCTATTATCCTGGTTCTGGTTACCTAGAAATTACTTCTGGACCAGATACCTTTAATCTTGATAGTAGCTTCTACCTAATCGAACCTATACGATTAGTAGATACCAATAGTACTACTCGTCTTTACGATGTGTACTATACCTATACGGATTTGAATGGTTGTACAAATGAGTTGACAGACTCTTTTGAAGTCCGACCTTATCCACGAATTTTCATGAATATCTCGCAAAGCTTCTGCTCTGCAGATACTATTGAAAACTTGATGCCTTATGTCACGCCTCAAGGAGGTATATTTACAGATGATCTAGTTGTTACTGATATTCGCCAAGATTCTTTCTTGGCCCTTAATGGCAATTCAGGACCTCGAAATATTACCTACTATTATTACGATACACTTACAACTTGCTCTAACAGTGATCAACAAGTTGTTACTCTCTACAATACCCCCGAAGTCGATTTTTATGCTTTAGGCGGTTGTGTAGCAGCAAATATCACTTTTGTGGAAGATACCTTGGCGTCTAACCTAGTCGCTGGAGTAGATAGCATTTGGCAAATAGAATGGATTTATGGTGATGGTAATAGCTCTGTCGTTGTTCCCGCATCTGGCGTGAGTATCCCCAACCAAGTCCATACTTACAACACAGATGGTAACTATCAAGTACAACTGGTGGTGAATAACCAAAACCAATGTATTGATACAATGAGTAACCAACTGATTGTTTCGCCCTATGTGAATACAATTCACCAAACACCTTATGTCGAAGATTTTCAAGTAGATGCCGGCGGTTGGTATCAAGAAGAAGCAGATGTTCTTCTACCTGATTCTTTGGCCCTATGGCAACGCGCTGAGCTAGTCGCTCCCGCAATCAATGATCCTGGAAATTTTGCTTGGGTAACTGCTGCACAAGCCCCTTATACTTACGGTGCAGGTGAACATGCTTGGGTTTATTCTCCCTGTTTTGACTTTACACAATCTTGGCGCCCCATGATTGTACTCAATACTTGGAGACATACACTCAATGATATTGACGGTGCTATTATGGAATACTATGATAATGCTACTAATGAATGGCTACGCTTAGGTGATCCTCAGGTAGGAATTAACTGGTACCAAACAGACTTCCTCCTTTCTCGCCCAGGTAACCAAGCTGGCTTGTCTAGTCCAAAAGGTTGGACCGATAGTAGCAGTACTTGGGATAATAGCCGATACCGCCTAGATCACCTGACTGGTGAAGATTTTGTCCGCTTCCGCATCGCTTTTGCTTCAGATGCTAGCACAATTACTACGGATGGATTTGAAGGCTTTGCTTTCGATAGCGTCTGGGTAGGAGAGCGTAACCGCAATCTTCTTCTTGAGCATTTCTCTAACTATTATCATGTCAATACTCAGGGAGATTCAATGGATGCAATCAATGCTTATGTATACAATGACCTTGTCTACAATAATAACAATGGTCGCGACCTTAACCTGATTCAATATGCTACAGATATCAATAGCCAAGATCCACTCAATGTTCTTAACTGGGAGGATAATAGTGCCAGAATATCTTATTATGGCGTATCTGATAATAGTAGCTACCGACTCAATGGTACTATCCGAGGCGTTAACTTTACAGAAGAATTAGATCAATGGAATATCGATTATGATATGATGCAGTTCGCTGACTTTAATCTCCAACTCGATCCCATTGTCTTTTCTGGAAATACACTGCAGATTGATGCAGAAGGAGAGGCGCTTAAACAACTAGATTCTTCAGATTACTCTTTCCATGTCGTGATTACAGAAGATCGAGTTTCCAATTACAGAGGATTCCCAGAAATGGCCGTAATGAGAACTATTCTGCCCGATGCAGCTGGAGTGCAATACGCACAGCCTTGGGCTGTAGGCGAACAGTTTAGCTACTCTGGAAGCTGGGTGTATAACCTAGGCTCTCTAGATTCAAACAACCTACAAGCAGTAGCCTTTATTCAAGATAATGCGACTAAACAGGTCCTTCAAGTAGCAACTACTCGAGACCTTACTATTTATCCACCTACGGGCGTACTCAACGAGGAAAGTATTCAATCTATCGGAGAGGAGCTCAACGGCATTACGCTTTATCCTAACCCCGCTACAGAAGC
The DNA here is from genome assembly GCF_028464065.1 of Saprospira sp. CCB-QB6. NCBI lineage: Bacteria > Pseudomonadati > Bacteroidota > Saprospiria > Saprospirales > Saprospiraceae > Saprospira > Saprospira sp. CCB-QB6. The sequence goes on along the minus strand of NZ_CP116808.1, from coordinate 447,642 downwards.
TTTCCAAGTTGCCTTTACTAAAGGACTTAGCGAGGATTGCCAATGGCAGCTTGTGGATGTACTCGGCCGCGTACTACAAGACGGAACAGCTCAAGCAGGAAGCCTGTCTATTCAAGTGCAAACGCCTAACCTCAGCGAAGGAACTTACTTCTTCATCCTAAAAAATGGACAGGCTATGGCCCAACGCCAAGTCGTGATCGTTCGTCCTTAAGCTGATTTTTGATAGGTTGATTTTTATAAGGTCTAGCTCTTTTAGAGCTAGGCCTTTTTTGTTGAAATGATTTGGGGCTGCCCCTCCCTACGGTCGGGTCGGGCCATTGCGCAGCTCGCTGCTCGCTCGGCCCTGCAGGCTTTTTCGCTTCGCTTCAAAAGCCTTTGGTCTGCCGCCTTCGGCGGCCCTGCTACAGCCCCTCAGCCTGCGGCGGCCAAGCCGCCTGCAAATCGCAAAAAGTGGTATTCGTCGCTGCGCTCCTCATTTCTTGATATTCACCCGCCCACCCTCCCCTCCAAAGGATTCCTTAAGGAATCCTTTGGGGGAGTCCGGGCCATTGGTCCAATCTGCTCACAGCAGGCGGCAAAGCCGCCGCAGGCCTAGCGATGCGGCGGGGTGGCCGTTAGGCCAGACCAAGGCGCTGAAAGCGCCGAAGGGCCGAGCGAGCAGCGAGCCCCAAAGCGTAGCGCCGCTAGGCCAAAGGCCGAAGCGGAGGCCCCAAACAAAAAAAAGCCAACCGAAAACGGCTGGCTCTTTTAAAATAGCGTACAAAAAAACTTAAGGATTGTACTTGCTAATGCGTTCTGTGCGAATAATATGGCGATTTTCATCAAGCATCCGAAGCATATAAATACCACGGGGCAGGCTGCTCACATCAAATTTATCTTGTTGTCCATTTACCTGAAACTGCAAGAGCTTTCTACCCACCACATTATAAATCTCTAGGTATTGGACCTGCTGCGCAGCATCTCGAAGCATTAGGTGCTCCACCACAGGATTAGGATAAACTGTAGGCTTCTCGGCTTTGGGCGCATACATTTTTTTAGCCGAATGCTCATTTTTTGCCGAGGCAGAAAAGAGCACCGTTTGAGCATCTTGCTGTTGGCCCTTTTCATAAATCTTAATTTCTAAGTTGCCAATACCTTCTTTACCATTAGGACGAAAATTTACCCGGAAATTGTCTAGGCTCTCTTGTGGCCCTAGGTTAATTTGCTTCTTTTGAACCAAAGAAGAATAGCATTGTCGATCGCAAACCGCAACTTCCCAACCGTCTGGGCAGAGATTGCGGTTTTGTTCCCAAATTAGGGTGATGTTCTGCTTGCTTTCATTTTTAAGGCTGATTCTAGGCCCAATTTCTGACTGGCAGCCGCCCTGAAGGCTTGCATAATCTGCCGAGACCGAAAAGTTTTGAGCGGAAAGAAAGCTAGTGAAAAAAAGAAAACAAAAAAGATGTATAGTTTGCTGCATAAGCGAGAGGGTTGAGTTGGATGATTTTTGGATGGTTTCAGCCTAAATTGGGCCAAAGCAAGCTTGCTTGCGCAAAAAGACTGAATTTTCATTTAATATACAATTTATCCGACTAAAAATAACCCCTATTCACAAGCTTTTAACGATTTGATGACTTTCCCGAAAACTAGTTTAAACAGTTCCGCCATAAAGCTAAAAAAAGTCTCTTTGAACGATTGTCAAGAGACTTTTTAACTTATCGTATTAGCGCTTGTCGTATTCTAAGAATATAGGAACAATATAACGCTCTGTAGAAGTAGCAGAAAATTCAATCTTATTCTCTTTAAACTCAATATGATGATTGCCTACAATCTTTTCCTGATGGGCGGCATAAAAACGTTGGAAAAGGTTGAGCTGGCTGTCCTCCATTTCGTTAATTTCCATAAGAAAGCTTTCTGGTAGAATCTGTTTCTTAGAAAATAGAATACAGATATAATTTTTAGTGCCGTCAGGATCTACCTTAAAATGATCTCCTTTAGCCGTAGGCACTCTAAAATTGCTTTTTTCATCCTTAAAATATTGTTGATCGCCTTCTTGTGGATAGAGTAGACTGAAGCCTCGTTCTTCATCACCTTCAAGGATATAAATAAAGCCTTTTCGGAAGTTGGTAATCTCAAAGAAATAGGCTGTTTCAGGCAAAAAGTTGCCATTTACCCTGTAGAGGTTTTGAAGCAACTGCACATTGGGCGTACTCGCATTGATGTTGAATACCACCTCTCCTTCTTGACCATACTTCTCTTTTAACTTTTTTAGGTACTTTTTAGTGGCATCCGCTGGAGGCGGAAATTTAATATAATTACGAATATAAGTAGCCGTATATAACATACGCTTAAGCTGACCACGACTGAAACTTGTCCGACAACCCTCTCTAGGGTTATCCGACATAATATTATTCACCATAGGCTTATAAAACTTGCGGTTGGCATCTTTTAAAGTACCTACATAATCACAACGATCATCAATAGAGCGACGATCAAGTCCTGGATCAGCAGGCGTATCGCAAACCTGATCGCCTTCTGTCTGACAGTTCTCGCCAGAAACTAACTCTTCACTTCTTTGGCCCTCTATAGGCCCCGCAGTAGGGTACAACCCAAAGAAATGCCCCATTTGTCGCTTAAGTGTAGTTTGATTACCCAAAGCTTTTTGGCTAATAAAAATACGATTTATAGGATTGGCAGAAGGTGGATGAGTATACCCAGAATAACTATTGCGCTCCCCTTGGATTTTATTTACGATGTAAATGTTAATGACATTCGTTCGATCATGTTGGCGGCAAAGCTTTTCTTCATCAACAACAGGAAAACGATAAAGCGCATCATCTCGAACATAATTGTAGTCTTCTAAAGGCAAAAATCGAATGCTAGCCTTTAAAAAACTCTTGTTGAGCTCTCGAATTGCAGCCTGAACTTCTGCTATTTCACTGCCTCCACTACCATCACTCTTCGCAACAATGTGAATCTTGAGCGGAAACTCTAATAGACCACGACTAACACTATCGTTAAACTGCTCAATAGCTTTAATGTGATCTTTCATAAAATCGAGCTGCTCTTGGTTGTAGGTTGTACCAGATAACTTTTTACCAAAACCACCAAATCCTCCACTCCGAGGACGCTGAGCCATTAAGCTCGTACTAAGCAAAAAAACAAAAAATAGTAAACTGAACTGGGCTTGCCTCATAATAAGAAAATTGAAGTTTTTTAAATTAGGAATTCATACAGAGGACTACAAAACTAAGGCCTAGCTACCGTATTTACGAAGGACAAAGCAAATTTTATAAGCCCTAGGATGTTATTTTATAAGTACTCTTGATAAGTTAAGCGCCTTAATGCCAATAAAAATTAGGAATACTTGTAAGAGCACTTGTTTAAGTCTACAAAACTCAATATATTCGACTCGCTAAAGCAAAATAAAACATTAACCTGCCAACGTATATACCTATATGAAAACGAAAATTGATTTCTCTAAAATTGCGGAGCTAACAAAACCTGCTTACGAAAAAGAATTTAAACGCCTAAGTAAAGCTGCTTTTACGCAAGCTAATAGCGAAGATACCGCTGTTACTTTTTATGTAAAACGCCAACACAAGTTTGCCTGTGGTGCTGAAGGACCTCTTATGCTTATTGCAAAACTAGATGCAAAATGGAAAAAACAAGCTAAAGAAGATCTCAAAGGCGATAAAAAAATGATCATGATCGCCAAGGCCTTTGTTAAGGAAGGTGAAAATGGTGCTACGCTAGAAGTTAGCCCTATGAAAGGAAATGCTCCTTTAGCTAAAATCGCTAAAGAAGCTAAGGCTATGCTTAAAAAAGCAAAATTGACTTTGAGCGAATTTACAGCTAGCGCCGCTTCTGCAGAGCTAACCGATGCAGCAGAAACTGCTGAAGAACAGCCCCAAACAGAAGAAACCACAGCAACAGAAGAGCCCGCAGCTACTGCTCCTGAAGCAGCAACAACGGTTGACCCTCAACTAGAAAAGAAAAAGGCTAAAGCCCGTGAGGTAATGGCCAAAATGCTTGAAAATCTTCAGAAGATTGAAAGCAAACTCCAAAAATAAACCAGCAGGCTAAAGACTGACCTCATTAAGAGAGTGCTGATCGAAGTGCTTAAAAAAGAGCTTTTCTTTAGCTCTCACTCTCTATCCGTTCAATTTTAAATTAAACTATAAGAGCATGGCCAACGTAGAAAAGCTACAGCAACTGCTTGGGAAATATCAAGAGCAACTCAAAACGCTCAAAGACTTGTTTATGGCTGACGGTAAAATCGATGCCAACGAACAAGCGACACTCAATCAAATTGAAGAACTAATTAGCTCTATCGGTGCATCTATCGGATCTGCCGTAGATGGAGCTACCGCAGCGGCCGCTAGCAGTCGCTCTATCTCTGCCTCTGTCGGTAAAGGCGGAACCAATAAATTGGAAGATGTAAAAGTCGTTCAAGAATTACTTAACCAAAAAGGCCAAAACCTAACCGTTGATGGACTTTGTGGAAAAGGAACCATCGGCGCTATTGAGGCCTTCCAACAAGCCGAATTCGGCTGGAAAGATGGCCGCATCGATCCAGGTGGAAAAAGCTGGAGCGCCCTTTCAGGAGGTGGAAGCGCTGCCAGTAGCGAAGATGCCGCCGCCGCCGACGAAACAAGCAGCGAAGAAGGATCTAGCGAAAGCAACTCTGGAACTACCGATGCCGCTGCAGCCTCTGGCGAGGTGGAAGAAGCACTTTCTGCGAGCTCTAAAATCTCTGCCTCTGTAGGTGCTGGTGGAAAAAACCAATCGGCAGATGTGCTCCGCGTTAAACAATTACTCAATAAATTCGGACATAAATTGACCGAAGATGGAAATGCAGATGCAGCACTTACGGCCGCTATCAAGGATTTCCAAACTAAATATCGCGGAAGTAGTAATCCCGATGGTCGTGTCGATGCAGGTGGACGTACTTGGAATTCTTTGCTAGGTATGGGCCGAATTCAAGGCCAACTAGAAGCAATGGCCAAACAATATAGCGTAGAACCTGCCGTTATTATGGCTATCCAAACCGTAGAGTCTGGCGGAAATGGCTTCTTCTCTGATGGCCGCCCCAAAATCCTTTTTGAAGGACATATTTTCTGGAACGAACTCAAAAAAGTGGGCAAAGATCCTAACGCTCTCCGATCTGGAAACGAAAATATTATCTACCCCAAATGGGATAGTAGCCAATATGCTGGCGGAACTAAAGAGTACGACCGCCTCGCAAAAGCCGAAAAAATCCATAAAGAAGCCGCCTATAAAGCAACTTCTTGGGGCGAATTCCAAATCATGGGATTCAACCATTCTACCGTAGGCTATAGCGATGTTTTCTCTTTTGTAGAAGCCATGAAAGTTCCCAATGGTGCCTCACTCAAAGCCGTGATGGAGTTCGTTAAAAATAACAATCTTCTCCGCCACGTACAAGGCAGCAGCAAGGACTGGGCTTCTTTCGCCAAAGGCTATAATGGCCCTGGCTACGCCAAAAATCAATATGATAAAAAATTGGCCGCCGCTTTCGCGCGCTTCCAAAAAGTATAACATTCAGCCCCAAAGCTGAGGACTAATACTAAAAGTCTCGTTCCTAAATGGAGCGAGACTTTTTTGTTTTTGGGGCCTCCGCAGCTTTGCTGCGGCGCTACGTTGCAGGGCTCGCTATTCGCTCGGCCCTTCGCCAGCAAAGCTGGCTCGGTCTGGCCTGTGGCCACCCTTCCACATCGCTAGGCCGCTCAACAGCCTTTTTTGCCCAAAATAATTGCTTCGGCCCTCTGATGCCCTTAGAGAAAAGCCAACTTTTAAAAAAACTTTTCCTGAGGTGCTAACCTTGCTGGTTGTAAGGAATAAAAAATAGAAATGAAGTACCTCTTATTCCTTTGCCTGCTTTGGTCCGCTAGTCCCTACGCCAAAAAATATGGGACCAACTACCAAAAAGCCCTCAACTTTTTAGAAAAGCATCAAACCCTTTTGGACCAAACAGCAGCTAGCCTAAATATAGAAACAGCCGAACTCAATGCTGTGGTATTTCCAGAACTGCTCCGCTACAACCAATTGCAAGATATACTAGAAACAAAAGCCCTAGAACAGGCCTATTTGCGTGGTTTAGCTGTCGATTTTTCTATTGGCCCTTTTCAAATGAAGCCTTCTTTTGCCCAAACTTTAGAAGATCGTCTTGATTTAGAGATTGATAGAAGTCCGCAGGCGCGTTTGGCCCGTCTCAAAACCCTAGAAGGACAAGTATTTTATTTGCATTGCTTTTTAATGCTCTGCCAAAAAGAAAAACTGCCCACAAGATGGAACAAAGTAGAGCTTTGGAGTTGTAAATATAATTCAGGCCTAGATAAAACAATAGAAGAGTTGGCCTATTGGCGTCAGCAAAAAGCCTTTCCCTACGGACCAAAAGTGAGTCCCGATAATCAAGATAATTATACTGATATCGCCTTAGATTATTATGCCCAATTTGGCCCAAAATAGTTGGCAAGCCCAGCTTCGGCCTAGGGATAGAAGCTGGTGCGGCGCAGCCGCAGACCAAGGCCGTCAGGCCGCAGGGCCGAGCGAACAGCGAGCCAGCGAATAGCCCGGCCGCCCTAGGCGGCAGGCCCCAAAAAACATCATCAACAGAAAAAAAAGGACCTATGAAAAAGCAAATGTGTATACTTGGTTTGGCATTACTTAGTCTATTTGCCTGCCAAGAAAAAATAGGGGAAGAGCAGCCTCAAAAAATGAGCTGGCAGGCCCAGCGGCCCTTTCAGGATATTGATATTCCCTTTGAAGAATATGAAATTGATGCGGATCAAGATACCGTTTTGGTTTTGCCTCAGGGCGGCGCTTTTTACTTTAAGGGAGGGGCTTTGCGCCAGGCCAATGGCGATACTGTTTATGGAAAAGTAAGTTTAAAATATCGCATTTTTCATGATGCGCCCAGCGCTTTTTTGGCGGGCATGCCCATGGCTTATGAGGCGCAGGGAAAAAAGCAATATATGGCGACAGCAGGCATGTTTGAGTTACGGGCAGAGCAAAATGGGGCCCAATTGCAGATGGGGGAGGCCATGAAAATGAAAACGCCCTCCTTTCAGAAAGAAGGAAATTATAGCTTTTTTCATTTGAAAGAGGAGGATGGAAAATGGGAGTATTTGGACCAAGAATATGAGATTGAGGAAAATAAAAGCAAGCAAAAGGCGCTCAAAAAAGTAAAATATAAGGCTCAAAACATCTTGAAAATGCCTTTGGAGGCCAAGTATTTTTGCTTTGATTATTCGGCTATTTTGGATGTGACTTATAGTGAAGATTACGGTCAAATATATGCGAATCGGGAAAATCCAGTAGTGGGCCAAAAAGCCCATAAATACGGTCTTTCTTGGTTAAATAGTAGCTGTTATAAATCTATTGATTACAAGGGGACTAGCTTGCCAGCGGCCATGATGGTTTGGAAGCGATTGAGTGGTGGGCGTTTTCCGGCTTGGACCAAAGATAAAGATTTTGATGCCTTAGCGTTAGAGCCTATTCGGGGCAATATTTATCGTTTGACTTTAAACTCTCATGATGGGACTGAGGAATGGAGTGGGCGGATAGAGGCGGTCATGCCTTTGAAGCAGCTCTATCGTTATAGTCCAGAAAGTTGGGCCCGTAACTATGAGAAAAATATGGCAGAAATTGAGGTAGAGATGCAGCGATTGCGTCAAGAGGCTGATTTATTTCGCAGTTTTGAGCTCAGTGAATTTGGCATTTATAACTATGATCGCTTTTTGAAGTGGGAAGATGCACAGCCTATTGTGGCTCAGTTTGAAGTGGAGGGAATTGATTTGCCGGCTAATTTTAAGCTAGAAAAAGTCTTTTGCTTTCCGCTTAATGAGGCTAGTTTGATTGATTTGCCGGCTCATGATTGGAATAAAATCCGTTTGCATCCTGATCGGCCATTGCGTTTTTTAACGGTCTTGCCTAATGATCAAGTGGGGCTTTTTGATTTAGATGATTTTGCGGCTATAGATTGGGCTGAAATTGATAATCGTCCTGCAGATCAGCCCTATCGAATTGTATTGCAGGCGCAGTCGGGCCAAATAAAAACCTTGGCAGATGTAGAGCAGCTTTTTGCGCCAAAGTTAGCGGTCCGCTAGCTTTTATAGGCGGATAATTGTTGTTCTAATTTGGCCTTTTTTTGCAGAATAGTTTCAATTTCGGTTAAATTATTTGGGGCCCAAGGTCGTAAGAGATGCTTTTCTTCTTGGAGTTGAAGGTGTAATTTATGTTGATGTAGATGCTTGAGATTATCGAGTTGCTCCTTATGTTTTTTATGTAGTTGTTTAGCCTCTTCTTCCAGTGTTTGGTAGAGGGGGCTTCTTTCATCAAGAATAGCTTGCATTTTTTTATTAAACATCTGCTGGGCTTGGCGGACTTGTTGTCGCTTTTGCTGATAAGCTTGACGTATATTTTGGGCTTTTTGGGCCAAAAAGGCATCTCGGGCCTGCTGTTGTAAGTCGGCTTTTCTTTTGGCAAATTTAGGGCGTGCTAAGCGGGTTTTTTCTTCTAATTTCTCACGTTCTTTGGCGTAAAATTTATCAATGCGCTGTAGTTCTTGCAGAAACAGTCGCTCTTCTTTATAGCTAGCCTGTAACCAGATCATGAAACGGTGGGCCATATTAACATCAGACTGGCTAAAGTCGGATAAATTAAGTGTACGTCCATCCTTAAAGATCAGTTGAGCTTTGGGGATATTGATTTCCTTTAGTTGGCTCATAGAGTGAAAACCGGCCTTATTAAGTTTAAGGATGAGTCTTAGGCCTTCTCGAGCTCTTAAATGCAAATGTTGCTTATGGCCTATTTTGAGGTTATTGAATCGGCTGAGGTTATCGTGTTGGGCTTGTATGTCTTGCTTTTGGCGATCTTGCAATACTTCTCGTTGCTCTTGAATGTAAGATAAGAAGTGTTTCTCTTCGGTGGCAAGGCGTTCAAAGGCGAGGCGCTTTTCTTTTTGGGCCATGGCTTTAAACTGATGGAAATCTTGGCCCAATTCTTCTTGCTGGTTGTCAATGAGTTGGTCTTGTTCAGCTTTGCGCAAAATCTCAAGGGCGGACTTAAAGTCATGAGCTGGGCTCAATAAAGGCAGTTCTTTTTGGAGTTGGGTCAGAATGGGCGCCAAAATATAGGCTTTATGTTCTTGTTCTTGGGCCAGTAATTTCTCAAAGGCGGAGTCTAGTTTTTGTAGTCCCTCCAAATAACTCTGCTTGATGGCCTTACTTGTTGTTTCTAGCGTTTGGAAATTGGGAAGTTCTGTTTTTAGAACTTGCAACAAGTTGGTTTTTGCCTCTTCTAGCTTTTTATGCCATTGGTCCAATTTTTTTTGTTGAGCTTGAGCATTCTTTTTTAGGGTTTTCCATTTGAGGCGTTGGGGATTGATGAGTAGGTGAATGCCATGTAAAGTAAAAGGGAAAATAAGAATAGGGAAGGCAAAAAAGCCTTGGATGATGAGCATTATTTGCCAAAAGGGGTACTGAAGTAGGTCCCTTGTCATCCATTGATAGATGGCTGGAAAGCTGTTGAGTAGAGCTGCTACGGTAACAATAGTGGCAATAATACTCAGAATAAAATTTCCCCAGCTATCCATATTGCTCTGTATATTGATTTGCTGTACAGACTTGGGATATTGTAGTTGAGGCATTTGCCAAGCTAGGGCCATTTTATAGTCTTGGGGAAGGTAGTCGCTCCACTTTTTTTCTAGTTGTTCTAGGGGCGGCAAAATATCGGAGGGGCGGCGTAGCCGCTTAAATTGCAGGTCCTGTTGCAGCAGCATTTGCTGAAAACGTTGTTTGAGTTCTGGGTCTTTTAACTCTTCGAGTATGGCCCAGCACCATTCTTCGGCTAGGGGGCGCAGTTCGGGCAGGCTATGGCCTTCTACAAAGCTATGCATAAATAGTGTTTGCAGACTAGTAGATAGCTGTAGAAATTCTTGATGGGGTGGGGGGATGATCTTAAATAACCTTTTGGCTTCTGGATGATGGACAAATAAACCCGCCTCAATTTTTTGGTGTAAACTTACCAGTTGGTCATGGGGCGGCAAAGCAGAAGCTGCATAGGGATGAATACCCAGTAGAAGTTTGTAGAGAATAACAGCTAAAGCAAAGCTATCCCAGCTACTCTTAAAGCTGTTAGGTTTAGGGTTTTGGTAATATTCTGGAGCGGAGTATTCGGGGGTGGCTACAGGGGCCATAAATTTTAGTTGGCCATTTTTATGGACCTGTACAGAGTCCATATCTACCAAAGCTAATTGGCCATTGCTCTGCAGGATTACATTTTCGGGTTTGAGGTCGACTAAGACGTAGCGATCTTGCTGGTGCATTCGATAGATGGCCAGGCTAAGGTTAAAGGCGATGCGAAGTCTTAGGTCGCGGCTATTTTTTTGGTCCAATGCCAAACGTTGCCAATTTGCATTTAGCTTTTTGGGGAGTTTGGGGAGGCAGAGTAATTCTAATTTTTTGCCTTGGACAAAAGGCATAACAAAGCCTAGAAACTGTCCAGATTGGCTGAGTAAAATATCTTGGGGCCAGACAAAACTAGGCCATTGGCCGGCTTGAAATTCTTCTGGGGGGTGTTTGATCAGGAGGGCGATCTTTTCTTCTCGCTCTTTTGTTCGTTTGGGGCGATGGTAGATTTTGGCCACCATACCTCGCCAATGAGTGGGGCTTTTGATGCGGTGTAAGCTGCCTTCTCCGCCAGAGGCAAAGGGTTTTCTTTGGAGTTGGATTTTATCTTTGGTGGTTTTGGCGTAGCAAACTAGGGTCATAGACAAAAGGGATTGTGGCAGAAGAATAGGCAATCTACTGAAAAACTAGCTGAGTTCTTAGGCTAAGCCTGCCTTTTGGTCCAATTTGCGGTGGACAGGGCGCAAAGCGCCCGCAGGCTGAGGGGCTGGAGCAGGGCCGCCGCAGGCGGCAGACCAAGGCGGCTTTGCCGCCGCAGGGCCGAGCGAGCAGCGAGCTGCGGAATGGCCCGACCCGACCGAAGGGAGGGGCAGCCCCAAAAGAGTAGAATAGACAAAATATTTTTTATCTCTTTTAAATCCCCTACCTTTGGCCCGAACTTTCCGTTTTGTTTGGAAAAGGGGTAGAAATCTGCTCCCAAATCCATGTTTTTAGAAAAAAAGTCTGCCAAAAACGCATGAACTACAACTCTATACGGCTAGGCGTTTACCTAGCTTGCCTGTTTTGTCTGAGCCAGCCCCTATTGGCCCAAAGTGATAGCCTCAGCACTATTTCTGCTGATACCAGCCTCCCTGTGATGGATTATGAACTCCCGCAAACCTATGAAATTGGGGGCATCAAGGTAGAAGGTTGTGAGTATACCGACCCCAATGCGGTGATTGCCGTTTCGGGATTAAAAGTGGGGGAGAGTATTAAGTTGCCTGGGGATGACATTGGTAAATCTATTCGTAAACTTTGGACGCAGGGTCTTTTTGTCGATGTGCAGATTTTGCTTGAGCGTCGTTTGGGGGAAGCTGTTTTCCTTAAAGTTGTAGTCAAAGAGTACCCTCGTTTTGCCCGTCATGCTTACCGTGGGGTGCGCAAAGGCTGGCAAGATGATTTGAATGAATTGCTCAATCGCTATTTGCTCAAAGGGCGTGCAGCGACTAAGAGCATGAAGCGGAGTGCCGTGCGAGAAATCAAAGATTTTTTGGCAACTAAAGGTTATCCCGATGCGACTGTCTCTGTAGAAGAAGAGGAAGATATTGTGTTGAAAAATAGTATTCGTTGGGTCTTTAATGTAGATCGTGGCAAGCGGATTCGCATCCAAGATATTAACTTCGTGGGCAATGAAAAGGTATCGGATGCCAAGTTGCGCCGTCTGCTAAAGGATACCAAAAGAAAGCGCCCAATTATGGGGATTTTCAAGCCTTCAAAATATATTGAGTACGATTATAAGGCCGACAAAGAGAACGTTATGGCTTATTATAATAAGATTGGTTTGCGAGATGCAAAAATTCTCCGCGATTCAGTCTATATCGTAGAAACACCCAAGAAAAATGGTAAAGTAAAAAAGTCTATCCAAATCGATATACATATTGATGAAGGGACAACTTACTACTTTGGCGATATTAAGTTTAGAGGGAATAGTTCTTATTCAGATGAGGTTTTGGGCCGCATTCTAGGCATTCGCAAAGGGGAGGTTTATAATGAAGAACTCTTGCAGAGCCGAATTAGCTTTGACCGCAACGGCCGCGATTTGAGCACGCTTTATATGGATAATGGCTACTTGTTTTTCCAAGCTAATCCAGTAGAAAAAGGTGTGAAGAACGATACCGTAGATATCGAAATCCGCATTCAAGAAGGGCCGATCGCTACCATTGACCGAGTAATCATCAAAGGGAATGACCGCACTCACGAGCATGTTATTCGAAGAGAATTGCGCACCTTGCCTGGGGCTAAGTTTAGTCGCTCAGATATTATGCGTTCTCAACGCGAATTGATGGCCCTTAACTATTTTAATCCTGAGGCGATGGGCATCAATACTCCCGTAAATCCTCAGCGCGGAACTGTAGATATTGAGTACACCGTAGAAGAACGCCCTTCTGACCAATTGGAGCTTTCTGCTGGTTGGGGAGGATATAGCAACGGATTGATTGGTACGCTTGGGGTGACCTTCAATAACTTTTCTTTACGCAATCTCTTTAAGGCTGAAGCCTGGAACCCCTTACCTCAAGGAGATGGACAACGCCTTAGCTTGCGCGTGCAAACCAATGGTCGCTATTTCCAATCCTATAACTTCTCTTTTACAGAGCCTTGGTTGGGCGGCAAAAAGCGCAACGCCCTTTCTGTTAGCGCTTACCACTCTAGATACAACAATGGACAAACACCAGAAAGTAGCAGTTTTCAACAGCTATTAATTACAGGGGTTACGGTAGGTCTTGGTACTCGTCTACGCTGGCCCGATGACTATTTTGGTTACCAAATCGCTTTGGAATACCAAAATATGAACCTCCTCCGCCGCTATGACTTTACCATCCCTACAGGGATTTTCAATGACTTATCCATCCGTCAAACCCTTTCACGGAACTCTGTAAATAATCCACTCTTCCCCGAATCAGGTTCGACCATCTCGCTCTCTATGAAGCTGACCTTCCCTTACTCTTTGGTCAATGGCTGGGATTACACGGATACAGAACTACCAGATACCGACCGTTTCCGTTGGGTAGAATATCATAAATGGGATTTTGAAAGTGCTTGGTATACCAAAATTGCTAAAAACTTAGTCATTAAAACCGAGGCTAAATTAGGCTTCCTAGGTAGCTATAACAAAGATGTGGGCTTGTCTCCCTTTGGTCGCTATGAACTAGGTGGTGATGGTATTTCTAACTTCGTCGGCCTTCAAGGTAAAGACATTGTCTCTCTCCGTGGATATAGCGATCCCGTTGAAGATGTTTCTGCCGCCAATGAAACAGGAGCAGCCGTCTACAATAAATTTACGGCCGAATTGCGCTACCTGCTTTCTCCTAACCCCAATGCAACAATTTATGTTCTGGGCTTTGTACAAGGTGGAAATGCTTGGTCTAGCTTCCGTGAATACAATCCATTTATGCTCAAACGCTCTGTAGGAGCTGGTCTCCGCGTTTTCTTACCTATGTTTGGTACGCTTGGATTCGATTACGGTATCGGTTTCGATAAAGACCTGCCGGCAGGCTCTTCTATGTTTGATTACGGTTCGTTCAATATCGTTTTAGGTTTTGAGCCTAAATAAATAGAACCTAGCTTATATTATTTAGCAGCAGTTTTCTTCCAGAGAACTGCTGCTATTTTTTTTGGGGCTGCCCCTCGCTTCGCTCGGGTCGGGCTGTTTCGCAGCTCGCTATTCGCTCGGCCCTGCGGCGCTTTCAGCACCTTGGTCTGCCGCCTTTGGCGGCCCTGCTGTCCATCCCTCAGCCAAACCCATCCACCGAAAAAATGGCATTCGTCGCTAAGCTCCTCATATATAGTAATTTACCCGCCCACCCACCCCTCTACGGGATTCCTTAAGGAATCCCTTCGGGCTGTCTGGGCAAAAACTGACCAAAATAATTGAAAAAAACTGAATAAACAATAGAAAATCAGAATATCAAAAAGGTTTTTTTCTTTTCCCAACAAGCTTTGAAAAACGGCTATAAAGTCCTTAACTTTCGGTAGTTCAAGAAAAAATCTGCCCGCCGCAAGGCAAAATACCTATCTAACATATACATATTATGGCCATCAGCAAGCAACAAAAAGAAACTTTAGAATTGCTGCAAAAGAAAGCCAACGAATGGCTCTCTAACTATTATCAGTTTGGGCTTTCTACAGACCCCAACACTGCAGCCCAACATAGCCAAGTATTGGCCACTTTGCATCAGACACAGGCCGCTTTGGCCAAAGCTGATCAAGATGAGCCTGGCCTAGAAGAGCAAGGGACCATCCCTATGCCCGAAGGCGCTAGCGAAGCCCGTGAAGCCAAAAGCGACGAACGGACCGCCCAAAAAGCTGCCGCTGAAGAAATTGAAGAAGAAACGGAGGCCGATATCGCCAATCAAGCTAAAGGTAATGCCGATCTAGAAGCTACGCTCAATGGCTGGAAAGACTTGGCCGTCTCTTGGCTAGACACTGGCATTGATAAAATCCTTTCTACGAAAACTGGCTTAGATAAAGGCATCTTGGCTACAGCCCAAGAGTATATCGGACAAGCAGAAGGCTGGCTCCGCATCGCTTCCCTATTTACTGGAGGCGAACTTGGCGACAAAGTAGAAAAAGTACAGGGCTGGATCGATCTAGCCAAATCCGTGATCGAAAAAGTAGAAGCCCTAGATGAATACCTAGCTCAATGGAGAGACCTAGCCGTAAGCTGGATGGAAGGCGGCATCTCTTCTGTGGTTAGTGGTACCCAAGTCGTAGGAGACCTCAGTAACGCTGTAGTTGCAGAAGCTCTAGACTTTAAAAAACTCGCCCAAGATTTTGTCGATAAAGCTAAAGCCCTAGGCGATGCTTCTCTAGATGAGAAAGTGGCAAGAGCCGAAGAATGGCTCGGTAGCACACATAACTTACTCGATAAGGCTAGTGATATTGTTGATAACCTCTTCGCCGATGCAGATAATAATAGTCTACCCGACTGGTACGATCTCTTGGCCCGCGAATGGGACAAACTAGCCGTTACAGATATTATCCCTGGTACGGATATCGACGATGCGGTCATCGCTAAAATCAATGACTTTAAAGCCAAAGCCGAAGAATGGCTGGCCAAGGCCACTGCCGAGATTAACCCTGCAGTACAAGAAAAGATCGACCTAGTTAAAACTTGGATCTACAATATCCAAAAGCTCTTCTCTCTAGCCGAAAAAGGAAAAGAATTTGTCGATGCCCTCAAAAATAAAGATTTCAATGCCGTTTATGACCAACTCTCTACCCTTTGGAGCGAGCTAGATGGCGCTAACGATATCTTTGCAGGGACCGATATAGATGATAAACTCTTGGCCAAAGTTCAAGAGTACAAACAAAAAGCTGACGAATTTGCCCGTATTGCCAATTCTCTAATCGCTAAACTTCCCGCAGGCGAACATCTAGGAGAAGTACAAGATTGGATCAAGATGGCTATGCAAATCGCTACAGATATGGCCAATGGCGAAGATGTCGTTGGAAAATATATCCAACTCGCCAAAGAATGGGCCCAAGGCCAAATCAAAAGAGTATTGGATGGCCAAGAAGAATTCACTGCCGAAGTTGCTGGCCAAGTATCAGGCTTCGTCAATGAAGCTAAACGCTTTATGGCCGCTGCCTCTGCCATGAAAAATGGCGACTTTAGCGATAAGGTGGCCGCTGCTGGCGAATGGATCCAGTCTTCTGAAGGCCTACTCGATAAAGCCTCTGACCTGATCGGCCTAGCTGTTGGTGATGCCGATGGAAATAACCTGCCCGATTGGTATGATCGCCTAGCCGCCGCTTGGGATGATATCACTGGAGGTGGAGATCTTATTTCTAATACTAATGTAGATAACGAACTCATTGGTAAAATCAATATTTTCCGCACAGAAGCCGAAAAATGGCTAGCCAAAGCCGTAGAAGTTGGGGCCGAGATCCAAGATAAGATCACTATGGTCAAACAATGGATCGAAGTCGGAGGCAACTTCCTTAAAGAAGTGGCAGGCTTTATTGAAGATATTAAAGAAGGAGATTATCTCTCTGTCTATGAGAAGATCAAAGCAGCTTACCTTGGCCTCGGAAATACAGATGATATCCTAGAAGGTACAGAAGTAGATAACCGCCTCTTAGCTAAAGCTAAAGAATTACAAGGCCAAGCCGAATCTTGGTTGGCTAATGTTCTTACAGGAGGCCGTGCCAACGGAGAAATGACTGATGAGGTTAAAGATATCCTCGGTGCCGTAGATAATGTCCTCACTTTTGCCTTGACCAAATACGAGGTACAAGATTCTATGATGGAATTCAATGAGGATAAAATTGTTATTGATTTCCCCAATGCAGCAACACTCACAGATGAGCAAGAAGCCGCTATTATCGGCGAATTCTCTGGTGGATTCGACGGACCTTTGGTCAATACGCTAGGAGCTGTGCTTACCCGATTGAACCAAGATATTCTTACCCTTGGCTCTCAAGTAGATGGGGCCTACCGTCAAACCCTAGCCGCAGGAGGCGCCTCTGCAGAAGTCTACCTCAAAGCCAAATCCGATTATGAGTCGGTTATGAAGAAACAAAAAGACTTGATGAAATTACTAGAGTCTGTGCGTAAAGTAGTCGTTACTTCTATTGGCTTGGCCCTTACTCCCGTTAATCCAGCCGTTGCAGCAGGAGTAACCGCACTCCTTAGCGGTAGTGTGAATGGTTTTGGTGATATCGCTAAAATGTTACTAGGCGCTGCAGGTGAATCTGGAGGAACCCTAGGACAAATTGGAGGCTTCCTTTCTCTTGCCCTACCTGGCGGTTCAGACTTGTCTACTATGGCTCAAGCCCAAAATGCTGGTTTGATTGACTTAGAAGGACTCTATAACCGAGGGGTCACTAGCAAATATGAAGAGATGAAAGTGCTCCTTACCAAAATCCAAGAGCAACTAGATATCGTCTATACTAACCTCTATAAACAAAGAGCCGATCAGCTAGAAGATGCTAAAGGGGCCATTGCTAGTGGTGCTGACCAATGGAAACGACTACGTGCCGAAATTATGAGCAAGTACGTTAATACCCAAGAAACAAGAATCAACGAAAAGGCCGCTTACTGGCTCCTTAGCCGTGCCCAATACGCGAACTGGTTGTCTAAAAAGACGGATACTGTTATTGTAGACAATGTAGTAGACGCCCTAGAACGCTTCGAGATTATGAAAGAAGCTGGCGTTAAGGAATGGAATAAGGGTGCAGGAGGAAAAGTTGCCCGCGGACTAGGTTGGTTGCTCGGTGGCTGGGCAAGCTTTGGCTATGATGAAAAAATTGAACAACTCAATAAATGGGGCCGCCAAGAAATTGGACGCCTCCACAACCAAGCCGTATGGAATGAGGCCTTTGCCTAATCCTCTTCCTGCGATTTGAACCTGTTTTATCTCTGCCAAGATAAAATACATTAACCCAAAACCAGTTTGCTTCTGCAGACTGGTTTTTTTATTTGTAGGAAGATACCCTTAGCCCTTATCTACTCTCTTGGCCAAGCCTCTAAGCATGAAAAATAAATGCAAAATTCAGTAGAGGTATATCAGAACACTATAAAACAAAACAGGAGTAGCTCCTTAGTGGGGCTAGCTCCTGTTTTTCTGTCCATTTATTGCTATTTCACTAAAGAAATAGCCTATAAGCATTGGATCAGGCTATAGTACCTCAATCTGAAGCTTGGCGGGAATGCTATGGACATTATTCACCACCAACAACCGATGCCCATCAGGCACCATCATACTTACGGATTGCAAAGGGCTAAGGCTGTACTCTTCCAAAGGCGTATCTACTGCATTGACTACCGTATAATACTTGAGCTGTCCACCCTCCAAATGAGTAATGCGAATCGTCTCGCCACCCTCTAGTAGGTCCTCTAACTGCCCAGAACGACTGTTGGCCTCCAAACTAATCTCAAAATTATTGATATCCTCCTCCGCTAAATCACTATCCTCTGTGGCTGTTCGGAAGTAATGCAGGCTGTAAAATTTCTCTACCTCATACAATTCCTCATAGTAGTGGCCTTTCAAACGAGAAAAGACCGCATATAAGCCCTTGGCCAAGTTCAACCGCTGCTCCTCTAACGCAATAGAATTAGCCGAACGATAGACCTTTAACCGCTGCTGCTGTGTACGCAAATCCTGTAGCTGCAAACCATAAGCTTCTACATCTTGGCCCAATGTACTGAGCTGAGGATCCATGCTTAGGCGCTCTGCTAAACTGAGGACAGTCTCTATCCGCATTTCATAAGAACCTGCCTGAAAAGGCTTGCGGCCCTCTGGCAACATCCGTCTGTAGATATTGCTTCTCATATCGTAGACCATCTGAATCTGAATGTCCCACTGACGAATAGTGTCAGCCGATAGATTATCTAGCATATCCTTAAAATCAGCCGTTTTTTCTGCTAATAGAATACGATCCTGATTCGTCTTGCGATACTGGGCAATAAAACTATCAAAGAAAGGCAATAAGAAAGTAAGTAAGTCTTGCAAAAAAGGATCATGAACAGCCATCTCTTGCAGCTTGCGAAGATGATCGGCAGCCAACAGATACATCTTACGATGTGAACCCTCTGTAACCGAAATAAAGAAGTTGATCAGTTTGGACCAACGAACCAAATCATTCATAGTTAATGAGTTTGAATATTAGTAAATCATGGTAACGTTATAAACTTAGAGATAAACTTTCGTAAAATCAAATGTTTTATAAATAAATATAACTTATTTAACTAAATAATGTACTGAATATGTGTTTTGCTGATAAAACGAAGCCTTTTTTTCACTTAAACAGGGACTTGGGTCGGATCTTCTCCCCTCTGAAATAAAACTATTTAGCTGGAGCTTTTGCATCCCTAGTTTTAAGGGACTGCTTTTATAGTCTGTTTCTGGAAGATAAAGAGAGAAGAGGGGAGGTATCCAGCCATATTTTTCTAAGGAATGCAGAGAAGAGTTTTCCCAGAGCATTATTTTTCTAGCGAATGCTCTGATGCAGTTGTTTTGGACCTATATTTTTCTAGGAAATGCAGAGAAGAGTTTTCCCAGAGCATTATTTTTCTAGCGAATGCTCTGATACAGTTGTTTTAGACCTATATTTTTCCAGGAAATGCAGAGAAGAGTTTTCCCAGAGCATTATTTTTCTAGCGAATGCTCTGATGCAGTTGTTTTGGACCTATATTTTTCCAGGAAATGCAGAGAAGAGTTTTCCCAGAGCATTATTTTTCTAGCGAATGCTCTGATGCAGTTGTTTTAGACCTATATTTTTCCAGCCAATACTCTAATGCAATTACTTTGCTTCGCTATTTGTCTAGCTAATAGTCAATTAGCTTTATTTTGAAGGGCTGTTTTTTCGCCTAAGGTGCTGAATCAAGCCCATCAGCTTAAAAGTTTTAGTTCTTTATTAAGAATTAGTCTAGTTTACTAAGCTGAATTCGTTATTTTTGCGGCAGAACAACCTTAGTCAATCTTATATGAAACAATCACTATCCTTAATCCTCTTATCTCTTCTCTTTTTTACCGCTTGTAAGAAGGAAGAGGGGAGCCTAAAAGCAGAGGCTGGCGAAGAATACAGCGGTGGGGCGGCCACCGTCTTCAATAGTTCTCGCAATGCCTTTGGTTTTCAAACCTCAGGCTTATCCTCTATGGATGAATTGGCCTTTTTTACGGGCAACTCCTTCTTTAATCAATCTTGGGTATCTTCGCCCTCTTCTACCACAGCCCGTGATGGGCTGGGCCCCTTATTTAATGCTGTAGCCTGCTCCTCTTGTCATTTCAAAGATGGGCGGGGGCGCTCTCCTGCTTTTAGTGGAGAGGTAGGACATGGCCTATTGCTTCGTTTATCTGTACCTGGTGCTCTGGCAGGAGCTGCAAACTGGCCCGAACCACATTATGGCGGGCAGCTACAGGACCAAGCGATTAACAATGTTGCTGTAGAGGGAAAAATATCGATTAGTTACGACTATATTCAAGGGCAATATCCTGACGGCAGTAGCTATGAGTTGCGCAAGCCTACCTATGGCGTACAAGATTTAGGCTATGGTCCTTTAGCTGCAGATGTAGAAATATCGCCAAGGGTGGCCAACCAATTGGTTGGGATGGGGCTGATTGAAGCTATTCCCGAACAGCATATTCTGGCCCTAGAAGATCCTCAGGATATGGATGGAAATGGAGTGTCTGGACGGGCTAACTGGATCCCAAACGCTAACGGACAACTGCTAGGCCGTTATGGCTGGAAAGCCAATGCAGCAACTCTAGTTGAACAGATTACAGCTGCTTTTCAAGGGGATATGGGGATTAGTTCTTCCCTTTTTCCCGATCAAAATTGTAGTCCAGGTCAAACCGATTGCGAGCAAGCACCTAATGGGAACAATACCCAAGGCTACGAACTAGACGATCAGACCCTAGATAGAGTAGAACTTTATTTGCAGGCTTTGGCTGTACCCGCTCGTAGAGATTGGGATGATCAGACGGTCCTTAAAGGCAAAAAACTTTTCCTAGAAACGGGCTGTGCTGATTGCCATCGTCCAAGCTTTGAGACAGGAGAACATGTATTGGCTCCCTTGTCCAATCAAAAGATCTATCCATATAGCGACTTTCTTTTGCATGATATGGGAGAAGGTCTAGCCGATAACCGCCCTGACTATCTAGCCGATGGGCAAGAGTGGCGAACGCAACCCCTTTGGGGCCTTGGTCTCATTTCAACCGTTAATGAGCATTCAGAGCTTTTGCATGATGGCCGAGCCCGCAATATCGAAGAAGCCATTCTTTGGCATGGGGGAGAGGCCGAACAGGCTAAAAATGCCTTTATGGCCCTAACGGCAGAAGAGCGCAGCCAACTGCTCGCCTTTTTGAATTCACTTTAAGCAGTCATGGCTTTCTGCGTCTTGCAGGCGGCGAAGCCGCCGCAGGCCTAGCGATGTGAAGGGGTGGCCCAGAGGGCCAGACCGAGCCAGCTTGCTGGCGAAGGGCCGAGCGAATAGCGAGCCCCGAAACGTAGCGCCGCAAGCGTAGCGCAGCGGAGGCCCAAAAAATAAAACTACATATATATAGTATGAAACGATTAGCTTCTCTTTTGGCGATTATTAGCCTTTGTTTCCTTTTTGCTTGTAGCAAGCAGGATAGTTTTGATAAAAATGCCCTTTTGCAGGCTTGGCAAACGGAAGTTATTGCCCCTGCTTGGCAAGAAGTAGCGGCCCAGGGGCCCAACTTAGCCACTAAGGTTAATTTGTTTTTGGCGCAGCCCAGCAATACTAGTTTGGCAGATGCCCGTGCTGCTTGGCGCTCGGCCGCAAGGGCTTGGGGAGCTGCAGAACCCTTTGTTTTTGGCGAGATGAAAAGCCAATATATTCACTGGGCCATTGCTAGAAGTCCAGTCAATAGTAATTCAATTGAAACCAGCATTTCGGATACGAGCCGAACCTTGGACAGCCTTTATATGCAGCAACAGAGTAGTTATGCCAAAAGTCTTTCGGCCATAGAATACCTATTGTTTGCGGATAGCAGCCAGCAATTGCCTTTTTCTGCTCGTCGGGCGGAATACCTGCGTTTGGCGGTTCAAACTTTGGCCCTAGAGATGCAAAAGCCCCAAGATATTTGGGAAAATCAGGGGGAGGGCGAGCGCTTTGCCGCAGCTGAAGGTTATGATTTGGGCTCTGCGATTAGCGAGCTAAGCAATAGCATGATTAACTTGGCTCAGGAGATTAGCCGCAAGAAGCTTGGAAAGCCTTTGGGCAAGGAGAATGATGGCATTTTTATGCCTGAAACTGTAGAACATCCCGATGCACATTTCAGCCTAGGCTTATTAAAGGCCAATTTTGAGGGTTTGGAAAATGCCCTTTTGTTGGGAACGCCTAGTTTGCAGGCCTATTGGGAATCGGAAACTAGCAATGAGGTCCCTACGCAATTTGCGGCCAATTTGCAGGCAGCTATCAGCCTTTGCGAAAGCCTAGGGGAGGATTTGCAAGGGGCTTTGCAAAACCAACCCGATCAGGTTGAGGAGCTCTATGATTTGAGTCGAGAAATTTACCTAGCCTTATCCAATGATATGGCGGCTGTTTTTGGCATCACGGTCTTACCTAGCGACAATGACGGCGATTAAAGCATACCTAAAGCAGGAGCGGGAAGTTCTTCCCCTTCTGCTTTTTCGCATTTTATTGGGCAGTCTTTTTCTTTGGTCGGGCATTCGCTTTTGGGCCAAGGGTTGGATTGAAGACTTCTATCTGAGTCCCGACTATCACTTTCGTTTTTGGGGCTGGGACTGGCTGCCTTTGGCGGATCCGCAGCTTTGCTATCTCCTGTATAGCCTGATGCTTTTGGCTGCTTTGGGGGTTTTGTTGGGGGCCTTTTATCGCTGGAGCATGGCGCTCTATTTTTTGCTCTTTACCTACTTTGAGCTTTGGGAGAAATGCCTTTATTTGAACCATTACTACTTTGTGTCCTTATTGGCCTTTCTGCTTTGTTTTGTGCCCCTGCATTGCAATGCTTCTGTAGATGCTTTTTTTCGGCCAAGCTTGAGGCGGCGGCATTTGCCCAACTATTATTTTCTCTTGCCTAGGGGATTGATCGCCTTGTTATATGTCTATGCGGCCTTAGCCAAGTTAGAGCCGGACTGGTGGTTTCGGGCGCAGCCCCTAAGCATTTGGTTGTCGGCTCGATCCTCCTATCCTGTCTTGGGTCCCTTATTGGCTTGGGGCCCCACGGCCTTCTTGATGTCTTGGGCGGGCTTTTTTTATGATTTGCTGGTGCCTTTTGGTTTAAGTTTCCGCAAAACGCGTGCATGGGCCTATTTATTTGTCATCCTCTTTCATGCGATGACGGCTTTGCTCTTTTCCATTGGGCTTTTTCCCTATGTGATGATGGGGGTAGCCCTAGTTTTCTTCTCGGCAGAGGAGTTGGGGCGGCTTCGGTTCATCTATTTGCCACAGGATCATTTGGAGCAGCCTTATCGCCTCTATTGGCCCAAATTGCAGGCGGGTATTTGGGGAGTTTTCTTTATTTGGCAATTGCTATTCCCTTGGCGTTTTTTGCTTTATGAGGGGCCAGTTTGTTGGCAGGAGCAGGGATTTCGCTTTAGTTGGCGGGTCATGTTGGTCGAGAAAGTGGGGCAGTTGCATTATCGGGTAATTGATAAAAAAGGGCGGCAAAAACTGCTCTATCCAGAGGATCATTTACTGCCTTGGCAGTTGCAGCAGATGCGTTTTCAGCCAGACATGATTTTGGCCTATGCTAAAGATTTGGGGCGGCGGCATCAGTATCGGGCCATCTATGCGGAGAGTTGGGTGTCTTGGAATGGGCGGCCATCTGCTCGGCTGATTGACCCCAACTACAACCTTTTGGAGGCGGAGAATGGTTGGAAAAACTGGGATTGGGTGCTTCCTGCTCCAGAATAGCTAGTGATTGATATGGATGATTTGGGGCCCGCGGCCGGCTAGGCTATCGCCTAGGTCGGCCGCCGCTATGCTGCGCGGCTCGCAGGTCTGCTCGGCCCTGCGGGCTCCACTTTGTTTCGCCCTAGGTCTGGCCTACGGCCACCGCTGCGCAGCGCTGGGCCAGACTAGCTTTTGGCGGGGGGCTATATACTGAAAGAGCGCTTATCCGATTAAGGATAAGCGCTCTTTTTTTGCTTAGGGTTTGCGGTTGCCGAACATCTTTTGGAGATTATTCTCTCTTTTCTTTTTGGGTGTTCGCTTCATAATCTCTATTGGGCTTTGGTCATTGACCAGTACATTATTGGGGTCATCTTTAAAGACCTTATCAATGTATACCCAGCGGCCTTTTTTGAGTTCTAGACCGCAGTAGCTTCCGTCGGGCACATTAGAGGCGGGTGCGCCGGGGACGGCTCGGCCATAAATCAGGTGATCGAAGATCACTTTTTGTTGGTCTGCATTATAATTGAGTACAGCGGATACTGCGGCGGAGTATTGGACAATATGGCGGTTAACAGTGCGCTTCATGCCTCGGCCATCTTTAATATCAATAATATTGTGTCCAAATTTAGGGGCTCCTTTTCGGTCAAAATAGAGGATGTCGAGCACCTTTCTACGGTCAAAGAAAGAGTAAGAGTCTCGGCCAAAGAGCAGATAATATTCTTTTCCGTTGGACTCGAAGGGGTGTAGGTTATAGTAGAGGGCGCCGTACCAATTACTGGCAGAAAGGCGGCCAAATTGGGGGCTTCTCATTTCATCGGACTTATCTTCTAGGAAAAACAGTTGTCCATCTGCTTTTTGGATAAAGCCAAATTGGGTGTAGTGGTCTTTATCTACATAGAGTTCCCAGCTAAAGATGCGAAAGCTTTGGTTGGGGGCATTTAGGACAGAAATCCCTTTAAGGTCGGCAAAGGGGTAGCTATAGCTTTGGGTATCTTCTAGGGTAGTTTGCAGTTCATTTTTCAGGCTTTGGGCCAGCAGCAAGCGGTTAAAGCTATCGGTTTCTTGGTGTATCCGCATAGCCAGTTCAGAGAGTTCAATTTCTTTTTGGGGATAATCTGTTTGGGCGAAGATTAGGCTGGGCAGGGCCAGCAAAAACAAAAGCGGATAATACATAAGCGATATTTTTAAAAAAAAGAGAGAGTGACCAAGGTATTTTTTTTTGTTGGGAGCTTGGCCTCTTGGGCAAAAGATTTTTCCAAAGTTGTGCCAAGCTGAGCGAATAGGAGAGAAGGGGCCAATTGTTTTATACCCTAGAAAAATAGGAAGGCATAGTATAAGTTTTTGCTCTTCACTTTTGGATAGAAAGTAATGAGAAAGCCCCATAACGCAATAACTCATCTAGATGTGCAGCAATTTCTCATCAAATTATAGACAAATACTTTCCTTTTTAGTCCTATGCAAACAGCATGGAATAGAGAAGAAAGGAAAAGTACTCTTTATGCCTTTTTTTACTTAAAGTAAGTGTAAGCAGCTGGACAAGATTATCTTTTTTCCTTACCTTAAGGAAGTAATTATACCGTAAACCTACCTATAACCTGAGCAAATGTATACCCTAAGGGGAGAGTGATGTTGTTTGGTTAGGGGTTAAACACAAACTATGGACAATAAAACTGCATATTTATATGCTGCCGCAGTACAGGGCATACAATCCTTCATTTTTGAGACCAACAAGCTAAAAGAGATCGCTGGAGCCAGTGAGTTAGTGGCCAAGGTCTCTGATAAAGGAGAGTTTATTGAATTTTTGAAGTCTGTTGGTGTCAGCAAACCCTCTGAGGAGAACTTCCTGATTGCTGCCGCAGGAAATATCAAGTATATTTTTGACAGCAAGGAAGATTGTGAGAAAGTCTTTAGAGAATTCCCCTATCACATTGCAGAAAAAGCGCCTGGCATCACTATTAGTCAGACGGCTTTGTCTATTGATAGAGAGGAAATCAATGAAAAAGTCATTCATGACTTAGAAAACCGATTGAAGGCAGAGCGTAACCGCCCCATGCGGCCCAATACCCTCTCTTGGATGATTACGGCTCGGGTGCCAGAGACTGGGCGGCCAGCTTTGGGAGAGTTTCCTAAGGAGTATGTTCCTGAAGAGAAGAAAACGGAGCATGCTAATCGGCGTAAAAAGTTAGTAGGGGATTTAGAGAGAGGAGAGCTAAATACAGGTCGCTACAAAAAACTAATGGAAATTAGTGATAGTGAGGACTCTCTATTAGAAAGAAGCTTAGGCATCAAGAAGAAAGATAAAGTCTGTCATTTTGCCAAGGAACTTAGCGACCTTTGTTCTGAGGATGGACATAGCTGGTTAGCTATGATTCATGCAGATGGCAATGATTTGGGGCGGATTATTCCCAAGTTATTTAAGGGGGTTAAAGGGCAAGCATTTATAGATAAGCAGATTAAGTTTTCAAAGGCCTTAGACAAAGCTACTATCAATGCTGTTCGTACTGGACTTGCAGCTGTTTTTAGCGATAAAGATAAGTTTGAAAAATACTATGAAGACAAGCTTTCTGTTCCCGTCTTAGGTATTCGCCCGATAGTGATTGGTGGTGACGATTTAAGCATTATGGTGCCTGCAGAAATGGCATTAGATTTTACTGCTGCTTTCTTAAAACATTTTCAGCAGGAGACAAAAAGTGAATTAGAAGATGTTTTCAAAGGAACAAAGGGCTATGAGTACGTTAAAAACGGCCTTACGGCTTGTGCAGGAATAGCCTATGTGACGGAGAAGTTTCCTTTTCATTATAGTGCAGATTTAGCAGAAAGTCTTTGTAGTTATACCAAGAAGGTAGCTAAGCAAGCTAGGGCTAAGTCAGAAGAAAGCAGAGGGAAGGAGAATAAAGAGACTATTCTAACTCCTGCTAGTTTATCCTTCTATAAGTTAGAGTCTTCTTATGCTAAGGGCTATGGCGACTATTTAAAGAAAGAGCTTTTACCTCCTATCTATAAGCTTTTAAAGAAAGAGCCCGATGATAATAAAGACGTTGAGAAAATTCTGAACGATAGAGGTGCTCTAAGTCTCAACCCTTATTTCTTAGCAGAAAAGCCTTTAATGGGCTCGGAAGCTGTTGTACAACAGGCTACGGTAGCCGAATTGAATAATCGTCTGGAGATCTTGAGCAAAGGCAGTCTAGCTAGCCGCTTGCGTAGAGTATTATCTATGCTTTATACGCATAAGCCAGGAGAAATTCAGTTTGAGTTGGAGCGTATTGCTACTTTCTATCCCGAGGAGCTAAAAGGTTTAGGCATAAACCTTCAGGGAAGCGATGATGTGGCTGGCGAAATAGTTAAAAATTGTCAGCAGCTACACGATTTATTGAGTCTACACTCATTCTCTAAATTTACTCAAGAAGAACCCGCATAAATCACAAAATAGACATGGAAAACATAAAGTATCAAATAGAGTTTTTCTCTGATTGGCATATAGGCAGTGGTTTATCTATTGCAGGAGATGTTAATGCAGCAGTATTAAAGGATGATAATGACTTGCCTTATATCCCGGGCAAAACCTTAAAGGGAATGTTTCGAGATGCTGCAGAGCAATTAGTGGAACTCAAAGAAGAGAACAGCGCCGAGCATGCAGCATGGCAATTCTTTATTAAAGAGGTCTTTGGCGAGCGAGTAGAAGCAGGAGGACATGAAGGTGCTGCTGGGCAGTGTTTCTTTTCTTCGGCGACTTTGAGTAGTAATCTACAAGAGCTTTTTGAGCAAGAGCCTTCGCTAAAAGAAGGGCTATATCGCAGTATTACTGCTACTGCAATCAGTTATGAGACAGGCGTTGCCAAGGAACATAGCCTAAGAAAGCTAGAGGTTTGTGCACCTATGGTTCTAGAGGGGGAGATAGAAGGGGAAATATTGGCCAAGCATAAAGACAAGCTAGAGTGCTGTAGCAAAATGATTAAGCAAATGGGCCTTAGCCGTCATCGGGGGCTCGGTCGTGTACAGTTCTCTTTTACTAAATAAAAGCCCAAAATATTATGATAAAACTTCATTTTAAATGTGAGCTCTGCTCTGATATCGTACTGAATGCTAGTGCGGCTACCTCTTCTTCTGCCTCGGAGCATTTAGATTATATTCCTGGCAATAAGTTTTTGGGAATACTAGCCAAGAAAAAGTATGGAGCAGCTAAAACAGTTGAAGGTATTGCTGTAGATACTGTATTTCATAGCAATTCGGTCTGCTTTAGCGACGCACATCCAATAGTAAAAGGAAAGCGAAGTCTAAAGATGCCCTTAGACTTTTTTACAGATAAAAATGATGAGGATAAAGGGATTTACCTTAATCATTTATTAGATAAATGTCATTATAAAACCCTTAGAGAAAATGATGTCCAAACGCGGCAGATGCGTAAGGGGTATTTTATTGAAGAAGAGGGTACAATTTATAAAGAAGACAGTTTATACAGTGATGCCCGCTTTTCTGTGAAATCTGCCTATGATAGAAATAAAAGACGGCCTAAGGATGAGCAGATGTTTGGGTATTTCTCTTTGCCTAAGGGCAGTGTCTGGTCCTTTTATGTTACCCTAAAGGGGGCGGCGGCTGAATCGGAGAAGCTAAAAAAATTGATTGTTGAAAGCCTAGTAGGAAAAGCCAGTATAGGAAAATCTACTACTGCTGAGTATGGTCGGGTTTGTATTACTCATAATAAGGAGTTAGATGTAGAAAATGTTGTGCATGAATCTGTTACAGTAGGTAAGGATGAGTGGATCAAGGTATATGCAGCAAGTAACCTTTGTTTTCTGGATGATAGTGGGGAATTCACGCTTAGTCCTAAGGCAGAGAAATTAGATGAAAACTTAACTGGAATGGAAATCTGCTGGTCCAAAACACAGATTCGCCACCGCTTATATACTAGCTGGAATGGCCACCGAAAGGCTAGAGATGCTGATCGTTGGATCATTGAAAAGGGATCTGTCTTTTTTATCAAGGCAACCAAAGAGGTAAAGCTAAAGCGAAAACAGACGGTCGGTCTTTTCCAGAATGAAGGCTTTGGGGAAATCATTTTCCAGGATAAGGTTTTTGATAAAGAAGTACCTGCTATTTCTGAGGACTACAAGCGATACGAGAAGCCAAGGGAAGATAAGCCAGAAAAAGCCGATAGCTCCAAGACGGAAGGTGAAAGCAAGAAAGCTATTCCACTCAATAGCAAAGAGCAGCAGATTCAAAAATACCTGAAGCGCATTAAGCAAAGAACGGAGGAAAACAGCACGGCTAAAGAGGTGATTACTTTTATGAAAGCATATCAGGGGGAGATGGTTAACTTATCTTCTAGCCAGTGGGGGCAGTTGCACAACTTTGCAATTAACATTGAGGATGAGGATAACCTAAAAGACTTGCTCTTTAACAAAGACATAGGGTTTTTGAATACCGCTAGCCGTAAAAATACATGGAAGCGAAACTTAGTAAAAGGCTTAGAGCAGAAATATAGTCGCTTCTTTATTATACAGCTTAGTAATGAGGCAGCAAAACGCAAGTAGTTTTTGTATTGGGGCCTCCTGCCTGCGGCAGGCGCTACGTTTCGCAGCTCGCTGTTCGCTCGGCCCTGCGCAAAAAAACAAGTTTTTTGCTTGGTCTGGCCTTCGGCCACTGCTGCACATCGCTAGGCCAGCAGCGTTTAGCCTTATTTTATACCCTAATGGGAGTACTCTCCCAGAAAATAAACCGAATTATGAGTAATCAGAAAAAGAACTATAGATATCAGGCTTTTTGTGTAATAGAAGCGCAAAGTCCTATACAAATAGGCAGCGGGGAAAAAGCCCTGACTGTCAGCAATAGCTTATTGAAAGATGCCTTTGGCTTTTATTATATTCCAGCTACAAGTTTGACTGGGGTGCTGCGTCATCTCTTTTGGGAGAAGGATGGAGCGCAAAAAGAAAGTGAAGGTTTAAAATCTATCTTCGGTTATCAAGAGGAGAGGAAAGATGGAGGCCAAGGAAGTCGCCTTATTTTATCGTCGGCTCATTTGCTCCTCAATGGGAAAAAAATAGCAGATGGACTCTCTGCTGTGGATTTAATAGAGGTAGATGAGCAACTAGAGGGGAAAGGGAGTGGCTTTGAGCATCTTCAGCCTGTACGCAGAGAGCATGTGCGCATCAATCATAGAGGAGTAGCGGATAAAGAGGCTAACGGAAAGTTTGAGTCAGAATTATTGCCTAAAGGCTGTCGCTTTGCCTTTGAGATAGAGCTAGTAGGAACAGTAGAAGATGCTGAGAATTGGGAAGCTATATTATCGCTCTTGCATCATCCGCTTTTCCGTTTAGGAGGTGGTAGCCGCAAAGGTTTTGGTCGATTTAAGGTGGAGCAACTAATAACAAGAAGTTTGGACCTAAATCAAGAGGACGACCTACAAATGTATTTGGCCAAAAGTAGCCAGTTGGCTTATAGAGAAGCAGGGCAGAATAAGTATGTCGCCTTTAAGCCATCTAGCAAATCAGAACAAGCCTTTAAGCACTATCGCTTGAGCTTAAGCGCAGAAGACTTTATGCTATTTGGTGGAGACTTTAATGTGGACTTGGCAGAGAAAGCTTTGGCAAAAGCAAGAGTAGAGAAGACAAAGAAAAAACAAGACGGAAAGGAGTCCGACGAAAAAAGTTTGTCGCTTACATCTGCTTTAGCCGACTTCACACCAAAGACAGAAAAAGTAATCTATTGGGATGGAGGGACAATGGCAACTACAGATTGCTATCTAATGCCAGCTAGTTCTATAAAGGGGGCTATTGCGCATCGCTTTGTTTATCATTTGAATAAGCTGTTGGGTATTTATGTGGACCAGCAGGAAGCTGATCATGCAGAAGTGGAAAAAAAGCTAGCTGACTATGAGCAGCAGTTGGTGGCGCTAGAAAATGATCAAGCTAAATCATTAGAGGTGATAAATGATGGACTAAAGAATTTGGCAGAATTAGAAAAAAAAATGGTCCAATTAACAGAACGCCTACAAAATATGGGAAATGCTGAGACGGTAGAGCTACAGAAAATGGCATTATTTGGTGAGGCCTTAGATGCTAAAGCTGCGAAAGGGCAGAGAGGTCGCATTTTATTTGAGGATATTTATTTGGCTAAAGATACAAACTCTAAGAAGGTCTTTAACCATGTAGCCATAGATCGCTTTACGGCTGGGGCCTTGGACCAAGCGCTATACAGTGAGGAGGTTTTACAGCCTAGAGAGTCAATGACGCTTAACATTTATGTAGAGCAAAAAGCTTTTGAGGAGAATCAGGTACAGCAAGCCCTAGAAGCTAGTCTAAAAGATCTTTGTGAGGGCCGTCTGCCCTTAGGGGGTGGCGTGATGCGTGGACATGGCCGAATGAAGGGCAATATCCAAACGGCGCAAGCTTAATGGCCCTTGAAGAGCGGGCCTTCGGCCCGCTAAAGCGGCAGCGCTGGTAGTGGGTGGCCCGTAGGGCCAGACCCAAGCCGCCAAAGGCGGCTGCAGGGCCGAGCGAATAGCGAGCCCACGGACATAGCGCCCCGAAGGGGGCCGCCCAAATCATTATTAGATCAAGAATAGAAAAGCAAAGATGAAAATAGCAGAACAGGAATATAAAAAGCGGAAAATAACGCTTGAGGAAATCAAAGCGGGCTTGTATGAAGGATACATTTGGCGGAAATCAGCAGAGCGGCCAAAGTTGTATTCTGATGGACTCAACTATAGTGATAAATTTGAGAAATCCCTGGATGCAGAGGTTTTAAAGGATACTTTGGAAGCCAAGGATGATGATGGATTTATTGTAGAAGCGGCCTTTGTAGATCTTGCAAGCAAGGAAAGTCTGCACATTCGGCAGTTGGGCGGGGAGTTAATGATTTACTGTGTGAATTTGGCAGAGATAGAAGGAAATGAGGCTTTTAAATGTCTGCCTACTCATGAGCTGCGGATGGCCAAAAATAAGGAGCAAACAATTTTGTTTAAGGAAGTATGGGCATTAGTGGAGGCTGGAAATGATGAATTTAATGCAGCAGCCTTTGAGCCCATGGGCTGGGCTTTTGCTGGATTTAAACACCCAAAAAACGAACAATAAGATGAGTATAATAAAAGCGCCGTACAATTTTGTGCCTTTAGAGAAGAAAGTGTTTTACCCTGCTTGGGGGCCATTGGTTTCACATGATCAACCATTTAAAGATGGTCTTTCGGGAACCTTAGAGGTAGAGCTAAAGACACATAGTCCTATTTTCATTGCGAATGGAGTTTTGGAAAAGGATAAGGTTAATTACAACTGTAAGGATGGGGAGCTAAAAAGTACCAAAGATGAGCCATTAGCTTTTTCTCACTATTATGATGTGAATGGGAATAAGCAGTATTTTATTCCAGCTACTTCTTTAAAAGGAATGTTGCGTTCTGTCTTGGAAGTATTGTCTTTTAGTAAGATGAATTTTTATAACGACCATCGTTATGCTGCCCGTGATTTGAGCTCTCATGACAACTTCTATATGAAGGAAATGAAGTATCAGAAGTGTGGTTGGATGAAGAAGGAGGGGGATAAATATATTATAGAAAGTTGCAGAGAGCCCAAAAGAATTTCCCATAAGGAATTAGATCGTTCTTTTGATTTAAAAATGTCCGATTATTTTCAAGGTAAAGTTTCTTTAAAGTATGAAAAAACTACTGATGGGCAAGTATCTTCGGAATACAATAAGTATAGCGAGCAAGAGGATTATTTAAAGTCCGCAAAGCATAAATATGAGTTGTATCCTAAAATAGGACTAAAAGATGTTTTTATAGCGAGAACAAAAGATGATAGAGAGCGGGAAGTTTGTACGCTGTCTGAAACAGAAACTAATCAAAAAGGAAAGGTAGTTTTTACAGGTCAGCCATCAAAAAGGAAAGAGCCAAAGGTAGGAAAACCCTCAGGAAAAGCATTTGAGTTTATCTTTCCCGAGACAAGGGGCGAGCAGTTTGTGGTTTCAGAAAAAGTAATTGCTGACTTTAAGTTTGCTTATTTTAATTTTGATGAGCAGCGGCAATCTCATGATTGGAAATATTGGAAGAAACGTTTAGAGGCTGGCAAAGAAGTTCCTGTTTTCTTCATTGAAGAAGAGGGGGAAATTAAGAGCTTAGGTTATTCCTATTTATATAAGCTGCCCTTTGAGCATCGGATTGGAGAATACTTTAAGGACCAAAGATCAAATGAGCTTGATTTAAGTCAATGTATTTTTGGTAATGTTGATGAGGGAGACCAAAAGAATAGCTTGCTCATGCTTAAGGGACGGGTTCAGTTTTCGCATGCTAATTTTATTAAGAAAGATGATCTTGAAGGAGAGACAGTATCAGCTGTTTTAAGTAGTCCTAAGGCTTCTTATTATCCTAGCTATATTGATCAGGGGGCTGAAACAAAAGTTCCTTACAGACAGCCTTATAAAACATATATGGATGATCCCAAAAGAGTAAATCTGGCAGGTCGGAAGCGATATCCTATACATCAAAATTTTAGTTATGAAAAACTTCCTTCAACAAATGGCATAAATAGAAAAATACTAAGTCATTTTAAGCCATTGAAAGAGGGCTTGACAGCAAAGTTTAAAGTTCATTACCACAACTTGCTTCCAGAGGAGTTAGGGGCTTTGATTAGTGCAATTACGATGCATGGAACGGATAGCTGTTTTCACAACTTAGGTATGGGGAAACCTCTAGGTCTTGGGAAAGTAAAGCTACATCTAAAAACAGAAGAAATTGAAAATAGAAAGGTTGCAGCTTATATGGGGCAGTTTGAGCTTTTGATGCAGCAATTTTTCAGTGATGAGGGGGATGAAAAAAGATGGTTGAATAGTGATCCCTTAAAAGAATTGTTGGCCATGACAACAGTACAAAAACAACAGTATGACTTTAATCTTAAGTATATGAAACTTAAGGATTTTAGAAGTGCAAAAAATGAAAATAAAAAGAAAGGGATAATGAAAGAAGCCCTCATTCGCTATACGAAATTAGGAGCTGTGTCACCAGATAAAACCGAGACAAGTGGGGGGCAAGTCTTAACTCCAATTACAAGGGGAAATGCTAGAATAGAACTTATAAAAAAAGCTTTAGCGCTAAAGACAAAAGCAGAGGCTGTAAAAGAAGGACTTAAAAATGAGAAACCTAAAGCTGAACGTCGGCAAAAGGAAGCTGAAGCACAAGAAAAAGAGCGTCAAAAACGAGCAGCAGAATTGGCCGCCAAACAAGCTAAAATAGATGCTAAAAAGGCTGCTCTTGAAAAAGCAGAAGAGGAGCGAAAGGCCAGAAAACGGGAGCAAGCAGCTCAAAAAGGACTGGAGCCCGTCAAGGAGAAAACCCAGTTGGGGCAGGTGCGTACCATTGTCAGTCAGTTTATTAAAGCCAGTGGAGAGGAAACCCTTGCCGAGGACTATTGGGAAGAACTAAAAGAGAATTTAGCTATAGCTTATTCCAATAGCCCTAAAGGAAAGCAAAGGGAATGGAAAAAGAAATTGGCGAAGGAACTCAGCAACTGGCTAGGCTCTCCCACCACCGCAGAAAACTGGGCGAAAGAAATTTTGGGCCTCTCCAAATAATCCCCCTATCTTCAGCTATACAAGTATTGAAACACAGAAAAATACCCTATGGCGAAGAAATACATCAGCTACAACGAAGAGCTAGCCAGAAAGCTACAAAAGAAGTTTGGCCTTAAAGAGACAACGATTCGGGTCTGGAAACACCGACAGGGGATCCCCGAGCGATATGCCGACCCCAACTACCAGCCCCGAACTGTTGCCTCTAAAAGCCAGCTCAAAAATTGCCGCCATTTTTTGGCCTCAGCTTTATCAATCGTAGCCAGTTTGAGGGGATTCCCGCCCATACCCTCAACGATTTTATGAATTCCGATAAGCATAATACCCTGGCCCTACTACAGGCCGAGCAGCTGCTCAACCATCGGAAATTCATCAAAAAAGAACTCAAAAAAATTATTCATAAACAAGATGGCAATGCCCTAGCGGCCATCCTCCAACTCCCCTTTATTCGCCCCACGATCCTGCTCGGCAACCATTATGCTGGCCTGCGTCATCGCTTCGATAAGCTGAAAAATGAGGATTGGGAGACGATCAAGCCCCTACTGCAAGCCGCCTTGGATCAACTTTAACAAATGAATCAGAAGAAAAAGGTTTTTATCTCGTTTTTGGGAACGAATGGATATGGCGAAACAAAGTATTATTTTCCTAATCAAGATGTAGATACTGTAAAATCTACTCCTTTTGTTCAAGAGGCTATCTTTAAACAATGGCCTTTCCCTGAGGATAAATGGGATGCACAAATTGATGAAGTAGTTATATTTACCACTTTGGCGGGGCCTTGTTGTATAAATCGTAACTTACTGATTAGTAACAACTTCCAACTTGACAGCATTAAGCTCATTTAAAATTTGAATACGCATCAGGACTTCTTGCTTCTGCATTTTAAAGCTGAGCGAAGAGAGCCGTTCAGAGAAAAAGTGCTTGAGTCGCATCATTGCAGTTTCGCTTAAATTTCGACGATGATAGCCTAAATCTTGTTTCCAAGCAGTAGCTCCCAACTCCCAGATATATAAAATATCATCATTGCGATAACTGTCAACCAGCTCTCCATCTTTTCCTTTTTTTAGGCGAGCATTTTTACGTGGGGGAATAAACGGTACCGCTCCAGCCTTACAAATTGCTTCCCGACATTTTATTTGGTCATAGGCGCCATCTGCATAAACTTGGCGGATATTCAAGGATTTCATTTTTTTCATCATTTTGGGGAGTTGAGAAGCATCGGTTTTTCGCTCTGTGGTAATCTCTACAGATAATATTTCTCCTGTTTTATCATCCACTGCTAAATGTACTTTAATCCAGCTAGAGCGCTGCTTTTCCAAGTATTTTTTTCTTAACCATTCTCCCTGTCCTTTTGTTTTTAGTCCTGTACTATCTATTGCTACCGATCTTTCTTTAGTCCTCTTTTTAGACTTAATATTCAGTTTTAGTTTCTTGACTCTACGATATATTTGAGTAAAAGATATGGGCTTAGCATCCAAATTATATTTGGAAATAACGCATTTTAGAATACCTTCTAATTGTCGATATCCAAAAGAAAAAAGCACTTTTAAACGGAATAAATAGCGAATAAATTCATCAGAAATTGTTTTAGGTCTGCCGCGTTTTGAAGGCTTAGCTATGAGGTTTTTGCTTGCCAAAGGCGGGAACCAAACATTAAAAAGAAACTTACCTTGGGCCGTATAAAATCTGTTGGTTAGTGCGTAATTCTGTATGTTTTTTTTAGATTTGTCATGGGACAGCTCGAGGTTTTATTGTTCGTCGAAAAAACTTAAATCTACGGGGCTTGTCCCTTTTTTTATGCCTAATTCGCAAGGTTTTTTGTAATTAGCTGGTTTTTAATTTATTAGATTTATGCAACAAGGCCCTTTGGCGGCTAAAGATAAAAACTATCTCAGCCGAGTTATACCTTATAATCAGTCTTCGTCTCAGCTGACAGAAGAAGATAAAATGGGCTTAGAAGCTCGTTTTCAACGAATGAAAGAGGAAGGATATATAGGGGCATTTAAATCAGTTGATATTTTAGAGGGCTTCACTGAGGAAGATATTTGGGAAATATTTAGCACTATTGTTAATGAATTAGACGCACTACAAACAGATAAAAAAGGTGGTAAATCTGTAGAACTTGAGCTATACTTTGATATTACGAATGGATTTCGGTTTTTCCCAATGTTGATGTTTAGCCTTATTAACTATGTCTCTGCAGTCCAAAATTGTAAGCTGAAACAGGTTTTATATGGTAATTATGATGCAGGAATGGCAGTGCGGCAAGAAGCTTTAGGTAAGCTATCTGAAGAGCAAAAAGCAGAATTGAGACAGCAAGCTGTTGAAGCACCAATACAAATTCTAACCAATATCGTAGAACTTAATCAATGGACAGAGGCTGTCGAAATGTTTACTAAATCAGCTGATGCCTATAGCTTAAATAAATTGCTAAAAGATAGTGTCAACGTTTCTGAAAAAAAGCTTGGCGAAGAGCTCTTTGCTTTAACTGAGGCGGTTAAAACTTGTCGCGGAAAGGAGCTTACTCAAAAGTTAAAACTGAAAGAGACAAAAAAACGAATTCAATCCCTTAAGATGGATAGTTCTGGAGGGATGAAAAAACAGCTTAAGCCTTTACTGAATAAAATTGAATCAAAAATTAACAATTTTAACTCTAAAACAACAGAGAATGGTTTTGCTGCAGTAGAGTGGTGTATTCAGCACGGAATGGTTCAACAGGGGTATACTTTTTTACAGGAAACTTTGATTAGTTGGTTGATTGAGCAGACTTATAACCTGTCTCAAATAGATGACAAACATCTTAGAGATATTGCAAAATCAGCTTTGAGACAAAATAATCTATATGATAAGAATGGTAAAAAAGGAACAATTAACTTTTGTTATAAGAATACATACTGGTATCCATTTACTAGAGAGCAAGTGAAAGATAAAGCTAATGATTTAACTAATAATAGGAAGAAATACAGGGGGTTAGATAGTGCATTTTTGGAAATTACTTCAGAACGTTTAGGCGGCCTCCGTAATGACATTAACCATTCTGGCTATAATAAAAAAGCGGGTTCCGCTAAGGTACTAACCCAAGAACTACAAAATCTTAGCAACCGCATCCTCCAAATTATCCAACCCTCCTACAAATAGAACTTTCTAGTTTTATCTCATCTGGGGCTGCCCCTCGCTTCGCTCGGGTCGCTCCCTTCTGGGCTCGCAGGTCTGCTCGGCCCTGCGGCGCCAAAGGCGCCTAGGTCTGGCCTTCGGCCACCCGACAGGCAGCTCAGCCTGCGGCGGCTTCGCCGCCTGCAAAACCGCAAAAGGGCCAGAAAACCATTTTTCTGGCCCTTTTATGTCCCATAACATAGCTTTTCTTTCAAAAGCTTAGGGCGATTGCTATGTTTCCAAAATATATAGCCAGCTAGTCGGCTTATTTTGGAATTTCCTACGGCAAATAGCGCTAAACTATTTTACTTTATCAGTTTAAGCTCCTATATTTAAGATTGTCTTAATAGTTGTTAAACTAAATAAAATAGTATGCAGAAAATAACTACTCTGGGCTTACTCATTTTGGGGAGCCTATTTTTTTCCTCTTTACTCTCCGCCCAATGCGCCTACATTTATGTAGACCCAGCGGGAACGAGCTTGGGAGATGGCTCAGAGGCCAATCCTATGGACCTACAAACGGCCCTAAATGAGGCCTGCCTCCAAAATAGAACACATATTCGCCTGCTAGCAGGTACCTATAATCTAACCGATAAAATAGTTATTGATTGTGATGCACTCATCATTGATGGAGATTGGGAAATCCTCAATGGAGTGGGCCGAAAAAATTCTAGCTTAGCCACAACTATCAATATTAACTCTTCTCTAGAAACAGCCCCCTATGATGGTGCTTCAGGGACGGTAGTTGGCTATTATATAGGTATTGAGGCCATTAACTTCAACGATTTCCAAATTCTGGATATTGATGTAAATGTAAAAAATGGCGGAGCTTCTGGCAGTGTATCTGGTACTACTGGCAATCGAGGCCGCTCTGTCTATGGCTTCTATTTCCGCAATGCCAATAACTGGCAGATCGAAAGGGTAACCATGAATACAGGCCAAGCTAGCCGCGGAACAAATGGCGCTGCTGGTGCAGCAGGCTCGCCAGGTGTTGCAGGTGGCACAGGAAGTCAGGCCCAATGTAATGATGATTGTGCCACGAACCGAGGTGGAAATGGCGGTTCTGGCGGCGGCGGCGCTGCTGGCGCCCCCGCAAATAATGATTTAAGTTGCCGAAACTCGGGACAAGCAGGAAGTAATGGCACCGCAGCCACTGGCCGAAACGGTGGCGGCGGTGGCTCTGGTGGAACTGGTGGTGCAGAAGATAATCGAGGCGCTGCTGGTGGCTCAGGTGCCGCTGGTGGCGGTGGAGCTGGTGGCGCTTTTGGGGCTGGATCCATTGGTTTTAATACCACAAACGGAGATGGAACTTGTAGCCAGGTGAATGCCCAGTCAGGAGCTCCTGGCCAAAATGGAGCCAATGGAACTAATGGCGCAGCTTCGCCTATCTCTAATACTTTTGACCTCTTCTGGCTGCCCGCTGGCCAAGGAGCTACTGGTACTGCTGGTACTGGTGGCGGCGGCGGCGGCGGCGGTGGCGGCGGCGGCGGTCAAGGTTGTTTCTTCTGTACAGATGGTACTGGTGGCGCTGGTGGCGGCGGCGGTGGCGGCGGCCAAGGTGCCCTAGGTGGAACTGGTGGCTGGGGATCTGGTAGCTCTTTCGCCCTCTATGCTTATGCAAGTACAGGCTCTAGTAATAATCTAATCTTAAATCCCGCTGCTGCTGCTACTGGTGGAACTGGTGGCGCAGCAGGTATTGGCGGCAATGGTGGTGCTGGCGGTTTGCTTGGCGGCTCTAATGGTGGCCTATTAGGCTGCTCTACTTGTGAAGTTGGAGCGGGTGGTCTCGGTGGCCGTGGTGGTGATGGTGGAAATGGCGGCCGTGGTGGTGATGGAGCTGATGGACGTTCTGAGACGGTCCGCAGCGTCAATGGAAGCGCTCTTACGGCAACTAGTTCGGCTGGAATTACCCAAATTATTACTGCCCAACCTCTAGAAGGTTGTACCAATTCCGAAATCTTAATTACTAAAGATGGAGGAAGCTGGTCTTTACCCGCAGGGGCTAGCTTTATCAATGACCTAAATAGCACAACTTCTAGCTATGATAATAGCTCAGCTACAGCAATTATTAGCTATACCGCTACAGGTCCACAAAGTACTGGCCTTAATGGCACCGCTTACGATGCCATGGTCCAAATGAATACCAACCGAGCTTTACCCGCTTTTGCAGCCTCTATGCTGACCGATCTTTGTGAAGGAGAAACTTTCTTTATGAGTAGTTCAGCTCTAGGGGTAGAATATCAATGGATTATTTTTGAAGCGGGAACAAATGTGAATACTCCTGTAGCCGCTTTTACTACTCAGGTTGCTAGTTGGATGCCGCCAAGCTTAGGAACGGTAACCAATTATAGTGTTCGCCTTCGGGTCCGTACTGAATGCTGTGGCTGGTCCGCTCCCAATTACTTCGACTTTACGGTTAGAGATGCTGCTCCAGCTCCTTTAGCAACAGGTGATAATATTTGTGCAGGGGAAACCGCAAGTATTTCTGCAGAGGCAGTAAATGGGGGAATGCTAAGCTGGTATGAAGACCCCTTGGGCCAAATCCTTTTGCAAACAGGCCCTGGTCCTGTAGATACCTATATTACAGACCCACTTAGCCAAAATACAGTTTTCTATGTTAGTGAAGGAGCTGCTAGCTGCCCTGGCGGAATTACCTCTGTTTCTGTGCAAGTAGAACCTTTACCCGCTCAAGCTGCAGCCTCAGATGTATCTCTCTGTGAAGGCGAAGATGCTATTCTAACGGCTACTGGCTCAGGTACTGGAGATTTAGTATTCTATGACGCCAGTCAAAATGAATTAGCTCGCCAAACAATGAGCTTTGCTAGTCCTAATGCTAGTCATAACCTAGGCGCATTAGCTGCTGGAGCTTATACCTATTATGTGGCAGAAGATAATGGAAACTGCCGTTCTCCTCTTCGGCTTATTGCCGTTACGCTAAATGCCCTACCCGCTAGCCCCGCTACTACAGGCGCTAGCATCTGTGAGGGCCAAAGTACTACGGTAAACGCTACAGGAAATAGCATCGCTTGGTATGCCGATGCTGCTTTGACTAACCAAGTTGGAGCTGGCAATAACTATAACACACCGATTTTAAACACCGCTACGAATTATTTTGCAGTAACAACTTCAACCCAGGGCTGTATTTCTCTGCCCGCTACGGCTACTGTTGCCGTAGAAGCCTTACCTGCAGCAGTTATCGCTAGCGGCACAAGCATTTGCGCTGGAGAAACTGCCACCCTAAGTGCTACAGGCGGAACAGGTACCCTAAATTGGTATGCAGATCCCGCCGGAGCCAGCTTAGTGGCTACGGGAAACAGCTTTACAACAGCTGCGCTCAACCAAAACACTACATATTATGTGGGGGAGACCTCTAGCTCAGCCCAAGCTTGTGAAGGTCCATTGACTGCCGTAACGGTAACGGTAGATGCCCGACCTTCAACTCCTTCTGTAAGTGCTCAAGATGTTTGTGATGGAGCTGATGTGATTTTATCGGCCACTGGTTCAGGAACTGGCGATCTGGTTTTCTATGATGCCAGCCAAACAGAAATTGGCCGCCAAACGATGAGCGCTGGAAATGCAACCCAAAGTCTAAATGCTGGTCTTTTTGCTGTCGGCAATTATAGCTTCTATGTAGCTGAAGATGATGGCGTTTGTACCTCTCCTTTACAGGTCGTTGGTTTGGCGGTAAACGCTTTGCCAGCTAGCCCCGCTACTATAGGCGCTAGCATCTGTGAGGGCCAAAGTACTACGGTAAACGCTACAGGAAATAGCATCGCTTGGTATGCCGATGCTGCTTTGACTAACCAAGTTGGAGCTGGCAATAACTATAGTACGCCAATCTTAAATACCGCTACTGATTATTTTGCAGTAACAACTTCAACCCAAGGCTGTATTTCTCTGCCCGCTACGGCTACTGTTGCCGTAGAAGCCTTACCTGCAGCAGTTATCGCTAGCGGTACGAGCATTTGCGTTGGAGAAACTGCTACCCTAAGCGCCACAGGCGGAACAGGTACTCTAAATTGGTATGCAGATCCTGCCGGAGCCAGCTTAGTGGCTACGGGAAACAGCTTTACAACAGCTGCGCTCAACCAAAACACTACATATTATGTAGGGGAGACCTCTAGCTCAGCCCAAGCTTGTGAAGGTCCATTGACTGCCGTAACAGTAATGGTAAATGCTCGCCCTTCAACGCCATCCGTAAGTGCTCAAGATGTTTGTGATGGAGCTGATGTGATTTTATCAG
Source organism: Saprospira sp. CCB-QB6 (assembly GCF_028464065.1). Classification (NCBI taxonomy): domain Bacteria; kingdom Pseudomonadati; phylum Bacteroidota; class Saprospiria; order Saprospirales; family Saprospiraceae; genus Saprospira; species Saprospira sp. CCB-QB6. Next base: position 406,202 of record NZ_CP116808.1, on the reverse strand, counting down.
CTACTGGTTCAGGAACTGGCGATCTGGTTTTCTATGATGCCAGCCAAACAGAAATTGGTCGCCAAACGATGAGCGCTGGAAATGCAACCCAAAGTCTAAATGCTGGTCTTTTTGCTGTCGGCAATTATAGCTTCTATGTAGCTGAAGATAATGGCGTTTGTACCTCTCCTTTACAGGTCGTTGGTTTGGCGGTAAACGCTTTGCCAGCTAGTCCAGCTACCACAGGGGCCACAATCTGCGCTGGAGAAATGGCTACTATTTCCGCTGCAGGCAACAACATTAGTTGGTATGCCGATGCTGCTTTGACTAACCAAGTTGGCGCAGGAAATAGCTACAATACTCCCGCATTGACTAGTAATACTAGCTTTTATGCTGTAGAAACTAATGCCAATGGCTGTACTTCTTTGTCCGCAGCGGCTTTAGTTACTGTAAATGCGCCACCCGCTGCGCCTAGCGCAACAAATGTAACCATTTGCCAAGGGGAAAGCGCTACTTTCAATGCAACGGGAACCGGAGCCATTTCTTGGTATGCCGATGCTGCTGGAACTATGTTGTTGGCCTTAGGCAATAGCTATACAACCGCCAATTTGCAACAAGCCACTACTTATTATATGCAGGCGGTGAATGCCAATGGCTGCGCTTCTGCATTTATGCCTGTAACGGCTATTGTGAGTCCTTTGCCTTTGGCCCCCGCTGCTTCTGCAGCGACTATTTGTGAAGGCGATGATTTGATGCTTACCGCTTTGGGTTCAGGCTCAGGGGATTTGGTGTTCTATGATAATAACCAAACGGAGATTAACCGCTTTAGCATGAGTGCTGGAAACAGCAGTGCTAGCTATAATGCGGGCGCTTTGTCTGCAGGCAATTACAATTTCTTTGTTCGTGAGGAGCGTTTGGGCTGTAGCTCTGCCCCCACAGCAGTTTTGGCCAATGTACAGGCGAGTCCCGCGGCCCCCACGGCCTTTAATGATAGCCCGGTTTGCCAAGGGGAAGAAGCCTTTTTACAAGCAAATAGTAGCCCTGGCGCTACCTATAGCTGGAGCGGTCCCAATGGTTTTGTATCGAGCAATCAAACTATCCAATTGACGGACCTGAGCCCAGCCGATGCAGGTTTCTATTATGTTCAGGCTTTTGTGGGCGGCTGCGCTTCGGCCTTTGATTCTACAGAGGTACAGGTTTTGGCCGCACCTCAACTGATGGGGCCAATTAGTAGTAATGCTCCCCTTTGTGAAAATGAAACCCTAAACTTGGGCGTGAATATACAAGCTGGCTGGACCTATGCTTGGACCGGCCCCAACGGCTTTACTGCTAACCAAGCTACAATCAGTATCCCAGCCGTGACGGAGATCAACCATCAAGGGTTTTATACGGTGCAAGTGACAGACAATAACACGGGCTGCCAATCAGCGCCTTTGGCCACTTTGGTCCAAATTAACCGCTTGCCAGAGCCCGGAATGGCCTTTAGCAATAGCCCCATTTGTATGGGCGAAAGTATTCAGTTGTCGGTGCCTGCGGTCCTTAATGCTAGCTATAGCTGGACGGGGCCCAATGGCTTTAGTTCCAACGATCGCGCTCCCGAAATTACCGCCGCTACGGCCGATGAGGCTGGACAATACAGCGTTTTGGTGGCCGTGGGCAATTGTAGCAGCTCGCTAGATGTAGAGGTAGCCGTGAATAGCTTGCCCAATGTCAGCATTATGGCCGATACAACGATTGAAGAGGGCGAAAGCCTACAATTGTACGCTACTGGTGGCGTAATTTACGAATGGAGCCCCGCCGATTATCTCAGCTCTAATGCCACGCCTACGCCCATTTTTTCTGGAGCGCCTGTTGGGCAATATAGCTATGAAGTGAGCATTCAGGATGCGATTGGTTGTGCACTTACCGAAACGGTAAATGTTGAGGTGACTCCCCGTACCGATTTGCTCATTGTCGATCTCTTTACACCCAATGAGGATGGAATCAACGATTATTGGCGGATTGATTTTCTCCAAAATTTTGAGCCTTATACCATTCAGGTCTTTTCTCGTGGAGGGCTAGAGGTCTTCCGCTCTACGGCTTACAATAATGATTGGGATGGCACGCACTATAAAACGGGCCAAAAACTGCCAGAAGGCACCTATTATTATGTGATCCAAGCCAACTTTAAGGAGTTTACTGGAGCCGTTACCATTAAGCGTTAATTTTTGTTTTTTGGGCCTCCTGCAGCCCTTTATATTGGGGCTGCAGGCGCTACGGTCCGCAGCTCGCTGTTCGCTCGGCCCATCGCCAGCTTCGCTGGCTCGGTCTGGCGCTTTGCGCCACTGCTCCCCATCGCTAGGCCGTTCGGCCTGACGGCCGCTTCTATCTTTAGCGGTTTTGCAGGCCCGAAGGGCCGCAGGCCTAGCGATGTGAAGGGGGGCGGCGCAGCCGCAGACCAAGGCGCTTTGCGCCGCAGGGCCGAGCGAACAGCGAGCCCCGAAACGTAGCGCCTGCCGCAGGCAGGAGGCCCCAAAAAACAATATTTCAAAGGACAATAGAAATCTAAATATAGATGAAAGGAATTTATAAATTAGGTCTTTCGCTACTGCTAGCCTTGGGGCTGCAAACGGCTGAGGCGCAGCAATTGCCGGTATTTGGCCATTATATTTACAACCCCTACCTCTATAATCCGGCGCGGACGGGGGACCAGGGTTTGGGCAGTTTGAACCTCAATATTAAGCGGCAGTGGAGTAGCTTGCCCTATGCGCCTCTAACGGCAGCTTTTTCGGCTGAGGCGCCCATTCAGAACCGAAAAATGGGCCTAGGAGGGATGTTGTATACCGATCAAACGCATATTATTCGGAAAGTGGGTGGTTTGGCCTCTTATGCCTATCACATTCCTTTTTCGGAGGATGCTAGTCATGGATTATCGGCGGGTTTGTCGGTGGGTTTGGTCAATCAGCGCTTTGATTTTCAATCGGCCGATGTAGAGAATGAAAACGATCCTGAAATATTGGGAGATCAGGCGCAGGGAACGGCCTTTGACTTTAATATGGGCCTAAATTACCGTTGGAAAAAGCTGAATGTTGGCCTTTCTATGTTGCAGGGGCTCAACAATCAAATTCGCTTTTTGGATGCTTTAGAAAAGGAGGTGCGTTATGTCAATACGCGTCATTTTATGGCCTCCGCGGGTTATGAATTTGCTTTGGGAGAGGAGAAAAAGTTTTTTGTTCGCCCTGTAGTCATGACGCGAATTGTGCCCGGTTTGCCTGTTCAGTTGGAGGGAAATCTGCTTTTTGGTTGGAAACAGTTGCTTTGGGGCGGTTTTGCCTATCGTTCGAGCAATAATGAGACCGCTACCTCGGCTATAATTGCCACGCTGGGCGTCAATGTTCAAAAGCAGATGTTTTTTGCCTATAGTTTTGAGATGGGGGCCGATGGCAATTTGAACAATGCCTTAGGCAACCAACATGAATTTATGTTGGCTTATCGCTTCAAGGAGCGGAAACAGAAAAACGAAAAACTCGAAAGCGAAATTGAAAAAATGAAATCTCGCGAGTTGGACATGATGGAGCGAATGGATCAGCAGCAAAAGGGCTTGGACAGTCTACGTCAGGCTCAGGCGGAGAGTGAGGCGCAGCAAGCCGCGGATAAGGCCGCTATGCAAGAGCAGCTCAAACAGCAGGCAAGTTTGTTGGCGGATCAGCAAAAAGTGATGGCCAAAAACAAAAAGGACATCGAAGAATTGCGTCAAGCGATTAAGGAGCAGCCCATGATGTATGATAAAGTGGGATCAATCTACTTCAAGCAGGGGCAGGCGCAACTGACGGGAGAAGAAAAGGCCAAGTTAGAAGCTTTGAAACAAGTTTTTGTAGAAAAGCCCAAAGCGATGCTCTACCTTTTTGGGAATGCGAGTACCGATGGCGATCCGGCTAAAAATCTACAGCTTTCAAATGAACGTTGTATAGTCGTGCGTAAATACTTAATCAAATTGGGTTTAGATCCTATGCGCATTATGGTTTTGCCTATGGGCGAGGATAATAGTTTGGAGGGAGATGAGCAAAAAATCAATCCCAATGATCGTCGGGTAGACTTAATCTTATCCGAATAACTAGAAGAGTCGTATTTTTTAGATTGGCCAGCAGCGAAAAAAATCGCTGCTGGCCTTTTTTTCTGTTCAATTGAGTATTTTACTCAAAAGCAGTTTCCATGTCTAGCCTTCGTTTATCTCTTTTTGCCCTCTTGTTTTTTGTCCAACCAACTTGGGCACAGTATCCTGCGGCCCCTAACCCTATTGCTTATGTAACGGATTTAGGCGACTTTTTAACGGAAGAGGAAGAACTCAATTTATCTAGGGTTTTGCTCAATCAATACCGAGAAAAGGGCCAAGTTCAGCTAGTGGTGGTTACGGTTCCCGATTTAGCAGGACAAACGGTAGAGCAATATGCCCAAGGTTTAGCCGAAAGCTGGGGCATTGGCGATAAAGACTGGAATAATGGGGTTTTGCTGCTGCTCAGCCGAGCCGAGCGAAAGGTCCGAATTGAGTTGGGCTATTGGATGGAAGGCCAAATTACGGACCTAGAAGCCAAAAGAATTATTGATAAACAAATTGTGCCATATTTAAAAAATGGCAACTATTACGATGCCCTTTTAGTGGGTTCAGAAGCCATTTTGCAGGTTTTTGATGAGGGGTTTTCTTCTGAAGAATTAGCCAAACGAAAAAAGGAAAAACGAGAGGCTTTAAGACGGGAATATGAGGAGCGGAGAAAATCAACATTTTGGCTAAGGACATTTAGAACTTATGGGCCATTGATCCCCTTTTTAATTTTACTGATCTGGGGGGGGTGGGCCGCCAGTAAAAAGGGAGGTAGCAGCAGCCGAACCTATCGAAATGACCGAAAAGGTTATTCTCCAAGCTCTTCCTCCTCTAGCTATAGCGATTATTCGGATTACTCTGACTATTCCGACTACTCCGATTATTCGGACAGCAGTTTTGGGGGCGGAAGCTTTGGCGGGGGGGGCGCTAGCGGAGATTGGTAGGGCTTAGCCTTCTTTTATTCCGCCATTTTCAATCAAAAAGAGCTTGAAGTCTGCCCGATAACGCAAACTATCTAGCAATTCTAATAAGCGGTTTTCATGCGTATCACTGATAAATACTTGTCCAAAATCTTGGCTCATCAATAAGGCTAACAATTGCCCCACTCGCTGCGCATCTAGCTTATCAAAAATATCGTCTAGCAACAAAATTGGAGATTTTTGGCTGCTGGCCTTGAGCGCTTGATATTGGGCCAGTTTAAGGGCCAATAAATAGGATTTGAGCTGCCCCTGAGAGGCAAATTGCTTGAGCGTTTGCCCCTTCATCCCAAAGATTAAATCATCCTTATGTGGCCCTACCGTCGAGCGCTGAAACTGTATATCTTTGCGTCGATTCTCTCGCAAGAGCTCCGCAAAATCTTGCTCCAAAAGGGGAGAGCTGTAGCGCAAACTCACCTCTTCTTGTCCCTTAGATAATTGCGCATAAACTTGCTGAAAAACGGGCTGCAATTCCTCAATAAATTTTTTTCGGGCCAATACAATCGCCTGAGCGGGAACCAACAACTGCCGATCATAGCTGTCGAGCAAAATAGGGTCGGGCTGGGCGGGATAATCTACCGATTTGAGTAGGGCATTCCGCTGCTTAATCAGCTTGTTGTATTGCATCAATTGATGCAGATAATTGGGCGATTCCTGACTCAAACTCAGGTCCATAAAACGACGCCTTAACTCACTGCCCTCTAACATCAATTTGTTATCATCTGGAGCAATAAGGACCAAGGGATAGCGCCCAATATGATCGGCCAAACGCTCATAGACCAGTTTGTTGCGCTCAAAAGTTTTTCGCTTGCCCTTGGCGGCCTTCACTACAATTTCTTCGCTTTCTTCTCCCCGCTCAAATTGGGCCTGTAGGCGAAAAAAATCTGCCTCAAAACCAATCAAATAACGGTCTCTACTCACAAAGTTGCTTTTGCCCAAACACAACAAATGAATGGCATCCAGCAAATTGGTTTTGCCCATGCCATTTTGGCCCACAATACAATTGAGCTTGGGCGAAAATTCAAATTGACTATCCCTATAATTTTTAAAGCCCTGCAAACGCAGGGCTTTGAGCTGTTGGCTACGCATCTAGTTCTCTGATAAGGTCTCTGAAATATCTTGACTGTAAGCTTGTATGGCCGGAATTATACTCGCCAAAATCCCCAAGCCTAAAACACCAAAGAATAGCCAAGTTTCTCCCGCCAATATGCGCCAAGCATCTACACTATAACGGTAGGTTTCTTCTATATAACCCGCCAATATGCCCATACCTAAATGACTAATCAACAGCCCTAGAAGACCCCCAAAAAGCGCTACTAAAATGCCCTCTAACAAAAGCATAACTAACAACTGAAAAGCCGAAGCCCCCATGCTGCGCATTAAGGCCAATTCATATTTGCGCTCCTTGATCGAGTTGTACAAGGAAATAAACATACTCAAGGCCGAAATAATAATGATGATGGCCGCCAAATAGTAAAGCAGCTGCGCCCCCATGCCCATATTGTCCATCAAGCGACGCAACTCAAAGGCCGGAACGGCATAACCTAGCTCTTCTAAACCCTCTGTTTCATCAATAATTTTAGGCAACATAGTAGAGGCCATGGCCGAGGTTTTTCCCTCCGAATCTTTGGCGTAGCGAATCAATACGGCCGTAATCTCTTTGCCTTCTTCCGATATAGGCGCTAGTTCTGCTGTATGTTCATGGCCATGCTCATGCCCTTCATGGCTGTGCTCATGCTCCTCATGATTGTGCTCTGCCTCGCCATGCTCATGTCCTTCATGGCTGTGCTCTGCTTCACCATGATCATGCCCTTCATGGCTGTGCTCATGCTCCTCATGATTGTGCTCTGCTTCACCATGATCATGCCCTTCATGATCCTGCTCTTCTCCTTCTTCATGCTCATGATCATGACTTTCGTGCACCCGCCAAACGGAGGCCACATTGGTCAAAATGAGCTGGTCCAAAACGGTTTGATTGGCCTTGAAAATCCCCACTACGGTATAAGCATATTCTTCATGCACATGCATACTCTCGCTTTCTAGACCATGCGCCCCAAAAAAGGTATCGCCAATTTTGAGTCCTAGTTTTTGGGCCACTTTGGCGCCTAAGGTCACCTCCAAATCCTGACTAAATAGCTTTCCTTCTGCCAATTCAGCCCCATAATGTTGGCCCAATTGTTCATCTGTACCCACAATCCGAAAACCTTCATAACTATCGCCTAGGGCCAAGGGAATCGCCGCTTCAATAAAGGGGTTTTTTTTCATCCAACGCACCTTAGCCAAAGGGATATTTCCCGTGGGCACATCAATATGATAAACCGAAGACAAAATCATTTGTAGCGGGCTCCCTTTGGCCCCAACCACCATATTGATGCCCTCAATATTCTTATAAAGCCGCTCTTCCATCTGCTGATTGAGCAGCAAGAGCAAACTGCTTAGCCCCACTCCCAAGGCGACCAAAACCAAGCTCAAACCAGAATTTAAGGGGCGGCTTAATAAACTCTTCCAAGAAATCTTAAATACATTCATAAACTAAAGTAGACGGTTGCTAATGTTGTTTTTTAGGGGCTGCCCCGCCTTTGGGCGGGTCGGGCTGTGTCAGGGCTCGCTATTCGCTCGGCCCTTCGCTTTTTTCGCTTTGCTCAAAAAGCTCGGTCTGGCCTTCGGCCACCCTTTTCCATCCCTCAGCCGCGTCGCTTCGCTCCTTTGCGGCGGCTTCGCCGCCTGCTAGACGCGACTAAAAAAACGCAATTTTTAAGGAAGTTCAAAGCCTAAACCCTAAATAACGACCAAGTGCAGGACCCTAAGGACCAAAAAGCTCAGCGGCCGCAGCCACAAGCCCAAACTAAACAACCGCTGCTGAGCGGCCTAGCGATGCGAAAGGGGGCGGCGAAGCCGCAGACCAAGGCCGTTAGGCCGCAGGGCCGAGCAGACCTGCGAGCCCTGAAGCGTAGCGCCGCAGCTTGCTGCGGAGGCCCAAAAAATAACTATAAAAAATACAAAATACTTGCGTTAATAAATGGAGTTACTTAAATTAGGTATATCATTAAGTTAAAACCTCAGTTTATGCGCAATTATTTACTCTATTTACTTTTGTTTTTGCCCTTGGGACTTTGGGGGCAAGTTTGGACGCCCAACAGCATGGCGGCCAATGGGGGCCGCCATCGGCTTTGTCAAGACAGTATATATTTTGCTTTGGAGGGCGGGAGCTTGTACGGGCAGCAGAGCGGGCAGTTTTTGTTGCCTACTGGACCGACTGATCGCTTGGTTTTGCGGCAGCTGGGCCAATATATTTACATAGATAGTTTGGGGCAGCCCTTATTTTTTGAGCTTTTGCCCATTTTGCAGCCGCCTAGGCAGTTGGAAGTTGGCGCATTTTGCCAGCAGGATGCGCGGGCGCTGGCCCCTCAATATTTTCATTATCGCTATTTTTTGTCGGACAGTCTGCCCGATCTTCGACTCCAAATTTATGAGGCGGGCCAGCTCTTGGAGCAGCGGCTATTGTCGGCCAATGGGCCCGGCCATCATCGAGATAGCATTTTGCTGACTTGGGCCAGCGATAGCAGCCAGCTCTATTTTGGCCTCTCTTGGGAAAGCTGTGGGGGCCGCGATTCTATTGGGCAGTTTTTGCCCAATTACCGCTCGCCCTTTGGGGGCTGGCAACTGCCTCGACCCTATGCGCTAGGCGATGACTCTCTGTATACGCCCCAGCTTTATAGCTTGTTGGATACGGGCTGGCAAAGCCAATTGCGCCTGGGACAACAGCCCTTGGGCCTACTACATCAGCGCTATTATTATCCGCAATGGGCCGGCCAAGATAGCCTGCGGCTCTGCATAGAAAAAGCAGGCTGCCGCTATGAATACGACAGCCTGCTGAATATTGAACCCGCTCCCAGTTTCGCTTGGCAAAATTTAGAAATTGGGGCGGCAGTAGGAGAAGCCTGTGTGGGGGATAGTATATATTTTTATTGGACCAATTTGAGGGCAGTTCCAGCTCATGTTTTATTGCAGCAACTCAATGGGGATTCCTTGTTAATTGATTTGGATAGTCTGCATTTACAGGCCCAATTTATTCGTACTAAGGCGGGGCAAAACTGGCGTTCGGCCAGTGTTTATTTATTAGATAGTAGTGGGCAGCGTTTATTAGAGGCCCAGCCTATTTTGATGCCAGATATTGAGTTGGCATTTAGTCCCTTAAAAACGCCCATTTGCGCAAACGATCATTTGTTAATTTATGCGCAACCAGCGGGAGGTGTTTTTTCGGCGGAACAGCTGGATACTTTGGGCGGCAGAGCAGGGAGTTGGCAGCCAAATTCTGCCTTAGTTGATGGAGATACCTTAAAGGCGGATCAGTTTATTTTTGCCAATCCTGCTTTGAATTATGGGCAAGCCAGTATTCGGTTGACCTATAGCTATTTGCCTACTTATAGCAATCAGGGATTTTGTTCGGATAGCATTCATTTATCTGCAGAATATCCCCTTATAGATAATCGATTAAATTCGGCATTTTTGCCTCCTCAACTAGTTGGGGAGAACATTGAGTTGGGAGATATATTGCGGGATCTTCGTCCGAGCCCGCAAACTGCATATTTTACGGATTTGGATACAAGTTTTTCAGGAACTTATGTACAATCTTTTGCTCAAGCGGATTCCTTTTTGGTTCATTTATCGGGCAGCGGCGAATATCCAGTAGATTTATCATTGGAAGCTGCGGGTTGTTCTAGTGAAATAGAGTTGAATTTGTTCATTCAGCCTGCGGCCAGTATTCCTGATTTGCCGACGGTTATTTGTACTGGGGCCGATACCGTAGTTTTTCATCGGGATAGTTTATTTTCTTATTCCAATTGGACCATAGATACAATTTCTAGAAGACAGTGTGTGCAGATGAATACGACGGTGCTTAGTCAAAGAAGTCGGATTCTATATAATTGTCAGGATGTGCCTAGTCTTCTACGTCGTCGAAAAAGAAATGAGTTAGTAAGTGTTCAGGCTTATGCGGACCAAGGAGTATTTAGTTTGAATGATTTATTGTCTGGGGCGCAGCCTATTGCTGCGGCTATATCGGCCCCCAATGCTTATAATGGACAGCCTGAAGATTTTTATTTGAATATGGGGGCTATAAATAACTTTTTGGCATCAGCTAATGATAGTTCTTGTTATGTGGCCATGTTGTTTAGGAGCATAGAGGAACGTCAATATTTTAATGAGGCGGGAACGGCTCTAGATACTAGTCGAGCGGCAACTTATGATAGTAGTTATTTTGCGGCTATACAGCGCATAGAATTTGTTGATGTGGCCAGTATTGGAATTGTGGATAGTTTATTAGCACCTACTTATTGTTATAATCAGCAGCTATTTCCTTTGGCGGTGCAGCCTGCTTATGAAACGGGCTACTCGACAATTAGTATTCGTCAGTTAGGGACTAATAATACTTTAACCTTAGTAGATGACATTATTGATATTGAAGGCGATCCATATTTTCAGGATACGGTAGATAGAGAGTATATTGTTCGTTATGAGTATAATAAGTATTATGGATGTCAATCTGGTTTACAGGAAGACACCTTTAAAGTCATTGCACCTTTGGTTTTGGATTTTATAGGACCACAGGCCAATAGCATCTATTGTGAAAACAGCCAAGAAGTTTATTTAAATGCTTATCCTACGGCCAATATGGGCTTATCTGCTCAGTTTGTTGGGGCGGGTATGGGCTATTTGAATAATGGTCAGCAAGCACCTTTGGCCAATACTTTTTCGCCTGTTTTAGCAGACACTGGAGCACATACGATTAGCTATATTTTTACAGATTTGGCAGCTTGTGAGCATCGTTTAGATAAAACTTTTCGGGTACAGGCATCGCCTGCGGTTAGTTTGCAGACTTTGGCGAGCCAACAGGACTTTTGTGCTAATGATACTGCGGTTGTTTTAGTGGGGCAGCCTGCTGGAGGGCAGTATTTTGGTCCTACTATTTTAGGGGATAGCATATTTCATCCCAATCAAGCTTATTTACTAGATAGTGCGGCGGCCTCGGGCGGGGTGCTGCTTTGGTATAACTATAGTGATAGTTTGGGTTGTACTGCTACAGATAGTTTGGACCTCTCTATTTATCCCTTGCCTAGTCCTGAAATATTGAATTTAGCTCCAGCCTATTGCGCTAATGCCTCGGCTTTTTTATTACAGGGAGGCGATCGTTCAGGGCTTATGGGGCAAGGCCAATTTTCAGGTTCTGCAGTGATCAATAATGTGTACACTCCGCAATTGGCTTTATCCGCTCAAGATACAGTCTATTATCGTCGAACAAATCAGTATGGATGTCAGCGAGAAACTATGCAGCTGGTCCAAATTGATACTATTCCTCGGCCTCGAATTTTACGACTTGATAGTCAGTATTGTTTGACTGAACCCTCTTTTAGCTTGCAAGGGCAGCCCCAAGCAGGGCCAAATGAGCAAGCTACATTTAGTGGAGCTGGTGTGAGCTTTTTGAATGGCCAATTTAGTTTTTCTGCCCAACAGGCAGCAAATATGGCGGGTATTTTACAGCCTATTACGATTAGTTACCAATTTGTGGATAGTCGGGGCTGTCAGGCTCAAAGTCAGCTTCAAACACTAATAAATCCCTTACCTCAAGCACAGTTTAATCTAGCTACGGCCTATTGTGTAGATGCAGAAATAGACAGTTTGGCTAATTCTATCCAAACACAACAATTTGCTGCCGCATATTTTCAAGGGGCAGGGATACAGGATAGTAGTTTGGGCTTGTTTTCGCCAGCTTTAGCCGCTCAACAACTAGGTTTTGGTTTGCAACAAATTCAATTTTTTGTGCAGGATAGCAATGGTTGTCGCAATAGCAGTAGCCAAACTTATTGGCTAAATGATTTGCCCACAATCAACATTACAGGTTTACCTACTGCAATTTGTAATCAAGGGACAGATTTGGACATTCGAGCTTTTCCTGCAGGAAGTATTGGTAGCCAAGCACATTATGCACATAATTTTCCAACTAACAGTTTCCAAATTCGCTCCGCGCTGCAGGCAGAGGCTAGTTTAAGCCCTACGGCCTTAGCCGCTCAGCCTTATTTTTTGGCCTATACTTATACCGACGCTAATGGCTGCACAAATAGTGATACCGTATTTACTACTGTTTTTGCTCAGCCTCAAGCCCAAATACAGGGCTTAGACAGCAGCTATTGCGAGCAAGAAGATAGCATTTATATGCAGGGAAATGCTGTTTCAGGAAAGTTTTCTGGTCCGGGGGTTCTGCAAAATAGTAATGTCTTTATTCCAAGTAGAGCTGCTGCAGGTAATCATACAATTAGTTATTTAGTAGAGGAATTACATTTATTCCCTACTGCTCAAGATAGCCTGATTTGTAGCGATTTGGCGCAATTTCAAGTACAGGTCCGTCCCAAACCTAGACCTACTTTATTGCAGCCCATAGCCAATAGTAGTTTTTGTGTGAGTAGTCCTTCTCAACGGATTATTGGAGATATTCAAAATCACAGCTTGCTATTCGATTCATCCTATGCTGGAGCGGGCTTACGGCCAGAGTATATCCAGATTATAGATACCATGACTGTGAATGGTCAAACGGTGAATATTTATATCATTGATACTATTTATCATTTTGAGCCAGCTTTAGCGGGCCCAGGACTACATGAACTCCAATTCACGGCTACGAATATTTTTGGTTGTGTAGATTCTGTGAGCCAGTTAGTCCAGGTTTTACCTAGCCCTGCACCAAGTTTTGTGTTGGATAGCCAGTTTTGTGAATCGGCTCCTCGCCAAATTCTTTCGGCTAGTCCCGCTGGCGGTATCTTTATGCTTAATGGAGATACTCTGCTCCAAAATGAGTATCATCCAAATTCATTTTATCCTCAACAGCCTTTATCGCAAAGTCGCCAAGATACACTAGTTTATTTAGTGGGCAATGGTAGTTGTGAGGCTAGTGATAGCCAGTTAATCACTGTTTTTCCCAATCCTTTGGTCAGTTTTAGTTTGGGCCAGAACGTAGATGCCTTTTGTTTAGGCCAAAATGATAGTTTAACCTTATTCCCCCAGCCTTTTGGGGGGCATTTTTCTGGAAATGGGGTCGCATTTGGCCAATCGATCTTTTGGGCAGATAATGCAGGTTTAGGAGAACATCCTATTCACTATGAATATACGGATAGCCAAGGCTGTCAAGGAATTTACTGGGATACGCTGAGGGTGTTTAGCCAGCCAGAATTAGCACTGGATGCGGCTGGAGGCTGCCTAAATGATGCTTATCTGTTTTGGAATAGCTCTTCTTTGGGCCTTGCGGGGCTCTTTCAAAATCAGGTTTTTGATAGCATAACCCAAGCTTATTGGCAGATAGCTGGAGGAACGCCTATTGCAGCCTCTTTCTCTGCTCCTTTTCAGCTAGACAGCTTTTCGCATCAATTTGCCCAAGCGGGCAGCTATTGGGTGAGCTTAACGGTCGAAAATCAGGGCGTTTGTTTGACCAAAGACAGCATTTTAATACAGCTATCGCCCAATGTACAGCCTACTGCGCAATTCCCTTATGAAGAAGATTTCAATCAGGATGATGGACAATGGTTAGCTGAAAGCCAAGCGGGTTATCCCGATAGTTTATGGGAGTGGGGAATGGCCCAAGGGCAGCGAATCAACAGTCTACAAGATAGCGCTCATTTATCAGTTTGGGCCAGTCGTTTGTCTGGCGCTTACCCCGCCAATCAAAGTGCTTGGGTCTATAGCCCATGCTTTGATTTAAGCCTTTTGGACCGCCCTATGATCAGCCTCGATATTTTTGATGATACTGATCCTGGAAATGATGGGACGGTCATTGAGTTCTATGATCCCCAACTAGCAATTTGGCGACCTTTGGGTGAGCTAGGGCAGGGGCTAAACTGGTACAATGAGGACATTATTGCAGGCCGTCCTGGAGTACAACAATTGGCCCCCAGAGGCTGGTCGGGCTCAGGCGCAGGCTGGCAAACGGCCCGCTATGCCTTAGATAGTTTTAGGCAGCAGTCTTTTCGCTTTCGGATTGCCTTTGGGGCCTTGGGCGTTAGCCCCACAGCCTATGAAGGCTTTGCCTTTGACAATATATTTCTGGGCAATCGCCGCAAAAAGGTTTTGCTAGAGTACTTTTCCAATTTGGGGCAGGCTGATTTGGGGGCGGCTTATACGCATCTCAATCAAATGGTTTATCGTCCGCCTTTGGTGCAAGATCTGGTTTTGATTCAGTACAATACCGCTTTTCCCAGCTATGATCCTTTTCATGCTCAAAATATGGCGGATCCTTCCGCTCGCCTGTTATTTTATGGCTTATCGGAGGCGGGGAAATTGGTCTTAAATGGTCGTCGCTTTAGTACGGCAGCCCCCTATGCCATGCAATTGCAGCCCATAGATGTGGAGCGCGATCGCTTAGCCGATCCGCTCATGGATATTCAGGGGCAGTCATTTATTCAGGCCAATGAAATAAGCCTATCGCTTTCTCTTACTGCTCTGCAGGCCCAGCAAGAGGCTAACCTTCGGCTTTATGTGGCCTTGGTGGAGGACTCTCTTTTTTATGATAATGGACAGCCCCTGCAGGCTTTTGTGCGCAAATTATTGCCGGATGCAGCGGGAACAGATCTGCCTAGAAATCTATCTTTGGGGCAGCAACTGAGCTATAATTTTAGCCAGCCCTTATCGCCTGATTGGCGGCCACAACAATTGCAATGGGTTGCTTTTGTACAAGAGCAAACTGCAGATAGTAGTTTTATTCATCAGGTTTACAGCAGCCGAGATATTTCTATTTATTTGGGCCAAGAAACAGCTTTAACAGCGGCTCAAGCTCCTCAGTTATCGCTTTTTCCCAACCCCAATATTGGGCCTTTTCAGTTAGTTCTGGAACAGCCCGCTGCTCAGGCGGGAAACTGGCAACTGTATAGCCTATCTGGCCAATGTCTAGCTACTGGAAATTGGGCCTTGGGCCAAAAAGAGCAGCAGCTAATGATGCCTGAAACCGCCTCGGCTGGAACCTATATCTTGCGCCTGCAAATAGGAAATTGGCTTCTTCAAAAGAAGATTGTTTTTAAGGACTATTAAGCTTTGGGGCCCGCGGCCGGCTAGGCCTTTGGCCTAGGTCGGCAGGCGCTATGTTGCGGGGCTCGCAAGCCTGCTCGGCCCTGCGGCGCTTTGCGCCTCGGTCTGGCCTGCGGCCACCCCTTCACAGCGCTAGGCCAGTCGCTTCGCTCCTTCTAGGCGCAGCAATATATCCAAAAGTTATGGGCCGATGGTTTTTACCATCGGCCTATTTTTGAAAATTGGGGAACAGCTAGCGCCTATTTTTAGTTAGGGGCTAGATATATTTAACAGTACAATTTTGGCTATGATAAAATTAAATTTTAAACCTATTGATAAGCCCTTGGAATATCTGGTGGATTACTATTATTATTATTATCTTCCTTTTATGATTCGTTTAAAAGAAAATACTATGGCTGCTTCAATGTTTATTGATTTTTTTAGTGAAAATAGTGGAGTATTCATTCAATCCGCTTTTGACTCTTGGAGTAAAACTCTGTCTAGAATGGATCTCGTCTCATTAAATAATGAAAAAATAAAAAAACTAGAGGATGGTGAATTTAATCGTTTAGAGTTGAGTGATGAGTTTTATAGCTGTTCTCTAGAGATAGAAATAGGCGATGACCTTGAACATCATAGGTTGGGGATGATGACTGCTTTTATGAACGAAACGGCTATGCTTATAACGATTGGAGAAAGTAGGGGGCCAATTAAGTATTACCGAATAAGTGAAAGTATTTATCTTGGAACAGACTCTGATTCATCTTGCTGCGCCATCTTGCTTTTAGATTTAAGCGAAGCGGATCTTAGAGAGATTAAGTTGCTGTAGAAAGCCTTAATTTTTGTTAGTGATTGACTTAGTATAAAAGCATTTTATGGGCCACCCGCCTTTGGCGGGCGGTTACTCCCGTTGGTCGTCGAACTGCGGACTAAAGTCCTTGTTGTCGTTTTGGGGCTCGCAGGCTTGCTCGGCCCGTCCTTTTTCGCTTTGCTCAAAAGTCGGTCTGGCCTACGGTCACCCCTGCACATCGGTTACTCCCTTTGGTCGTCGAAGACGCCCTAAAGGGCTTGTTGTGGCCGTTTGGCCTTCGGCTATGGACTGTAGGTTGAAACCTACAGCCAATTAGCGAATGCATTTTTGTGTTCAATGGAGGGTTGAAACCCTCCATAAATAAACATTTTTAGCCCTTCTTTGCTGATGGAGCCTAGTGGAATAGAAAATCCCCTCGAATGAGGGGATGACGATTTTTTCGATAGCCTAGGGCCTTGGTCCTAGGGTTCCTATGAAATTTATGGGGGAGAAAAAAACAAAATCAAACTACCGAAGAAAAAAATAACCCTTGTTCAAAGCGGTAGAGGATTTTAATCCTCTCCGCACTATAGATGTAGAATGGGGTTGTTGTATGGCTGCTGGTTTCAACCTGCAGCCACAGCTAGCAGGGCCGCAGGCCTAGGGGCCTGTAGGGGTGGCCGCAGGCCAGACCGAGGCGCAAAGCGCCGCAGGGCCGAGCAGGCTTGCGAGCCCCGAAAGGGCCCGGCCGCCAAAGGCGGCAGGCCCCAAAAAAAAGGAAAATAGCATCTTTAGCCCTCGTTCTTTGAAAGGAAGTTAAGTCGCTTTTGTTAGGAGATGGTAGGAAATATTATTGTTCATCATTAGTCTTCAGATGACTACAATTGATTAAAATGGTACATACATTTAGGTTGTTAAAAGCTGATTGGGGGATTTCAATAACTATTGATGCAGCGATTGTTAGGAATCCTAGTCCTGTAAATGACGATAGCGTATTATTGGATTTAGAAAATGTGAAGCTTAATGAAGAGGTAGTGAGTATTTAACTTTGGGTTTAGAGTGGTTTGTAAAAAGTGTAGATATTGAAAACCTTATAAATGAGTCTAAGCTGATAAAAATTAGGTCAATTAATTTTCATTATGCTGATTATCAAAAGGAAGGTTTTTTTTTCGCTATGGCTAGTTGGGCCGCTAAATATTTTGGAGTAGAAATGCTTGCTTATGAAGCATTTTTTGATAGGGGGCAAAATAAATATATATTTCCTCTATTAGAAAAAGGGAAATAGCTGTTCATCTGTACGAATAGCCTTTTTGTTCAGGCTGCAGTTCTATAGAGAGGATATATGCAGTTTTTTACTCTCTGGAAGATATTGCATCAATTTTCTGTGGAAGAGGGAGTGGCATTTAGTAATCCAAATAAAGGCGTTCAATGGACATGTTTTTAAACCAAAGGTGGATTTATATAGGACTTATCATAATTTATGTGGCAGGGAATTACTCCTGTTCTTCTAACAGAGAAGAGCATCTTAAGAATGAAATGGAGGATGTATTGGAAGCCTGTGTTATTGAATTGCCAGAAGGAGTAGAAACAGACTTTTTTTCAATGAGTTACGTCTTAGTTGACAGTTTGTTTTTTGATATATCAATCTGTCATAAAATTATAGAGCCTTGTCAAAAGCAACTTTTGGGATGTAAATATCAATGTGAAACCAAGGGGAAATTTATACTACAATATGATTGGTCAAATGAAAAAGTGATCTCATTGGCTAAAAGTTGTGGAAATTTTTGTGTTGAGAACCACTACTATTCAGTTGATGAAAATGGGCAACTCCGTACGCCATACATAGCCCAAAATATTTTAGCTCAAGATACTGTTGAGAATATCATCTTAGAGCTCACTGTATCACAGGATACGATTGTGGTTGTAGATGTAGTAGATAAAGTTGTTCTAGCTAAAACTGACTTGAAAGATTTAATAGGAGCAATAGATGTATCAGAAAATTTTAATTTGATAGAGCTCAAGAAATCTGCTGCGGTATTAAACTATGAGTCGAAAGAAGGGGGGATTAAACAAGTAAAACTAAATTGGGAATAAGTGTTTATCCCTACTAGTCGCCCTATCTATATTGATTTGCAGCAGGGCCTCCCGCCTTTGGCGGCGCTACGTTCGGCATCTCGCTATTCGCTCGGCCCCGCGGGCTGCGCCCTTGGTCTGCCGCTGCGCGGCACCCTTGCAGGCCCCTAGGCCTGCGGCCCTTCGGGCCTGTAGGTTGAAACCTACAGCCAATTAACGAATGCATTTTTGTGTTCAATGGAGGGTTGAAACCCTCCATAAATAAACATTTTTAGCCCTTCTTTGCTGATGGAGCCTAGTGGAACAGAAAATCCCCTCGAATGAGGGGATGACGATTTTTTCGATAGCCTAGGGCCTTGGCCCTAGGGTTCCTATGAAATTTATGGGGGAGACAAAAACAAAATCAAACTACCGAAGAAAAAAATAACCCTTGTTCAAAGCGGTAGAGGATTTTAATCCTCTCCGCACTATAGATGTAGAATGGGGTTGTTGTATGGCTGCTGGTTTCAACCTGCAGCCACAGCTAGCAGGCGGCGAAGCCGCCGCAGGCCTAGCTGCCTGAAAGGGTGGCCCTTAGGGCCAGACCGAGCCAGCTTGCTGGCGAAGGGCCGAGCAAGCGCGAGCCCTGCAAGGGAGCGGCCGCCGAAGGCGGCAGGCCCCAAAAAACTGGCTTTCCAAAAATTACTTTTATTGGACATCAGCCAATAAATGGCTAGCTTTGGTCCAAAAGAATATGAAAAATATATGCCTACTGATGTTCATTATAGGTTCAGTTGGAGCTTTTGCTCAGTCTGAATTGCGCCCTTTGAGTATGTTAGAGGGGGATACTCTCGTTCGAGCTAAAATCTTTGTGAAAAACCCTGAAAAGTTCAAGGCGAAAAAAGGAAAAATGTACTTCTGGTACCATAAAGATCGTTTATTGGGTACAGAAGCCGCATATTCAGGCTTGTTGTTAGAAGGGCTTTATGAGCGTTTTTATCCAAATCAAAATCTTTTGGAAAAAGGCTTTTTTCATAAAGGGTTAAAGAATGGCCTTTGGCAAAAATGGTGGGAAAATGGGCGCTTAAAAGAAGAGTTGAATTGGAAAAAAGGGCAAAAAAAAGGAATTTTACGCCGCTATAATGCTGCTGGGCAATTGATTGAAAAAGGGCAGTATCGCAAAGGGAAATTGCATGGGAAATACTATTTTTTTGATCCTGAAACTGGCCGCTGCATTCAAGTAGAACGCTACAAAAAAGGAGAGAAAAAAGTAACTAAACCCAAAAAAGAACGGAAAAAGCAGCCAGCAAAGGCCAAAAAGCCTAAGCCAGCGCAAAAAGAAAAAAAGCCCAAAACAAAAAAGAAGGCCAAGCAAAAGAAAAAATCGGCAACTACTTCTTCAAAATAGTATGACGTTCGGCTCGCCAATTTAACCAAATAGAATCGGGGAAAATAGCCATTAATCGAATTCCCTTGACGGCTTCGCCCACTGTTAGGTTGGGGAAAAACTGATCGTCAATTTTAAGAATCGCAATACTGTCGGATTGACTTATGGCGTAGCCCTGATAGCGGACTTGAGGCATTTTGGGGAGAGCGACTTTCTTTTCGATTTTTTTACTCCTTTTGGGCTCCTTTTGAGCAAAACTAGGTTTTTGATCCATTTGCCGTCTTGGTCCAGGAGAGGAAAAATGATAAGCTTGTTCCTTCAAAAAGGGATCTTCATAGTCTAAAGCAAGTTGATAGCCCTCTTTATTGACCGCCTGCTCTTTATTCCAATTGGCAAATTGTATGGGAGGCATAGAGCGATCGTCTTCAGGGGCAAAGGCCTGGTATATTCGGTAAAATACAAGGCCCCAAACAAGAAGCAAAAGTGCTCCTAGGATATATTTGCTATAACTTTGTTCTAAAATTGACATCTTTTCTAGTTGATCATCACTTGCCAAAGCGGACTGTAACTGCT
This sequence comes from Saprospira sp. CCB-QB6, assembly GCF_028464065.1. Taxonomy (NCBI): domain Bacteria; kingdom Pseudomonadati; phylum Bacteroidota; class Saprospiria; order Saprospirales; family Saprospiraceae; genus Saprospira; species Saprospira sp. CCB-QB6. The sequence goes on along the minus strand of NZ_CP116808.1, from coordinate 386,319 downwards.
TAATTGTCCATTGACTCCCACTGCACGAACTTTCCAGTAATAGTTGCCCGATCCCTTACCAATCGTGTCATTGGCTAGCAAGTTAAAATTAGCCGTTTGACTGGCCCTAATCAAAAATGGATTACTTTCATTTTCATAATAAAAATAAATGCTATCTCTTTGGTGCTGACTAGCGCTTCGCCAACTAAAGTTGGCTGGCAAACTATTGATTTGACTAGCTGAACTAGGCTGTGTAAGCTCTGGCGCAATATTCAGTGAAAAGGATAGGGTAGCGCTCCATGCAGTACTATCTAGATGTTGTCGGATAGCTCTTAGTCGCCAATAAAAAGTTCCTGTTCCCAATTGTTGCTGAAGCAGATAGTAGTCTTGCGAGATTTGCTGGTCAATAAGCATCAATTGAGAATTGAAACTGGGATGACTGGCCACTTGCAAACGATAACTTTGAGCCAAGCTGAGCCCCTCCCAAAGAAAAAGAATGGAATCAGTACTAAAATTAGCTAAATCTGCTGGCTGAATGAGGTACAAGGACTGATGACTTAAGCTGCTATCGGTTTCAATCCTGAGATTGAAGATTTCATAATCTGTACTAGAGCTTCCATTGATGCCCCTTACTCGCCATTGATAATGGCCCGGAGAAAGCGTTAGCCGATGACTATTCCCAAGAATTGTACTGTCTAAGATATAAGCAGAAATTGCCGAAAAACTATCTTGAACAACTTCTAAGCGAAAGGAATCAACAACTTCATCGGCAGCCCAAACCAGCTCTTGCAACTCTTGATTACTGCTGTAGCCATCATTAGGCGCCAAAAGTTCTATTTTTAGCTTGGAAAGATCCTCTTCCAATAAAACCCCACAACTAAAAGGGAGTAGCGCTAAAAGAAAAAGGGCTGTAGATAAAAGTAGCTTATTCATCTAATGTCTGAATATTTTGGAGCTCTAAGGATAAAATGAGTTCTGTCTCTCGATTGTCTCTATTGCGCTGTAATTCAAAGAAACTATGAACGACCTGCCCCAGTTTTAACTCCTGTTCTAACAAATAAATAAAGGAAAGTAAGGCCTTATAATTGCCCTGAAGCGAAATCTGATGTAACTGTAATTCATATTTCCCCTCTCTATAGGTCCGGGCCTGAGCCAACTGCCGTACCTGCAACTGATGCGCAGCCGACCAACTACTTACTACCTCAAATAACTCTGTGGCACTAAACGGACGCTCAGAGCTTAAGGCCTCAGATTGCGCCAAAGCTTGCCGATAATGAGCAATTTCTTGTTCCAATTGTGCTTCTTGGGCAATTTGCTGCCCTAGCTTTCGATTACTTTGGTAAGCCGCATAACTTTTTGAAAAACTCAGCTGCCAAGATAAAAAAAGAAGAAAAAGGCTGCCTAAACCCAAAAAAAGAAGCCGCTTTTTATAGGCAGTTGTGTCTAATAAGGCCATGCTATCTGTAATTCTTTTCTATACCCTCATCCTAAAATAACCGTTTTGCTTTTAACCGCTATTTTGAAAGAGTAGGCTGCAAAGATGCCTTTTTTTATTGAACTTATTAAAGAAATGTGTTCCTTTGTGGGGCAAAAGAACAAGCACAATATTTCTATGAAAATTTTAAAGAAAAAGCTAAGCGCTTTAACACTAACAGAACTCATGGTGGTCCTTGTCATTATTGGCATTCTCATTCTATTGGCTCTCCCCAATATGAAGGGACTTTTTGGCCAAGCATATAGCCTAGAAGCCAAAAAACAACTTAAATTCTTACATAGTCTACAAGAAGGCTATCACGCTATGAATTTTCGCTATTCCGATGATTTTAAACAACTTCGCTTTGAACCCCCAAAAGTGAAAGCCAATGGCGGAGATGCCGTTTACGATTATGAAATTGTCAACGCTTCTAAACAAAGTTTTTTGGCCAGAGCAACCGCTACCGAAGATTTTGATGGAGATGGCCAACTCAATGTTTGGGAAATTAACCAAGATGGCCAATTGCAAGAAGTGACCCTAGATTAAGCCCATGAATTGGCTAATTATCGGCCTTCTAAGCGCTATCTTATACCAAGATTTTAAAGAGCGAGCCATTTACGCTTTTTTGCCAGTTTTGCTGCTCTTTTTTGCGCCGGCCAAGCAATTTTACCAACTAGGCTACATCCAATACGGATTTATAGGCTTCAATTTACTTTTGCTGAGCCTCCAATTAGTTGCGCTACAACTGTATTTTCTACTCAAAAATGCCCGCCTTTACAGTATCGTTAATCGCGAAATTGGCCTAGGCGACCTCCTGTTTTTTCTCCCCCTTTGTTGCTTGTTTTCCCCACTCCAATTTATCTTTTTCTTTATCATCAGCCTTGCAGGTTCCCTAATTGCTTACCTGCTGTTTTCTAACCTCCTGGGCTGGTCCAAAGAAAGTATCCCCTTGGCCGGCAGTATGTCGGCTTTCCTCATTTTTTATCTACTCTTAGAGCAATGGACTAGCTTTTCTATGTATAACGATTCCTTTTTTTACCAATGGATAGGATAGTAGCTCTTTTTTAGGGGCCTCCCGCCTTCGGCGGGCGCTCCGTTTCGGGGCTCGCTATTCGCTCGGCCCTTCGGCGCAAAGCGCCTCGGTCTGGCCCTGCGGGCCACCCCTACACATCGCTAGGCCATTGGCCCATTTTCCACCAAATACTTGATTATGATAGACTGGGAAGATCGCCTTCAACAAATTGACAGAAAATTGTTGCAACGCCTCAGCGATGAAGAAGCTTGGCGCTATCAGCTTATCCTATTTAAAGAAGATGAAAAGGGCTTACATGCCGCTGTGGCCGAAGATCAATCCGACTTGACTGCTTTGGCCCTAGAATTAGAACTCTTATTGGGCCAAACGATTCAGTTTTACCCCTTACCCAAGGCTGTTTTGCAACCCTTTTTGGGCCAACACTACCGCCGCGATAAAAGCTACCGAAAACAAGAGAAACTAAGCACTACAAAAGATAGCTTGCTTTCCCTACTCCTAGAAGCTGAAGAGCTTGGCAGTAGCGATATTCACTTTGAAGTCTATGAGAAAAAAGCTCGGATCCGCCTGAGAATAGATGGCGAATTGATCGAACGATATAGCTTGGAAAAGAAAGATTACCCCAGCCTAATCAATAAAATTAAAATTAAGGCCCAACTCGATATTGCCGAAAAACGCCTGCCCCAAGATGGCCGAATCTTTCTAGAAGAAGGCGGGCAAAAATTAGATATTCGAGTTTCTGTTTTGCCCACACTTTATGGCGAAAAAGTAGTTATGCGATTGCTCCGCAACAATAGCAGCCAAATGAAGCTAGAGGAGCTCGGTTTTGATGCTCAAAGCCTCAGACGCTATCAAGAAGGCATGATGATGCCAGAAGGCTTGGTACTGATTAGTGGACCAACAGGATCTGGGAAAACAACAACGCTTTATGCTAGTTTGCATCAACTCAATACTGTGGGCCGAAATATTATTACCATTGAAGATCCTATCGAATATACTTTGGAGGGAATCAATCAGGTGCAACTCAAAGAGGCTATTGGACTCGATTTCGCTAGTAGTATTCGAAGTTTTATGCGCCAAGACCCCAATGTAATTATGGTGGGGGAAATTCGAGATCGGTCTACAGCCGAAATGGCGATTAGAGCATCTTTAACGGGGCACTTGGTTTTTTCTACCATTCATACCAACTCTGCTTGGGGAATTGTGGCCCGTTTAGTAGATATGGGAGTACCCGCTTATTTGCTAGCCGATACCTTGAATACGGCAGTGGCTCAGCGCTTGGTGCGCTTACTTTGCCCCGCCTGTAAACAAGCAGAGGCATTTCGGCCAGAGTTGTTGCCTTATAGCTATACCTTAAAACAAAAAATTAGTCAGCACTATCTAGCAAAAGGTTGTGCAGCTTGTAATTACACGGGCTATAAAGGCCGAAAAGCCATTTATGAGGTTATCCGAATAGATGAAGATTTGGCCCAACATATTAAAAATAAATCATTTAACGTAAAAACATTACTTCAGGAAAGGGGAGTAGAAAGCTTGGCGGAAGCGGCTATAAAGCTTTTAGTGGCTGGAGAGAGCACAATAGGAGAGCTTTATCCTATTTTGGCTGCAAGTAGTTAGTAAAGCTTGCTTTTGGCTGTGGCCTTGGGCCGCCTTTCAACGCCCAAAGGGCGTCTTTTTGGCTGAGGGATGGACAGCAGTGGCCCGCAGGGCCAGACCGAGGCGCTTTGCGCCGAAGGGCCGAGCGAATAGCGAGCTGCGAAACAGCCCGACCCGACCGCAGGGAGGGGCAGCCCCAAAATAAAAAAAACAAAAAGATGAAAACAAAAGGTCTGTTACTCTTACTCTTGATGCTTGTGGGCCATATTGCTGTGCAGGCACAATTGGATGAAGATCGGTTTGAGTTGTTGGAGGAACAGCTCGATCGTTTTTCTAAGCAAGAGACAAATTTGAACAAAAAAATAGACATTTCTGCTTTGGGGACGGTTAGTGAGATTATCACGGCGGTGGCTCAGCAAAGTAAGCTTAATATTACGATAGATCCGCAGTTGAAGCAGGCGGTTGTTAGTAATTTTTCTAAGGTTAAGATTAAGGATTTGTTGCTTTACCTTTGTCGGCAATATAATTTGGATTTGGCCTTTTCGGGTTCGATCATTACGGTTTTTCCGCACAAAAAAGAGCTTCCCGTACCCAAGGAAAAAGAGTTGGCCAAGTATAATGCGTTTACCAACAAATTGAGTTTAGACGCTAAGGCTGAGCCTTTAGATAAGTTATTGCGTTCCATTACGCAATCGACGGGACAAAATGTAGTGGCGAGTAAAAAGGCCCAGCAATTGGCGGTTTCGGTTTTTGTGGAAAAGACGGAGATTGAGGATGCTTTGGGGCTTTTGGCTCGGGCCAATGAATTGCAATTGAGCAAAACAGATGAAGGGGCTTTTTATTTGGCCTTGAAAGAAGAGGAAATTGATCCGACATTGGCCAAAAACAAGAATGCTAAAAATCGATTAAGTATGGGGGCTGGAGTTGATTATCAGGCCATCCAAAACCTTTCTATGCTTGTTACAACAGACTCGTTCAGTCAAGAGCAATATTTAGACATAGAAGCCATTGACATTCCCCTATTAGATCTTATTCAGGCTGTTTCTATTGAGTTGGGCCAAAATTATTTTCTATTTGAAGAAGGGGGCGCCAATGGGGGAAGAGGACAACAAAGGGGCCGTAATAATAATAATAATCGACAGCAAAATGGAACGGCTTCTAATCCAGCTATTTCTATGAAATTGAGTCATGCCACTTATAGTGAGTTTTTAGATTATATTTTAACGGGGACGACTTTAACCTATAAATTATCGGAGGGGATTTATTTAATTGGAGATCGAGAGCAGGAAGGTTTACGGACGGCAAAGGTCGTACAGTTACAAAATCGATCGGCTCAAGAAATTGAAAAAGTGATTCCCTCAGATTTGCAGGAGCGGGTAGATATTCAACCTTTTTTAGAGCTCAATGCGGTTTTATTGAGTGGGGCAGCTCCCGAAGTAGCAGAGATAGAGGCTTTTTTGCAGTCTATAGATAAGCTGGTTCCTGTCGTTAATATTGAGTTGATTATTTTGGATGTACAAAGGAGTTTAATCAATGAGAGTAATTTAGAGATGGGCTTGGGCGAGTCGCCTGCTAGTGATCAGGCAACCTTGACGCCAGGTGTATCTTTTAGTTTTGGGGCAGAGACTATCAACCGTTTGTTAAATACTTTAGCGGGAAGGGGAATTGTCAATTTGGGGCGGGTTGTCCCCAACTTTTATGTTTCGATGGGAGCTGTAGAAGATGCGGGCTTAATCAAAACGAAGTCAAGGCCACAGCTTTCAACTCTTAACTCTCATGAAGCGACTTTTACTGTGGGAGAAACTCGATATTATCAGGAAACTAAAACGACAGTTCAGGGGGTGCAAGGAACTGTGACTCAACAGGATGTAAACTTTAAATCTGTACAGGCCAATTTTACCATAGGAATTTTGCCTCAGGTATCTGGAGATGAGCAAATCACGGTAGATATCACGGTCAGCCAGTCTGATTTTACTGGAGAAACTCAGATTGGGGCGCCTCCAGCCCAGTATACCCGAACATTTGAGTCGGCTTTGCGAGTACGCAATGGCGAAATGATTGTATTGGGTGGTTTGAATACTAAACGCAAAGAGGAAAGTGCAAAAGGGGCGCCTTTTTTGGCTAGGATTCCCTTACTTAATCTTTTGGGAAGCCGAAAGAAAACAAAGTCAGATAGCGAGTTGCTTATTTTTATTAAACCTACAATAGTCTACTAATTATGCAAGCGAAAATGGCATCTTGGTTATTATCTACAAAGCAATTGGCTGGGGTAGAATGTTTTTGGACCGAAGAGGGCTACCGTTTGCAACTTGTAGTTTTGGCCCAAAAAAAAGGGGAGGCAAGCATTGTTCAACAGGCGGCTAATTTAGGTAGTTGGGATGAACTAAAGGATTTGCTGCCAAAGGATTGTCCAATATTTTTTGGCTGGAATAGCCCTAAGCTTATCTTTAAATCTTTTGACCGAGCATTTGAAAATAAGGAGCAAGCCCTAAAGACAATATTTCCCTCTGCGAAAGCAGCGGATATCTTAGTAGAGTTTTATCCCAAAAAAGAGGGACAGTTAGTTGTTTTGGGGCGAAAAGAAGAGCTATTGGATTTATTGAATTTGGCTCAAGAGGCTGGCTTGTCTATAGTCTATGCCAATTATGCGCCTTTTGTGGCCACCGCTTTATTTCCCTATTTAGAAGAAGAGCGAGTAGTTGCTAATCATTATGAGTTTTTTTTGGAAGATGGAGCCTTGAGTGAACTGCTCAAGCAAGAGGGAACAGCCCAAGAATTAAACTTGGGCGATGAGCAGCTTGATAGCCGGATGTTGGCTGCAGCGGCTTTAGCTTTTATTGGTTTAGAGGATGTTGGACAGACGGCTTTGGATATTCCCTTACTAAAGGATAATCAGGAGCGATTGCTATACAAAAAACTACTGGAGTTGAGTACTATCGCCCTTTTATCTTTTTTCTTTATCAGCTTGTTGATCAATTACTTTTATTTAGAGCAGCTGGAACAGAAAAACGAATCCTTGAGTTTGGAGCTAGCCCAAAAGCAACAATTGATTGCCGAAAGAGATCGGCTTAAAGAAGATTATGAACAGCAGGTAAATTTGGGAGCTGGAGCTAGCTTAGGCGAAAAAAGTCAGCAATCTTTTTACGCCGATCAGTTGGCCAGTAGCCTGCCAAAAAGCATTCATTTATTGGAGCTAGAAATCGCTCCTTTGCTAGAAGATAAAAAGGCGGAGCGAGAAGGAAAGGCGCCAAATTATCAACAAGGACTTATCCGAATTAAGGGGATTTCTAAGAAGTCGGTCTTTTATAATGATTGGAAAAAATCATTGCAAGCCTTGAGTTGGGTAGAGCGTATAGACGATATTTCTTATCAGAATATAGATCATTATCAAGCCACTTTTGAGTTATTGGTAATTTGTAAAAAGGAAGGCGAATGAAGCAAAAACTAAGCGGGCGGGCATTGCTTTATGCCATTGTGGTTAGTCTGCTCATTGCGATTATTCTAACGGCTTTTTTAATGTTGTCCGCTAGTCATCGTTTTTTGCAGACAAAGTCGTTTTTGCAAGGCCAGTTAATTCGCAATGCAGATGCAGGCATTGCCTATTTATTGGCCCAAGAAACTGAGATAGAATCTTGTATTTCTTTGTATGGAGAGGCCCAAGATAGCGTTTGTCTTTTTAAGCGAAGTTGGGGAATGTATGACTATTTAGGGGCTCGGAGTTTTCATCGACAAGATAGTTTTAGTCGCTTGTATTTGGTTGGTCAACTGCCTGAAGGCCGTTTGAATGCAGCAGTCTATTTGGCGGATAGAGGAAAGCCGCTGATGCTGGCGGGGAAAACCCTGTTGAGAGGTGCCGCTTATTTGCCCAAAGCGGGATTAAAACGAGGACGGGCTGCTGGTCAACAGTTTGAAGGGGGGCAATTGCTTTATGGCGAGGAGCGAAGAAGTAGTAAGTTTTTACCGAGTTTAGCATTAGACAAATTGAGGCATTTGGACCAACTGCTGACTTTGCCTGAACAGCAAACCACTTTGGCCCCAAAAATTCACTGTTCTTTTGAACAAATGCCTAAATATATTTTAGCCGAAGAATTGTATCTACAAAATGAGAATTTAAAAGGAGCCTTGCTCATTCGAGCTGAAAAAGCAATTTATGTTGGAAAAGAGGCCCAACTAGAAGAGGTCATCTTGCAAGCGCCCAATATTATTTTTGAGTCGGGTTTTGAGGGCAGTGTTCAAGCTATTGCGAGCGATACAATTATTGTACAGGCAAACTGCCGCCTTAAATATCCCTCTGTTTTAGCCGTTTATCGCAATCAATTGGCTGAACAAGCCAGTTTTTTGCAATTGGATTCGGCTTCTATCTTAGAGGGGATTTGGATTTCTCAAGAAGAATATAGCCCGCGTATGGGCCGCTCTAGGCATCGTTTGGCGCCAACGAGCAAAGTCCGAGGATTTGTTTATAGCAATGTTTACTTAGATATGCAGGCCGATATTGATGGGCAGCTCATGCTTCGACAACTGAGTTTGAAAACGCCTGCAGCGGTTTATGAAAATTACCTGATTAACGTCAAAGTTGAATTGGAAAAACGCCCAAAACGTTTTTTATTGCCGGATATTTTTAAAGAAGGAAGTCCCAAAAAAAGAGGAATTATTAAATGCTTAGAATGACAAAAAAAGTGGCGGGCAGCTCTTTATTGGAGAGCATGATGGCCCTACTGCTTATTTTTATTAGCTTGGCTTTCGGACTAAATTTTTATTTACAATTGCTAAAAGCCGATGCCATCCAGCAGCAATCTTTGATTGAACTTTGCTTGCAAGATATCCGAACGACAGCTTTGGAGCAGGGACCTTCAGAAAATCAGCAGTTTGAGCGCCCCCCTTTTATTATTGAACAGAAATGGCAAAAAGAAAATGCGCCTTATCTCTATCGTTTAGAGCTAACCGTTTTGGATGCGCATAAAGAAGAATTGCGAATCGATAAACAGTGGTTATATTGGCCTGTGGATTAAATGCTTGTTTTGGGGCCTCCGCCTCGCTTCGCTCGTCGGCGCTACGTCCGGCAGCTCGCTGCTCGCTCGGCCCTGCGCAAAAAACAAGTTTTTGCTTGGTCTGCGGCTTTGCCGCACTGCCTACCATCGCTAGGCTGCCCAACAGTCTTTCTTCTTTTGGCGTTTTTCTTCGGCTGCTGAACGGTTTTTCGCAGATGGGCTGAAGTCCATTGTTGTTATAGGTTTCAAGCTACAGTAAAAAGGCCCGAAGGGCCGTCGGCTTAGGGATGGATAGCAGTGGCCGCAGGCCAGACCCAGTTTTTTGAGCGCAGCGAAAAAAACGCAGGGCCGAGCGAGCAGCGAGCTGCGACACAGCCCGGCCCGCCCTTTGGGCGGGCAAGCCCCAAAAAAATAGGAGATGAAAAAATATGCGGCATTTACTTTAGTAGAGCTTATTTTGGTGATGTTGTTGGCTACCTTTGTATTGTCTATGGGGTTGTTAGCTCATCAGATAATGGATCAATTGTATCGTCAATATGAGCGAGAGACGGAGGCAATTTTGGAATTGGATGCTTTTCGGGCCATCTTGCAGACTGATTTTGTGCGTAGTCGGAGTGCTATTTGGGAGGAGCAGCGGTTAATTTTGGAAATGGATAGTCTGCAGTTATCTTATTCTTTTGAGCGAGATTTTGTTTGTCGGCAAATTCTGGAGATGGAGGCCAAAGTAGATACTGTATTTTGCGAGACAAAAGCATTGCGTTTGTATTGGGAGAAGGCTTTGCGGGAGGAAAATGGGCCAGTAGATGCTTTAGATTGGGAAATAGAAGATTTGGATTTTGTATTTAGGATTAGGAGCCAAAAAAACAGGGATCAATGGGAATCAAATTAGCGCAAAAGGAGAAAAAAAAAGTGGAAAGCTCTAGTTCTTTTTGGGCTTTTATGAATAAGGATATTAGTTTTGGGGGGGCTTTTTCGGCTAAGAAAAAGCAAGCTTTTTATGAAGAGTTAGCGTTATTATTGCGGGCGGGTTTAGATTTGCAGACGGCCTTAGAATTATTGAAAGAGAATTTAAAGAAGAAAAAGGAGCAAGAGATTTTAGGGCGTTTATTAGAGGAAATCATTTCGGGGGCTCGTTTTTTTGAGGCTATGCAGCGTTTGTCTGTATTTTCGACTTATGAGTGTTATAGTATTCAGATTGCGGAAGAATCGGGTCAGTTACAGGCTGTATTAAAGGATTTGGCGGCTTTTTTCAGGAAGAGTTTGAAGTATCGGCAGCAGCTTATTTCTGCTCTATCGTATCCTATTTTTGTTATGAGTTTTTCTTTTTTGGCGCTTTTCTTTTTGCTGCGTTATTTGGTGCCCATGTTTTCGGGGATTTATGAGCGTTTTGGTAGTGAATTGCCTTATTTGACGCGTTTGGTCGTGCAGGCTTCGGATTATAGCAGTCGTTATGGGGGCTATGTTTTGCTCTTGCTGCTAGGGTTAATTATATTTTTATATAGTCAAAAAAAGGCGGTTTGGTGGCGAAAATGGCGGGCGAATATACTGTTGTTTCTGCCTATTTTTGGGCCGATTATCAAGCGAATATATTTAGCGCGTTTTGCTCAATCTATGGCTTTATTGTTAGGGGCGCGTTTGCCTTTGTTGCAGGCTATGGATTTATTGGATCAGATGATTGATTTTTATCCTTTAGAGCTAGTATTAAAATCGGCTAGTCAGAAGGTATTACAGGGAGATACTTTAGCGGAGGCTTTGGGAAAGGGAACTATATTTAACAATCAGTTTTTGGCGCTTATTCGAGTAGGGGAGGAGGCAGGTCAGTTGGGGCCTATGTTTGGGCGTTTAGCAGAGCAATATAATGAAGAAATAGAGCAGCGAACGGCTATTATTGGTAGTTTGTTAGAGCCTGTTTTGATTGTTGCCTTAGGGCTGATGGTGGCAGTTATTTTGGTGGCGATGTATCTACCGCTATTCCAGTTGAGCACATCTATTGGTTTTTAAACCAATTATAGGAGGCGGTGATTATAATTGGGTTGTGTTTTTTTATTTTTTTCAAGCTTTTTTGTGACAACTATTATATTTTTTTAAAAAAAATATAATAGTTGTGCCATCTGTTTTTAATGGCTATTTCTGATCTTTTTTTTGTTTTATTTTAGTACTTGTGACTTTAGCTGACAAGCTGTCTTAATAATTGAGTACATTTGCGCCCACAAAGTGGAGAATAAAAAAACTAAAAAACATAACAAAAGGGGGCGAAAAAAAGGGGGTGTTGACCTAAAAATGTTGTCCTTATTTTCCTCTTGAGGGAAAGTTAATAGATTAGTTATAGTGCCTGTATTGGATAAGGCAAGACCCAAAATAAAGAAATAGCAGAAAGCAATAAGATGAGAAATAAGTTAGGGATTTTAGCCATATTGCTTCTAAGTGGGCAGTTATTATTGGCTCAAACGGGATTGGTCGCAGATTTACGAATGAATGGAGATGCGGATGATGTTCAAGGGAACCATTCTGCGACAGTAAATGGAGCGACTTTGACGACCGATCGTTATGGTCGTGCGAATAGTGCATATTATTTCGATGGACAGGACGATTACTTGGAGTTAAGTAATTTGAATGCCTTGAAATTTTCGGAATTTAGTTATTCCGTCTGGGTAGAAGTGACTACAGTTAGTTCGGGAAGCTATATGCCTATTATATCTATAGGGGGATCGAATGGAGATCAAGGAATATTTATAGCTAATAATTACTATAGTCAATACACGGGCTGTATTGGTTATGGTTGGACAAGTTGCTCAAGTACAACAGCATATAATGCAAGCACAGGAGTGGTTCCAAGTTCAACATGGCATCACATTGTTTATACAAGAAATGCTACAGAGGGGAAGATATATATGGATGGAGTTTTAGCTTCAACGAAGACTATCCCTTCAAGTTGCCCTCCTTATTATGCCACTTCTCTGGAACGAGCAGTAGTGGGAATGCGATTTAATCAGACAAAGCATTTTAAGGGGAAGTTAGATGAGCTGAAAATCTTTAATTATGCATTAGATGCTGATGAGGTTTCAGCGGTATATGAAAATAGTGCAGAAATAGGAGTGTGTTATTTGGATATGCCAGAGGAAGAGGAGGGAGTGGTAGAGTATACGGAGGGAGTACTCACGTCTTCTAGTTTAGAAAGAACAGAGATTAACTTTTCGGAGCAGATTTCCCCGATAGCCTTTTGTAAGGTTTCTCCCATTCCTGATTTAGGAGATGCAGGTATTTTGGGGTTTTCTCTACAGCTAAGTTCTTTTGGGGAAGATGAAGCCTCTAGTTATGTTGGGGTAGGTTTTAGACAAGAAAGTAGACAGTATTACTTTGAATTAGGCCTTGACAATATCCATATTTATATGGATAAGGAACTTATCTATACTGCGAGTAATAAAACAGCCTTAGGTGATCGAATAGAGTTAGGCTTAGAGCAAAGTGAAATTCATTTCTACAAAAACGGTTTAGAAATCGGGGAGCCTCAGGCTATTAGTGAGAAAGAATCGGGTAGGCTGTATTTGGGATTGACTGGTAATACTGCAGCTGTTGAGAATATTCGAATACGTACAATTTGTCAAGAACAAGATTTTAACTCAAATGCGGAGTTAGTCATTAACTCTACGACATATGAATGTATGGATTTTGTTGCAGGCCCTCCATATTATGAGTTAAAAGATGAATTAGATGGAGCTTTTTATGATTGTGTATCGGCTACAGTCTACTTTAGGTATAAGGAGAGCTATTTGTCAGAAACCGATCTAGGTTATACGATATATGATAACAGCTATAATGATGTAACAACTAGCTTTACGTTAGAAAATGTACATCGCCAGGATACTAAAAAAGAATATGGAACAAGCTATTTCAAATTGCAGGGAGATAATTCTACTTCAGGGTTTTATATTCTAGAAGTTTATGATGCAAAAGGGCAAGTTAAATATTTAAGGTTTAAAATTTAAGATAGTGAAGCATATAAAGTTAATAGGAGTAGGGGCCCTAGGGGTACTTTTAGGAGTCTTATTATTTTTTTTGCTAGATAGTTCGAAGACGCAAAAAATAGCTTATGTATCCTTGCCTGATTTGCTTAGTCAGTTTGATTTTGCTAAAGAATCAGAGCAAAAGGTACAATTGATTACAGATAAAAGAAAAGCAATTTTAGATAGTTTACAGTATCTTATTGTAAAAGAAGATAGTAGTTCTAGAGGTGCTTTAGTACAGGAATATCAGTTAAAGGAGGCTCAATTTGAAGCTGATTTGCAAACATTTCAACAAGAGTTGCACACACAAGTCGTCGAGCAATTGAGTCAGTATTTAAAGGATTATAATGAAAAACAAAAGTACGACCTAATTTTAGGAGCAAGGGGAGATGGGGCTATTATGGCAGCTAGTGAATCTATCAATATTACAGAAGATGTTGTAATTTATATAAATGAACGGTATAAAGGAGGGGCCAAGTAATGTTGAAGTATCTATTTTTTGCAATTATAGCTATGGTTTTGCTCTTGGCTTCTTGTCAGCCTGATCGTTTAGCGCCAAAAGAGTATTTAGAATGGGTAGAAAACCCTTCGAATCATTTTCAGCAGAAGAAGTTAATTGGTGAGAATGAATACATAGTACAATATGGAAATATTGATTACATCTATGCTCAGCAGGCTTTGCAATCTGGAGTAGCTCAGGCTCAAAAACGTAGGGAGGAGGAAGACAATGAGTTTGTATATCTAAAATTTAGAATACAAGATGTTGAAAAATCAATGAATCCTTTAGAAAAGAATGTTCCTGATGAGGAGACCTATTACCAGAGATTAAACTATTTGGCATTTGGTATAGAGGAAGATATTTTGTTTTTAGAAGGGACAGATACTTTAGGGCTAAGGTCTTTTCAATTCGTGCGAAATTATGCTTTAGCTCCATATTTAGATTATGTGCTCACTTTCGAGCGAAAAGATATAAAAAGTCAAGCGGATTATACTTTTGTGTATAAGGATAAGTTGTTTGGAGCGGGAGAGGTACGGCTTAAATTTGAAAAATCTTTATTAGCTAAAGTTCCAACTTTAGAGTTATAAACAAGAAGACATTTTAATAAAATGAATATATTTATACGTAATAACAAGAAGTTTACAGCTACATTGTTGACAACTTTGTTTAGTTTGACAGTTTGTCCTTTTCAGTTGTTTGCATTGACTTCAGGTCCTTCTCAGCAGGAATATGCAGCCTTTGAGCAGGCTACTACAACAGAGATGGTAGACCTATATTCTGGAGACTTTACCTATAATATTCCATTATTAGCTGTTCCAGGCCCTCAAGGAGGATATCCAATTAACCTAGCTTACCATTCTGGAATTGGAATGGACCAAGAAGCAAGCTGGGTTGGTTTAGGTTGGACGGTGAACGTTGGAGCTGTAAATCGTTCTTTAAGAGGTTTGCCAGATGATTTTAATGGAGACAAGGTGGAGAAAAAGTCACATTATAAGAAATCAACTACTATTGGGCTTAATTTAGACCTGAATAGATATAAAGAGGTTTTTGGAGTACGTAGAAGGAGTGGTAGGTATTCGATACCAACAGGTCAAATATATTGGAATAATAATAAGGGGATTGGATTTAGAGTAGAATCCTCTATTGGCGGAGGAATATTTAGTGCTGATTTAAGTTATGATACACAGTCGGGTATCGGATTAAGTCCTACATTATCTCTTTCTAAAGAATACAAAAATGCAACACTTAGTGTAGGCGTTGGGGCTAATATGAATTCTAGAGAAGGAATTCGTTCTTTGAACTTCGTGGCAGGTGGAGAAGGAAGTTCAAAGAGCAAAAATGGTAGAAAAAGTGCAGGTGGAAATGCTAACCTAGGACTAACTTTTAGCAAGAACCAGTCTGTACCTATGGTCACTATGCCCACGAAAACAACACATCTCAAATTAAAAGGAATTTTTGGTACAGCTAGTGGTTGGGGGACTTTTTTGTCTAGTTTTCCTCTAAATTGGTCTGGTGTTGTTGTCAATTCTCGTCAATCAAAGGAAAGTTCCTATTTTTTAGATGCTTATGGATATCTCAATTTAAATTCGTCTAAACTACAGGATGCCTCAGCAATAACAGACTTTAATGCGGCAAGTACATCGTATAATCTAAGCCAACCTAATTTACCGACTTCTACCTTAACTCATGATGTCTTTTTGATGACAGCTCAGGGAATTGGTTCTGCATTCCGTGCACATCGCTCAGATATTGGTATTTTATCTCAACACAAAAATGAACATACAATAAAAAATTATTCCTTTGGTGCAGAACTAGCTGTTTTTCCCTACCATATTGGGCTAGATGTTGGTCTTCCTGTTTTGTTAGGAAAAGGAACCATTAAATCTGGAGGCTGGTCAGATGACTTTAGTCTATTAGATCATTTAGCATTTACTGAAGAACAGAATAGTCGACCAGACTATGAACCTAGCTACTTTAAGGAATTAGGAGACAGACCAGCTTTGTTATCTAGTAATCATTACAATGACTGGGGAGGGGATGAAGCTGTTAGAGTTAATATTTCAAATTCTTTGTCTGGAATAGAGGCAACAGGCTTATCTTCAGGGGCTACTGCAACTGCGGAACGATCAGGATTTGACGGAACAACAGAGCGAGCAGCACGAACTGTTCCAGTTCAAAAGTTGACTGCAGATGAAGCTAAAATATATGGTTTTAGTAAAAATCTTACTTATAAGGATGCTACAGGTTCTAATACTGTAGAGCGTAGAAAGTTTCCAACGGGAACTCAGCCTATAGGGCACCATATTTCCGAAATTATTTCTGTACAGCCAGATGGTATGCGCTACATTTATGGTTTAGCTGCATACAATTTGTCACAGGAGGATCTTGTGTTTTCAGTAGAAAAGGATGATGCAGCATTAACAGATTATAAGATAGATGTTCCTACCGGCGAATATTATAAAAGTGGTAGTTTAGCAAGTCCAGACCAAGAGTTTTTAGATAAGACAAAATTACCTGCTTATGTAAATTCTTGGATGTTAACAGATGTAGTATCTGCAGACTATATTGATGTTACTGGAGATGGAGTTACCGATGATGATCATGGTTATTGGGTGAAGTTTAAGTACAAAAAAACCTCTGATGAATATCATTGGCGTGTACCCTATAGCCAAGCTAACTATATGCCTGGTACATCTAATCCCTATGATGACAAAGGGAGTTATTCTAAAGGGGTAAAAGAACTATACTATCTTGATGAGGTACATACAAAAACACATGTAGCTGTTTTTGAAACAGAAGAACGAACTGATGGCTTTGGTGCGGACCCTAACAATATTAATGGGGGGAAAGAAGCTAATGTAAGTGATGGAAATAAAATGTATAAGCTTAAAAAAATAAAGCTTTATACTAAAAAAGAGTATGAAAAATACAAACAAAATAGTGCCAGAGGCATACCTACAAAAGTTGTAAACTTTGAATATAATGATGAGACTGCAGGTCTCCCAAATTTATCTGGAAATACACCTAATGCAGCTACTGCTTCAACAGGAAAATTAACGCTTAGAAAGCTGTACTTCACTTATGGCCTATCTTCAAAAGGGAGTGCTACACCCTATGTATTTGACTATATAAAGTCAAGTGCAGGAAATACCGCAAACTACAATTCAGATCTAAATCCAAACTATAGCGATCAAGCTTACGATTGCTGGGGGAACTATCGTGATATAACTAAGTATCAAGGTGCTAATGGAGAGGTTTATCCTTATATGGAATTCCCATATGTAAATCAAGATGATCCTGAAGATCCCGCTATTTGGCATCTGACTTCTATTAGTTTACCTACTGGATCTAAATTAAATATAGACTATGAAAGAGATGATTATGCTTATGTAGAAGATAAAAAAGCACTACAAATGTACGACATTTTAGGGCTGGGAAATGATTTATCCGAAATTCCTAAAAATCAAGCTAATGAGTACTACCAAAGAGGGGTCTACGATGATAACTCAGGGGTTTATGAACAACAAAATGCTTTAAGCTCAGCAGCTGGGGATAAAATTTTCTTTCCATTGAAAGAGCCAATGTCTATGACAACAACTCTCGCAGACTTAAATGCAGATTTTTACAAAAAGTACTTGGAGGAAATCAAATATGTTTACTTTAAATCGAGAGTAAACCTTAAAACAATCACAAACTCAAGTTCTCCTTTTAATGGTAATAATTATGATTTTATTAGTGGGTATGCTAAGTTAGAAACTGCTAATCCTGGAGTTGATTATGGTGTGGTGAGCTCTGGTAATCAAGGGAGTAGTTATGATATTGGTTTTATTCGTCTAAAGCCAAGTCAAATTGAAGGTTTAGGAGGTGTTTCCGTTGGAGAACTTCACCCCATTCAAAATGCAAGTTTTCAGCATATAAAAAAATATCGTTCAGAGCTTATTTACCCAAATAATAGCATTTATCCAGAGATTGCTGACCTTACTAATTTTGTAAGCGATATCAACAGCATGTTGAATGGATATAAAATACATCTTAGAGAGCAGGGCTTTGCAAAAAATATTAGCCTGAGTGGTTATTCGCAGATTCGCCTAATGGAACCAACTGGAGTTAAATATGGTGGAGGTGTTCGAGTGAAACAGATCACTATTCATGATGGCTGGGAGGATATGACTAATGCCAATTACCTATCAGGAAGTTATGGGCATGTTTATGATTATACCACAGAAGAGAATGGCCAAAAAATTAGTAGTGGCGTAGCCTATGAACCTATAATTGGAGGAGAACAAAGTCCTTTGGCTCAACCTATCGAGTATGAGTATAGTAATCTAGCTAATACAAGCCATCAGAGCTTGTTTATGGAAACTCCTCATATGCAACAATATTACCCAGGGGCTTCGGTTGGCTACGGAAAGGTAACTGTTCGCTCATTGAAAGCAAACTTAGATATTTCAACAGGAACAACTAAACAACCAACATCTCCTATTGCAGTCTATGAATTCTTTACCCCAAAAGATTTTCCTGTAAAGGTAAAATATACAGAACCAGCTGTTAAAAAACCAATACCCTTAGGGATGGGGTTTGGCCTAAATGGTAGTGAGAATGACCATAGCGCAGACATAGGCATAACTTATAGTGAGGCACGCACAGGAGCAAGCCAAGGTTATGTGATTATCTTAAATGATATGCCTGGAAAATTAAAATCTATAGGACAGTATACCGCAAATCCACTTACATCAACGCCAGAGGCCTTAATAACTAAACAAGAGTATATTTATCATACAAATAGCCAAGGCGAACTGCAAAATGAAGTTGATGTCTTTACTGAAGATAGAAAATACCAAAAGGCATTGCTAGGTATAGAGTACGATGTTTTAGTGGAAATGCATGAAAATAGAGAGAATTTATCTTCTGCTCAAATCGACCTTAACCTAGATCAGGCTGGGATCTGGCCTATTGTAACCATTTGGGGAAAATGGAATAAGTCTATAAACACTAGCCGAACAGCTGTTGTCCAGAAAATTATTCACAAGTCAGGAATTTTAAAGGCAACTAGAATTATTGACGGCCAAGCAGTAATTACTACGGAAAGCCTAGTCTATGATGCCCTAACTGGAGAGGCTTTACTCACTAAGGTGCAAAATGAGTTTAAGGACGAAATCTACTCCTATAAACAAAAAGCAAGATGGTTTTATGATGGTATGGATGCAGCCTTTAAAAATGTGGGACTAAAACTAGAAGGGGAAAATGGAAACCCTGTCTTAGTTAAACAGGTTAACGGACAATACGTAAAACATTCATCTAGCAGCCTTGATTTAGCTAAGTACTTTACTGTAGGAGATGAACTATCAGTTAGAGTAAGTAACACAAGTACTTATGTCCGAGCATTTGTCTATGGTCGAGATGATTCTCAAGGAATTATTGGCCTATTGGATGAAGCTGGAAACCCTTTGAATATTGGAAGAATAGGAGCCCTTGTCATTACACGCTCAGGACATAAAAACTTTGTACATACAAATGCAGGAGCTATCGCTACACTAAACCAAGATTTTAGCCCAGCCCCATCTACAGGCACGGCTACTCTTGATTTGAATAATCAAAAAGTCTTAAATGCCTCTGCAGTTAAGTTTAAAGATTATCACTCTACTAAGGTTTGTGAAACTACTTATAGCTGTGATTATGGTCTTTGTGTAGACTATCTACCTGGGGTTTCTACAGATGCCAACCTGATTACCGTAGAAGTAGATGGAGCAGCAGTTACAGATTTTTCTGTAGGAGGAAGCTGTGACAATGGTGGAGCTCTTTTGCCTTGTATTGACGCGAGCTATGCAGATGTTCAATCTGGTGATGTGATCGTTTATATTGATGGTGTAGCACAAGCAGCTTCTTCTATTACAGAAAGTATTGCTAACTATAATTGTTCCTCAGTACCCAATACTATATGTTACGGCATACCACCAACTTTTTTTGGTTATGCGAATCCTTGTGAAGGATACTGTGTAAAAATGCGATTAAAATTTACTAATAATACAGTATATAATTATCCCGTTTCTGGAAGTAGTGACTTTACAAGTCTTATGTGTAATTCATGTAGTAATTGTGAATGTGTTCATGATGCAACTAATCCTCATTTTTTACATGTAAAACAACACTTAGGAAATGCCACAGGAAAAGTTGTTAGTGCGGGTACAGTGTATCCATTGGGTGGACAAGGGATGTGTCTCCCTGTATCTACTGCAGAATGGTATGATAAGTATCAGTATAGTTATTTATTTGTAGATTTTAGAAATTTACCCTCTCCACATGTCCTTAGAACACAACTACAATCACCTGCTTTGTGGCAAGGTGGTGGCCAATCTGTACCCAACCTGGTCCTAGCAGCTGTTTCTCCAGGTTCTACTCATGCAATTAGTGTAGAGACAGCAAATGGTTCCGTCATTTATGAAAATGCTTCCTATACCTTTGGTGCAGCAGCCTCTGGACAGCAAGTTACAGTGCCAATCCCTTTAGGAGATCATACTGTAGATGTATTTAGAGATGGGAATTTTGTCGAAAGCTTTTCGGCTTCTTCTTCTTGTAATGATCGAAATGATGCAAGCATTCTTGCCTCTTGCAATGAAGGAAGCACAACGAACCCCTTCCTCACAGGAGAAAAAGGAATTTGGCGCACATGGACCTCTTTTGCCCATAAAGGGGATAGAGAATATCCTAATGCTATTGGTAGTCCAGGCCTAAGAGAAAAAGGGATACTTAGTTCCTTTACCCCTTTTAGCTGGGCATCAACAGCTACTAATGAAAGTTGGGAGCATGCAGGGTTTGTCACCAAGTACTCCAAAGAGGGGCATGCCTTAGAAAGTCGAGATGTACTGAAGAATTATTCAGCAAGTCTATATACGGATAAGACAGATTTGCCCATTGCAATAGCTGGAAATGCTCGTTATCAGGATATTATGTTTGAAAGCTTTGAAAATTACGATAAAGATTGTGATGCACACTTTCAGATTATGGACCCAGTTTTAACAACAGAAGAAAGCCATACTGGACAATATTCAATGTATATGGATATGGCAGCAGGAATATCAGGAATTTTTACAATAACAACAATCAATTTAGGCCGCTTTGATGAAGCCGCCTGCATTGCAGCCTTGCAACGAGATGGGTTTAGTGTAACAGAAGAAATAATGAATGGCTACATTTATGAGGCAGAGGATGCAGATGCTATCCCAGAATAT
Source organism: Saprospira sp. CCB-QB6 (assembly GCF_028464065.1). Lineage (NCBI taxonomy): Bacteria > Pseudomonadati > Bacteroidota > Saprospiria > Saprospirales > Saprospiraceae > Saprospira > Saprospira sp. CCB-QB6. Next base: position 365,520 of record NZ_CP116808.1, on the reverse strand, counting down.
CTCAAGCCTAATCCCTCTAACCAAAAGTTACCCGAAACATTGCCGCTAGAATGTAGCTGTAACGGCAAATTTTCTCCTTTACCAACAAAGCCTTATGTCCTAAATACTTGGGTGAAAGAGAACCGAGCAGCTGCAGCAGCTATTGATACCGCCTACCACTTTATTGAGTTACGCGTAGTTGCTTTTGACGCTTCCAGTAATACACTAGGGTTTTTTCAAACTAAACCCAAAGGAAATATTATTGAGGGATGGCAACAACATGAAGTAAGTTTTGAATTACCTGCGAATACTACACATATAAACATTGTGGCTGTCAATACGAGCAGTTCTGGTGCGTATATAGATGATATCCGAATTCATCCAGCCAAGGCCGCTATGGAAACCTATGTTTATGATCCTATTCATCTAAAACCTTCTGCTGTTTTGGACAACAGAAATCACGCAACTTACTACATCTACGATGAAGAAGGGCAATTGATAAAGGTGAAAAAGGAAACCGAAGAAGGAATCAAAACTATTCAGGAGTCAAGAGCTCACGTCATCAAACGAGATTAGGCATTTTTTGAGCAATTCTATTGCTTACTACCTGAAAATTATGAGCATGAAAAGCATTTGGAAATCAGCATCTCTGCCACTACTGATTATACTGCTGACCCTTGGAGTAAGCAGTAATTTAAGTGCGCAAGATTTAAAAAAGGATCTTCAAAAAATTTATCAAAGCTATTTAGATCGAAGAACATACAAGTTTAAAGTCTCTACGATAAGAATAATGGGCAAGGAGAAAAAAACAGAGGGAATAACCACCTTTCTGAAAAAAGAGAACCTCTTTGTTTCTGAAAATAAGGACTTTGTAATGGTGTTGGGAGCCGGTAAATGGCTAAAAGTAGATTTTGTTCACCAATTGATGATTCTAAAAGATACTAAAGACACTCGCCCAATGATTGAAGATGGCCTAAAAGCTTTAGAAAAACTAGGTGGAGAACAGCCCCTTAGCTTTAAAATGCAAGGGGGAAAGAAAATATATAGTTTTTTAACTAAAGAGGAGTTGGGCCTAACCGAAATTCGGCTAAGCTTAACGGAACAAGCTATAGATCGAGTAGAGTATATCTACCAACTCGAAATAGGGGAGGAACCGCTGATTATCCAGATGTTGTACCAAGAACAAAGATTTGAAGAAAAAGAGATAAATAAATATCAAATTAATCAATTTATAAACTGCAAGGGAAATAGCTGTCAGCCTCAATCTCCCTATTTGCATTATCAAGTTTTATATAAATAGTGTTTGGGGCCTCCGCAGCGGCCTGCGGCCTTGCGGCGCTACGTTCGGCAGCTCGCTATTCGCTCGGCCCTGCGCAAAAAACAAGTTTTTGCTTGGTCTGCGGCTTTGCCGCACTGCCTACCATCGCTAGGCCGCTCAACGAGCTGTTTCCTTTTGGCTTTCCTCTTCGGCGGCAGGGCCGCTTTGTCCCTAGCCAGAGACCATAATTTATGAGGGCTTAGGATGGCAGCGCGAACTGACACTCCCTTAAAAGGCCCATCGGGCCTTGGCTTAGGGATGGAAAGCAGTGGCCCAAAGGGCCAGACCAAGGCGGCAAAGCCGCCGCAGGGCCGAGCGAACAGCGAGCTGCGGTACAGCCCGACCCGACCAAAGGGAGGGGAAGCCCCAAAAAGAAATGCACCTATTTTACTAGAGAACATCTTTAGTGAGTAACAAAAAAATTAGCGTTAAGATCTAGGACCTAAAAATCCAATAGCCTACTTGCCTTATAAATCAATCTGTAATGAAAATACAAAGTATACATAAAGCCATTTTAGTGATTTTGATTTGTCTTTTAGGGCAAATGGCAGCTAAAGCACAGACCTCATCATTATCCAATGAGTTGCATGGTACACAAATAACAAATACGGCTCAAATAGGAACCGAAGATATTTGGTATACCTACATGCAGGCCAACTCAGATTGGGAGGATTTGGGGCTAGGAGCTACTGCTTTTGATCAATCAAAGCGATTTACCAATGTAAAGGCTGATGCATTTGTGAATCTGAAGTGGGAAGGAAGCGATGGAATTGTATTTCCTCATGATTGGACCTATGAGGTAGTTGTGAAAATCTATAGTTGGGCCGCAAATGGAGATCCGTTGCCCACAACACTAGAGACGTTGACGATTAACTATGAGCCTGGACATAATCAAGTGTTTACAGATCAGGCTGGTGTTCGAGTGCCTAATGCTCATAAAGTAGTGGCTCAGATACAATCTATTGCTTATGCAGAACGAGGAGGGACGCTTCAGCAAGAGCCCTCGGTTCGAGTTGATTTTTTTGAAGATCTCTACTTGGAAACGAGAGTAGAGATTGAACGCTATTTCAGCTTAGATTTAGGGGCAAGTTTTGCCTTAACTCGTCAATCTTTAGACCTTACTAAACGACAAACAACTTATGTTTGGCCTTTTTTAGAAGGGGCGACTTCTTATGATTTTGAATGGATGCATATCTCTGATCAGTTGATTGGTGGTGACATCAGAGATTACGTGGAAGCATATGGTTGGGAAAAGGCTAGCCGAGTAAATTTGAAAGGAAATCGCTATACCTTGGAACTCCCTTATGAGTCAGGAGCGCTTTTCTTTAGAGTGCGAGCGGTTGGTCAATCTACAACAAAAAAGCAAGCAGTTTATACTGCTTGGATGGAAGGACCTTTTATTTTTGTACACGATAATGGAGATATTCCTCCTTATGATGGAAGCACAAATGGTTCGGCAGCAAAAAACTGGCTATATTCGGCAGCTTATGCTGAAAATGGAAAGCGGACAGAGCTTTTGAGCTTTGCAGATGGAACAGGACGTTTACGACAATCTGTAACTAAAGATAATGATACAAAAGTAGCACTAATTGGAGAAACGGTTTATGATTTTGAGGGACGTCAAGCTTTGGCTATAGCGGCTAGTCCCAGCCCGGATCTTTCTAGTGAATTAAAGTATTATGAAAATTATAATATATCTGCTCAGACGAATAAGCCTTATTCGGCAGTAGATTTTGATTTGGACCAACATTATAGTGGTTCTGCTCCGGCCTTATTGGCAACGACTTCTGGTACAGCTCAGTATTATTCTGCCAATCAAGCTCATGCCAATAATGAATTAGGGGCCTATACTCCCGATGGAGAGGGGGCGCTTTATGCTCAATCTGTTTTTGATAATCAGGGCCGGATAAAAGAGAGTTATGGAGTAGGAAAAACGTATAACAAAGATGGCGGTCATGGAGTTAAATATATTTATGGAACGGTTGACCAAAGAGAGTTAGATAAACTATTTGGTGCCGAGGTGGGCTATAGCGAGCATTATCGAAAGACCGCAGTTATTGACCAAAATGGTCAAGTTTCTGTTTCTTATGAGACGCTTTCTGGGCAAGTTATTGCAACTGCATTAGTAGGTGGTGCTCCAGAGCATAATGGGACCGCCATGCTAGATGATTTAAATTTAGCTAATTATCATTATGCGAGCTACCTCAATCAGGTTGAAACCATCGATCTTGATCTACAACAGCATAATAGACAAGAAATAGATGGAGATGATGTTGTATGGCGATCTAGTCGACCATTTACGCCCTTGAGTCTCAATGAGACTTACACTTTTGAATATACTTTTAATCCTGGAGAATTTAGCTCGCCCTGTCTTACAGGAGATTGCGAGTATGAATTACAGATTAAGTTGTATGATGATGCTTCGAATGAGTATATATTGGCTAATACTACAGCAGGGGTAAGTAATGTTAATTTAGGAGGGCAAACGGCTGTAGTGTTGAGTGACATGAATGCACTTTCGTCAATAAATAGCACAACAGTTACTTTTACGATTACTACTGGAACAGACTTCCCAATAGGAAGTTACCTTATTGAGAAATCAGTTCGCCTAGTAAATGTGAGTACTCAACTGGCTGACTTTAGAACAGAATTAGAGCAGCAATATCAAGAGTATCAGGATTATATAGCTGGAGGCCAACAAGGTGTAGATCCTACTACAGATGACTGTATTGATTTTAGTCAATATGAAGTTGTAGTTGATTTAGGCTGTAATGAGACCATAGAAAGTAATTTGTCATCATCAGATATCTATTGTGAGGCAACATATAACATCTTGGCTGCAGATATGAGCCCTGAGGGACAGTATTTTGATAATTTAGCCATTAACAGCACTAATACAGCGAATAATTTTTGGCTAACACATAACTTAACTACTGGAGCGGGAAATTATGACTTTGACTATATAGACCCCACTACAGGAACATTAACCTCAGCACAAAACTGGAATGAGGTACGAGATAATTGGCAAGCTGGCTGGGAAGATATTTTAGTTACAGAACATCCAGAGTACTGTATTTATGAGGCTTTTTGTGCTGAAAACTCACCTTATGTATTGGCGAGAGACTATGCTTATGGTACAGCTGGTTTTATGACAATGACAGAAGCAGAGGCACAGGCTGCAGGGATTCTAGATGCTAATGGTGATTGGTTAAGTCCAGTAGCTTGTCAACAAATGAGAAGTAACGATTGGGAAAGCCACCCTCTTTTTGTAGGAGATCCTATTATAGACCCAAATCAATTTGATTTAGGGCCATATGACCTTGTTACTGAAATTGGATCAGAGCTCTGTAATTATGGTGGATCTGGGCAAACGCTTTGGGAGGTTGCAGAAGGAATTGCTGCAGCAGATCCAGATGTTACAGCTTGGGAAATCTTTAAACAACATTACCGTCAAATTAGAGATAAGGAGATTGATAACTACTTTGCAGCAACTGCAGCTAATTGCTCGTTTTTGTCTGATGATGACAGTGAGCTAGGTTTAGCCTCTCATCAGTATTCTACAAGTTCTTTTTACGTAATTAGAATTCCTCAAAGAGGAAGTCAAGAGGCAAATGTAGCAGGAGCATTTACAAATACTGATGGTAGCTTAAACATTGATGCAGTTAATGATTATGCAAATGCTAATGCAGTATTACCTGCTTGTGGTTATTTAAGTGCAGAGTTAGTCATCTCAGAATCCTTAACAAATGCCTCAGGTTCATATACCCTTTTTATTGAAAAAGGAGTGACTAGCCCGCAAGTTTATGATTTGTCTTCAGCCTTTGATGTTTATTATTCAGCAGGAACCTATTGGGATAGAATTCCGACCATTCAGGCAAATCTGGATGCTCAGCTGTCTAGTATAAATACAGCCAATAACTTTAATATACAAGCAACAGTAAGAGAAGGAGGAACCTCTGATGAAATTGTAGTTGAAGTGAGAGTTCCTGCTACAGAATCTATTTATGACCCATCAACAGGGACCGTTTCTAATCAAGCTAGTGAGTATGTTACCTTAAATTTGGCACTAGATAGATATTATTCTGGCAGTCTTCAGACTATTGTTACCGAAAACTTTATAGAAGTTAGTTGTAATGATCAAGCAACAACCATAGAAGTATGTTTTTGTGAGGGAATCAATGATCTATTAACGACAGTGGGGGATGGAACACCTTCTAATACTGCTGTAGGAAATTTGCTCAATGAAGCTAATTCTAGTTTAGCTTTGGATGGAACACCTCCTTATACTGCTGTTGCCAATTTACTCAATGAGGCTAATCCTGGTTTAGCTTTGGATGGAGATATAGTGGAGTGTTGGTCAAATTATTGTGAATCAGAAGCACCAGTAGGTGGATTCACAGATATAGAAGATTATCAGGCATTTATTGATTTATTAACGACAGGAGGAACTTATAATTCTTGCACAATTGCAGCTGTACCAGAAGAACTTCAATGTTGGGCAGATGATGAAACTATATCTTGTGAAGAACAAGAAGCTGCTCTCTCTACACATTATACAAATCTAGCCGTAGAAGCTGCTATTGATGAAAAAATTAGAGCGCTTCGTAGTCAATTACTTGCGGAATGTGCTGCAGTAGAAGATCGGATGACCATGACTTCTACAAATAGAACTTACCATTATACACTGTATTATTATGATGCTGTAGGGAATTTGGAGCGAACCATTCCTCCTGCAGGAGTTCACTTTTTAGACCCTGCTAATTATCCCGCCGTAGATGCTGCACGGGCTAATGCAAGTACGCTTACAGCGAACTGCTTGCCTGAGCATAGTATGCCTTCTCATTATGTATACAATGCATATAATCAGGTGGTTAGTAATAGTTCTCCAGATGAAGGAGTAGTGCAGCTTTATTACGATAAATTAGGCCGTCCAATTTTTTCTCAAGATGCCCAACAAGAAATTGATGGCAAGGCTTCTTATATCATTTATGATGATTTAGGGCGGACTGTAGAAACAGGAGTTGTAGAGGAGTCTATTGGAAAGTCTATAGCAGATTATATAACTCAAGAGTGGTTAACCGACCAAAATGAAATCTACAATCAAAATTTCCCCAATTACTATGTAACCTATAAAGGTTGGCAAAAAACAGAGGTACGTAAAATCTATTTTGATGAGCCTCTAGCAACTACTCTAGTCAGTAGTTTAGATGGCCAACAACAGCATTTAAGAAACAGAGTAAGTGCCCGACAGTATTTGCCTGATGGGGTAAATATTGAAGAGGAAGAGCTGTATAGCTATGATGTGATGGGGAATGTCACAAATTTTGGACAGTATTATAGCTACTTGGCTTATTCAACAGTGAAAAACTGGGAGTACGATTTTGATCTTATTTCTGGAGCTGTTCATGAAGTAAATTATCAGAAAGGGAAGAAAGATGAGCTTTCTTTCCGCTATAGCTATGATGCAAATAACCGCCTCAAAAAAGCCTATTCTTCCGTTAATGGATTTATTTGGAATGAGGAGACTAGCTATGAATATTATTTACATGGTCCATTAAGACGGGTAGAGTTAGGCGAACATAAAGTACAGGGCTTAGATTATGTCTATACACTAAATGGACAACTAAAGTCAATGAATGGAAATGCTTTGTCTGTGGTTGATCCCAGTTCGGGGCAAAGACGAGACCCCGGTAGAGATGGCCAAGCTCTAAGTGATATTCATCAAATTGCAGATATACATGCCCGAGTGGCAGAAGATGTCTTTTCTTATGGCGTACATTACCATCAGAATGATTATCAGGCAATATCAACTACCGCAAACGGACAAAGAGCAGCTATGCTCAACTTACCCACTGATTATGAGCAAGAACTCTTTAATGGAAACATTAGTTCTGTAGTGTTGTCTATGACTGCCCCTGAATATGTGAGTGGGCAGCAGGAGGCTATGGATGTCATCTGGAAGAGCTACCGTTATGATCAATTGAATCGGTTGACTGCTGTTCGCAATGCTACTGCTACTGCCGCTAGTCTATCGACGAATGCACCTTGGTCTGCTAACCCCACAAGTATGAAATGGGCTACTAATTATAGCTTTGATGCTAATGGGAACTTACTTAGCTTGGAGCGCTATGAAGGCAATGCCCAGTTGATTGATGATTTTAGATATCACTATCAATCAGTTAATGGGGGGGGGACCGTTAATTCACTAGATTTCAAAAATAACCAGCTATTAAAAATTGAAGATGGCGTTAGTACTCAGTTGATAGATGGAGAACTATATGGATCGACCACAGAAAACTATGAGTATGATGCTAATGGCTCTTTGCTATCCAACAAACGAGAAGATGTAGAACAGTTGCATTGGACGCCTTCAGGTAAGTTAGCAAAGGTAGATTATACTACAGCTAGTGGCAAGGCCGATGTGTCTTATCGCTATGGCCTAGATGGCCATCGAACACTTAAGATTATACAAGCTGAAAATGCTGATTACTGGCAGTATACCGTTTACCTAAGAGGTGCTTCAGGGGCATTGGAAGCTACTTATGAGTATGAAGCCAAACCCACTTGGACGCCCTACTCAACAGTGACGACAGAGATTGCGACAGCAGTTTATTTGCGTACGCAAGAACTGGGCGTGGCGACATTGAGAAGAGAAGGCATAGCGTTTTATAGTGATATAGATAGCGCAGCTCCTGTACAGTATCAAAACGAAAGAGGCTATCATCGTTATGCGCTAAGCAATTTCCGAGGAGATTTGCGGATGGAAATTAGCGATATTAAGCTTCCAATGGGAACAGACTTAACAGTAGCAACTTACTATCTTGCAGATGTATTATCGGCTACAGATGCTTATGCCTACGGTTGGGAAATGCCTGGCCGGAACTTTCCTGGGGCTATTCCTCCAGAATATGGCCATAATGGAATGCGCAAAAGCCCAGAAATTGGCTCAGGGCATCATACTACATACTTTAGAGAGCTAGATGGGCGGATGGGCCGCTGGTGGTCTACGGACCCCATTACCTTCCCACATCAATCGCCCTATAATACCTTTGATGGAAATCCGATTTATTATACGGATGCTTCTGGGGCAAGTGTAGTTAGTCCTGGTCTAGAATGTCCCACTTGGAGTGAATCTAGTATAACGGAATCTGAATATAAAGTTGCTGTATCAACGGAAATTAGCTCTACCTCTTTTTCGAAGAGTTATGTGGCAGAAGTGGCTGCTGGAGCTGGCCCTCCTGTTAAGGGGGTATTAGGAGCTCAATTAAAACTAAAGGTAGGACTTAGCCACAAAAAGAAAATACCATTCCATGTTAGTGGAACCATAAGCGCTGGTTTACGAGGAGAAAACGTGCAGGGAGTTATGGATTTGTCAATGAGTGTGTATTCCGGAGGGTTGGGAACTTCTGAACAGCAACCTATTGGAATGGATGCAACATTAGCGTTTCATGGAACTTTTGGTAGTGATATGGGGACGGGAGACGTAATGGATATTTATACATTGAACAATATGACAGCGTCTGCAATTCCAAATCAACAGCGTTATTCAGCTACTTTTGGACATATGTGGACTTATAATACAGCTATTAGCGAGCTTACCAATCAGGGGATTATTGGAGCTAGAATTGGAAATTTCTCTTTTTATGCCAATAATGACATGAAGCTCTTTTCATTACTTGGTCTTGCCATATCAAGATTGGAAAAAATGGGTATATTGAACAAAGGAGATTTAGACTGGATAGCCAGTCAGACAGATTGGGGCTGGACTGGAGGACTGATCCTTATAGCAAGGATTCGGGGAAGGATATATGAAGGAGGATATCAAAGCTTTACTGGAAAGTTTGAGATAGATATTGAACGAAACAAAAGAAAACTAATTATAGACCCAATTACAGGGAAAATTATGTTTAGTCAAACACCATATCATCAATCTCTAAATCTAGCTTCGACCTTTATTCGAACTAATGGCGTTACTGTAGATATACTCACAGATGGTTGGTTCCAACACTTTATTCATACATATGTAGTGAAGACACCATTGTTTGAATACAACCGACGTGGTGTAATAATATCTGCTGACCATACCGCTAATATGCATCCCTAAGTGCTTTTCGGGGCAGATTTTCTCTTATGCCGTCCTAAATTTTTGCCACCGCTCTGATCGTATAACAAAATCATTTTTATGAAAAAGAAGAACTACCGCTCATATCAACTGGCCCTAGTTGGCTTGCTGCTTTTGCTGCAATATTCTTGCGCTATTTGTTCTGCAACGACTACAGCTAAAGGAAATCAAATTCCCCGAAAGTTTAAGGATTCGTATGTGACCAAAGCAGAGGACCTTTACCCCAAAGATTTGATAGATACAAATGCGATTTATTATGAATGTGATGATCCAGCTATTTATGATTCACCAAAATGTTATTTTATGCGTTTTTTTGCAGACGGTAAGTTGTATGCTAGTACAGGATTAGACAGTCTAAATAATGAGGTGGCCAATAATATGGTTAATGGTTTTGCTGGTTATTATTTAATTAAGGATGGGGAGTTAATTATCAAAACTTATACCTATGCGTATTGTGGATATTATATTATAGAATGGGCGAAAATATTTGAGGATAAGATAGTCGTATATAAAACAGATGATTATTATTGGCGAATAGAATTTGATTACTACCCTAATTCAAGTTCTGCTAAAGAGATAAATAGGGTATACTACAAACTAGATGTTGGTAAATTATACAGCCAGCCAGATTGGTAGTTGGTTTTTAAGCGGGGCCTCCCGCCTTCGGCGGGCGCTACGTTTCGGGGCTCGCTGTTCGCTCGGCCCTGCGCGGGCTGCGCCCGCTTGGTCTGGCCTTCGGCCACCCCTGCACATCGGTTACTCCCGTTGGTCGTCGAACTGCGGCTTTCAGCCTTGTTGTGGCCAGTCGCTTCTTCTAGATGCAAGAGATTAGTCTTTCTAGTTATGGGCCGATGGTTTTAACCATCGGCTCATTTTTATTGTGCTTAGTATGGCCGCTTTTGTTGCAGTGGGTTTCAACCTACAGGTATATATATCCATCCTACAGGCGGCGAAGCCGCCGCAGGCCTAGGGGCCTGCAAGGGTGCCGCGTAGCGGCAGACCCAGCCAGCTTGCTGGCGCAGGGCCGAGCAGATCTGCGAGCCCTGCAAGGGCCCGGCCGCCGCAGGCGGCAGGCCCCAAAAAATAGTATCTTTAGACCTCGTTTTTTGGAATGCGCAAAAGCCCAGAAATTGGCTCAGGGCATCATACTACATACTTTAGAGAGCTAGATGGGCGCATAGGCCGCTGGTGGTCTACGGACCCTGTGATTCATGCAGGAATGTCTCCTTATTCGGCTTTTGATGGCAACCCAATTTACTATGTAGATCCTTTAGGGGCAGATTCGGGATGTCCTGACTGTTCAGAGGAAGAAATTGAACATAGAGAAGCCAATGGGCAAGTTTGGGATGAGGAATATGGTGGCTGGACCGAGAGAGCAGCTATTACAAAAGGCAAAGCAGGTAAACATGCTAAAAAGCGTGCTGCGTTTATCAAGTATATGAGAAGTATAGGCTATACCCAAGCGGATGTCAATACTTACCTAAAGCTGAAAAAAAGGGGAAATAACCCAATTGTCAACAATATAGAATCGCGTATTGCAGAAGGACGGTACGAACCAATTTATGATCCGAATTCACCTTATGCTGACAAGTGGAGGGCGAGTTGGAATAGTGGCATCTATTCGAGTGATTATGGAAGAGGGGTAAGCAGTGTTGTAGGCACTATGGGGACCGTTGCCGTAGTAGCAGGACCAGGGCTGGTCATAGCTGCAAGTGGAATGTCTTCAAATGTTGCACGTGAGATTGCTGATGAAGTGGCAGATCAAGCTGTTGAATATGCGACAGGTTATAGTTTGCCTCCTACTTCTTTTACGGATCTAGCTCAATCAGGAACTAAAAAAATAATTAAACTAGGAACAAAAACGGGGCGTTCTTCTCGACAGGCGCATAGCGCTTTACAATTAGATGATGAAGTTTTTGATTTAATTTATAAAGGTCGTGATAATCCGATTCTTACTGCTACGCTCAGGCCAGGGTTGGCACGAAATCGACCATTTAGTGCAAAAAAATTTGAAGAATATACTTGGCAAGAAATATCTATACATCCCAAACAGTTTAGTCTCATACAGGCTGCAGCTAGAAAAAGTGTTTTACGACCACCATACTATAATATGTTTGGATTGCTTGGTGGGAAAAACTGCACGACATATTGTATAGATTTAATGAATAAGGGAGGCATGAATATTCCAAAAACTTTTTATATAAAACCTCCCCATGGAACTAGATCACCTTATGGATTAAGAGATTTTTTTGATAAAACTGTTAAATAGTCTTCCAATGCCAATGCATTTAAAATATATTGTTTCATTCAATAATCTACCCAAAATAAAAGAAATCCGAAGTGCTCTGTTAAAAAATTCAGGTACTGACTTTGATTTCAGTTCTCTAGATTTAGAAGAAAAGAATTATTATGTTGATATCTATCTTGAAGGTTCTTCTTCAGTGGAAGTTGAAGTAGACACCAATAATAATGAGTTAAAACTTTATACTACTACTTTTAGGTTATATTATCTAGAGGGACATTTACTAAAGGTCTTAAAGGATTTTGGGGGGCAAGTTGAGCCAAATGTGAAATTACCATACTGGACAAAAAGACCTTTAAATAGCCTATCAGAGAAACAACAGGAAAAAATTCTAGGGACTCCTAAGTACAAAAAAAAATGGTGGGAAAAGATTTTGGATAGTATTTGGTGATATTTGGGATAGGCGTTCATCCGTACTAGTTCACGTCCATACTCGGCCAGTTATTCTATCTATATTGATTTGTAGTTGGGGCCTCCCGCCTTCGGCGGGCGCTACGTTCGGCAGCTCGCTATTCGCTCGGCCCTGCGGCCTGACGGCCTTGGTCTGCGGCTTCACCGCACTGCCTACCATCGCTAGGCCAGTCGCTTCGCTCCTTCTAGACGCAAGAAATTAGTCTCGCTAGTTATGGGCCGATGGTTTCAACCATCGGCTCATTTTATTGTGCTTAGTTTGGCCGCTTTTGTTGCTGTGGGTTTCAACCTACAGGTATATATATCCATCCTACAGGCGGCGAAGCCGCCGCAGGCCCATAAAAGGGATTAGGGTTTTTGCTAATCCAGATTATTATAAACGAATGGCACAAAAAATATTAAAAGATGCAAAAATAAAATAATGGATGATCAATCGTTTTTAATGCAAGGCGAAATAAAATTTGTGAAAAAAATTAACGATACTCTTAGACTAAAAGATAAATCTAGAGTAGTAATTTACAATCCATATTATTTGGATGGTCATATTTCAATATATTTGAGATTCAAAACTGAAGTAAAAACCTTCAAATTAAATACTATTGAAATAGTTGAATTTATAGTGCCATTTATCGGAGTATTCAAAGAGCCAATTCAACCAAATAGTGTTTTTAGCGTTGGGACAGGTTTCGAAAATTTTGGTGAATTGAAATATTTAACTACAATTGGTTTATGGGAAGATAGTATTTGGTAAAGCGTTGCTGCTCGCTACTACTGCGCCGTCCATTTTGCCGACAGTCTCATCAAAAATGGGCTTAGATGCGGTCTCACAGTCGTGCAGCTACTCAGTGGAATAGCCATGTTCGCAAAGCTCATTAGTTATCTGCTTCGCTGCCCCTGTAGTGCAGCCTTGCATGCACATCGGTTACTCCCGTTGGTCGTCGAAGACGCCCTAAAGGGCTTGTTGTGGCCGTTTGGCCTTCGGCCAAGACTGTAGGTTGAAACCCTCCATAAATAAACATTTTTCAGTCCGTGCTTTCTTCTTTGGCGGCTGGGCAGTTTTGGGCCATGGGCTTCAGCCCATGGTTGTGGGGCTATGCAAAGAGCGGGCTAAAGCCCTTGTTTGCTGTTTATTACAACTCATTATGGGCCGATGGTTGAAACCATCGGCTCATTTTTATTGCGCTTAGTTTGGCTTTATTGGTTGCTGTGGGTTTCAACCCATAGGTATATATATACATCCTACAGGCCCGAAGGGCCGCAGGCCTAGGGGCCTGAAAGGGGGCCGCGTAGCGGCAGACCAAGGGCGAAATGAAATGAGCCCGCAGGGCCGAGCAGCCCTGCGAGCCCTGCAAGGGCCCGGCCGCCTTTGGCGGCAGGCCCCAAAAAAACTACTCCAAAATACCTAGGTGTAAAATGCGGCCGCCAGAACTATTGACTGGACTCACACTTTTGCCAATAATAATTCCTGCCTGTGGAGCGCGATATTCTGCAATGCGATCGCCAAAGATGTTTTCCTGATGGGCAATGAGCTGCCCCTTTTCAATATAATCAGTTACTTTGGGGTGGACATGCAAGAGCCCCCCCTTGCGAGTATAAATCCATTTGGAGGACTGACAAACGGGAATGTTGGCTCCCTCCTGAGACTCATAGGCATGCTCTAACATATTGAGCATGGCCAATACATTGTAAACGCCCTCTAGACTTTGGGCAATGATGGCCGGCTGAAAAACATTGGGATTGCCCAACTCTAAGGTAATAGCGGGAATCCCTATCGCCTCCGCTGCCCCTCTTAAGGTGCCATTAACGGCTGGGTTGTGCAAAATAATTTGTGGGTTCTGCCGGCGAGCCATTTCAGCACTGACCTGATTGCTCATGTCGGCCCGAATGTAATAGGAGTTGATCCGACCAAAGCTAGCTGTGTGAAAATCAATGAGATAATCAACCTGCTCCACAAATTTGTGGAAAAAAGCATAGGCATAGGCCTGACTCACATTGCCTCGCGCTTTGCCCGGCATGATGTGATTGAGGTCTACATTATCCTGAAAACGACGACGTTTTCGGAAAAAAGATGGAATATTGACGACAGGCGCAGCCAAAATGGTCCCTGAAAGCTTAGTGGGGTCCAATTCATTAAACAAATGCTGAATAACGGGAATCCCATTGATTTCATTTCCATGAATAGCTGAACTCAAGCCCAATATAGGCCCAGGTTTCGCCCCCTGAGCCACAAAAATGGGAATGGCCAAAGGATCTCCAAAACCATCGGAGGTGAGCGTGAGCCAAAAACGATAGACCTTCCCTTTTTCTAAAAGGTCCAAATCGAGTTGCTTAATTTTAGGTGCTTTCATTAAATAGAATCAAAGTAGTGAATAAGTCCCTCAATACTAGCTTGTAGGGCCGCTTCTCCAGCAGGAGCAATGCCGCCAATACTCAAGGTATTGAGTTCGGAAAGTAGGCGTTTGCCATCTGTTCCCATTAAGGTGTCGAGCCCATATAATAAGATGCCTTTTTCTTGAAGAATAGGGTGGAGGGCAGCCACCATTGCTTCTTCTTCAGGGCTTACTTGGCTGGCTTCGGCATGCCCGCCCTGTGCCACATTGCACATCCAAGAATCTTTGGCCGGAAAACGAATGGCCGCCGTGATAACCTGACCATTGCAAACCACAATTCGCTTGTCGCCCTCGGCTACTCGCTCTAGGTATTGCATCCCCAAATAATCGAGCTCTTTTTGCTGACTGGCCCATTCGGTATAGGGCTGCTTGTTGTTGCCCTCCCAAACATAATCATCGAGAATGCGCAAAACGCCCTGCCCCCCATAGTTGAGCAAAGGCTTGAGCACAATCGGAAAACGAGCCTTAAAGGCTTCTAATTCCGCCAAAGAGCGAATCCGCGCCATAGGCGGACAATGCTCCGCGATCTCTAGCAAGAAAGCTTTGGAGCTGGTTTGTAAAATCCCCGAAGGGCGGTTAATAATTCGTTCTTCTGGAAAAATCTGCCCCAACCACTCCAAAAAACCATCGGCTAGGGGACGGGGCAGACGAAGAAAAATAAAATCATAATCACTCAATTGGCCCGAAAAGCTAGGCGCAAAACAACTTTGATCCTCCTGAAAGGCAAAGTCCGCTTTTACTTCTGCCAACTGCAGTTGCTGGCTGCTCATCTGATAGAAAAAAGGGGCATTTTGGGCCAAAGCTCTACTCGCTACATGCACAGCCGCTACCTTAGGGTGTTGTCTAAGGGTTTTAGCCAAACCATAAAGCGAGTTGGTCGCGCTATGGCGACTAGGATCAGTGAGGATGAGGATTTTATAAGACATATACTAGTGTAGAATTTGGTTGAGGAGCTGGCTGTCGTTGTTAAGCGATTCAAAGAGCTTTGTACGCATCCGCCCCTTACTGTTGAGTAGTGTAGCCGCCATTTTATCAATGGCAATCATAGAAAGTGTAGTTTGAATGTAGGCTTCAATCAAATCATCTAGACCTACCCCCAATTTATTAAAATCTCTGCGGTCCATCAAAATCAACCGGTTGGTGTCGCTATCCCAACCCCCATCATCTCGCTTGATAGAGAGGTTGGTCCCTAGCATGCCCCAAGAGTCGGTCCCATCAATCAGTTCTTGAGCCAAAGGCAAGGCCGCCCGACGAGCATAAACGCAAAGTGGGCGAATCCCCTCTGGCGTAGCCTGAACCATAACGCGAAGATCAGCCACAAAGCTTTCTCCTTTGGCATTGGGCAAGGTGCCTACATGATAGAGTTTCCCCAACTTACTAGTCGAGCTCCAATTGTAGTTGCCAATCAAGCTCTGCACAATAAATTGATCGTACTCAAACTCTTGCTCCATGAAATCATCAAGCTCTTTTTGGCTAACAATTGTATAAACACCCTGCCCCGCATTGCTATAAGGCACTTTGATTACAGCTTGTCCACCCAGTTTGCGCACCCAAAGCGGAATCTCATTCTTAGAAACATCCCAAATGGTTTCGGGCGTAAGTATATTCAGCCCAGAGTCGGCAATCTCTGAATTATAAATGTCGTAGGCTTTGGCCGCCACCATTTTGTTGCGCCCCCCAGCCAAACAAGCAATCGAAGGATTCAAAATTTTGGTCTTGCTATAAATCGGCAAACGATCCCAAGGACGCTGAGTGAGGTAACGGAAAGCCGCCCGAATAGGCTGCCAGTTGCCCTCCGCATCCCGAACTTCCATTTGCGCATCCACAAAACGAACCGATGGGTCGGGATCATCTTTGGGAAAAGCCACATAATAAACCTGCTCTTGCATAACATCGGCCATAGCCGCCGCATAACCCGAAGCTTCCATGGGGTTTTTATCATAAACAACGGCCAAGCCCCCTTTTACTTTTCCTCTTTTGAGCAAAGGCGCAAAGGTTCTTTCCATCAATAAACGATAACCGCCTTGCTCCTGAAAATCATCCGTTAGCGGCATAGATTTTTGACCAGATGGACAAGAGTTGGTCTCAATCACTACCATCTTGCGGTTCCCTTTTTCTGTGGTCACATGAATGAGGTCGGCCCCCGCCCAGCGAAATTGCTGCGGCTGATAATTGAGGATTTTACGAAGGTTATCGTAACTCACTTTGGGGTGAATATGACAATAACGTCTTAAAATACGCTCCTGATCCAAGTTCAAAAAGAAGTTGACCATAGGATGAATTGTCGCATTAAGCGCTTTGGGATACCAGTGTTTGTCGGCTTCAAAATGACCGGGCTGAATAATTTGGGCAGCTTGGCTTTTGGGTATAGACATAAGTTAAAGAGGGAGTTAGATGCAATTGGTCTTGAATTGCAACATGAAACAATAATTTCCGCATTCAAGATGCAGTTTTTCCCCTAAAGTCAAATTTTTTTGCTCCTTTTTTTAAAAATGATTTTTTAAAGGCCCTGTTTTGGGGCCTCCTGCCTGCGGTAGGTGGTTACTCCCTTCGGTCGTCGAACTGCGCCTTAAAGGGCTTGTTGTCGTTCTAGGGCTCGCTATTACTTGCTTCGCTGCGTTGGCTCCCGTTGGTCGGGTCGCTCGGCCCTGCGGCCTTGGTCTGCGGCTTCGCCGCCCTCTTTCACATCGCTAGGTCGATATATAGCTGCGCAAAAAGTAGCCATCAAAAGAGCAGGATGATATATAGCTGCGCAAAAAGTAGCTATCAAAAGAGCCGGATGATATATAGCTGCGCAAAAAACAGGCATCAAAAGAGCAGGACGATATATAGCTGCGCAAAAAACAGGCATCAAAAGAGCAGGATGATATATAGCTGCGCAAAAAGTAGCCATCAAAAGAGCAGAACGGTATATATCCAAGCAAAAAATAGCCATCAAAAGGCTGGAATGATGTATAGCTGGACCTTTTTCAGTGGGACTGTTCAGGATTTTGTGTATCCGAATAGAATTTGGGCCTTTAGCTTAGTGCTTAAAAGCAGGATTTAGCCAATCATCGCTTAGAGACAAGCTCTAGGCGCAGAAAAGGGCGTAGACAAAACTTTAAACAGTTCCTTTTACAGGTCTAGAGGCGGCGAAGCCGCCGGCTGAGGGGCTGTAGCAGGGCCGCCGAAGGCGGCAGACCAAGGCGCTGCAAGCGCCGCAGGGCCGAGCAGACCTGCGAGCTGCGAAATGGCCCGACCTGAGCGAAGCGAGGGGCAGCCCCAAAAAAGAGGTCTTTAGATAAGCTTATAATTCTTCGCCGCAATATTTACAATAAATAGCATCTTGAGCATGGCCCTCTTTTAGGCAAGCTTTGCAAACCTGGGTGCTAGGGGCGGCGCCTTTTTCTTGTTGGATGATTTCGGCTGTAACCATGCCCGTAGGGACCGCAATCACGCCATAGCCCAAAATCATAATGAGGGCAGCGACGAATTGGCCCAAAGGGGTGGCGGGGGCAATATCGCCATAGCCTACGGTAGTTAGGGTAACAATGGCCCAGTAAATACTGCGGGGAATAGAGGTAAAGCCAGAGCCAGCCTGTCCCTCAATTAGGTACATCAGGCTGCCCAAAACGACCACTAACAAACTAATAAAGCTAAGGAAAACAGTAATTTTGGCCCTAGAGCGGTAGAGAGCGCCCAAGAGGAGATTGCCCTCATTGAGAAAGCCTCCTAGCTTGAAAATCCGAAAAATGCGGATGAGGCGCAGGGCTCGCACCGTTAATAAGCCCCCAGAAATAGGGAAAAAGAGGCCCAGATAAGTGGGCAAAATGGACAATAAATCAACTAGGCCAAAAAAACTAAAGACATAGCGTCTAGCTTGATAAACGGCGACAATACGGAGGATATACTCTAGGCTAAAGAAAATAGTAAAGACCCATTCCAAGACATAAAATAGGGCGCCATAATCCTTTTGGTACTCTTGGACACTCTCTAGAGAAACTGCCAAAACACTACAAAAGATGGCAATTAGGAGCAAGACATCAAAGGTTTTTCCAGCGAGGGTATCGGCTTCAAAGATAATTACATGCAGGCGTTCTCGCCAAGCTGCCCAATTTTTGGGGCGCTCTGTTCTCTTCATTTTGATTTTTGTTGCGTAGTTTTGAGCCCCCTTTTGTCAAACATATTCAGATGGGAGGCGTTTGCCTGAAGATAGCAAAAGCCAGTCATCTAAAAAAGCGTTCATTTTATGGAACTGAATAAACAAAAAATTATCGAGGCGCTCCGGGAGGTAAAAGATCCTAAGTCAGGCGAGGATATTATCTCGGCCCAGATGGTGGAGCAGCTCGAAACTGATGAGAAGAACGTCAGTTTTAGTCTACTCCTGCCGGCCAATATGGATGCAGGGACAAAAAACAGCCTCAACTTTGCCTGTATAGCGGCCGTTAATTCGGTTTTTCCTGAGGCGGAGGTGCATGTGCATGTAAAAACCACGGTGGTCCAAACGGCCCCGACCTCTATTGTACCTCAGATTAAGAATATCATTGCCGTAGCTTCTGGAAAAGGGGGTGTAGGAAAAAGCACAGTATCACTCAACTTAGCTTTAGGCCTAAAGGCTTTGGGGGCTAGAGTGGGCATTATGGATGCGGATGTTTATGGTCCTTCTTTGCCAACCATGTTGGGTTTGCAAAAGCAGCGGCCTAGAATTAAGGACATCAATGGGCAGCCTAAGATTGTCCCTATTGAGAAATATGGAATTCCTTCTATTTCTATGGGCTATATTATTGAGCCTGAGCAAGCGGTAGTGCTTCGTGGGCCTCGTTTGGCGGGGATCATCAAGCAGTTTTTTCAAGATTGCTTATGGCCTGAGCTTGATTATTTGATTATTGATTTGCCTCCGGGTACAGGAGATGTGCAGCTCACTTTGGTCCAAACGGTAGCCGTAACGGGGGCCGTGATGGTCACTACTCCACAGGAGGTTTCTTTGGCCGATGCGGTCAAGGGCATGAATATGTTCCGTCTGCCCAATGTGAATGTTCCCATTTTGGGCGTGGTGGAAAATATGGCTTGGTTTACGCCAGCCGAATTGCCCAATAATAAGTACTACATCTTTGGGCAAGGAGGGGGAAAACAATTGGCCAA
Source organism: Saprospira sp. CCB-QB6 (assembly GCF_028464065.1). Classification (NCBI taxonomy): domain Bacteria; kingdom Pseudomonadati; phylum Bacteroidota; class Saprospiria; order Saprospirales; family Saprospiraceae; genus Saprospira; species Saprospira sp. CCB-QB6. Next base: position 345,877 of record NZ_CP116808.1, on the reverse strand, counting down.
AGAAGCGAATAGCGTACTTTTGGGCCAGATTCCCTTGGTGCAGGCCATCCGTGAGGGGGGAGACAATGGTTTGCCCGCCATTTTGAATGAGGACCCCATTACCAAAGAAGCCTTTATGAATGTGGCTCGTCAGACCTTGCGGCAGGTAGCCATTAGAAATGAGGCCATGCCGCCCACTTCTATGGTGAATGTTCAGTCATAGCAGCTGGTCCAATTGGCCCCGCAGGGGCCAATTCGGCTGAGGGATGGACAGCAGTGGCCCGAAGGGCCAGACCCAGCTGCCGCAGGCGGCGCAGGGCCGAGCGACCCGACCAACGGGAGCCGACGCAGCGAAGCAAGTAACAGCGAGCTGCGACAACCAGCCCCTATAGGGGCGCCAGTTCGATGACCAACGGGAGTACACAGCCCGACCCGACCGCAGGGAGGGGCAGCCCCAAAATAAAATTAGAAATAACTCAACCTTTATATGAAAGCCTTTATTTTTCCGGGCCAAGGTGCCCAATTTGCAGGCATGGGTGAGGAGCTTTACCAAAGTTCTGAGCAGGCCCAAGCCCTTTTTGCTCAAGCCAATGAGATTCTTGGATTTGATATTACAGAAGTCATGCGCAAGGGTAGCGAAGAAGATTTGCTACAGACCAAAATTACGCAGCCAGCGGTATTTTTGCATGCGATCATTACCTATTTGACCAAGGTAGAAGAGGCGGATCGTCCCCAAGCGGTGGCGGGTCACTCTTTGGGCGAGTTTACGGCCCTTGTTGCTTGTGGCGCCCTTTCTTTTGAAGAGGCCCTTAAGTTGGTTTCGGAGCGTGCTTTGGCTATGCAAGCGGCTTGTGAAGCGGTAGAGGGAACCATGGCGGCCATTATGAGCCGTGATATCGAATTGGTGGAGAAAATCTGTGCGGAAGTGGAAGAAGTGGTGGTACCAGCCAACTACAATAATCCTGGTCAATTGGTGATTTCGGGTTCTGTAGAAGGGGTGGCTAAAGCCTCTGAAGCATTGAAGGAAGCGGGAGCCAAGGTCATTCCGCTCAAGGTAGGTGGGGCTTTCCATTCTCCCTTGATGAAAATGGCCCAAGATCGTTTGCAAGCGGCTATTGAGCAGACGGAATTTAATGCGCCTTTCTGTCCGATTTATCAAAATGTAACGGCTAGTCCAAGCCAAGACCCTGAAGTCATCAAGCAGAACTTGATTCAGCAATTGACTGGGGCTGTGCGTTGGCAGCAATCGGTAGAAAAAATGATTGCGGATGGTATGCAGGAGTTTACCGAAGTAGGTGGCCGTGGCCGCATCTTGTTGGGTATGCTTCGCAAAATTGACCGTAGTGTAGGTATGGAAATGCTCAAGTAATTGCGCATTTTGGACCGATAAAAAAGGCCAGCTCTGAAAAGAGCTGGCCTTTTTGTTTTATTCATAAATTTCAATCCATTCCTCCTTCCATTCGAAGGTAATATTATTGCCGAGGGCCAGAATTTCTTGCAGGCCATCTTCTTGAAGTAGCTTAAAGTACTCCTTAGAATTGAAGGCCACCCGACGTAGATTTTTGGGCGCTTTATCCAGTAGTAGATAATTGGCATCTACCCAATTATTGCCTTGGCGGTAGAGGGCACGGCCAGAGCGGTTGACAATAGCCGAGGCATTATCTTGGGCCAAGTCTTTATTATTCATTTCGGCTCGTTCTTGCTCCATTTCTGCCATATTTTGGGCCTGATTCATCTTTTTGAATCGTCTAGAAGCACGGACCGAGGCGCTTCCAGAGCTTTCTTTGAGTCCTTGGGCGGCATCTCTTTGCACTTGATCGTCTAGTTCTTCTTCAAAAACTCTTGGTGCAGGGCGAGGAACGGGACGGGGGCCTGGATTTGTCGCAATTGGCTGGTCTTCTACAATCAAATAGCTGGTGTAGGGGGTAATAATGCCGTGCTTTTTGGCTAGGCGGATGACCTCTTGTTTGAGTTCTTCTTGTTCGCCATTAAAGCGGATTTGGTCCAAAAGATAGCCTACGGCTCTAAGGGCCCAGAGGTCGGGAATAAAGCTGTGTTCCTCTTGTTTTTTCTTGAAATCCAGTTGGAAGTCAAAGGTTTTCTCCTCCCCATTGACCAAGGCTTTGAGTTGGAGCTTAGCGGGGCCCTCGCCTTTGTAGCGGCCCATAATATTGAGGCTTTCGCCACGGAAGAGATCCTCCGTTTTGCGGGGGTAGAGCTGTTCTACCTTTACATTTTTATCAAAAACCAATTCGATATTGCTGAGGACGGGAGAGGCGGCCTTGAGGTAGAAGTTAGAGAGTTTGAGTTCTAAATCTTCGTCTTCTAGGGCATAATCGCGATAGCCTTTAGACATTTCGGTCATTTGGTCCAGCAATTTAGTATTGATATCGCTACCAATCCCAAAGGTAAAAATGCGCACCTGATCTTTTTGGTAGCCCGCCAATTTGTCTAAAAGAGCTTGGGGCTCAATTTCGCCAATAGTGGGTTTGCCATCGGTCATGAAGATGACGAAAAAGGGACGTTTGGCCTTTTTTTCTTTGCGGTCTAGGGCCATTTGCAGGGCTTCTTCGATATTGGTGCCGCCAATAGCGCGCAGCTCGTCAATATATTCCTTGGCCTCTTCTCGGTTGGTTTTGCTATTGCTTTTGAGCTGGCCAAAAAGGCTTTGGGCCTCTGTAGAATAAGGGATCAGCTCAAAGCGATCTTCTGGTCCCAGATTATCGACGCAGAATTTTAGGGCTTTTTGGGCCTGTTCCATTTTTTTGCCCGACATAGAGCCCGATTTGTCAAAAACAAAGACGACATCCTTGGCCATCACGGCTTTGGGATCGGTCCAGCCTGGACTCAAATTGAGGAAGAAATAGCCATCTTCTTTGCCCTTTTGGTATTGCAATAAAGAGCTACTAATGGCCTTATCTTCGGCCCGCCAATAGAGCTCGAAATCTCGATCGGGCCGAATGTTTTTTTGTTCAAAACCCACTGTAGCTGCCTTTTCCCCTTTGCGGATGAGCTCAATTTCATGGCTGGGACTATACACATTTTTGATCGCTTGCTTATTGCTGAGCTTTAAGCGCAGGCTGATATTCTGGATGGGTTTGGCCGAAAATTTAGCGCTATTCATGGGCAGTTTATAGCTCAAGCCGCCATCATCTTTTTTGAGTGCCTGATGATAAGTGAGCTCAATTTTTTGCTCAGATCGGGGCTCAATCGGGAAAATTCGGACCTTAAATAGTTCTTGATTATAATATTCGAGCAGGGCGGGATCTTTGGCCTGCCGAACAATTTGCTCATAAATTTGCTTAGCCTTTTTGGCATCTAGCAGCTCGGCCTCCTGCATTTTTCCGTTCACCGTCATGGCAAATCGCTGAATCACGACCTCTTTGGGCACAGGAAACAAAAAATAAGCTTCTAAGCGGCTGTTCGTCGGGTTATAAAAAGTTTGTTTAATGGAAGTAGAGGCCATAAAATCGGCAATTTCTACTTCGACCTGCGTGCTGCGGTTTTCTAGCGGAAACAGAACCTGTCGGCCATTGCCACTACCGTCGGGCATCACAATCAGAAAGCCGCTGGCCCAAATAGGGAGACTGAGGAGCAGCAGACAAAAAGACATCAATAATTTCATAAGGATAGCAGTTAAGTGAATTGAATCTATACCTTATAAGATGCAAGAATGGTCATTTTGGCGCAGAGCAGAACGATTTTAGGATTGATTTTTTGGGGCTGCCCCTCGCTTCGCTCGGGTCGGGCCATTTCGCAGCTCGCTGTTACTTGCTTCGCTGCGTCGGCTCCCGTTGGTCGGGTCGCTCGGCCCTGCAGGCTTTTCGCTTTGCTTCAAAAGCCTTTGGTCTGCCGCCTTCGGCGGCCCTGCTACAGCCCCTCAGCCTGCGGGCCTTTGGCCCTGCTAGACGCATTGGGCAAAAAAAGAGGCACAGCAAAAAGCTGCGCCTCTTTTAGCCTTTAGAGTTTGCGTCCATCAGAAATTTTGGCAACTCGGCGGGCGTGTCGGCCTCCTTCAAATTCTGCGGCCAAAAAGCTTTTGAGGATAGTTTTGGCTGTTTCTAGTTCTACAAAACGAGCGGGCAGGGCCAAAACATTGGCATCGTTGTGTTGGCGGGCTAGGCTGGCCAGTTCTGGCAACCAGCAGAGAGCCGCCCGAATATGTGGATATTTGTTGGCGGTAATGGCTACGCCATTGCCGCTGCCGCAAACGATAACCCCTAAGGCAAAATCGCCTTCTTCCATGGCTTGGGCCATAGGGTGGATATAGTCGGGATAATCTACAGAATCAGTAGTATGTGGACCAAAGTCTTTGAAAGCATAACCTTCTTCTTCTAAAACTGCTTTAAGGGCCTCTTTATATTCAAAGCCAGCATGGTCGCCTGCAAGGGCAATTTTTCTATCCTGCATAGTTTTTAGCTTTTTTTTAACTTTTAACAATAAAAAAGTTGACAATCCAACAAAAATACCTAATTTTTAACTGTAATTCTTTTAACCAAACCTTACAAACTTAATTATTATGGGAATTGTCATTGTATTAATTATCTACTTAGCGATTCTTTTCGCTGTTATTGGTGGTACCTGGAAAATCTTCGAAAAGGCTGGAAAGCCCGGTTGGGCTTCTATTGTTCCTGTTTACAACATAATTGTTATGTTGGAAATAGTTGATCGGCCACTTTGGTGGATTATTTTACCTATAGTCCCTGCGATTGTGATTCCTTTGGAATTAGCTAAACGCTTTGGCAAAAGCACGGGTTTTGGAGTTGGCTTGTTGCTGCTTCCTATTATCTTTGTGCCTATGCTTGGTTTTGGCGATGCTGAATTTTTGGGCGGAGAAAAAGATGAGTTAGATCACATGATTGCCTAGAAGATGAGTTAAATAAGCCTCAGTTTGTACTGAGCATTGAATGAAGAACTTTGCCCTTAAATAAGGCAAAGTTTTTTATTTGAAGCAGTTCGCGTTAACAAAAAAGGAGCAAACAGAAAATATCTGTTTGCTCCTTTTGCTTTTGGGCGGCGCAGCCGCCTGCGCGCCTAGGCTTAGGGATGGATAGCAGTGGCCGTCAGGCCAGACCGAGCAGGCTTTGCCTGCGAAGGGCCGAGCGAACAGCGAGCTGCGGCACAGCCCGACCCGCCCCTAGGGCGGGGCAGCCCCAAAAAATCTTAATATGCAGGACAGTGTAGGGGCATAAATCGGTAAGAAAAGCCGACTGTAAGCATCATGTAGCTATCTCTGGTGCTGCTATCGCCTCTTTGTCGGCCTGTTCCTCCAAGTCGTTGGTCCGAGATTTCGATAGAGCGATCGGAAAGGGCGGCGGCCACGGTACCATTATAGTCGCCTACGGTTTGGGCGTTGGCATAGCTGCCACTAACATCATCTAGGTAATCGGTAAAGGTAGCGCGGTGCCCCAGCTCGACATTCCAGCTCCAGTGATAATCTACATGAAATTTGAGACCGATACCGAGGATAACCATAGGGCTAACTAGGCTATATTCTTGGCCTGGGGCTTGGCCTTCTGTGCCTAGGGGTTGTAGGTCGTAGAGGACATCATTGTAGCGGGCTTGGGGGTTAAAATACATCAGGCCAGCTCCGGCAAAAAGGTAGGGCGAGATATCGGCATCATCGCGGCTATCGCCATGAAAGTCTTGGAAATTAAATTCTATAATGGCGGAGCCCTCCAAGATATTGGATTGAAAGCTGAGGTTTCTGGCTTTGGCGTAATCGCTAGCGGCTTGGGCATCGTTGGCCCAAACATGGGCAAAGCCTGCATTGAGGCGAAGGCAGATGCGGCCATCAAAGTTTTTACGGGCCAAGAGGTTGAGGGCTGGGCCGGGGTGTTTAACGGTAAAAAAGGGATTGAGATCGCCAAAATAAGAGGCGGCGCCAGCGCCTGCACCCAGTTCCCAGTTTCTTTGGGCGCTAAGGGCAGTTATAGAAATGGCGGCAAATATAAAAAGCAATGCAAATCGTTTCATAATTCAAGTTTAGTCAAGCTTGCGCAACTCCTCAAAATAGAAGTGCTCAAGAAAGAGGCAAAAAATATGCAAGAAAGGGTAAATTTTGAATCGATAGCTATAGTTTTAAATCTGTGCTTGCCCAAAAAGTTTAGGAAACAAACGTTGGTGGGCTGGATAGTTATTGCGTAGTCTCATCGTCTTCTTTTTTCTTTCTGTAGTCATTCCAGAAAGCGGACTCTCCTTTTAAGGCTGCTTCATACTTTGGAGGGAGCAACCACTGCTCGTAGTCGTCTCGTTTAGATGTTCTAAGGAAGTGATCCCAATAAGTTTTTTTAGACATGCTATCCCAGTGAATAATTCCATGGATATACTGCCAGCTTTGGAACATACTAAGGGCCAAAAACAAGCTGAATAGGCCAGTTAGTCCCCAACGTATAATTTTGGGCCAATTAAAAAAAGTTTGAAAAAAGAGGGCAAAGCCCAAAGTTAAAAAAGGATAGATATCAATAAATGCCCGATGTCCAAAACTGCCCCCATACCACCAGCACCACCAAGATAAAATAATATAGCTATTGAGCGTTAGGTAAATAGGAAAGGCCCAGCGAAGCGTTTTGGGCAAGCGAAATAAGCCGATAATTCCAAGAAGCATTAAGGGACTATAGAGTAACCAACCTTTGGTGTAAGAAAATAAACCGAGAAAGATTTTGGGCTGATCAAAGAAGAAGCCTTCTGTATATTCGCCATTTTTGTAGGAATAGCAAACCCAGTCGCCAGAGGCATATTTCCAGTAGACTAATTGTGGAAGTAGTACTAAGGCAGCAACTAATAATAAACTGATTAGCTTTGGAGCTTGTTTCCAAAATAATTGTAACTGTGCTTTCAAACTGCTCCAATGATAGACGCCAAAAAGAATAAAACTCAGGCCAATTAAGACATTATTGGGCCGAACAAGCACGATTAGTCCAGATAAAAGCCCAAGCCAAATCGTATGTTTCCAGCTTTGCTTCTGAAACCAAAGTTGAGTACATCTCAAAAACAAACTAAAGAGCATAAAGTTATGTACATGAGACATTGGCCCTTCATGAAAAGTATAATAGGCCAAATTACTGCCTAGAACAACAAAGACGAAGGCCCAAGCAATAGATTTTTCATCAACATAGGCCAATAAAAACTTTCGCAAACTCAATAGCCCAATCAATAAATGAATAGGCCCCGCCAACATAATCATAATTTGATAGGGCCTAGAAAAACCATCGGCGGGCATCCCTGAATGTAGATGAGCCCAAAGATGGCCCAAGAAAAAATAAGGCGAATACAAAACCGCCATCCCCATAGACATCTTAATCACTCGATCGCCATCCTCCGTGTATACAGGTTGGTAAAAACGATCAATATATTCTGGATGCAGATCTAAAAAACTCAACTTCAGATCTCCCTCAATAAAAGTTGCTGGTAAATAGGCATAATAGGACCAAATATCATACATGATCGGGGAGATTCTAGACCATTTGTGCATGATAAAAACGAGGGCCAATAACAGAATAAAAAGACTATAAGCTGCTATCTTGCCCCAAGGTCTAGGAGATGCTTGTAAGGAGGAGTTCATTTATTATTTCATTTTATAAGCCCCCAAAATACAAACAATGCAAAAAATAGAACGCTTAATCGTTAAAAAAACGGCACACTACCATACTTTGGGTGAACTTAATGCCCAAACAGAACATATTTATTTGGCGATACACGGCTACGGACAAGATGCCAGCCGCCTGCCCCAAAAGTTTAGAGAACTGCCCAATACTTTTGTGATCGCCCCAGAGGCCCTTTCCTCTTTCTACTGGAAGGCTAGCAGCGGCCAAGTTGGTCATTCTTGGATGACCAAAAATCACCGAGAAGACGAAATTCAAGATTATTTGGCCTATCTCGATCAACTTTATGCACATTTTGCCCCCAATTTTCCTCCCAATGCAAAGTTTCATCTATTGGGCTTTTCTCAAGGTGGAGCTACCGCCCTCCGCTGGGCGCTGCACCGACAACCCGAAAGACTCCATAAGTTTATCATTTGGGCCGCAGATGCCCCACCAGAACTAGATTATCAAACTGACTTTTTAGCTCAACTTCAGTTTTATTGGGTTTGTGGCCAAGAAGATGCCTATTTTCCAAAAGAACGCCTGAATACACAAATTGACTTCTGGAAAAACTTGCCCTATCCGCCCCAAATTAAACTTTTTGATGGCCCTCATCGCATCGATAAAGCGGTCCTGAAGCGTATTCACGAAGAAGGTAATTAACAGTTGGGGCCTCTGCTGCGGCTTCGCCTTGCGGCGCTACGCTTTGGGGCTCGCAGGTCTGCTCGGCCCTTCGCAGGCAAAGCCTGCTCGGTCTGGCCTGACGGCCACTGCTGCACATCGCTAGGCCAAATAGGAATCCTGCGCTTTGATCATTTCAACTTAGCTCAGGCATTTTTAAGACCTGATCTACTGTTTAGAGGTCTTAAAAATAGAGGGTAAAGCGCCTAAAATTAGCCTTGAGCATTAAGGACAGTTGTTTTTGAATCAGTTCAATCTTATATTGAGGCCCGCTCAATCAAAGAAAAACTTAAATCTGCACTACAAACGGGCATTAGCCCAAAATCTTTTTATATTCTTTATGGCAATAGCTAAAAATGGCCCTATCGGCATTTTTGATTCAGGAATTGGGGGACTCACCGTTGCCGCAGGTATTAGTGAGGCTTTACCTCAGGAATCCATTATTTATTTGGGAGATACGGCGCATCTGCCTTATGGCGAAAAAAGTCCGGAGGCTATCGCCAATTATGCCTTGCACATTAGTCGCTTTTTGGTGGACCAAGGTTGCAAGATGCTGGTGATTGCCTGCAATACGGCTTCTGCAGCGGCTTTGGGGCGGCTCAAAGCCTATTGGGGCGATCGGCTACCGATTGTGGATGTGATTACGCCTTTGGTGAAAAGTATGGCCCAAAAGAACTACAAAAAAGTGGGCGTAATTGGGACCAAAGTAACCACACGGATAGATCAATATCCGCAGCAGCTGCAAGCCTTGCGGCCCGATATAGCCGTAAGTTCTTTGGCAACGGGTATGTTGGCTTCTATGATAGAAGAGGGGTTTATCAACAATGCGGTGAGTCAGGCCGTATTACATCAGTACCTCAGCTATCCTGATTTTCAGGATATAGAGGCGCTCTTGTTGGCTTGCACGCATTATCCGCTTATTCGGCCAGAGATAGAGGCTTTTTATGGGGGGCGAGTGGCGGTATTTGATTCTATTGCGGCTGTGGTAGAAGAAGTAAAGCAGCAGTTGGCCCAAAATAATTTGCAGGCAGAACAGAATCTGGCTCCCTTGGCCCAGTTTTATGTCACAGATTACACCCCAGCTTTTGAAAAGGCCACGGCTCTTTTTTATAAGCGAAAATTACATTTGCAAGAATTGGATTGGAAAGAAGAGGGCTTGAGTTTTGCCAAAACATAGGTCCTACAGGCCGCGAAGCGGCCGCAGGCTTAGGGATGGATAGCAGTGGCCGCAGGCCAGACCGAGGCGGCTTGCCGCCGCAGGGCCGAGCGAATAGCGAGCTGTGACACAGCCCGACCCGACCGAAGGGCGGGGAAGCCCCAGAATACTATACAGAACGAACAGGAAACAAAATGAAGTACAGAAAATTTTGGCCCTTGGGGCTAGTCCTTTTAGCTGGAATTAGTTTGGCCAGTGGTGGTCGGCTGCTTCGGTTGGCCCAGAGTATGGAAATCTTTGCGGCGGCTTACCGCTCCGTTAATCGCTATTATGTAGATGATACGGAGGCCAGTAGTTTGATGCGGATAGCGATTGACTCGATGAATGGGAGTTTAGATCCTTACACGAACTATTTTTCTGAGGCGCAGATTGAGCAGTTTCGCATCAATTTTAAGGGGTCTTGGGATGGGGTAGGCATTGAGTTGGTAGAATATCAGGGCAAGGTATTGGTCAATGAATTGGTAGATGGTTCTGCCGCCAAGGCGGCGGGCATACAGATTGGCGATCAGTTGTTGCGGATTGATGGCAGTGATATTTCGGGTAAAAAGCTGGAAGATATTGAGCGGAGTTTGCATGGAAAAGCGGGCACGCAGGTCTTGGTAGAAACCCGTAGGGGGGCGGCTGTGCCTAAGGAGCACAATTTGACGCGGACCAAGGTAGAGCGCAAAAATGTGCCTTATTACAGTATGTTAGATGACAGCACGGCTTATATTGTTTTGACAACTTTTACAGAGCGGGCGGGTGGAAATGTATCGAATGCTTTGCAAGAGTTGCAGGAAAAGCACAATCCCAAGCAAGTTATTTTAGATTTGCGAGACAATGGTGGAGGGCTTTTGATTGAGGCGGTTAACCTTTGTAATGTCTTTTTGCCCAAGAACAAATTGATTGTTTATACCAAAAACAAGGTAGCGAATTGGGATCGTTCGTTTAATACGAGAAGTCAGCCTTTGGATAGTAAAATTCCGTTGATTGTTTTAGTGAATGGGCAATCGGCTTCGGCCTCGGAGATTGTGGCGGGGGCGATACAGGATTATGATCGGGGGGTACTATTGGGGCAGCGTTCTTTTGGGAAAGGCTTGGTGCAGAACACCTATGATATTGGGTACAATTCTAAGGTAAAATTGACCACGGCTCGTTATCATATCCCTTCTGGTCGTTGTATACAGGCCTTAGAGTATAAAGGGGGGAAATCTAAGCGAATGGAAGACTCTTTGCGGAGTAGTTTTAGCACAGAAAATGGCCGTGAGGTTTATGATGGGGGAGGTTTGGAGCCTGATTATAAAATTGAATTGGCAGAAGTAAAATACCTGTTAGATGCTTTGACGGAAAGTCGTTTGGTCTTTGAGTTTGCCAACAATTTTAGGCAGAAAGAAGACAGCATTGCGCCTGCATTGGAGTTTCAGGTATCCGATCAGCTCTATCAGGAGTATGTACAGTTTTTGGCCCAAAAAAATTATGCTTTTGAGTTGCCTAGTGAAAAGCAACTGAAAGCAGTGGAAAAGACGGCTAAAGCGGAAAAGAAATATGCTGCACAGCAAGCTAGTTTTGAGGCCTTAAAGGGGAAATTACTAGCTCAGAAAAAGCTGTTAATCAACAAGGAAAAAGAGGCAGTTTCTATTCAGTTGCGCCAAGCCATTCTGCGTCGTTACTATAGTGAAGATCAGGTCATCATGGCTCGATTGAAAGAAGATAAAGAAGTAAAGGCGGCTATTGCCCTTTTTGCTGACCGTCAGGCTTTTGATCAGTTATTGGAAGCCCCAGAAAAGTAAATTCACTCCATATTAAAACCAACTATAGACATGTTTGCTATAAAATCAGCTAAAAAACTACTATTCGCATTTCTCATTTTGGGTGGCGGCATTGGTTTGGCGACCACCTTGACCGATGAGTTTGAAATTGCGAAAAACTTAGAGCTCTATGCGAATGTATATCGAGAGCTCAATACTTATTATGTAGATGATATTCCGCCAGAAGATTTGATGAAATCGGGTTTGGATGCCATGCTCAAGAGTTTGGACCCTTATACCACCTACATTCCAGCGGATGAGGTAGAGCGTTTTCGCTCGTCAATTACGGGCAGTTATGCGGGTATAGGGACCAGAGTGCGGGCTGTTTCTTCTGGAGGTTTGGTCACAGCCATTTATCCGAACGGACCAGCGCATAAGGCGGGCTTAATGGCGGGGGACACAATCCTCTATGTTGATGAGGTGGCCTTAAATGGGAAGCAATTGAGTGAAATTAGCCAAGAGTTGAGAGGGAAGATGGGCCAAGCTATGCAATTGACGGTTCATCGTCCAGGGCAGCCTAAAAACTTGACTTTTAGTCTACGCCGCCAAAATATTTTAATTAACAACCTGCCACATTATGAGGTATTACCAGGTAAAATAGCCTATTTCTCGCTCACTACTTTTTCTGAAAAAGCGGGGCAACATTTGGGGGAAGCCTTAGAAGCCTTGCAAGAAAAAGAGAAGCTCAATGGTGTTATTCTGGACCTAAGAGGGAATACTGGTGGTTTGTTGAGTGAAGCTGTAAATGTAATCAATGTCTTTGTGCCCAGAGGGCGAGAAGTCGTATCTATTCAGGGCCGAGAAAAATCGCAGCAGCAGATTTTTAGAACCCTCAACCTGCCAATAGATAGTAGTATTGCATTGGCCGTTTTAATCAATGAGCGCTCTGCTTCGGCCTCGGAGATTGTAGCGGGAGCTATACAAGACTTGGATCGTGGGATTATTATTGGGCAGCGCTCTTTTGGAAAGGGCTTGGTCCAAAATACAGTAGATTTACCTCATGGAGCCAAGCTCAAATTGACTACGGCCCGCTATTATATTCCTTCTGGTCGCTGTATTCAGTCTTTGGAATATGAAAATGGAGAGCCCAAAGTGATTGCGGATTCTTTACGCCAGGCTTTTCAAACCTTAGCAGGAAGAAAGGTATATGATGGGGGAGGGATTCGCCCTGATTTACCTTATGAAAATAAAGAATGGCTGAGCTTGAAGAAACAACTATTGGCTAGCCCTGCTATATTTGATTTTGGGGTGCAGTACCGCAGTAAGAACAAATTGCCAGAGGACTTAGAAAAATGGAGTTTGAAGGCGCAAGACTTTGATGACTTTATGGCGCTGATGGATAAAAACGCTTATCTTAAGAAAAGTAAGACAGCTTTGGCATTAGAGAAGTTTGAAAAAGAACTAGCCAAAGAAGGAGAGATGGAAAAAGCCTTGAGCCAAGAACTCGCTAGCTTAGAAAAAGGCTTGAGCAATCTGGAGCGCAATAAGATTTTGGCGGCTAAGGATAAGATTTTACATTTGCTAGAAGTCGAAATCGTAGAGCAAGAAAAGTTGATTGCCGCAGGAATTGCCCATAGTCTCAAAGCAGACAGTTGTTTAGATATGGCCTTAGAATTGTTGGGAAAGGAGAAAAAATATCAAGCCTTATTAACTCCTTAATGCTGCCCGTTTAGCGGAGAAGCCATTTTAATTCTTAACAAACAACAGTGCTATGAAATACCTCCTTTTTGTTTTACTATTGCTCGTTGTGCGCCCTACTTGGGGCCAAAGAACCGCCAATATTGCTCCACACAAATTGCCGCTAAAGGTCCAAAAAGCCTTTGAAGGTAAATATCCTCAAGCTCAAGTGAAACAAGCCATTTGGCAAGAGGTGGATACAAGTTATCAGGGACAATTTTGGGATGAGGCCAATGGCATTTATGTTTTGGCCTACTTCGATGAGGCGGGCAAATGGCTCAAATCTGAAATGGAGGTAGAACCCTCCGCTTTTACCATGGCCATCAAACGCTTTTTGGAAAAAGAATATGACGATAGAACCATTAGCTACGTCCTCGCCACCCAACACCCCTTAGGAAATTATACTTATTGGATTGTCCTAGAAAATGAAACTGAAATCCTTAGTCTAGAGTTAGACGCTTATGCCAAGATTCTCTACCAAGAAGTAGAGCAAATCCAAGTTAAAGCTGGCGAAGGATTAAGGCCTTAATTTTTTTTGATTTTCACTTGAGGATTTAAGCTTTTTTTGCAAGTTTTGCGGCCCCAAGCAAAGAGGCCCAATGAACGCACCGAAAAAGACAAGAAGACAACCTTATACACCACCACCACTTAAATTAGCAAGTTGTGAACACCAAAAAACGTATTATCAAGGATTATGATGCTCTAGCAGAAGAGACCCTTGATCAAATTAAACTCCGCTACCCTCGTGGATTTGCCCAGCACTTGGTCAAATATACCGACCGAAACGGTAAGCTGGTTTCTGCACTTCCCTTCGAATGTGAAGATATTTATTACCTGGTCCGAATGACTATTCGCGAAGCCGAACAAATTATCGAAGACGATGATGACTACGATGATGACGGTATGCTCCGCGATGACTTTGGCCTAGATGATGAAGACGATGCCGCAATCCTCGATGAAGCTAGCCAAAGCGAAGAGGAAGAAGAAGAGGCCGAAAGACTCAAAAACGACGACTAAACTGGCCGCCCCCTCTGTTTTAATTGACAACTCATATATCCAAAACATATTATGAACTTTATCATTTACGATCTAGAAGCTACCTGTTGGAAAAGCGATGCAGAACGGCGGGGGCGCAGCCAAGAAATTATCGAAATCGGCGCACTTCTCTTTAATGAATATGCCGAATTACAATCTAAGTTCGAAAGCTTTATCCGCCCAACCGAACATCCTCAACTCTCCGATTTCTGTACGCAACTGACCGGCATTAGCCAAATTGAGGTCAATCAAGCCGATGAATTTCCCGAGGTCGTTGAAGATTTTCAAGATTGGATCGGCCTAAATAAAGGCGAAGATTACCTACTCTGTTCTTGGGGCTTCTTTGACCGAAAAGCCCTCGCCCGAAACTGTAAACTACACGATTTACCGGCCGATTGGACCGATAAACACATTAGTCTTAAACATCAATATCCCCGAATCAAGGGCATCCGCCGAGAAATCGGACTTAAAAGAGCTGTAGAACAAGAAGGCTTCGAGTTTGAAGGCGCCCACCACCGCGGAATTGATGACGCGATCAACCTGGCCAAAATTTTTGTTAAATACGCCAACCAATGGCGCTTTTAATCCCTTAAATGGAAGAAAAATATGAATCCCTAATTACTGGGATTATTGAGCAAGGCTACGGGCTGGTAGATGACTTTCTGCCAGCCTCTTTTGTGGCCGATATTCGAGCTTATTTGCTTGCCCAAAAAGCCGAATCTAAGTTCAGACCCGCTGGTATCGGCCAACAAGCCACCCAGCATACCACTATCCGAAATGACCAAATCCTTTGGATAGAACCCGATAGCCCCCAAACCCTAGAAGCCCAATACCAAGAGGCCCTAATGGGCTTTCTGCACTACCTCAACCGCAGCTGCTATACCGGCCTGCGCACCGCCGAAATGCATTATGCTTTCTACGATACAGGCAGCTTCTACAAAATGCATGTCGACCGCTTCCAACACGATAGCCGCCGACAGTTTTCCGCCATTTTTTACCTGAACGAAAATTGGAACGATACCGATGGAGGAGAGCTTTTACTCCAACTCGCCAATGGCCGAGAAATGAAGATTGCCCCCCAAGCAGGTCGGCTCGTTTGTTTCAGAAGCCACGAATTACCTCATGCCGTTTTGCCCGCCAAACGGCCCCGACTCAGCATTACCAGCTGGATGCTGAAGTAATTATAAAACAGTTAGTAGCTTTCTACTAGCTGTTTTTTTATGCCGACCTTGTCGCTGTTTTGGGGCCTGCGGCCGCCCTCTAATTTGGGGCGGCCGCCGCTATGCTTCAGGGCTCGCTACTCGCTCGGCCCTTCGCAAAAAACAAGTTTTTGCTCGGTCTGGCCTATGGCCACCCTTGCGCAGCGCTAGGCCATGCTGGCCTTCGGCCAGAGGCGGCTTCGCCGCCTATTTGGACCAAAAAAAAAGCGCAGCCTCCCCCAACGGAAAGACTGCGCCCTAGTTTATTAACGCTTAAAAAAGCCTAAGCCTTATTTCAACATCTTTCGAACGAAAGGAGGCAAAGCAAAAGCAGCTTGGTGTACAGCACCATCATAGTAGCTCAAACCATGCTTTTCTGAGAAAGCATTGGCCGCTGCTTGATCGAGCTGAGGCAATTTGGCTTGTCCATCTTTGCTCGCCATGGTAAAGCTCCAAGTACCTGTGGGATAAGTAGGAATTTGAGCCAAGTAAACCTCTACGGCCTCAGCACCAAAAATATCCTTTAGGCAATGGTTGAGCTCAACAAAAGCTTTTTGGTGGAAGTGAGGGCTTTCGCTCTGCAATACCAAAATTCCATCCTTTTTAAGGGCTTTTTGTACATTTTTGTAGAACTCCTCAGAGAAAAGTCCTTCTGCTGGACCAGCGGGATCGCTACCATCCACAATGATAATATCAAAGCTTTCTGCAGCAGCTTCAGCTACATAAGCAATGCCATCGGCAATTTTGAGGTCCAAGTTAGGATGGTCAAAAGCAGCAGCAATCTGAGGCAAATGCTCTTTACAAGCTTCTACCACATTGCCGTCAATTTCTACCATGGTTACTTTTTCTACTGAATCATGACGGAACAATTCGCGAACAGTTCCCCCATCGCCACCACCAATAACCAAAATGTTTTTGGGTGCAGCATGGCTCAACATAGCAGGATGCGTAATCATCTCATGATAGATGAATTCATCCTTTTCAGTAGTCATGATAAGGTTGTCAATAGTCAACATTTTACCAAAGGCATGAGATTCTAGTACCTGAACCGTTTGGAACTCTGATTTTTTGCGGTAGAGCAAGTTGCCTGTATGACGAAGAGATAGCGCAAGGTTTTCGTCTTTGTCGGTAAACCAAACGTTGCGGCTAAATTTAACTTTGTGCTCAAGTTGAGACTCAGTGCCTTGTCTTTCTTTGAGGAGGTGGTCAATATTTACTCGCTTGAGCAAATCAGCTTGTCCACGATTGATCTCCATGGCTGAACCGTAATCTGCTTCAAAAGCTGTTTTTAGGTAGTCATAAGAAATCCAAGGGTTTACCTCATCGCCACAGGTAAAAAGGTCTACGGCTGCATAGCCGTATTCGGGCCAAGTGTGAATGGCCAAGTGGCTTTCTTGAATAACTACAACGCCAGAAACGCCATAAGGAGAGAAGTGGTGGAAAGTCGCATTGATAACCGTTGCTTGGGCTTCAATAGCGGCATTTACCATAGATTTTTCAATAGTGATAACATCGTTGAGAATGTCGGGAGAACAACCAAAAAACTCAACCAAAATGTGTCTTCCTAAAGTCTTGCTCATCAGCTAAATGTGAAAGTTGTGCGCAGCAAGGGCTGCATGAAAAAAATGAATTTTGCTTGGGGCGGCAAAAATAGAACAAAGTCTTAAGTTGCAAACTTTTTTTGCTTTTTTTTTAAAATTATTAGCGTCTATTTTAGGCCTATAGTAGTTAAGGGGACTGTTGGCCAATAGCACTTATTTTGTTTCTTTGTCTCGCCCAGTTTAAGTTGGGGAAAATCTTTAGAATATCGAAAATATTTTAGTTTTTTTAGGAGAAGCTTCTTTCTTCTGTTTAGAGTCCTACTTTAGAGTAGGCTAAATCGGACTATATTGGCCGTAGGCCAAAACGGCCTAGCGATGTGCAGGGGTGGCCAAAGGCCAGACCGAGCAAAAAAGCGCAGCTTTTTTGCGAAGGGCCGAGCGAGTAGCGAGCCCCGGAACGTAGCGCCTGCCGCAGGCAGGAGGCCCCAAAATAGTATTTAGGCCATCATCATCATCTAGTTTAGCATTATCATGAAACGAACAATATTTTGGTCCAGCTTTATTTTCCTTTTGGGTTTGCTGCTTATTTTATCGGCAAATAGATTAGAGAAATGGGCCTATCGGGCGCCAAGTTTAACGGAGGCAGCAGAAGAGTTGAGGGCGGCGGTGGCTTTTTGGGAGGAAGATTTGGAAAGACGTATTGAGCGACGAGAGTTTTTGATGCGCTCGGTAGATAATGAGTGGCCAGAGGATAGTTTGGAGCGATATAATGAGTTGCCTTATACGCTTTTGATCTATGATGAAGGGGATTCCTTGATTTATTGGAACAATAATGATGTAGCGCCTTATCAGACGGATGTACGCTATAAGAATAAGCCAGAGCGCAGGATGATGGACATGGCTGGCTCTAAATATTTAATGATTAAGCGGCCCTTTAAGGTAATTTTGAATCAAGAGGAATATCGTTATACATTGTTGGGCTTATTGCCTATTTATCTGCGTTTTCCAGTACAGAATACTTATTTGGACAATAATTTTCCGTTGATGTCGGAGGAATTTGGGGACTATGTTCGCCCTAGTATAGATAGTTCTGCCCAGCCTGTTCTGGATGAGCTGGGCTTGGAATATTTGCGTTTGGAGGAGCAGCCCAATTATCCCTATCGAGATACTGCTTATGGGGCTTTGGTCCTTTATTTATTGGGAGCTTTTTGTTGGATTGCCTTGCTTTTTCGTTTGGGGGCAGGGCTTACGCTTCAAAAAGGGCAACTAGTGGGGACCCTCTTCTTTTTGGGGGGGAGTTTAGGGCTTCGGCTTTTGGGCGTGTATACTGAATTGCCGAGATTAACGCATGATTTGCCCTTGTTTAGTTTTAAGTTATCGGATGATGCTTCTCTTTGGTATTATGCTTTAGGGGATTTATTATTGGATTTAAGTTGGATTGTTGCTTTGCTCATTTTTATTTTGGCCAATTGGCGAGAGCAGCCAGTTAAAACTTGGGTGAGTTGGCGAAAAAATACGCTAACGCTTTTTATCTTTTCGGTTTTGGTGGGGGGCTTTTTGTCGCTAGAGCTCCTTTTGCGCGATATTGTCCTCAATGCTAATGTATACTTAGAGTTTGAGAACTCGACTAAGGTGGATGCGCCTTCTTTCTTAGCCATGTTTGCTTTGGTCATCCTCTTTTTTTCCTATTTCCTGTTGGTCAACAAGCTTTATCGGATGTTGGCTGTTTTGCAGTGGAGTTATTTACAGCAAGGCAGTTATTTATTGACTTGCTTAGCCTTTGGGGCTGCTTTGGGCTTGAGTATGGGACTCCCTATTTTTTATATATTGGCCTTAGTGGCTTTTGTTATTGCTTTTGGGATATTATTACTCTGGTTTGTTCAAGAAAAGCAATTGACCTTTATGTGGTTGACGGTTTGGTTGCTCTTTTTTAGTGGAGTAGGGACCTTATTGATAGAGCAGGCCAATCATGAGAAAAACTTGGTCCTTCGCCAAGATTTTCTTAAGGTTCTTACCTTTGAGCAAGATCCGAAAGTAGAAGAAGCTTTCTTAGAATTAGAGCCAAAATTACTCAATGACAACTTTTTTAAGGTTTATTTTAGCTCGCTGTATATCCCTTATAGCCAAGTCGTAGAGCGGCTAACCTACCTCTATCTCGACAATGCCTTCTTTGGCCGCTACGATTATAATATCTATTTGTACAATAGCCTTAATCTGCCTAAAAAGGGAGAACAGTTACCTTATGGACAGCTCAAAGACATTTTTGAGCGCTCACAAAAGATGGCTAGCCCCAATCTCTATTTTTATTCAGATAAATCAGGCCGCTTTATTTATTATGCCGACTTAGAAGTTCGGGAAGGGGGGAAGTTATTAGGACGAATTGTTTTGGAGCTTCGGCCTAAAGAAGAAGATAGCCAAAACTCTATTTATGTAGAATTACTGTCCTTGCCCAAAAGTCGTTTGGAGCAGACTTATGGAAACTTTGAATATGCGCTTTACAAAGGGAACCAAAGAGTATTGAGCAAAGATGGCGATTTTGCCGCTTACTTACCGATTGATGAAGAACTGCCCGAACCCAAGGAGTTTCTACGCAAGAAAAAAGAAGATAAAACCTATTTGCTCTACCAAGATGAGCGCAATTACTTGGGCTTGGTGGCCCTCCAAAAAACCTCTTGGTTACAGCCATTTAGCCTTTTTTCATACATTTTTTGTATCGGATTCTTACTGCTTTTTGTGCTTTTTGTTGGCTTAGCCTTTATGAAGTATTTGCTAAAATGGCAACCCATAAAAATTGAGTTTAAAGCTTCTCTACGAGAACGTATTCAACAGGGAATTGTCTTGGTAAGCCTCTTTTCTTTTATTGCGATTGGGGTGGTAACTATTTTCTATTTCCAAAATGAATACAACGATTATCACAAACAGCGCTTAGAGCGAAAAATTGCGAGTACGGCTAAAACGGCAAGCTGGCAAATTGTCAACCGACCAGATTCTAGCAAAATGATCCCAGACGCAAAGGATTTAGCCAATATCCACAAAATTGATGTGAATGTTTATGGCCTAGATGGCCGCCTGCTCTCTTCTTCAGAAGATGCCGTTTTTGAACGCCGCCTACTTAGCCGACAAATGGACCCTGTCGCTTATCGGAAAATGCGCTTTCAGCAGTTAGATAATTATCCGCAAAGAGAAACAATTAACCACTTAGAGTACCTTTCGGGCTATGTGCCCCTACGCGATGAAGAAAATGAAATTATTGCTTTTCTTAATCTGCCATATGATTTGGCCGGAAGCAATAATATTCGTTCTCAAGATGTGGCGGAGTTCCTTGGCGCCTTACTAAATGTCTATGTGATCTTCCTGATTTTAGCCGCAGGGGTGGCTTTCCTTATCGCTAATTCCGTAACCCGCCCCCTCTCTATTATTGGCGAGAAATTGCGCCTTATTAAGGTAGGCGAGAAGAATGAACAACTGGAATGGAAGGGGCGAGACGAAATTGGCGATTTTGTCCGCCGATTTAATGAAATGCTTCTCGCCCTTGAAGAAAGTTCTGAAAAATTGGCCCAAAGCCAAAGGGAGTCTGCCTGGCGAGATATGGCCAAACAGGTGGCACATGAAATTAAAAACCCACTGACGCCCATGAAACTGCAATTGCAACTATTGGAAAGAGCCGCCAAAAAAAGTCCCGAAAAAGCCCAAGAAATGATGCCCCGTATCTCTAAGGCTTTGGTGGAACAAATTGATAATCTGGCCCGTATCGCTTCCGAGTTTTCCAACTTTGCCAAAATGCCGCCCCCAGAAAATGAGGTGATCGCCCTAGACGAAATGCTGCAATCTATCCAACAATTGTTCAAGGAAAATGAAAGCGAAACCGAAATCGAACTCTTGCAGCCCTTACCTCAATTAGCCGTTTGGGCCGATCGCAGCCAAATGCTGCGCATCCTCAATAACCTGGTCAAAAATGCTATCCAAGCTATTCCCGAAGAACAAAAAGGACATGTCCAAATCCAGTTGGAACAAGCCGGAGAAGATGCCCTGGTCCTCGTCCGCGACAATGGCTGCGGCATCCCCGAAGAACAACGCAAACGCATTTTTGTCCCCTATTTTACAACCAAATCTTCTGGCACAGGCATCGGCCTCTCCATGTGCCGCAAAATGATCCGAGCTATGCAAGGCGAAATCTATTTTGAAACAGCAGAGGGCAAAGGCACCGACTTCTATATTCGCCTCCCGCTTTTCAAACAAGAGCATTAGGTGTTGGGGCTTGCCCGCCCTGCGGGCGGGCCGGGCTGTGCAGCAGCTCGCTGATCGCTCGGCCCTGCAGGCTTTTTCGCTTCGCTTCAAAAGCCTTGGGTCTGCCGCCTGCGGCGGCCCTGCTTTCCATCCCTCAGCCAGGCGCTGCGCGCCTCTGGACCAAAAATCTGCACTTTATTTATCCACTCAACTCTTTTTCATGAAGCATTTTTTCCCCCTCTTTCTTTGCTCGCTCCTCTTTTTGGCCTGTGAACCCACACAAATTGTCGAAAACCAAGAGGTGCCTAAGGATACGAGCCAAATAACGCGTCCAGCTCTAGATACTTTTGTCCATTTTCGCTTCCTTGCCGTAGGCGATTTTATGCAACATGGAGACCAAATTCGAGCCGCCTACGATCCCGCCTCAGGGCAGTTTGATTATGAACCCGCCTTTCGCTATCTCCGCCCCCTTATAGATGCTGCAGATTTGGCAATCCTCAATTTGGAGCTAACCCTAAATGATAAAAATAACTTTAGCGGCTACCCCATGTTCCGCTCACCAGATACTTTGGCCCATTTTATTAAGGCTGCAGGTTTTGACTTACTCTCTACGGCCAATAATCACACAAATGATAATTTTAACTATGGCCTACAACATACCTTAGATGTATTGGATAGCCTAAATTTGGCCCATACAGGCAGCTTTCGAGATAGTACAGAACGAAAGGCAATTTATCCCCTTATTTATGAGCTAGAAAAGGATAGTGTTAGCCTGCGCTTAGCCGTTTTGTCTTTTACTTATGGGACTAATGGCATTCCGACCCGCTCTCCTGGCCTAGTGAATCTCATGGATAGCCTACAAATTAGAGCCGATATTGCCAAAGCTAAAACCCAAAAGCCCGATCTAATTGTTGCCTTGGCCCATTGGGGATTAGAATATCAACTACAACCCAATAAGGAACAACAAAAATGGGAGGCCTGGCTAAGAAATGAAGGCGTGCAACTAATTATTGGCGGACACCCCCACGTTTTGCAGCCTTTGGCCCAAGATAGTAGCAGTGGCCATTTTACGGCTTATTCATTAGGCAATTTTATCTCTAATCAATTTCGCCCGAATACAGATATCGGCTTGGTCCTCGAACTTGATTTTCAAAAGAATCGCTTGACGGGAGAGCTGCAGCCCAAAGGCGCCAGCTATATTCCTCTTTGGCGCCACATCCATCATTACAAACAAAAACCTGTAGAAGATTGGATTTATACGTTATTGCCTATTTCGGCCCTTTTGGCAGATAGTAGTAACTTTGCCCAATTGTCTGAAGCCGAATGGAACAGCATGAAAACAACCTACCTTCGCAACCAAAAGAATTTGGCCAAGGGGGCTGGCCAAGAGCGCTTGTTGCCCGCCAATTATTGGTTGGGCTTTCCGCCCATAGATTCGATTATTACGCCCTTGCCAGCCAGAAAGCATAATTTTCGGCCAAGGATTCGCTAAGCGGGCGGCGAAGCCGCCCCTGGCCAAAGGCCAGTATGGCCCAGCGCTGCGCAGCCGTGGCGCGAAGCGCCAGACCAAAGCCGCCCAAGGCGGCTGCAGGGCCGAGCAGAGAGCGAGCGGCGCAGCATAGCGGCGGCCGCCCCGTTAAAAAGGGCGGCCGCGGGCCCCAAAAGAAAAAAGGTCTAGCCTGTAGAGACTAGACCTTTTGGTTTTATCGATGTCGGAAGAGATGCCCTTCTGTAAAATCGAGATAGGGTTGGTAATTTTCTTCTAGAGCGCCATAGCCATAAGGCGCATACATATAATAGAAGTCGAATTGGGCATTGGCCTCGAATTGAGTAGGATAGGCTATGAGGCTAATGCCAGGATAAATCCCTCTTTGCATATAGTATTGAAAGCTAGGGTGATGTAGCCAGTAGGTGGCTATGCTGTAGTGGCGTTGGTCTTTTTGAACTAATCGGTAGACTTCTGCAAGAACCTTTTTGTTATCCTGATCATAGGTCCATTCTTGAAATACATGAGCCTGCCAGCTTTGCGAAAAGTTGTAGAGCTGAAGCATGAAAAGTCCGCTAGCCAAGTAGATATGAATCCGCCATTTTTGGCTCAAAGCCGCAAATAGTGCAAAGCTGAGTAGTTGGATAAAGGGCAGATAAATGAGGGCTGTCCGATCTATGAGAAAGCGTACTTCAAAAAGCTCATGTGCCAAAATATGGCCGATACTCATGAGGCTGAGCAAAAGCGTGCTCATAAAAATAAGGCGATAAATAGGGGTGTTTTCTTTTCGTTTTAGGGCCAAAAAGATAAGGCCAGCAAGGAGCAAAAGGGGATAGGAGTAGCTGAGTAAGTAACTATACTCTTCTAATCCAATTCCGGATAGCTGCTGCTTGGCTAAAGAGCCAATAGTGTCCTGAATGAGCCCTTTTTCGCCACCAAAGTAGAGCTCTTTTCGCTTAATGAGGCCTTTAAGTGGCTGGCCAATAAATACAATTAAACCCAAAAGGCCCAAGCCCATCACCGCTAATTGTTGCCCAAGCTCCTTTTTGTTGAGTTGGCTAAACAAGAGATGATAAAGGCTATAACTGCCAAAAAGGGCCAAAAGGGGAATCAGTTGAGAAAAGTTAGCATAAACGGAAAGGCAGGCAAAGAAAACGGCCCAAGCTAAGGATTTTGCTTTCGGCTTTATTAAAAAAAGTTGTGTGAAAGCCAATAAGAAAAAACCGTAAGAAAGACCATAGCCTCTGGCTAGGGCAAAAAAGTCATTGAAGTAAGCTTGCCCCAAGACCCAAATTCCAGCGAATAAAAAGAGCGAAAAAGATAGCTGCGGCAAAGCCTTGAGTAAGCGCCAGAGAGCATAGGCAAATAGTCCACCCGCGAGTAAATTGGGCAAACGCAAAGAAAGCTCTGCCGAACCAAAAAGGGTATAGCAGAGCTTCATGAGTAAACTATTGAGAGGATGGTTATTTGCGGTAGCACCTCTAGCAAAAGTCATGATCTCCCAGCTATTTCGGCCAATTACATAGTCTAAATAACTGCGACTTTCATCGTGGGTGAAAGCACAAAAATAGGCTTTGTAAATAGCAAGGGCTAAGATGCTAATGGCTAAGATGCTGTATGCTAGGTCTTTGCTCCAGTTGGATAAGGGGCGGTTCATGGATTTTAGTTTTGTGCAGCTCCTCTAAGGACTGTACGAATTTGCTTATGTAATACTTTCCAATCCGATTCCTCACTCAATTCTGTCTGAGGAACATCAGGGAAGATTTGGAGAATGCCTGGCAACAAATGAGTAAAATACTCTTTGATTTCTTCCGCAGCAGTCTCTTTTTCAATATAATCGGGCAGCTCGGTCAATAGCTCCTCTTCAGAGGCTTGCCCAATAATGATTGCATCTAAAGGATGATTGAGTTCTTCCAACAACTCTTTGAGGGCCTGGGCCTCTTCTAAAGAAGAAATGCAATCGGGATCAAGCAACCAACCCGCCTTAATGTTGCGAGGAAGCTTGCGCAATTTGCTCTGCATCAATTGCTGATAACGAGCTTTTGGATCCAACTCGCCAAGGTTTTTGCCCAAGGCCGATTTGCTGCCGGCCTCTTGCATGAACAAATCACTGAGCGATAGATAGTAGTAGTCTTCTTGCAAGGCCAGTTCTTCTACTTCAAGGCTGTAGACGGCATAAGGGGGCTCTAAGAGCAATAGTGTTTTCATTCTTCTTAAAATTCATAGGCACCAATATCCGGCTGAGCATCTCGTCCCTTGCTCTCTGCATCATCAGTTACGCTCGGATTGAGCGAAATGCCTGCATTGATAAGCGGAGAAGCACTGCTGTCTATTTGGTACGCATACAGTTCTAAATCTCTAAAATAAGGTTCTTGATTGATGAGGCAATTAAATTGCCCCGTAGAAAAAGTATCTACTTTTAGTAGGCAGTTTTCAAAAGCATAGTCCCATTGGGCCCCTCCACTAAAGTCCTCTAAAGAACCCAGCTCAATTTCTTCAGCCCGATTGCCATAGATGACAGAGTTTTGAAAGCGAGCGCGAAGATCTGCTGTTACGGGAACTTCATTCCCATCCGCATCATAACGAACTTCAAAGTCACGCATACTCAAAACCGCCTCGTTTCGGCCCACAAAGGGATTGGTCCCAAAGTTAACTAGATTACAATGTCTAAAGGTATAATCTCCCCCCAAAATATTGATGAAATTATATTGGTTGGAGTTGGCTAGGATGCAGTTCTCGGCCCAAAGACTCCCGAACCGAGCCAAGATGCAGCTGCGATCTACATTGTAAATCATGCTTTTCTTTAGCTCCAATTTGACCGTGGGATGATTTGGTGCCAAAGAATCTATGACAATCCCATCTACGGCATTGCGAATAATGCAACCATGTATTTGGTTGTTTACACTTTCCGCCATGAGGTAAATTCCCCCATGCTGAAAGGGCAATTCCTGATAATCCTCTTCCAATCGATGGGTTTTGAACTCGGCAGGCTGGTTGAGGTCGCCCCCTACATTCACTTTGATCGAGGAATTATGCCCAATAACAATGGTGGCCCGATCACCGGGTCGGCTGGTAGGTCCCCCAAACATGAATACCTCGGTCCCCCCAGGTACCGTCAAAACCGAACTACTGTCAAAGTAGAGTTGGCCCAAAAAGATATAGGGCGTATCGGGGGTTAGCTGGATCTGCTCATTGACAAAACGCGTCTGATAGCCTCTTCGCCCAACATAAATCGCATTCCAACCATAGGCCTCTAAGTATACCTTTTGCTCGCTGCCATTGGTCTCAAATAAAATGGAGTCTAGCCGTATCGCATCCCCATTGTTGGGGTCAATTCGAGCAGAAGCCAAGATATATAAGCTATCTCCCCCCGCTAATTCAAGGTCCTGAACATCTAGAGCATTTTGGCCATCAATGTTTAAACTGAAATCAGAGCTTCCTCCTCCAGCCAAACGAATGCGACTGATCTTTAAGGTTTGATTATGTGGATTATATACCTTAAATCGCCTGCTGGCCGAGCCCATGTCCGTAAAAACGGTATCAAAACTCAAGGTATCGAGCTCAAAGCGAAGATCCGCCCCCGCTCGCGTTAAGAATTGCTCTTTTCGGCAGGCGGTAAACTGTAAAAGGAATAAAAAACAAAGGCCCAAAAAGGTCCAGGAATATTTTTTTAAGATCATATAGCTTGCTATTCTTTTTCTACTAAACGCAGCTCAGCGGTTTTTGGCAAAGCTACAATTTTTTAAGCATAATATTTTTCCGCCTTTCTATTTGCTCAGCCTGCCGAGAGATAAGCATAAAATGTTTTGGAGCTCTTCTTTCTTTTTGATTTGGGGCTGCCCCTCGCTTTGCTCGGGTCGGGCTGTGCGCGGGCTCGCTATTCGCTCGGCCCTTCGCTTTTTCGCTGCGCTCAAAAGCTTGGTCTGGCGCTTCGCGCCACCCGCTACCATCCCTCAGCCGATAGGCTGGGGTTTCCCCAGCCTTGGAAGCGGTATTGCTGCTCTATCCCCTCCAATCATGACCAAAAACAAAAGAGCATTGCCGCTTTGCCGCTGATTTGGACCAATCTCTAGCTTCCCATCTCCTCTGGGGATTTCCCCAAGGCAATCGGAGGCGGCAAATTAGCGTGGGGAAATTCCCCAAGGCGTTTGGATTTTTCCGATTAGCGTGGGGAAATTCCCCAAGGCGTTTGGATTTTTCCGATTAGTGTGGGGAAATTCCCCAAGGCGTTTGGATTTTTCCGATTAACGTGGGGAAATTCCCCAAGGCGTTTGGATTTTTCCGATTAGCGTGGGGAAATTCCCCAAGGCGTTTGGATTTTTCCGATTAGCGTGGGGAAATTCCCCAAGGCGTTTGGATTTTTCCGATTAGCGTGGGGAAATTCCCCAAGGCGTTTGGATTTTTCCGATTAGTGTGGGGAAATTCCCCAAGGCGTTTGGATTTTTCCGATTAGCGTGGGGAAATTCCCCAAGGCGTTTGGATTTTTCCGATTAGCGTGGGGAAATTCCCCAAGGCATTTGGATTTTTCCGATTAACGTGGGGAAATTCCCCAAGGCGTTTGGATTTTTCCGATTAGCGTGGGGAAATTCCCCAAGGCGTTTGGATTTTTCCGATTAGCGTGGGATAGCTGTTTAAGGCCCTATCTTTTTTTTCTGGACTGGGCCTACTACAGATCAGCTAGGCTCGCTTAAAAACAAAATATTGAAAACCCTTGTATTTAAGCGCTTGTCATTTTACCCTAGGGGCAAGTCCCTAGGCTAATAGTAGTAGTCGCCCCCTTCTTTGAGGGGGCTTTTTGTTTAGCTCTATTGATTAACTAGGTCTAGACGGAATTTTCTGTATTGGCTCTTAGGGACAAAGTTTATGTTTGAAGAGCAAGCGAATAGTTAGTAGTTAAAGATTTTGTTCGCTTAACTGTTTAAGTTCAGGAGGAAAGACGAATCCCCTCGAAGGAGGGGATGATAGATTTAATAGCCTAGGGCCTTGGCCCTAGGGTTCCTATGATTTTTTTGTGGGAATGAAAAAACAACAGCCCAAGCGCCGAAGAAAAAAAATAGCCCTTGTTAAAAGCGGTAGAGGATTTTAATCCTCTCCGCACTATATATGTAGAATGTAGTTGTTGTATGGCTGTGGGGTTCAACCCACAGTATTGGCCTAGCGATGCGAAAGGGGGCGGCGCAGCCGCAGACCAAGGCCGTCAGGCCGCAGGGCCGAGCAGAACTGCGAGCCCTGAAGCGTAGCGCCTGCCGTAGGCAGGAGGCCCCAAAAAACAAAAAAGCCCCAGCAAAAGCTGAGGCTTCTATAATTAGCTAAGTAGGATTAGAATAAATTTATGATTAGGAGGACGAGGGCCAGCATAACGACTAGGCCAAAAATCCAGAGGAAGAAATGGTTTCTGCGGCCTTCATAGGCAGATTCTACCTCAATAGGGTGGATGCTTTCTCCGGTCCAAAGTTGGGCTGATAGCCATTTGTAGCGGTTGGCAACCAGCAGACAGGCGGGCAAAAGAAGAAGGGTAACCACAGTGGCCACCAACAAACCAAAGGCAACCGAAATAGCCATAGGAATGAGGAATTGCGCCTGAAAACTAGTTTCTAGTAGGAGCGGGCCGAGACCAAGAACGGTGGTGAGCGTGGTCAAAACAATGGCCCGGAAGCGAGAGCGTCCCGCTTGGAAGGCGGCCTCCATGGGTTCTAAGCCTTCTTTGACAAAGCCATTGTAGGCCGAAACGAGGACCAAGGCATCATTGACCATAATTCCGATTAGGGCGATAATACCGAGCACGGAGAAAAAGCTAATGGGGGCATCTAGGAACCAGTGGCCCCAGATTACGCCGATAAGGCCAAAGGGAATCATGCCAAAAACGATCAGGGCTTGACCAATAGAGTTGAAGGTCAGGGCCACAATGATGAACATCAAAATAAGGATGATGGGCAAAACTTGTTTGATTGAGTTGGCACTCTTGGTTTGCTCTTTATTTTGGCCTTCAAAAGAGAACTCTACAGAGGGGTATTGCGCCTTTAGTCGGGGCGTAATTTCCTCTTTGATGAGCGTGGTGATATCCGAAACTGAAACTCTTTTATTGGCGATATCGGCTTCTACCTTTACCTCCCTTTTTCCGTCCAAGTGCTTAATGCTCACTACGCCGCGTTCAATCTTAAAGTCGGCAATTTCAGAAAGGGGGAATTCGCGGCCATCGGTAAAGCGGATGCGCATATTCTCTAGCTGTCCGATATTGGCTCGATCTTCTGTTTTGTAGCGGACCCAAACGCGGACCTCATCGCGGCCTCTTTGTAGGCGTTGGGCTTCGGCACCGAAGAAACCGCCACGAACTTGGGCGAGTACTTCTTGTAGGTTGAGGCCTAATTGGCGGCCTTTATCATTGAGCGAAACATTGATTTCTCGAAGACCGGGTTGGTTGTCATCCAAAACATCTTTGAGTCCTTCAATAGCTTCTAGCTCCTTTTTGAGTGCTTCTACGGCCTCATCCATATCTTTCAAGTCTGTTCCTAGAACAGCCACAGATACGGGCTTACCAAAGATAGAGCTTCCGCCATAAGAGAGGCTTTCTGGCCCCATGAGTGTTCCTACTTTGGCCCGGATAGAGTCCTGAATGGCCAAAACGGGAGTAGCGCGTTGTTCTCCATCCATTAGGGTAATGGCGAGTTTGCCATTGTAGCTGGCTGGACCGAGGCTGCGTTCAATCTTTTCGATGATGTCTTTACCATCTTCTCTTTGAGCTTTGTAAATCTCATTGACTTCCCAGGCTTTCTTTTCGATATAGGCGAGGATTTCATTGGTATTTTGCTCTCGAGTTCCTGCGGGCATGGTGAGGGTAATGTCAATATTATCTCGTTCAATGAAGGGGAAGAAAGTCGTTTTGACCATTCCGCCACTAACCGCAGCTACAGAAAGGACCATTAGGCCGACTAAAACGGCAATAGGTAAACTTCTTTGGAAACCCGTCAAACAAAGTTGAAGAACAGGAGAGAAGAGATGGTCTCTCATCCAGCCCATAAAGGCATCCATTCCCCCAATCAAGCGATCGAAAAACTGCTCAAAAAGTGTTTTTTTCGCATCTCTGGCCATGGCTCTAGAGTGGGCTAAGTGCCCAGGGAGGATCAGTATACCTTCTACTAGGGAGAAGATAAGGGTCATGATCACCACAAAAGCCATGTTGCTAAAGATATCGCCAATGCGTCCCTCAATAAAGAAGAACATGGAGAAGGCGACCACGGTCGTCAAAATAGCCGAAATAACGGCGGGTAAAACCTCCATGGTTCCTTCTAGGGCGGCTTGGTTGTGGTTCATGCCCTGTTCGTATTTGGCGTAAATATTTTCTCCGATAACAATACCGTCATCGACAAGAATACCAATTACGAGGATCATCCCAAAGAGCGAAACGACATTGATCGTCAAGTCAGCAGAGCTCCCAACAATAAACATCCCTGCAAAGGAAATGGGAATAGCAGCAGCTACCCAAAAGGCAATACTCCAGTGCAAAAAGAAGCCTAAGGCCAAAAGGACCAGAATAAAACCAACCACACCATTTTCTACCAACAAGTCAATCCGCTGTTGCAAAGTAACTGAGCCATCTCGAATGGTTGTTGCTCGGATAGGACCTGCTTTGAGGTTGTATTCTTCTACATAATTGCGCATATAATCCGCAATGGTCAATAAATCTTCCTCATCCGTATTCTGAATAGTAATGACCACCGATTTTTCCCCATTCATGAAGCTACGCTCAGGGTCATCGGCCCACTTGTCTTCTATGTCAGCCAGCTGATAGAGATAGATAATCCCTCCATCTGCTGTATTTCGGACCGGAATATTCTTTAACTCTTCGGCATAATAGCCTTTGTTGCGGGCCCGAACCAATAATTCTTCTTCTTGGCCCTTAATGCTCCCCCCCGTAATCTCTAGGTTACTAGCCTGAACGGCCAAGGCTGCTTGCTGAAAGCTAATGCCGTAGCGAATGAGGTCTTCTTCGCGAAAAGCTACCTCAATTTCCTCATCTGGAAAGCCCGAAAGCGTCACCTTCGACATAATTGGGGTTGAGCGCAACTCATCTTCCATCTGACGCGCCTCCATCTTTAGGGTTTTCAAAGGCACATTTCCGCTAAGCGCAAAGCTAAAGGTAAAGTTGCGGTTCTCTTCTTTGTAAATCCGCAGAGACTCCATGCCCGCAGGAAAAGAGCTAATTTGATTTACCGCATTTTCCACATCTTGCTTGACCAAGTCAATGTCAAAATTACTATTGATCTCAACAGTTACAGAAGCAGCATTTTCAGAAGAAACCGAATTAACCTGCTCCAGCCCCGTCAGGCCTTTCAGGTTTTCTTCAATTTTTAGCACAATACCTTGCTCAATTTCCTCTGGAGAAGCACCAGGCAAAACCGCCTCGATATTGATGAATTTCTCGGGCGCAGGCGGAAAGAAAGTCGATTTCATATTCTTTAAGCCAAAAAAGCCAAAGAGTAGAATAACGACCATCAGGATATTTCCCGCAATCGAGTTTTTAATAAAAAAGGATACTATAGATTTCATAATGAACTTATCGTTAGAATATATTTTTGGGGCAGCCCCGCCCTTCGGGCGGGTCGGGCTGTGTCAGGGCTCGCTATTACTTGCTTCGTTGCGTCAGCTCCCGTTGGTCGGGGCGCTCGGCCGTTATTCCCTTTGGTCATCGAACTGCGGCCTTCAGTCTTGTTGTCAGCGTTAAAGCGCTTCGGTCTGGCCCTTTTCCTTCCCTCAGCCGTTGGCCCTAGGGGCCAGGGCGGCCAAGCCGCCCTCAATGGACCAAAATTTAATTGGCCAATTCTACTTTCATGCCTTCATAAGCAGCAGGAAAGGGCTCAGCCAAAAGCGCTTGGCCATTCTCCAATCCTCTAACTAAGGCCGTTTGCTCCGAAATTTTCACCGCCTGAATGCTTTGTAGCGCTAGGCTTTTTTCTTTGCCCTCTTGAATGACAAAAACAGCGGTATCACCACGCAATAACTTACGGGGAATCTCCATAACATTAGCTAGACGGTTAGCAGATACCTCTCCCGTTAAAAACATGTTTTCTTTTAGGTTGGGGCCCGATACGCGAATAAAAATGGCTACCGTTTGGCTCGCTGCATCAATGGTACTAGAAATCCGACTGATGCTTCCGCTCCATTCGCCTTCTACATCCTCCGATTGCAATTGTACCTTATCTCCCAAACTGATATACTTGAGGTCCACTAATGGAACAGAGGCCTGCAATTCATAGGCATTGATATTCATCAGGCTACCAATTCTTTGGCCTGCCCGAATCAATGAACCCGTATTGATGAGGGCTTCTGTGAGCTCTCCCGAAAAAGGCGCGCGCAGTTCGTATTTCGTCAAGCGCTCTTCAGCACTCTTAATGCTGTAGTATAGATTATAAATATCCTTTAGGGCCAAGAAGTCCTTTTCTCGCTCCGATTTAGGTTCAGGTAAATCGGCAATAAGGGCCTCGGGCTTGAGTTGGCTGCGGTAGTTTTCCCACTGCTCCAAACTCTCCGAAAAGTCAATTTTAATATCAGGCAACATACTCGTAATGACACTGAGTAATTGGGCTCTTTGGGCCCGCAAACTGAGTTCTGCCTCTTTTTTATCTACCTTAATGAGCAATTCGCCCTTAGCAAAGCGAGTCCCTACTCTAAAAGGTTTGGAAGTGGCCAAAAGACGGCCGCCCACCTCAGAAAAAAGCTCTGTTTTTTCAAAGGGAACCAAACGTCCATAAAGCTGTACTTCCGTTTGTATCTCTTGATTTTCTACCGTAATGGCTCGAACTTTCTTCAGAATGGCTGCGGTTTCAGCCTTTTTTTGTGTTTCTGGTCGCTTAGATAATCCTCTAGCCACAACAAAGGAGAGAACTAAAATAAGCACTGCTACAGCAGCAATAATAATTTGGCGAAGCATATAAAGGGTGTTTCAACATCTTTTTGGTTATCAATAGCGCAAAGCTAACAGTTTTCACTTTTTTTTTGTTGTGCATACATGCATTTACAAAACTTTATGATTTTATTCATATTAAGTGTTGTTTGTTGATTATTAGCGGTTTGTGTTCTATTTGTGGTGGTTTTGGCTGCTATAAAATAGATGAGTTCCTCTATTTTATAGATGTTTATTTCTGACTTGTTAAGAGCCTGCTAAGGTCCCTAAAAAAAGCTATTACTATAAAACTAATCTAAATAAGCCCTTAAAACTTCAATAACATATCATTCCTCGTTGAATTATTTAAATATAAATATATTTGCGGCCTCTTAAACCAAGTGCTCTGTTCTTGTTCCTACCTTAGAAGTAAAGGTCACTTATCTAGATTTTTTAAGAGCTCATCAGTAGAACACCTAAACTGAATAATATAAAGACTGTTTATTAGCCAATAACCAGCTTTAATTTTTACTTGCCATGACTAAGTATTGCGCCCAAGAGTATCGGTCTCGTTTTTATATTACTGACTCCACTATGGATGAGATCGATGCTGCCTCGGCTTTGATTCTTCCTGAAATACATGAAGTTATAGAGGATTTTTATGAGGAGATGATGAGCCACCCTACCTTTGCGGCCTACTTTAGCTCTGAGGAACATGTAGAACACTTAAAGCAGTTGCACGAAAAGTATTGGACGAGCTTTTGGTCCAAAAAAGTAGATGAAGAATATATCGCTGACCGCGAACGCATTGGTGATGTGCATGCACGTATTGGCTTACCCCTAGACCTCTACTATGATGGGGTGGTTCTCTTTACGCATCTGTTCAAAGCACTTTTTGAACGCCTAGGCATTCAAAGCTATGAGTTGCTCTCGGCTTATAATCAAAGACAAAGTTTAGATGTAGCATTAGTAGTCGGCAGCTATAATGATGTAACTAGCAAAGCGCTAAAAGCACAAAACGAGGCCTTATCAGCTCCCGTTGCCCGCCTCTGGGACGATATTTTTATGCTTCCTATTGTCGGAATTATCGACTCTAGACGAGCCGAGGGAATTATGCAGGCCGTTCTGAGCAATGTTGGAGAGACTCAAGCTAAAGTCTTTATCCTCGATATCTCTGGAGTTGCCGTTGTCGATACCGCTGTAGCCAACCATATTATTAAGGTCTCTAAAGCCGCAAGACTAATGGGCTGCCAATGTATTATTTCAGGCATTACTCCCGCTGTGGCCCAAACTATTGTCGAATTAGGCATCAATACTGATGAAATTAGTACCCGAGGAAGCATGAAGGACGCCCTTTCTGCTGCCTATCAAATAACAGGCGTCAAGTTTTAAGATAAAGAAATGGCCGCTAGACGGAAGTCTAGCGGCCATTTCTCTGTTAACGCTGCCCTTGTTCTTCTTCTATTTTTTGAATGATAACCCGCAGCTCGGTATCATTCAACATATTGTATTTCCCTTCTTCGGTGCCCGAAAAAATATAGTAGGAGTAGAGTTTTTTCCGCCCTTCTTTTTCAAATTCCTTGAAAAATGGCTGATAGACCTCTGCATACAGTTCTTTTTCTTCTTCTTGCAAGACGCTGCCTTCTGATAAGAGGATACCCCAGGCCGTTTCGGTTAATGCGGCCAATTGCTCGAAATGATTTTTTGCACAGATGTTAATGTCATCATTGCTCAATAAGGTTGCTCGACTAAGCGGCATCAAAAATTCTAAGGATAGAGCATTAAAGCCTCCGTCTAAGTCTAAGGGAGGCATAAAATTGATATTTAGCTCAGCTGCTCGTTCTTCTTCTTTGGCCTTTCGCAGTTCTTGGCAACTACTTTCCCAATTATCGCCAAAAAGGTATTGCTCTAAAAAACTGATGGCCACATCAGCCTTGCTGTTTTCGGGCTCCAAAAAAAGACCGAAAGTCATGGCCATAAGGGCCGCATCTATATGCTCCAATCCACTTTCTACAATGCCCAATAAAACAAAGTCGCGGCCTCCAGCATCGCCGCTTAGGCATATTTTTTTTAGCCATTTTTGACTTTCTTCAAGCTGCTCTGCTCTTAACGCAATAAAAGCGTAGTTGCGCAAAAAAATAACTTGCTCGCCATGCTTCTTAATGGCTTTTTGGGTCAACTTGCGTAGCTTTTTGTAGTCTTCTTGTGTTAAATAGTTATTTGATAATTGCTGAAAAGCATGCTTGTAAAAACGCTCACTACTCTTTAAAACCTTTAAGGCATATTTGTTAGAGCTCTTAAAGTCATTTTTATTGCGATAACTCAAGGCTAATTCTGTATAAAAGAGGTCTTTATTTTCTTGACTACATTGTTTTAAGCCCTCGGAGTAAAGACTAATCGCCTTCTCATAATTCCCCGCATCATGCCGCGCTACCCCCTCTTCATAAAGTGCTTGGACCTGAGGAGAAGAAAATTCAATTTGTGCCCAAAGGGGAAAACTGAAGCAAAGGAGAAAAAGAGCAATAAAAGTTCTCATGTTTTTAGGTTTAGATGTTCTTAATACTTCACTAATACTCTTCCAGATGTTAAGATACATTTTTTTGGCGTTTTGTTTTGGGGCTGCCCCTGCGGCCTGCGGCCTTGGGTCGGGCCATTGCGCAGCTCGCTGCTCGCTCGGCCCTGCGCGGGCTCTGCCCGCTAGGTCTGCCGCCTGCGGCGGCCCTGCTCCAGCCCCTCAGCCGCGTCGCTGCGCTCCTTTGCGGCGGCTTTGCCGCCTGTCTGCTGCAAAAAGGACCAAAAAAAATGGCCCAAACTCCCCCAAGGGATTCCCTAAGGAATCCCGAAGAGGGGAGGGTGGGCGGGCTTTGACAGCAGCCGAAGGCTGCTGAGCGCTTATGCTCGGCCAAAGGCTTTTGTTCTGGGGCTGGCTTTAGCCAGCCTCTCGGCTGAGGGATGGAAAAGGGGGCGGCGCAGCCGCAGACCAAAGGCTTTTGAGCGAAGCGAAAAGCCTGCAGGGCCGAGCAGAACTGCGAGCCCTGACACAGCCCGACCCGAGCGAAGCGAGGGGCAGCCCCAAAAAAGAAACTAATCTCGCCAGAGAAAGGGAAAGAGCAGCAAGACAATACTGCCTAAGATGAGATCAATGGCCAAAAGGATGAAAATGTCTTTATAATACATTGTGTCGGTCATTAGGCCCAGGGCAATTTTGCTGAGGCGCAGCAGCGTCATCAGGATGGGAATGACGATCGGAAAGCTGAGAATGGCCATTAGGGTGGCGGCCTGTTGGGCTTTGGCGGCAATGGCAGCCACAAAACTAAAGGCAATAGAAAAGCCAAGGCTGCCTAAAAACATGAGCAAGAAAAAGAGGCCTTGAAAGCGGATGGGATTGTCCATAATGAGCGAAAAACTGCCATAGGACAGGAGACAAACTACAAAAAGCAGGAGCGTATTGTAGAAAATTTTGGAGAGAATGAGGGCCGAAGGTTGCAGCAGCGAGTAATAATAGAGCTGCCGTTCTTGATTTTCTTGCACAAAGCTTTTGGCCACGGCATTAACCGAGGCAAAAAGCACGATAATCCAATAGAGAGCGGCCCAAACCACCCCAGAGGTTTTTTCGCCCACAATGCTATAGACCACAAAAGTAGTGGATAAAACGTAGAGTAAAATGCCGCCAATAGCTTGTCGCTTTCTCCATTCGATGCGGGCATCTTTCTTAATCAGGGCCCAGGTTTGTTGCAAGATATTCATGGGGGCGAAATTAGTAAAAAGGGAGCGCAAGCGGCCAAAAATTAGTGAAATTCTTCTTGGCTGAGGCCTTTGACAAAGGCGTAGCGGCAGTGGTCTTCCCATTGTCCGTTGATACAAATAAACTGCTTGGCGATGCCTTCTAGCTCGAAGCCCAGTTTTTCGATTAAGCGTCTGGAGCCTTTGTTTTGGGGCATAATATGGGCCTCTATGCGTTGCAAATCAAAGCGCTGCATAATTTCTGGGTTGAGCAAGCGGAGGGCTTCTGTGGCTACGCCCAAATTATTGAAACTTTGGTCGACCTTATAGCCTAAAAAACAAGAGCGCATAGCGCCATAAATGAAGTGGCTATAAGAGATATCGCCAATGATGCGATTTTTTTGGTTATCGCTGCGATGAAAGATATAATAGCGAATAAAGCGGCGCTGTTGCTGTAGCCATTTTTCTTCATTGAGTCGCAGCTCTATGTTTTCTAATTGACAAAAAGCTTGAGGCCAGCGGGGCATATAGCGCTGAAAAAAGTAACGATTGCGAACCAGATACTCTTGTACCTGCTCAGCATATTCACTGCTCAGTTGGGTGAGGCCCAAGCGCTGGCTTTCAAGCTCAAAAGGCATAAATGATTTATTTAAATTGCATGGTATATTCGGCTACGGCCTTAATAGCAGCTTCAGAGAGCACGCCTTCATAGGCTTGCATGGCGCCTTTCCCTTTTTTGATATGCGTGATGCGCTCTTCTAGTGTTAGAGTAGATTCGGGCAATACTTTGGCGCCATTTAGGGCCATTTTACCATCGGATCCATGACAAACCACGCAGTTTTTCTTGTAGACCATAGCGCCATTAACGGCTTTTTTCTCTGGGGCCTTTGTACTGTTGCTGCTCGTGCTATTATTCTGTTGTAGGTTGCTCTCATTTGGGCCGCCACAGGCTGCAATAATAGCTGCGATAAACAAACTGCTGATAATTAGTCTTTTGTTCATGATGTACATTTTTGATAGCTGGAAAATATGTTTTTTAGCTGTAAAGCTGAACCCTTAATAAGACTTTTTGCATTATATTGTATGTGCAAAAGCACACAAAGCCAAGCCCCAATATCTTTTTTAGAATCAGTACAAATTGTAAACATGGAATTTCTCCCCTTGATCGCCTTAGGGCTTATTCTTTATGTATTATTTTCTTCTTTCAAGATGGTCAGAGAGCGTTCTGCTCATATTGTGGAGCGTTTAGGGCGCTATAATCGCATCTTGCATCCTGGGTTAAACTTTGTGGTTCCCTTTTTAGATAAAGTGAGCAAGCAAATTAACCTCAAGATCCAGCAAATGGATGTGCATATTGAGACCAAAACTAAGGATAACGTATTTGTCAAGCTCCAAGCTTCGGTGCACGTACAAGTTATGGATACCAAGGTGAAAGAGGCCTATTATGAATTGGATAACCCCTATGGCCAAATTTCTTCCTATATCTTTGATGTGGTCCGCGCTGAAGTGCCTAAAATGGATCTAGATGATGTTTTTGCCCGCAAAGATGATATTGCCACTGCGGTTCGTATGGAGTTGGCGGAACATATGGAAAAATACGGTTATCGCATTGTCAAAACCCTAATCACAGATATTGATCCCGATCCCTTGGTCAAAGATTCGATGAACCGCATCAATGCCGCCCGCCGAAATAAAGAAGCCATTGCCGAAGATGCAGAAGGTCGCAAAATCTCTAAGATTAAGGATGCCGAAGCCGAAAAAGAATCTAAACGCCTACAAGGGGAAGGGGTGGCCGAACAACGCTTGGCCATTATTAAAGGTTTTGCCGATTCGGTAGAAGACTTTAGCAATACCCTTAGCGATGTTTCTCCCTCTGAGATTATGCAGTTTGTGTTGCTCACCCAACATTATGACACGGTTAAGGAAATTGGAGAGAAAAACGCCTCTATCTTGGTGCCTTATAGCCCTGGTACGCTCTCTGGCCTCCAACAACAAATTATGGAGGGTACCCAATTGAGCGACAACCTCAATAAGTTGAAAATCTCTTCTCTAGAAGAAGAGGCCATCAAGAAAGCACAGGAGAAACACTAAATTACTTTCTCTTAACATGAAAAAGCGGATCAAGGAGCTAGCTCCCTGATCCGCTTTTGTTCTTTATCCCTTCCAGAATGGAGGACGCTGCAGCTTGGCCGCAAAGCGCTTGCCCCTAATCTCTACCAAAACTTCAGTATCTTTTTTGGCCCAATTAGATTGGATATAAGCCAAGGCAATAGATTGTTCTAGGCTAGGAGAGGGGCCGCCAGAAGTAATGCGCCCAATTTCTTCTCCAGCTGCAGAATAAACCAAATAACCTTGTCTAGCTGGACGTTTCCCTTCCATGACCAATCCATAAAGTTTTTCTGTAGGCTTATTTTCCTTAACCGCAGCAATTTTGTCTTTACCCACAAAATCGCCTTTTTGCAATTTGGTGATCCAACCCAAACCAGCGGCAATAGGAGAAGTGGTATCGTCAATATCATTGCCATAAAGGCAATAGCCCATTTCCAAGCGGAGGCTATCGCGAGCACCTAGGCCCACAGGCTGAATAGCATAAGGGGCACCAGCCTCAAAAATGGCGGTCCAAAGGGCTTCCGCATCTTCATTGCGAATATAAATCTCAAATCCACCAGCTCCGGTATAGCCTGTAGCCGAAACCAATACGTTATCTAAGCCAGCAAATTTTCCTTTCTGAAAGCTATAATATTTCATCTCGCCCAAGGCCATTTCGGTCAATGATTGCAGGGCTTCAGTAGCTTTGGGGCCTTGTACGGCCAACAAAGTCGTTTTATCCGAAATATCAATGAGCTCACAGTCAAAGCGATTTTGAGATTGCAACCAATCCCAATCCTTTTTCATATTTGAGGCATTCACCACCAACATAAAGGCTTGTTCCCCTGCAGAACATTGGTCTTCGCCCAAGCGGTAGACCAAAAAGTCGTCAATAATTCCCCCTTCTTCATTGGGCAGGCAGCTATACTGTACATCGCCAATCTCCAAACGGCTGGCATCATTAGAGCTCACCCATTGGACCAAATCCAGCGCCTCTTTTCCACGCACAATAAATTCGCCCATATGCGAAACGTCAAAGACACCTACAGAGGAACGCACGGCCAAATGCTCGGCTTTGATTCCCGCATAAGAAACGGGCATATCATAACCCGCAAAAGGGACCATTTTTGCCCCAAGTTGTTCGTGAATATGGTGTAAGGCTGTTTTTTTCATGATCTATAGTTTTGTTCTCAAGCGCCATTTTTGCCGCCTAGATAGGTTGTTTGTTCTTGCGGCACGAAACTACAAGTTTTTATGTTTTGTCGAGCTTCTCTTCGGCTTTAATTTTTCTAATGCTTGTTTTCTGTTGTTTTGGGGCTTCCCCTCGCTTCGCTCAGGTCGGGCTGTGTCGCAGCTCGCTGTTCGCTCGGCCCTGCGCGGCTTTCAGCCGCTGGGTCTGCCGCCTTTGGCGGCCCTGCTATCCATCCCTAAGCCTGCGGCGGCTTCGCCGCCTGTCAAACCTTAAGTATATTAAAAACTGTTGTTGGTCCAACAAAAAAGCTGTACCTTAAAATTATCAATCGATCATTTTTTACTTAAATAAATTTATGCAGACCATTAGATTATTCATGAGTGTTTTGGCCCTTTTGTTATTGGGGCAGACGGCAGTACAGGCCCAAATTGTAGAAGGAACTTATAAGCTGCGAATTGCCGCTATGAGTCAGGCGATAGACAGCAGTATCTTTGCTCCTTTGGCCCAGTATGGCGTATTGAGTTATGAGCCTACAGATAAGGGCTTGACCCGAATTTATTTGGGCAAGTACTTTGGAAAAGCAACAGCTCAGCGCATCTTGGCAGAGGTGAAGAAAAAGGGCTTTAACGCCGCTTACATTGTACAGGAAGATGTTCTATTTGAGTCTGTAGACGGAGATGCCTTGACGCATAGTTTGCAATTTTCAGCCGATCGGCTTTTGGATGTATCAAAATTACAGGCTAAAGCGGCTTGGAATGAAGACTTGGCCAAGCAGTTGCACATTAGCTATGCTAATGGGTATTATCGAGTATCTTTTGGTCTCTTGAATCCGAGTTTTCAGGCTGTAGAAGTAGAAAAGTTTCGCAATGCTTTGTTGAGTTTGGGCTATAAAGAGAGTTTCTTGCGTCGTTTTTCTAATAAGAAAACCGCCAACAAATAGGCGAATGAGTAGCATTTTAGATTATTGGGAGGAAGAAGAGGTCAAAGGCAATTTACTAGCCTTACTGCTTATAGACTTAGCGCTCTTCTTTTTGATGGAGGCCAGTAGACAGTTGTATGCAAATTTTTCGGTTGAAAATACGGAGATAGTATACCTCTATTTATTGGCCTTTATGTTATGGAATAGTTGGCGGGCATTATCTCCTTTTATCAAGCGGCCCAATTTTGATCGTTTTTGGTTGTGGACGGGCCCGCAGTTATTAGGGCATTTTTGTTTATTATTTTCAGGGATATTTTGGTATTGGGATTGGCCGGCTTTGGATTTGAGTATCTTCTGGGCCTCGGGAGCTCTATTATTTTCAGCCTTATTTCTTCCTTTGAGCAATTTAATTCGGCAGCCTAGATCGGCTTTGACGATGTCGCCGCTTTGGTTATATTTTTTGGCGCATTGTTTTGGCTTAATTGGTTTGAGTTATACGGTATTGGATTGGCCAAGGGGGGGCGTATTTGTTGATTTAGGATTTATTTTGTCAGCAGCGGCAATCGCCTTATTTTTGAGTTTATATTATTTCAATAAAAAAGATTTTGGGTACCTATTGTATTATGTAGGGCCATTATTGGCATTGGGCTATTACTGTTTTTTGGGGCAGAAGAATGCCTTAGTCAACTATTTAGAGTTAGTTCCTTTAGAAGGGCTTATTAATTAGTTGGTGGTCAATGGCCTAGCGATGTGTAGGGGTGGCCGCAGGCCAGACCGAGGCGGCTTGCCGCCGCAGGGCCGAGCGAATAGCGAGCCCC
Source organism: Saprospira sp. CCB-QB6 (assembly GCF_028464065.1). Taxonomy (NCBI): domain Bacteria; kingdom Pseudomonadati; phylum Bacteroidota; class Saprospiria; order Saprospirales; family Saprospiraceae; genus Saprospira; species Saprospira sp. CCB-QB6. Next base: position 304,846 of record NZ_CP116808.1, on the reverse strand, counting down.
GAAACGTAGCGCCGCAGCTTTGCTGCGGAGGCCCAAAAAATAAAAAATAAAAAAAGAGATGAAGCAACTAATGGTATTGATTGGGCTCCTATTTTTTGTGGGGAGTGTATGGGCGCAGGGGGTCAATACAGATCCTTTTGAGCCTACAGATCGGGATAAATTGTTTAATGAGATTGAGGATGTCTTGACTCAGTTTAAGCGAGATGATTGTGAGGAGACGCTCAAGCGTTTTAAGAAGGCGATTAAGGAGCGGCGAGTAACGGATCAGCATTATGAGGGCTTTTTGAGGTTGACTAATGAGATGGTGGGGTTGAAGATGAAGCGGCATAATTACATTCGTCCTTTATTGGAGACCATTGTATCTTTTGCAGAAGATGATGGCTTGACGCAGAAGTATTTTGATCGTTGGATAGATATTTCGCTTCAGGTATTGGAGGGGAAAGAAATTCGAGATAATTATTTGTTTGAGAATTATCTCAAATGGTCTTTGGGGTTTTGGATTGATAATAATCTGTACAAGGTGAGTAGGGGGAGTCATACATGGAAGGCAGATAGTCGAAACTTTGTGATTAAGTTTGATGCGGGAGAGTTGGGGATTCAATATAAAAATACGACGCTTTACTGTTTTAATAAAAGTGATTCATTGACTATAGAGGAAGCTTCTGGAGTGTATTACCCCTTGCGCAAGGAGGCTGTATGGAAAGGGGAGTCGGGAGTAGTCTATTGGCGTCAGGAGGGGGCTGAGGATGCTCGTTGTGAGATCAAGAATTATAATATTTTAGCCAAGCAAACGTCTTATAAGGTAGATAGTTCTACCTTAATTTACCCTTCTGTTTTTAAGGAGTCAATGATAGGGATCTTTGAGGATCGGATTTCGAGAAGGTCAGAGGTATATACTTATAAGGATGAGGAAACGGGGAAAAATATGGAGGGTATTCGGCAGCCTACAAGTTTGTCTTATCCGCGTTTTTACTCAAAGTCTAAGCGGGTATCGATTGAGGATATTGGAGAGGGGGTTGATTATCGGGGTGGATTTAAGTTGGAAGGGAACTATGTGCGTGGGTATGGAGATGAGAATGACCGTTCGGTTATTGAGATTACGAATAGTAAAGGAGAGCTAGTTGTTCGGGCATTTGCCGAATCTTTTGATATTGCCAAAGGGCAAAAAGTAGAGTCTTTCTCGGCAGAGGTAAGCATTTATTTTAGGACAGAGAATGGGGTTGATTCTATTTATCATCCCAATATCTTGATGCGTTATGATATTAAGAAAAAGTACCTCAGTTTAGAGCGAGGAAGAGATAAGACCTCTAAAGTACCTTTTACTAACTCTTTGCAAGATGGAGAGTTGCGGACAAACTCTATTCGTTGGCAGATTGACAGTGATGAAATGGAGTTGGGGGATAACAAAGAGAATATGGAGGTCACTTCTGATGAGTATTTTGATGATGATGTCATGCATAAGTATCAGTTGATTGGGACAATTAACCCCATTATTAAGTTTGGGTTGATCTCAGAGGCTCTAGGGGCAAGTTTGGAACAAAGAGCTAATGGCGAGTGTCCTGATGATGGCTTAGCAAAATGGGATATGGAGTTGACTTTGCAGGTGGATGATAGTCGAAGATTACCGCCAGAGTTTTTGCTTGGGATGTTAGATAAGCGAATGGAAAAACTGCATATTATGGATTGCAAAACCATTCAAAAGGCAAAGTTGAATCCGAAGTATAAGGTTATTCGCAACTATGACGACTGGAATCAATTTGAGAAGGGATATCCCTCTGTGTTTTCTCAGGGGATGATAGATGCTTATTATTATTGGGACTTTATCAATGATGTACGCTCTCCTTCTCATAATCGAGATAATGGCTCGACATTAATTCAGGAGTTGATTGCTGATGGTTTTATAACCTATGATCCTGAAGAAGATTTGATTGTGTTACGTAAAAAGCTTTTTCACTATAAAGAATCAGCCCGTAAGAGTGATTTTAATGTACACAATTATGACCAGATTAAAATTAAGTCGGTGCCATCAAAGGCCAAGCAACGTTCTTCTAATGCGACCTTTAATATAAAGGAACAAAGCATGGAGACCAAGGGAGTCATTTCTTTTACTCTTTCAGATAGTCAACGCGTATATGTTTCGCCTTTAGAGCAAACAGTAGAAATGTTGGCGAATAAGGATATGCTCTTTAATGGTGTAATGGAAGCCGGCCTGCTTAAATTTACAGGTCAAAATTTCCGTTTTTACTACGAAAGCTATGAAGTAGCTATGGATAGCATTGATTTCATTGACTTTTATGTCTATGAAAGGGAAAAGTATCCTTCTGGGCCTTATGCAGGTTTTAATAGCAATGAACGAGCTACCACAGATGAAGGCCAGCCTTCAAAAAAAACAGTCTTAATTAACAACCAGCTGAGAAATACTAAAGGAGTATTATCTATTGATGCACCGAGTAACAAATCGGGTAAGCAGGAAAGCCCTCCAGAAATGCCCTCCGTCTTTGTGAGTGATACGGCCTATGTCTATTTTGAACGAGAAAGCCGTTTAAATGAAATTTATGGAGAGCAGGTCTATCCTAAAGAAGACTTTTATTATCAGGTCTATCCTAAGTTTGAAATTCATACTTTAAAGGATTATGACTCAGATAATTTGCGTTTGAGAGGCTGCCTAACACCAGCTGATATTTTTCCTAAAATTTACGAGCCATTAAAAATTATGTACCTAGACCTTTCTCTAGGCTTTGAATCCGAAACGCCAGGTGAGGAAGGTTATCCTATTTACTTGAGAGAAGACCCTGGAAAAGGAAAGGGACGATTTAAAGGCGCTTTTGGAATTAGTAATCAGGGCTTTTTGGCTAATGGAACCTTAGATTATTTAGGGGCAACTATTTCTTCAGAATACATTGAGCTTTTACCAGAGCGTTTTGTGGCAGATAGTGTAAAGGATTTTGCTCTAGAAGAAGAAGTAATTGATGGCGTAGAATTTCCAAAAGTGGATGGACAATCTGTATTCATCGACTGGGCCCCCTATAGCGACTCTATGTATATTGAGTCGGATATGGAAGAAGGCGTTCCATTTCAGTTTTTTGAAAGTGGAGAATATGTTTTGGATGGCTCATTGAACCTAACACCTAATGGACTACTCGGAAGAGGAATTTTTGAGTGGGATGAGGCTACCCTAAAATCAAATCCTGGAGGAGACTTTAAATTTGGTCGAAATAGCGTGACTTCTCCCTCTACAGCAGTTTCTATCAAGCAACAAGGCGAGGTGGCTTTTGCTTTTGATAATAATAATGTAGAAGCTATTGTAGATTTTGATAAACGAACGGGAGACTTTATTGCTAGGGAAAAGGACCTGAGTACAGATTTACCCTATAACTCTTATAAAACCTCTTTGGATCGCTTCCACTGGGATATGGATAAACGAAATATCCACATTGATGCGACAGAAGGTAAAGCAGGCTTTTTCTTAGCCACAGAAGAAAGCCAAGATTCTCTCTACTTTATGGGCGAATCAGCTGACTATGATCTGAATACAGGTTTACTTCAGGTTGATGGGGTAGACTATATTCGAGTAGCCGATGCCTTTATTTATCCTATTAACCAACATATTGAAATCGAAGGGCATGCACATATGCGTACCCTAGATAGCTCTAGAATTGTAGCAGATACCTTTAACCAAAATCACCAAATTCTAGATGCTACAATCAATATTATTAGTAAGCGAGAATATACCGCAGATGGATTTTTGGAATTTAATGTAGACAACTTTAAAGACCAAAAAATCAAATTTGATAATATTCGAGTAAAACAGAATGAAGCTCAATTTATTACTTTCGGTAGCGGTGTCCTAGAAGAACAAGATAGCTTTTATCTCGATCGCCGCACCCGCTTTAAGGGAGATGTGGAAATGAGTGCCGAGTCTAAAAACTTGACCTTTAGAGGTTTTGCAAAATTGACATCTTCTGTCATTCCAAGACCACAATGGTTCGGTATCGACGCCCGAATTGATAAAAAAAATGTAGCCATTGATTATGAATTACCAACTAACCCTGAAGGGGAGGCGCTTTATGTTGGACTCTATTTAGGTATGGACTCTTTATACCTCTATCCCTCAATTTTGGCCCCTAAACGAGATCCAAAAGATCGTGGAATTTTTGAAGCCCGTGGACTGATTAAATTTCACCAGTTTAAACAAATGTATATGTTCGGAGATTCGGTTAAAGTTATGGACCCCGATACGCTTGGGAACCTAATGACCGTCTCAGAAAAGAACGCTAAGGTAGAGGCCGTAGGAAGCTTTAATTTAGATGGAGGCTTTAAAAAACCAGAACTTCCCCCCATTAACATTAAGTCTTATGGCGACTTTAGCTTCTTCCTAAATAAAGAATCAGAGTTCCGCTTCGATATGGCCTCTCTAATGGATTTTTACCTTCCTGATCAACTCGCCAACTTAATCATCGAAGATCTACAGTCTAATGAAGAAACAATTGAAGAAATCCTCTATACTAGCGTGACAAACCGCTCTTTCAAAGCTAGACTAAAAGAGTTTGTCCCAGATAACGAGGCTTTCGATAAGGTCTGGAAAAAAGTAGCCAATGATAACCGATTAGTCTTGCCCAAAGAACTCAATCACACGCTTTTCTTCTCTAAAATGATTATGAAGTGGAGCCCGAAAACACAGTCTTTTGTCGCAAATGGTCGCCTGCAGTTGGCCTCTATGATGGGAACACATATTGGCCAAGTACTCAAAGGAGCCGTAGAGGTCCAAATGGACCCTTTCAGAGATGATGTACTTAATATCTATTTTGTCTCTCCCAATGGAGAGTGGTATTATTTCCAATATAGTAAAGGAATTCTAACCACAGCTTCCTCTAAACCAGAATACAATAATGCAGTAGCTGGATTGAAACGCAAATTTGCCAAAGTGAAAATTAATGGCAATACCTACTCAGTAGAAGCTGGAAACTCTGGGATGTACTCTCAGTTCCGCCTCCGAGCCAACTCCGCATTTTAATTTTATATGCTTTAACTTGGGGGCTTCGGCCCCCTTTTTTTGCCCAAACAATTTCTAGAATGCTCCAACTTATATTTGCCTATTTTATCAGCCTGCTAGCCATTTCAGTATTTAGCAACCTATTAGCACTACTAATTAAATTAAGCCTCAGCTTTATGCTGCTAATTTTAGCTATACCTTTCCTGAAAACAGGCGAACGTAAGCTATTTAGCGAAAATACCTTGCTTATTCAAGGTATCGAGTTTTTGGCAGCCTTGGCCCAAGGAGCTGTTATGCTCCCAATTGCCCTCTGGGTTTTTGATTACTGGGAAGTTGACCTAACAAGGAGCTTCCCCTTTGTTTTAGCTATATACCTGAGCTGGTATAGCTGGCAACAATACACACAAACTCGCAAAAAAATTAAAGCCCTAATCGCCGCTAAACAACCCCCAAAAGAAGGGCAAAGTTATGAGGAAATGCTGCGGGGAAAACTTAATAGCAGCCTAACTAGCCTTTTTGGCCAATTAACTGGACTCTTTTTGTATTATATCAACTATTATTAGGGGCTGCCCCTCCCTTTGGTCGGGTCGGGCCATTCCGCAGCTCGCAGGTCTGCTCGGCCCTTCGGCCTCTGGCCTCGGTCTGCCGCCTTCGGCGGCCCTGCTCCAGCCCCTCAGCCTGCGGGCGCTTCGCGCCCTGTACAACCCTTAAATTAGAACTCAAAGCAAAACTTAGCTTCTGCTAAGTTTTGCTTTTTCTTATTCCCCTGCTTATCCCACTAGAAACAAGTAAGCCATAACAATAAAACCAAACTGTCAGTTAGGAGAGCAAGGCTTGTCCAGCCACAAGCAAAAAAAAGCTATTGAGTATACACTCAATAGCTCCTTCTAGAAATCCAAAGAACTTAGTTCTTTAAAACATCTGGATATTTTTTAGCTTCTGCTGTTGGACTAAGCCATGGCGGAATCGTATGTCCCTTGTCCCCTTTATAGGAGACCTCTCCACCTTCATCAATGGAAAATTCCCAGCTATGAATTTTTTGACATTGATTTACACAGTTTCCAAACTTAACACTGTAAACCAAATCCCAACCTTCTTTTGTTCTTTCAATGCTGATGTCATTGCCATCACCATAGGGAAGCGTCTCTTCAATAGAACCAATCCCTTCTTCGGTATAAAACTTCATCGCCAATGCAGCCATATTGATGAATTCACGAGATTGCAAGACTAAACCTGCACGCTCCTCATCAAGATAAACCATATTAGTCATCACTAAATTATACTTACGAATAATATTATTGATACTTGGACTAGCAGTAGTATCTGCACGACGCTTCAAAGGCTCTAGCCAATCCGCATCATGCTCCGCCAACAAAATAATATTTTCAACATTGGGCTGAGGAAAAGTACGGACATAATACTTAGCTGTTACATCCTGAACAGCTCCATAATCACTCAAACGAACAGCTACCAAGGCATTGTAAATAGCCTGAACGAGTTCTTCAGGAACAATAATCGTCTGCTTAGACATCCGCTGCTCACGGTCAATCAAACGAAGCGCTAAACGAGTAGCATCACGGCGATATACCATTTTAAGGTAATCGGGTAGTCGGTTGTCATTCACGAAAAACTCAGGAAGGTCTTCCATAATTTCCAAACGACCGCTATTCTTATCTCTTCTGCGTCTTCTTTGTGCATCCGCGCTATCGACAATCATGACGAGCAACAGAGCAACCAGCGCAAAAAGCTTTAATTCTTTAGGGAGGCGAAGATTTCTCATAGAATACGGTGGTGTTTTACTTTGCAATTGAATTTTGTTTGGCGGCTAGCAAATTGCATGATTTTACCCCAAAATAAAGCCGCTATCACCCAATTAATGAGTTGAGGCCAAAAGCATTGTTAATAGTAAAGATAGAAAAAAATCTACAGATCAACAATTTTTAGTTAAGGACCTAAACGACTTATCTAGCTTTTATTTCTTGAAGAAGAGCTTTTGCCTGACTAATATAGTAACCTTCCTCTGCAGTACGTAGCAATTGCTCCAATTCTTTTTGGGCAGCCGCCCACTCCTCTGTTTTTACCAAAGTCAGTGCCAAGTACCAACTTGCAATTTGTTCTTTTTCTAAAGAAATAGATTCTTCCTGACTAAGTTCCTGAAAAATAGCTTTTGCACGATCTTCTTTTTGGATCTCTAAAAAAGAAATCCCGAGCATTAACCGACAATTGGTCTTAGAACAATCCTCCAAAAGCGGAATGGCTTCGGCATATTTCCCCGCTTTATAAAGCTGCTCTGCTTCCCAAATCAATCGCGCATTAACCGCTTCACTTCCTCCTCTAGCCTGCATATTCAAAGGCTTGTAGGCCTCATAGTAGGTCGCAAAAATTTTTGGCTCTGCATTGTTCTGTTGAAAGAAATACCCCCCCACACTAAATAAAAGAACAACACTAGCCGCTATAGCCAAATAACTAAACCGAAAGAATTTAACCTTAGTAGGGCTAGCTGACTCCTCATCCCACTTACGCATATCCTCTGCTAACTTCTCTACCTGAAAACTCTTGAAGAGATGAAGATAAGCCTTAGCCTCTTTTTTATAGGCAGGGTCCTTTTTCATGCGTTGCTCTATGGCCTTGCGCTCATCAGAAGATAATCGATAGTATTGATAGTCTTCTAGTTGTTGAATTTCGTTTTCTGAAAGCATCTTTAGTTAAGCTTTTAATGAACTTGTTGGAATAAATGTAATGGGTAGTTTAGGATTTAGACAACAAGCTCATTAAGCCGCTTAAAGACAATCAGGGTTGATCCCCAATACATACTTTCTCACAACTTCAATCTCTGCCGCTGCCTCCGAACCTAAAAATCCGTGGATGTCTGTATCCTTTATGTACTTTTTATACTCATCTGTGAACTTTTTAGCTAAAGGAATATAAGACCAATGCCATTTTTCTTCCTGATATCCATACGGACGACCCGCAGAATAGACCTGACAAAAGCCAAATTCAGCCGCATGAGCCACTAACCAAGCATATTCCTTGGCCCCTTGACCCTTAAGCCAATAGTCCGGATTGATGTTGTTGATGTCAATATCTGTCCCCCAATGATGCCGCGACGTACTAGGCATAGAGTTCCACTCCAATATCTGCTCCGCCTTGGCCTTCTTGGAGGCATCCTGTGGCACAAACTGCCCATTTACCCGCTGCTCTCCCTTCCACTTCCGCTCCCAAATGGCCTTCTGCACATTAAAGGGCCGAGTGGCCGACATGATTTTTAACGATATCCCATCTTCCTTGGCGCTCAACCGCATTTCCTTAAATTTGGCCATAGCCTCTTTCCGAATGAATATTTTTCGATCAGGATAGACCAAATACTGACGATCAATCCGCTCAAAACGTTCGTCCCCAGCCGGATTAAATTGACCCATTAAGTATTCTCTACTAATTATTTCCATAATCTTGGCGCGTTCTTCCGCACTAGCCTTGGGCGATATCCGCAACGCATTGCTGTCGATCTGCTCCCAAACACTAACACTGTCTTTTTCTTTCTCTTGACCACTACTGTCAACCAGCTCATGTACCAATTCCTCCGGCTGATTAACCGCTTCTGGCGTGGCAGAAGGGGCACAGGCTACTAATAGCCCTAAGCCCCCCAATCCACTAATAATTGTCCTTTTCAAATGCATTACTTATTTAACGGCTTTTGCCCAGCGCTCAGCCACAGCAGACCAGTTAATAATATTGAAAAAAGAATTGATGTAGGACTTCCGCTGATTCTGATAATTCAAATAATATGCATGCTCCCAAACATCTAACCCCAATATGGGCTGCCCTGGCTGCTCTACAATTTTTCCCATCAAAGGATTATCCTGATTGGGCGTGCTGCAAATGTAAAGCTCCTTCTTGGCATTCACCGCCAACCAGGCCCAACCCGAACCAAAACGACTGGCCGCAGCCGCCTTGAATTCATTGGCAAACTGCTCAAAAGATCCAAAGGCTTTTTCCAAAGCTTGACCAAATTCCCCCGCTGGCGTTCCTCCTCCCTCTGGACTCATATTAGCCCAAAATAAGCTGTGGTTGTAGTGCCCACCACCATTATTGCGCAAAGCAGTATGCTCTTCCTTCTCCTCCAAACGACCCAAAAGATCTTCCAAACTATTCGCCTCTTTCTGCAAAGGATTTCCCGCCAAAGCCGCATTCAATTTCTTCACATAACCCGCATGATGCTTCCCATGATGAATGTTCATGGTCTCCGTATCAATATGGGGCAATAGCGCATCCGCCGCATAGGGCAAAGCTGGCAACACAAATTCACTCAAACCCGTAGCAGCCTCTTCTTTGCCCTGGCCCTCCTCTTTTTTAGGCTCCTCGCCCTGACAAGATTGTAAAAATAAAGGACTCAAACTCGCACCCAAGGCCAAAGTGGCCGAACGCTTCAAAAATGTTCTTTTATTCATCATTAAATAGAGATGTTTTAGTTAAATATATATAATGTCTTTGCCTTAACTATGTTTGCTCAAGGAGGCTGCTATTCTCTTTTTTACAAAAATTACTACAGCCTATTAGACGCTCATTATACAGGATATATCAGAAAAATTAAAGTCTTTAAGTTTTTTTTGTTTTGGGGCTGCCCCTGCGGCCTGCGGCCTTGGGTCGGGCCATTGCGCAGCTCGCTGCTCGCTCGGCCCTGCGCGGGCTCTGCCCGCTAGGTCTGCCGCCTGCGGCGGCCCTGCTCCAGCCCCTCAGCCGCGGCGGCTTTGCCGCCTGCTATAAACAAGTCTTTTAACTAACTCATTATTAATTGGGCATAAAAAAAGGATCAAAACCGAAGTTTTGATCCTTTTGGGCCAATGGGCTTTGCCATGGGCCGAGCGACCCGACCAACGGGAGCCGACGCAGCGAAGCAAGTAATAGCGAGCCCCGCAACCTAGCGCCGCAAGGCGAAGCCGCAGCGGAGGCCCAAAACAGCATTAAAAAACAACTACTTATTGGCCAATTGGCCGCAGGCTGCATCAATATCTTTACCTCTAGATCGGCGGACGGTGCAGGGCACTCCTCGGCGGTTGAGGTATTCCGAAAAGCGGTCAATTTTTTCGGCTGCGGCTTTGGTCAGCGTTACGCCCTCCACGGGATTATACTCAATAATATTGACTTTGACCTTGGGCAATTGTTGGCAGAGGGCCAGCAACTTTTGGGCATCCTCAATGCTGTCATTAAAATCCTTGAAAGTGATGTACTCAAAGGTCAGTTTGCTGTCTTTGGTTTGCTCATAAAAATATTGCAGGGCCTCGATTAGGGTCTCCAGATTATTTTGCTCATTGATGGGCATAATCTCATTTCGCTTCGTATCATCGGCGGCATGCAGAGAGAGGGCCAAATTGGTCCGAATGCCATCATCGGCTAGACGTTTAATCATTTTGGCAATGCCCGCCGTGCTAATCGTGAGGCGGCGAGGGGCCATATCCAAGGCCCAAGGAGCTGTGAGCAGCTCCACACTTTTCAGAACGGGCCGATAGGCGAGTAGCGGTTCGCCCATCCCCATATAAACCACATTGGTAATGGGGTGGCCGTAGGTTTCCTCGCATTGGCGGTTGACCAAAAGGACCTGATCGTAAATTTCGGGCGCGTCCAGATTGCGCAGGCGCTTCATTTTTCCAGTAGCGCAAAAGCTACAGCTCAGGCTACAACCGACCTGAGAAGAAATGCAAACCGTATAGCGGTTTTGACTAGGAACGGGAATCAGGACCGATTCAATGAGGTGCCCATCATGTAGCCGAAAACGATTTTTGATGGTGCCATCATTGGAGCGCTGCTCCATATCGAGCGTAATGGGGCGGATACAGAAGTCTTCCTCTAGTTGTTCGCGCAATTTTTTAGAGAGATTGGTCATCTCTTCAAAGCTATGTGCGCCTTTTTTCCATAACCACTCAAAAACTTGCTTGGCTCTAAACTTAGGAGCGCCTTTAGCTTGAAAATAAGCCAGCAGGTCCTCCATCTCTAATAGTCGAATATCTTGTTGTATGCCCATTATATTAAATTTGAGGGGCAAAGGTAAGGATTATTCTTGGGGCAGACTAGTTTTTTAGCGATTAACTCTAAGGGCGGAAACGCTTCGCAGCGCTTGCTGATGAAAAAAAATATTTCTGCATTTAGTTGATAAATAGTGACTTAGGTTTTTTGCTTAAAAAAACTGAAAAAACCTGGGTGCTTTTTGGAACTGAATCTAGATGCCTGCAGTTTGGCAATCGTAATTTCTAGAAAACACCCCAAAACCAAATTTTAGATGCTTTCATATTCAGATCATATCAACTATCGCTCTAGCGAGCTAAGAGGACAAGGCCGACGCCATGTCCTAGCCCCCGCTATGTTTGATACGATGGTTGATCTCGCCCAAAGTTGTAAGCATTGCACATATCCTTAAAAGTAAGCCTTGGCGCTTGCTTAGGCAACTGCCAAGATATCATATCCTCCAATATATATTTTCAGCATTTTGTCTACGCAAGCGCCAAATTGACAGTAAGTCTCCTCGGAACTATGTCAATTTGGCGCTTATTTTTTTGAGTTTTTCTTAACGCTTATCTAACTACTTAAAGGCAAAGGATTTAGGCTGAATTGTAAAAAAAAAAGATGAACTGGCCTAGCTTTTGACTTGAGTCGAGTAGCAAAAGTTCTTAAAAGCCCCTATACTTCCATAGTATTTTATACAAAGGAAGATTTAGACAAAATATTATTTCACCCAAAAAGCTGAAAATTATGAATAAGCAGCGCATCCTTCAGGCAGGAATCATCACGAAAACGCAGAGCATGGCTCAGGCGGCACCTGCACTACAGCCTCATGCGGTAAGCCTTACTTTGGTCATGGATCAGGGCAAGCAGCGCGAGCAGCATTTTGGGCAAATGAATGCCCATCGGGCCCCTCAAGCCATCAACGGCCGACAACGTTAAAAATGATTCTGTGTTTAATTTAAGTATACTTGCTCTTGGTTTTGGCCAAGGGCTTTTTTTTGTTCTAAATCGAGCTGTTTTTAGCTTTCTTGTTCATAAACAGCCATTTTTAAAGGAGTTTATTATATTTAGTTGATGTTTTGGGGCCCGCGGCCGGCTCAGCCTCCGGCTTCGGTCGGCCGCCGCTATGCTGCGGGGCTCGCTGCTCGCTCGGCCCTGCGCGGGCTTCGCCCGCTGGGTCTGGCCTACGGCCACCCCTGCGCAGCGCTGGGCCAAATGGCCCAACCTCTTATCTCTTTCTTTAAAATGGCTTTGCATGAAACAGTTCTACCTTTTTATCTTCTTTGCTTGGCCAATTTGGAGTTATGGGCAAGACCTACATTTTAGTCAATTTGATCGAAATTTTTGGGCCAACTCTCCCGCAGAAACAGGCGCTTTTGATGGCCGCTACCGTTTTAGTATGCAGTTGAGAGAGCAATGGTCGGCTGTGCCTGTGGCCTATCAGACCTTGGCGCTAGGGATGGAGCAAAAGGAGGCTTTTGCGGGTTTTCATTGGGGACTGTATTTACAGGCCGATCGGGCTGGAGATTTGGGGTTAGGGCAATCGGTTTTGCGCTTGAGTGTGGCTCGAACACAGACTTTAGCTGCCAATTGGTCGCTTAGTATTGGGGGGTACTTGGGCGCAGGACAGCGATTTGTCAACTATAAGGGCGCTAGTTTTGATGAGCAGTTTCAGGGAGATCAGTTTGATCCAAGCTGGGCCATTCAGGAGCCTGCTTTGGGGGGAGCGCAAAGCTTTCTCTTTGGCGATTTGGGGGCGGGCTTGGCCTTGATGTACCAACAAAAAGACTGGCAAATTAAGTTAGGTGTAGGGCTGTATCATTTGAATCGGCCCAAGCAAAGCTTTTTGGGCGAAGATGATCGATTTTTGCCAATTCGGGCCACATATTATGGACAAGGACATTATGCTTTGGGACCAAAATGGAAAGGGCAAACGGCGGGGCAACTACAGCGGCAAGGACCTTATTGGGAGTGGGGGATGAGCCAGCTTTTCTTTTATAGTATAGATCAGCGGCCAGGCCGAGCGCTTAGCCTTTATGGGGGCTTATCTTGGCGTTGGAAAGATAGCTGGCAGCCGCGTTTGGGCATTCAATATCAAAATAATTGGGAGTTGGGGGTGAGTTATGACGTAAATTATTCAGATTTTCAGCCAGCTAGTTTGGGCCAAGGGGGCTTTGAGCTCTTATTTGTCTATATTTGGCGGCCCCTGCCTAAGTTTCCCAGCAAAAAGAATTGTCCTATATTGTAGGCCGCCAAGAGCTATTTTGGCCCAGCGCTGCGCAGCGGTGGCCGTAGGCCAGACCCAGCGGGCGAAGCCCGCGCAGGGCCGAGCGAGCAGCGAGCCGCGAAGCATAGCGGCGGCCGACCGAAGCCAGAGGCTGAGCCGGCCGCGGGCCCCAAAAACAACAGATTTATTTATACTAAAAGAACCAATTATGAAAACATTTTGGAGTGTATTGCTCCTCTTGGCCCTTAGTGTTGGGCAAACGATGGCCCAAGAGAAAGAGGCCTATCAAATTTATGATAGTAAAGGGAAAAAGCTGAAATACAAGAAGATGCTCAATAAATTGAGCGATTTGGATATGGTTTTTTTTGGCGAGTTGCATAACAACACAATCAGTCATTGGTTGCAACTAGAGCTTAGTCGAGATCTTTACGCACAGCGAGGAGAAGAATTGGTGATGGGGGCTGAAATGTTTGAGGCTGATAATCAGGTAATTTTGAATGAGTACTTTTTTGGTTATATTGGTACCTCTAATTTTGAGAAAGAAATGCGCCTTTGGCCAAACTATCAGACGGATTATAAGCCTTTAGTAGAATTTGCCCGAGAAAATGGGTTGCGCTTTGCTTGCACTAATGTCCCTCGCCGATATGCTTCGATGGTAAGCAAACAGGGCTTGGACCAATTAGATCATTTACCAGATTATTCTAAGGTATTTTTGGCTCCATTACCAATTCAGACGAATATGGAGCTAGGCTGTTATCAGAAAATGTTGGAAATGGCTGGGGGCGATGAGAGCTTTCCGCATGCTCAAATGCTAAAGGATGCGACTATGGCTCATTTTACTTTGTCTAACTGGAATGAGGGAGAACTATTTTTGCACTTTAATGGAAGCTTTCACTCTGATTTTCATGAGGGTATCGTCTATTATATCAAAGACAAAAAACCTAAAATTAAAGTGGCCGTAATCACTACCGTAGAGCAAGAAGATATCTCTAAATTGGATCGAGAACACTACAAAAAGGCAGACTATATTTTAGTTGTGCCTAGCAGAATGACCAAAACTTATTAGAAAAGTGGGGAATTGGCTGTTATCAGAGATATAAAGCAAGTGAAAAACTAAAAAAAAATAGTAAATGCTTGTTTGGCCCCTAAAGAAGCCTTATCTTTAAAGCAAGGTAATTACAAAATAATGACGTTTTGTATTTATCAATGAGTACCTAACTCATATAGCTTATTTTTTTACTTAAAATCTCCTTATCTAATGGATGCAAGTCAAAAAGTGACCACACTTCCTGGTGAAGTTTGGCAAAAAGTTGATTTTGGTCGCCCAACCTTACATTTTGAATATTACATTTCTAATATGGGCCGCATTAAGAGCTATCACAAACGCACTACTGGAGAGCGTTTGTTGAAAGGTTCTGTGGACCACCGTGGTTTCCGTCGTTTGCATATTCGCTTGGCGGATAAAACTTATGGTGAGTTGGCTCTACATATTTTCATTGCTACTCACTTCTGTGAAAAGCCTTCAGATGAGTTTAATCATGCTGTGCATGTAGACTACGATCGTTCTAACAACAAATGGACGAACATCAAGTGGCTTAACCATGATGAGTGGAGAGAGTACATGCAAAATAGCCCTAATTATAAGGATACACGCAGCCGAAAGGAGCGTCACTATCGCATGAGTCCCGCTAAGGTGCGCTTACTCAAAAGTGCTTCTAAACGTAGCCGATTGAAAAAGAGAGAATTGGCGGAGGCGTTTGCAATTACTCCAATGCAAATTTACCGCATTGAGCGTGGTCTAAACTGGTCTCATGTTCATCCTTCAGAGGAAGATCTAGAAGCAGTAAAAGACATCAGCCTAGAAGACTTGAAAGAGCGCGTACGTCAGCTAGATGATGAAAAACAGCGTCGTTTGGCAGATGAGGATTAGGTTTTAGTCTCCTTGAATGCAAAAGAGCCCGTGAATTTTCACGGGCTCTTTTTTTATGGTAACCAAACTAAGGCAGCTAGGCCTAAGGCCATGTAAATTTTGAGCAATAGACTGAGTTGACTCCAATCTTTTTTACTTTTAGCTTTGATTAAGACAAAAATGAGCAAAAACAAAAGAGCCGCCAGCAACAAAAAATGTCCCCAAAAATAGCCTGAAAATAGCCCGAAATACGGCCAAACTAAGCCAACTCCTGTACTCAAACTGCCCAAAAGAATAAAAAAGAGCAAACTTTTAAGGGCCCAAGCGGGCAGATAATGAGCTAGACTAAAGCTGCCTTGCGCTCGATCTCCCTGCAAATCTTCTCGATCTTTTACAATTTCTCGGACCAAATTACTGCCCAAGGCAAAAACCAAATAAGCCTCAAAAAAATGCTTGGCCCAAAGGTTTTTAGCTAAGTAAGGGAGGGCTTCTTGGTAATATAAACCCAAACTAGCCACCACTAAACTGGCCACCAATAAATTGCCCCAAAAAGGCCAAGCCTTGATCTTTGCCGCATAGGCCCAAAGCAAAAAACTAATGCCCAACAAAATAGGCAATAGAAAATATGGAGAATAAATAGCGGCCAAACTAAAAGGCAATAGTTGTAGCCAAGTATAATGAACAAAGCCCCAAAAAGTAGAAATTTCTCGTCCCAATGGCCGTTTTCGATCATTCAAACGATCTATCTCCAAATCATAATAATCGTTGATGATGTAACCCGCTGCCGCCAAACTCAGCGTTGCTAAAGCATAAAGCAGATATATGGGCCAATTTTCCTCGCCTAAAGGCCGCAAAAGTAGGCAGTAAAACAAAGCTTGCCCAATCCACAACAAAAGTAGATTGGGCCAGCGAATGAGGCGAAAAAAAGCCCAAATTAGAGCTCCGTAATTTTTTCTTGCGGCCATTGGTCCTGCACTTTTAAGACTCGCTCAATGACATCGCGCACACAACCCATTCCTCCTTTTTTAGGCGAAACATATTGGCTAACGGCCTGAATTTCAGGAACGGCATCGGCAGGGCAACAAGCCAAAGCCACCAAACGCATAGGCGCATAATCAGGCAAATCATCGCCCATGTATAAACAATGGTCCAAATTGATGCGCTCGGCTTCAATCAGCTCCCGAATGCAAGAAAGTTTGTCGTGCTGTCCCGCAAAATAATTGCCTGCAGGCAGGCCCAAACCCTCAAAACGGCGCCAAACCCCCTCAGAGCGTCCCCCCGTAATGATAAAAATATCATAGCCTTTTTCTAGCGCTAGCTTAAAGGCAAAGCCATCTTTTACGTTCATGCTGCGCAACAAACGGCCATCTTCCTGCACCAATAGTTCGCCATTCGTAAAAACGCCATCTACATCAAAGATAAAGGTCTTAATTTCAGATAAATAGTTTAGAAAACTCATAAGTTGTTGTTTATTATTTTTTGGGGCTGCCCCGCCCTTTGGGCGGGTCGGGCTGTGCGGGGCTCGCAGTTCTGCTCGGCCCTGCGCAAAATTTCGCTTTGCTCATTTTGCTGGGTCTGCGGCTTCGCCGCCCCCCTACCATCCCTCAGCCGATAGGCGCTGAGCCCAAAAACGATCGCTTGGCGATAATTAAAATGGACCTATTTTTTGTCAAAGGCAGCCCAATCTGAAGGGGAAATATGCGGATACTTTTTTCCTGCTTCTAAATTCAAAATAACTGGCCGATGGGAGTTGCAATTTGGTCCTCCTCCACAGCGAATATAATCCGAATAATAGGCTTTTTGGCCAGGGCGGCTTTGGGTGAGTGAAAAAATTTCATATTGTCCAGCAGGCAATTGCAACTCATATTCTAAAGTCGAGCGATTAAATTCTCGGCTAGTGAACATGGCCCCAGTGCCAATATTGCGGGCCACAATAGTGAGGTCCTTGGGCAAATGCCCAGGATAAGCCAATTTTCCAGAAAGAATTGCTTTTGGAGCCTCTGCTTGAGGATTGGCTGCTGTTGTGGTTTCGTTAGGGACCGATTGTTCTGCCGTTTCTGTTTGGCAGGCCCAAAAACTCATAGAAAGGAAAAGAAAGAAGATTGTTTTTTTCATGATGCTGATTTTGGTCGTGCAGGCGGCGAAGCCGCCGCAGGCTTAGGGATGGAAAGCAGTGGCCGTTAGGCCAGACCCAGCCGCCCAAGGCGGCGCAGGGCCGAGCGATTAGCGAGCTGCGACACAGCCCGACCCGACCGTAGGGAGGGGAAGCCCCAAAAAAAATAAATAAAATTAGGGATCCCCTTAAAAAAGGGCTTTTTTTGCAAAAAAAAAGAAATGCAGTTACCAGAGGACTTTTGTCAGTTGATGCAGGAGCAGTTGCCTGTGGCGGATTGGGCCAATTTGCAGGCGGGTTTAGAAGCCGAGGAAAAGCCAATTTCTCTGCGGCAAAATCCATATAAAAGGACCAATTTGCCTTGGGCTGAGCATTTGCAGCCCCTGCCTTGGTCGGCCGATGCCTATTATTTGTTGGAGCGGCCTAGTTTTGCCTTAGATCCGCTTTGGCATGCAGGCGCATATTATGTGCAAGAGGCTTCCTCGATGTTGTTGGCGCAGGTGCTTCGGCAGCATTTGCCGCAAAAAGAAAATTTGGCGGCCCTAGATTTATCGGCAGCGCCAGGTGGAAAAACGACTTTGTTGGCGGCTCAACTGCCTGCCGATGCCTTATTATTGGCCAATGAAGTGGTGAAAGCTAGAGCGCATATTTTGGCCGAAAACCTACAGAAATGGGGGCGCCCGAATGTTTGGATTTCTTGTAATCGCCCAGTCGACTTTAAGGAATTAAAGGATTGTTTTGACTTCATTTTGGTAGATGCGCCCTGTTCTGGTGAGGGGATGTTTAGAAAATTGCCCGCTAGTCGAGGCGAGTGGTCTTTGGCTAATATGCAGCATTGTGCGAGTCGACAAAATGAGATTTTGGACCAAATTATTGGCTGTTTGGCGCCAGAAGGGGTCCTTGTTTATAGCACATGCACCTTTAATCGACATGAAAATGAGGAGCAAATCGAGCGGCTTTTGGCCGAGCGGGAGGATTTGGAGCTTTTGCGTTTGGAGCTAGATGAAAATTGGGGCTTTATCGAAAGCAATTTGGGGTATCGGGCTTATCCGGGCCGAGTGGCGGGAGAAGGCTTCTTTTTATCGGTAATTCGGAGAAAAGAGGGGCGGGTCAAAAAGCTAAAAGCGCCTAAAAAGCCTAGTTTTAAGGCTGTGAAGGAGTTGGGTGATTGGGCCAAAAAATTGGATCCTGTTTGGGGGCTAGATTTTTGGTCTAAAGAGGAGGAAATTTTAGCTTTTCCCAAAGCGCATAAGAAGTTGGGCGAACAATTGGCCCAATCGCTATATCTTTTGCAGGCGGGCGTCAATTTATTGGAGCAAAAAGGAGCAAAATATCGGCCTTTGGCCAGTAGTGGCCAAAGTTTAGCCTGGGCAAAGTCAGTTTTTTCAAGCATTGAGCTAGAAAAAGAAGCGGCCTTAAATTACCTAAGAGGAGAAGTTTTATCCTTAGAAAATATGCCCAAAGGTTGGTTCCAACTCCATTATCAGGGCTTGCCTTTGGGCTGGGCCAAGGGCTTGGCAGGGGGGCGAATGAATAATTATTATCCCAAACATTGGCGGCTCAGACAGCGTTAAACGGCCTGTTTACGATTTCTTAATAGAAAATGTCTATAGACAAGCTCAGATAGTCGCCCTGCTTTTCTTTAAAAAAGCTTAACTTTGCGCTAAAACAAAGCTGCCTGTTATGAAAGACCAAAAGGACTACAAAATTCTAATTGCAGATGATGAGCCCGATATTTTGGAGTTTGTCACCTACAACCTGATTAAAGAAGGCTATCAGGTGAGTACGGCCAGAAACGGTATGGAAGCCGTAGAAAAGGCCAAGGAAGTGCAACCGCACCTTATTTTGCTCGATATCATGATGCCTGAGCTGGATGGGGTAGAGGTTTGCCGAGAATTGCGTAGCCAACCCGAATTTGAACACACGATTATTGCCTTTCTAACGGCCCGAAGCGAAGATTATTCGCAAATTGTGGGCTTTGAGGTAGGAGGTGATGACTACATTACGAAACCCATCCGCCCTAGAGTCCTCATTAGCCGAATTGCGGCCCTTTTGCGACGCTACAACAACAACCCGCAAGAAGAAGGGGAGCAGATTCGAGTAGGCGATCTCTTGATTGATAAAGAAAGAGTTTTGGTAATTCGCGGAGAGGAAGAAATTGCCTTAGCCAAAAAAGAGTTTGAACTGCTCTGCTTGTTGGCTTCTAAACCTGGAAAAGTCTTCGCTCGCGAAGAAATTTTCAAAAATGTTTGGGGCAATGATGTGATTGTGGGAAATCGAACGATAGACGTGCATATTCGCAAAATTCGAGAGAAAATTGGCGAGTATTATATCAAGACCATTAAGGGGATTGGTTATAAATTTGAGTTTTAAGTTATAGAACAATAAACAAAAGAGGAGAGGCGCTTAGGTAACTCTCCTCTTTTTTTGCCTTTTTGTTAAATTTTGACCCTATGTTGTTTTTGGCGCCAAAAAATCCTACGCCGCAATTATTAGCCTTTCTTACGGCTTTGCAGGCTAGCCTTCCCGCCTTGGTTGGACTTTTTTTGCTCAAGCTGATTTTTCCCAGCCTGCTCAGTTGGTGGTTGCTTCTGCCCGCTTTCCTGATCTTTTTGGGTACGGGCTATTACGCTAGCCATCGGGCTTTGCGCAAGTTTATCTATAACAAAGTGAAACTGATCTATAAGTCGATTCACAGCCTAAAAGCGCCCAAATCGAGTAAGCCGTTAAATATCGATATGCGCAATCATATCATTGATCGGGTAGAAAAGGAGGTGACCGAATGGGCCAAGGACTGGACCCAAGAAATTCGCTATCTCAAAAAAATGGAGCAATATCGCCGCGAGTTCATTGATAATGTTTCGCATGAACTCAAAACGCCTATCTTCAATATGCAGGGCTATTTGTATACCTTGGCCGATGGCGGTTTGGAGGATGAAATGATTCGCGATAAATACCTGCAACGAGCCATTGATAATGTGGAGCGCATTGCGGAAATTGTCCAAGAACTCAATCAGATTTCTAAATTTGAGTCTAGCGCCGTAGAACTTGAAATGCAATCCTTTGATATTCAGGAGTTGGCCCAGGAAGTAGTAGAAAGCATGGAAATTAGCGCAGAGAAAAAGCAGATTGATTTGCGCTTTAAGGAGACGGCCAAAAAACCTTATATTGTACAGGCCGACCGCGAAATGATTCGACAGGTTTTGGTCAATTTGGTCTCCAATTCGATCAAATACGGCCGCCCCAAAGGCCATACCCTCATCGGCTTTTACGATTTGGACCAAAATGTTCTGATCGAGATTTCCGACACGGGTAAGGGCATCGCCCAAGAGCATTTGCCCCGCCTCTTCGAGCGTTTTTATCGGGTAGACAAGGGCCGCTCTCGACATGAGGGGGGCACGGGCCTAGGCCTTTCTATCGTCAAACATATTGTGGAGGCGCATCAACAGACGATTAACGTGCGCAGCCGCTTAGGTGTGGGCTCTACTTTTGGCTTTACCTTGGCCAAATATAAGGGCTAGGACAATTAGGATTTGGGGCCCGCGGCCGGCTAGCCGAAGGCTAGCTCGGCCGCCGCTATGCTGCGCGGCTTAAATCTATGAGGGTTTTAACCCTCATTTCATAAATTATCGCAGAGCGATGCCATTGTTGCGGTGGGTTTTAACCTACCGAAAAAAGGTCCTCCGCAGCGCTGGGTCATTTGGACCATTCTCTATGCTTTAAACTAAATCGCTAATGAACAAATTTCTGTTGTTGTTTGCTACCTTGCCCTTGCTTTGGGCCTGCAAAAAAGAAGAGCCCTCTCCTCAGACGGAAGAGGCCAAAGTAATTTTTCGCATTTCGGTAAATCCTAGTCAAGAGCGGCTAGATAATCTGGGCCAAGCTGCAGCCATGCCCGCAGGGCATGCGGGCCAAGATCCCGATTTTTACGAGATTACTGCCCATTATTTGGAGTTGGCTCCCTCTGCTTATACCCAATTGGGCGATGGAGCGGTTTTGTATCATGCTCCAGAAGTGACTACTGGGGGCGACCAAGCTATCGATTTCTCGCAGCGGAAAGTTACTTCTTCTGGGGATATCTTTTTGGAGGTCCCTATTTCTCAATTTCCAGTGGGAAACTATGAGTGGCTCCGTCTTTCTTTGTCTTATCAGAATTATGGGGTAGCGTTCTATTATAACAACCAGGCTTTTACTGGCCGTTTGGCTAGCTTTGTGGGTTACAATACCTATATCGATACGGTGGTGGTGGACCAACAATCTTTGGCGGTTCATGCCAATAAGTTGCAGGGCTTTTGGGCCTTTGAAACGCCCTTTAATTTAACTTCTGGTCAAGCGGCAGGGACCACCGTGCCCAACCCTTTGGCGGCCAGCTCGCCTATTCCGGCTGGTAGCTGTGTAGTCACGGGCCAATTGGACCAAATTCTGAGCATCACGGGCAATGAAACTGAAGATATTGAAATCAACATGAGCCTGTCGACCAACAAAAGCTTTGAGTGGGAAGATCTTAATGGCAATGGAAAATGGGATGTAGGGCCCAATAATCCAGAATCTGTAGTAGATATGGGCTTGCGGGGATTAAAAGCTTTTGTTCATTAAGCTTTCCTTGGATGCCATGCAAAAAGCGCCTTCTGATCAGAAGGCGCTTTTTTGTTTGTAGGTCCAAGATTTTATTCCTAGAGTTATTCCATAAGAGTTTCAAGCCGCAGGGCTATATATCCATCCTACAGGCCCGAAGGGCCGCAGGCCTAGCGATGTGCAGCAGTGCGGCGCAGCCGCAGACCAAGCAAAAACTTGTTTTTTGCGCAGGGCCGAGCGAATAGCGAGCTGCGGAGCGTAGCGCCTGCCGCAGGCGGGAGGCCCCTAATAATTAGCAGCTTCGAAATGACAAAGGAGTTAATGGCAGAGCCCCTCTTAAAACTTGCTTAACGCTTTTTGCGCTAAAAAAAACTATCTTAGCAGCATGATAAACGGCCTAAGTAATAGTCTATGGACTAAGGTTTTTTGTTGTTTGATGAGTCTTTATCTGCTGAATATCAGTGTAGATAGCGTTGATTTTTATACTTATAACAACAAAGAAGACCTTAGTGTCAATGATCAGGAGAGTATCATTGAGATCGTCTTGGAGAAAATCCTAGGCTATGAGGATGCTATTGCCGAATATGATGATAATGAAAGGGAGGAAACGAATTTGCAAAAGCGAATACAGCTAGATGATTTTTTAGTGATGGAGCTCTATTGTTCCTTGGCTTATTGCCCCCTTTCTATCTTTCCTCTTTCCAATACCCATTTTCTTCTCTACAAAGCGCCATTGGCCCAAGGGGCTTTGCGCATATTTAGTCCACCACCAGAAGTACAGATTTAGTTGAATCGGGCGAGGGCCCATTTTATGATTTCTTGGCCCTTTTAAGGCCAAGCTAAAACTAAATTTGTATGAAATATCTAAAGATATTGTTGCTCCTCTTGCTTTGGGGGCAACAACAGCAAGCTTATGCCCAAGAAGAGGCTAAGCCAAAAGCAAAAGTAGAACATGCCGAACCGCTTTATATTGATTTGATCCGAGACTTGGGCGCTCGTAAAGGCGAAAGAGAATGGAACTTAGGTTTTGGAATTAGTGATCGGCAAAAGTACGATGCCTATGAAACCCTAATTGAGTACGAATGGGCCCCGATCGATCGTCTAGGGCTAGAGGTCGAACTGCCTTTTACCTTTTACTCTCCCTTGAATGGGACCGAAAGAGACTCTATGCCTGGGCACCAATTGCACGGACTCAAATTGGCGGCCCAATGGTCCTTTTTTGTCTCTGAAAAGCAGGCTACTTCTATGGCTATTGGCTATATCAATGAGTTTATGTTTTCCAATTTTAATCAGTTTGGCCGCCCTTTAATTAAGGGCAATCGCTATGATCCCTTTTTGGTGGTTGCCAAAAGATGGAACCGCAACTTTCATAGCCTAATCTATACAGGTCCTAGCTTTGAGCAAGAGTTTGCAACAGGACATTTCTCTAGTGGCTACGCCATCAATACGAGTATTCATTATATGGCTAATAATAGCCGCAACTTTGTGGGCATAGAATTCAATAAGGAGTTTGATGCAGAAGGATTTAGTATGCATATTCGTCCCCAAATGAGGGTGGCCTTTAGTGAGCAGCTCATTATTGGGGTTTTGGCTTCGGTGCCCGTTCATCGAAAAGAGGAAGGATTGGGCCTATTTATTCGCCTAATTTGGGAGCCTAAGGAGAAACATTAGGTCCTAAAAAGACCCAACTTGCAAATTTGGTCGCTAAGCGGCTGTTTGTAAATTACAGTAGGGGGAGCTCAGAAAAAAAAGATAGGGCTTTCTGGACCCTCCCCCAGCTAATTTGCGGATTACAATTAACGTGGGGAATTCCCCCCAGCTAATTTGCGGATTACAATTAACGTGGGGAATTCCCCCCAGCTAATTTGCGGATTACAATTAACGTGGGGAATTCCCCCCAGCTAATTTGCGGATTACAATTGGCGTTGGGAATTTCCCAGAGCTAATTTGCGGATTACAATTAGCGTTGGGAATTTCCCGGAGCTAATTTGCGGATTACAATTGGCGTTGGGAAAATCCCGGAGCTAATTTGCAGATTACAATTGGCGTTGGGAAAATCCCGGAGCTAATTTGCAGATTACAATTGGCGTTGGGAAAATCCCAGAGCTAATTTGCGGATTACAATTGACGTGGGGAATTTCCCAGAGCTAATCTGCAAATTACAATTAGCTTGGGGAGGCTGTATAAGGCCCTATCTTTTTTTTCTGGACTTACCCTACTACAAATTAGCTAGGCGCGCTTAAAATTGAAATATTGGAGCAGCTTGTTTTTTTTGAAGCTAAAAATGGAGTTTATTTAAAAAATTGTGTGTGCTCTTTCTTGTCTTTATGCGACTATTGGCCAAATTCTGATTTTACAATTTTTGGGGCTGCCCCTCGCTTTGCTCGGGTCGGGCCATTTCGCAGCTCGCAGGTCTGCTCGGCCCTGCGGCGGCAAGCCGCCTTGGTCTGCCGCCTTCGGCGGCCCTGCTACAGCCCCTCAGCCTGCGGCCCTTCGGGCCTGTAGGATGGATATATAGCTGTAGGTTTCATCCTACAGGCCCATGGCCGAAGGCCAAACAGCCTAGCGATGTGCAGCAGTGGCCGTCAGGCCAGACCAAGCGGGCGCAGCCCGCGCAGGGCCGAGCGACCCGACCAACGGGGAGCCGACGCAGCGAAGCAAGTAATAGCGAGCTGCGGAACGTAGCGCCGCAGCTTTGCTGCGGAGGCCCCAAAACAAAAAATGCCCACTACTTAATTGTAGCGGGCATTGTCTATTTGGAGAAAAGCCTAAGCATTCATCAAGCTTTCGATTTCTTCCACCTCAATTGGAATTTGTCCCATGAGGTTGTCTACACCATTTGCTGTGATGAGCAAATCATCTTCGATGCGTACCCCCAAGCCCTCTTCAGGGATATAAATGCCGGGTTCGCAAGTGAAGACCATACCCTCCTTGAACTCTACATAACGGTGGCCCAAATCATGTACATCCAAGCCAAGGTGATGTGAAGTGCCGTGCATAAAATATTTCTTATAGGCGGGGAGTGCAGGGTTTTGCTGGGCCACTTCTTCTTTGCTAAGCAAGCCCAAACCAATGAGTTCTAGCTCCATGATGTGCCCAACTTCTTGATGGTAATCTGTCAAATTATTGCCTGGGCGAAGCAATTGTTGTGCTTCCTGTTTTACGCGCAAAACGGCTTCATAAACTGCCTTTTGGCGATCAGTGAAACGGCCATTTACCGGAATAGTACGGGATAAATCTGCTGCATAATTGCCATATTCTGCCCCAAAATCCATCAACATCAAGTCGCCATCTTGTAAAATGGCATTATTGTCATTATAGTGCAAAATGCAAGCGGCTGGGCCCGATGCAATAATGGGCGAATAGGCATGTCCAGAGGCGCCAGAACGAATAAATTCATGCATGATTTCGGCCTCTACCTCATATTCTTTTAGGCCAGGACGAGTTGTTTGCAATACTCTGCGAAAAGCACGATTCGTAATTTCACAAGCTTCGCGCATCAATTTGACTTCTTCCTCCGTTTTCTGCATGCGCAATTCTTTCAGAATGGGTTGTGCACGCAAAAATTCATGGGCCGAATACTGCTGCTTCAATTCTAAAGCTTTGCGCTGATTGCGATTGGGCACTTCAGAAGCGGCTCGATCATTTTCATTGCCGTTTACATAAATTGTATCGGCCAACAAAATCATCTCATTGAGTAGGGCTGGCATACTGTCTAACCAAGCTACAGTAGAAACTCCCGACGTCTGGGCGGCATCTTCTTTAGTATACTTATAGCCTTCCCAGATTTTAATATATTCGCTGGTCTTTTTGGTAAAAATGACCTCTTCAAAAGCCTTTCCTTTAGGGCAATTGGGGTAGAGGACCAAGACCACCTCTTCTTGGTCTAAACCAGAAAGGTAAAAAAGGTCGCTATCCTGTCTAAAGGGGAAAAAACAGTCGCCATTGCGAGGCAATAAATCTGCTGCATGGAAAATGGCGATGCTGTTGGGCTTCATTTTTTGCATAAACCGCTGGCGATTCAATTGAAAAAGCGCTGCGGGAATATCTTGGTATCGTTTCATCATTATTGTTTTAAAAAACGCAATTCCGAAAGCTAAATTTTTTCTGTTAAAGGACAAAATCAAGCTGCTTTTTAGGAAATTTTTAGAGATTTTTTGGAGCCTTCGCTAAAGATAATAATGTGGTGGTTGCTCCCCCTAGTCGTTGAGCGACACCCTAAAGGGCTTGTTGTTGTTTTGCCGCAGCACTGCTGCAGATTGCTAGAGAGCCTTTAGTAGGCCTGTTTAGAAGGAAAGAAGCTTAACAAATGAGTGTTTTTATTTAGATTTCCTTAAAAAACTATTGGTCTTCCGCTTGTCTTTTCCTAAAAAAAGGCTTTCTTTTAAGCTATTCCTCTCCCTATATTCCCCTCTTTAGTACCTATAAAAAAGCAGGAAGTCGCTTCCATTTAAAAATGCTAATCAGGATTTTATGAATCAAATTATTGGTCTTTGTCTGGGCTTCTTGTTACTTGCCCTGCCCAGCTTTGCACAACAGTACTTGTTATCGGATAAAGAGTTAGAACAAACGCAAATTTATCGCAACTTAGAGGAGGCATTAGCCAATCCAGAGTTTGTCTATATTTTGGATCTTCGTTCACAGGGAATCACAAAGTTGCCTAAGGAAATCAGTAAGTTGTATAAGTTACAGCGTTTGTATTTGCAAAATAACAACCTACATAAGTTGCCTGCTTCTGTGGCTAAGTTGGAGAACTTACAGCTCTTACAACTAGAAAAAAATCAGTTGACGGATATTCCTAAGATTGTGGGTAAGCTCTTTAATTTAGAGGAGTTGCGCTTGCGTTATAATAGCATTAAGGATATTTCTAAGCATTTGGGGAAGTTGACTAAACTTAGAGTGTTGGATCTTAGAGATAATCAGATTAGGCGTTTGCCTGAAACCTTGAGCCAGCTGCAAAAGCTAGAGGAACTACATTTGGGCTATAATAGCATTCAGCGCTTACCCAAAAATATGGGGCAACTACAATCGCTCTACTATTTGGATTTGGCGGGTAACCCGCTTTACCAAATCCCTATGGACCTCTACCGAAATGAAAAGATTACCCATCTCAATTTGGGGTATTGCCAAGCTTTACATCCTGTCTTTGTGGCCGAATGGGCTTGTTATTTACCTGCTTTAGAAGAGCTGCATTGGGAGGGCTGCAATTTTGAGAAACTTTCGGAAAAAGAGCGTTTTGAGGTGCCTAAATTGAGACGTTTATACCTGAGTCAATCTAGAGGTGGAAAATTGCCTTCTTTCTTTTTGCGCCTTCCCAAGCTAGAGGAGTTAGAATTAGATGAGGGGCAGTTTAAAGCCTTAGATTTTGCTCAATCTGATTTGCCCGTACTTCAACGGCTTTCCCTCAAAAAGGGCCTATTGGAAGAAGTCCCCCAAAATATTGAGCGCTTAGAAAATCTAAAAAATCTCAATTTGGAAGAGAATGCCATTATTAGTTTTTCGGAAACTTTGACGAAGCTTGTGAGTTTGCAAATTCTTTCTTTACAAAAGAATAAAATAGAAAGCCTTCCCGATAATTTGGACCAATTGGCCAATTTGCGGTTGTTGGAGCTGCAAGGGAATCCAATCAAAGAATTGCCTAGTTGCTTGGGCAATATGCCTCAGCTTTCTGGCCTTTATCTCAATAATACAGAAATACCGATAAAGGATATTCAAGCATTAAAAGAAATGCTGCCCTACACGGCCATTCAGTACTAGTAAAAAGCGCAGTTCCACTAAAGGAACTGCGCTTTTTTTGGGCGTTCTACAGGGCCGAAGGCCCGCAGGCTGAGGGATAGAAAGTGGTGGCCGTTAGGCCAGACCCAGCGGGCGATGCCCGCGCAGGGCCGAGCGGACAGCGAGCCACGACATAGCCCGACCCGCCCGAAGGGCGGGGCAGCCCCAAAAAGAGGAACTAATATTCAGCGGCATCCAAACTTCCGGGATCGGGCAAAAGTTGCCATTCTGAGGCGGCAATTGTTCGGGGGGCGCCAATCTCTGTTTCTGTGCGTAGGTCCAGCTCAAAAACGGGATAAGCACGGAGATAGGCGGGATGTCCCTCAGGTAATTCAGGCAAGGGGAGGGGCATAAATTCTTGGCTATTGAACAGGCGGATACGATCTAGCCAAAGTTGGTTATTGGGGGCAAGGTTGGGGCCTGTCCAGCGTTGAATTTGTGGGTAGTAATCGACTTGAGTGACGATATATTCTCGGCCGGCCCAATCTTTAGCATTGAGTTGGTTCTTTTTGTGTTGGCCATCTTCGTTGTAGCCTCTGAGGCAGTAGTTATTGTCGGCCAAATGCAGGCGGAGCTCGATGCTAATACATTTGCGTTTTGGACCGATATTTTGCTCAATAAAGCGATCTAAACTATCGGATAAAAAGCCTTCTAAGAAGGGGAGTGCCCGTTGATATTCGGAGGGGACCAATTGAGAAAATCGGTTGAGCAAAGAATTGCGGACTCCATTGAGCATAGGCTCATCAAATTGCTCGAGAGAGAAGGCTGGGGGGAGTTTCATGAGGTCTTTGGGGGCGCTACTATAGCCCAATTCCCGTAAAATTCGGAAGCTACAATAGGCCGCATAGCGGGCTTCGTAGCGGCTAGCAGCTTCTGAAGCAAAGCCTGCAAAACCAGAGAGGCCAAGGCCGGGCAGTTTGAGTAGATTATAAGGCTCTGTCTCAGATTGATAGAAATCAAAGGGCGCAATACCAATGATTTTAGCCTTTTGTTCTTTGGCGACTAAGGCTAGGCCAAGGTCCAAGGCTAAAAAGCTAAGGCTAAGGTCCCAAGCGGCTTGTTCTTCGGCTTTAATTTCTTGTTCTTCTACATAGGCGTAGAGGCTATCCCAAAGGGCTTGCGCATCTTGCCAGGGCAATTTATCGGCAAAGAAATCTTGTTCCTCGCTCAAGATTCTGCTGAGTTCTTGGCTCAGTTGGAGGTAAGCGGGGGGGAGTTGGAGCGCTTGGCGCAGTTTGCCTAGTTCGATTTCTACAAAACTGCGCAATTCTGCGCGTTCTGCGGCGGGCAATTGGCGGCCTGCGTATTGCGATTTTTGGTATTGGCGGAGTTTTTTTCGTTCACCAAAGCGGTCGACAACAGCTTTAATTTTTCGCCATTCGCCTTGTTGAGATTCGTGTAAAAGGGCCGAGACCAGTTTAGGGAGTTTGTCGCTAATGCGGGCCAAGGGGGATCGGGGGCCCCATTTTGCTCTACCCGTCAGCCAAGAGCGTTGAAGGCCAAGAACTTGGGTAGATCCCTCTTGGAAATTCTCTCGAATTTCGCCTACGATAGGATCGACAAAGAGCATGAGCCGGTCGTAATCTGGCCCAGCTTTATGGAGTTGGTCCAAATAACTGGCTAGGCGCATGGCCTCTCGAATAGGCTCGTTATTGAACATTCCGCCATCTACATAAGTAAAAATATGGCTGTCTTCGGCGGCTAGCGCTTGGGGCCAGCGATCCTGCAATTCGTGTCGGTATCGACGGAGGCGAACGGGTTCAAAAGCGAGGGGAAAAGCTGCAGAGGCAATACAACTGGCGGAGAGCTCATGCCAGCAGGCCATATTGAGCAAACTACCCATTTCTTTTTGTTGATCTTTGTTTTGGTAGCAATAATCTGGGCCCAAGTGAAACTGCCGCCAAGGAATGGGGTAGTAGTGGAAAAACTCTTCTTTTACCTCACCAAAATTGAGGTCGAAGCAGCGCAATTCGGCATGTGATTTATAGACCTCGGCATCGTTTAGGGCCGAGCCAAAAGGCGAGCTATTGGCAGCACCTTCTAGGTTGAGCGCTTGCAAATTGCTGAGCGTACAGGCAAAGAGGACCCTAGGGGCCAAGAGTCTGCAGTGGTCTAGCTTGGGTTGTTGTTGGGGGAAGCCAAAATAGCGGCTGCCCATAGCGTCAATATAACTACGGTCTAGCAGGCCTGCCTGCGTTTTGACTTTATCCTTGTTTTGGGCCAGTAGTTCGTCTAGATTGACTTCTTTGGCCCAGATGTGTTCTTGTATTTTTTGAACCCCTTGAATGGCGAGTAGATCCTCAAACTTTTCGGGATATTCACTCATCATTTTATAGGCCGCTTCTCCAAATTGGCCCAGCACTTCCTTTTGCAATTCTTGACGGAAGTGGGGGTAGGAATTGTAGCCCAAAAAGCTATATTGATCTCTGGGGTTGGCCAGACCGCGTAGCATAATTCCCAGACTAATCGCTCCAGCACTAGAGCCGGTTAGGACATCAATTTCAATGCGATCATAAGGCTTTTTTTGCCCAGTTCCATCTTCATATTCGGCATAGACCAACAATTGTTTAATCGATTCGCAGAGTGCAGCTGAAGAGAAGCTGCCTAAGGAGACGCCACCTCCCATAATAAAACCTAGGCGAAGACTTTTAGATACCATCAGGATTGTGTTTTAGGGGGATCATTTTATCTGTTCAATGTAGGCATTTCGCTATAAAAAAAGGAATTTTATTATCCTCAGAAATCTGATCCTTTTCTTTTGGGGCTGCCCCTCGCTTCGCTCGGGTCGGGCTGTTTCGCAGCTCGCTGATCGCTCGGCCCTGCGGCGCAAGCGCCTAGGTCTGGCCCTTCGGGCCACTGCTGCCCATCCCTCAGCCTGCGGGCCTTCGGCCCTGTAGAACGCCAAAAACATTTGGGCCAAAGTGCCCTGAAAAAGCAAAAAAAAAAAGCGCCCCAATTGGGACGCTTAAAAGTTTAGATTTCTCCGCTTTCAAATTTGAAGAGGATATCCTCAAACTCTTTTAGGCTAAAAGAAACTTCATCGATAGCGAGGCCTTCTTTTTCGGCCTTTTGTTCTAGGTAGTTGAGGCAGCGGAGGTAAAGGTCACGGCCTACATTGCTGATTTCCGCAAGATCTTCTAGGCTTCCAATCATCTTTTCTTTTTGAACTAAGCCCCAAGTCATTTTGCTAGCCCCCATGAAAAGCATGCTGTTATAGTGCTCGCTTTCAAAGGCTTTGATCTTGAATTGTGCGTTTTTCTTAAAGTCATTGATGAAAGGATGTGTTTTGACTAACTTGAAGTAGAAAAAGTTGCCAATGGTTTGTAGCTCAAAAAAATCATCTTGGTAGATACGGATGACTTTCTTGTCGGTAACTTTTACGCCTACTTGTGTGCGCTTTAGGCAATAGAGCTGTCCATCCTTTTTATAAAAGGCGGGCTGCTCAACATCCCAAATAGATTTGAGTGTTTCCCCATTGGCTAGCTTAGCCTTAATGTAATAGGCAAAGCACTCTTTTTTCTCCACGGTAAACCTAACTAGTCGAGCTTTTTTTACTTCCTTGATAGTTTGGCCTTCATCTTTTAGTAAGGCCTCAATATTTTTGTAGTAAGTGCCTTGCGCTTGAAGACTAAGGCCTATAAATAGCAGCAAAAAGCTGCAAATTATTGATTTCATATTTAGTGGTTATTAGTCTTGCTTTTTGATCCGTTTGATGTCTTTGCGAATTTGGTTTTTTATTCTTCTAGGCAGGCTACCTAGTTTAGGTATCCCTATTTTATTAGAAAAACCAATAGTTTCATAGGTCGAATTAGTAGTATTAAAAATAGAGCTAAAGTAAAGCTGCTCACTAAAAATACCGAATTTTAGGTCAGCATTGACATAGCCAGCAGCAACAATTGCTACCACTCCTGTTATCAATAAAGCAGAACTTGACCCAAAATAATCGTTCCCCTCCTCTTTGGACATTCCTACCTTTGTCAAAATAGCCCCTGTAATAATTGAGGCTGCACCAGCCGCAACAGCAATTTGAATAGGTCTATTGATTTTGCGATCATATCCCTGTTGAATATATCCCCCAGTAACAATATAAGGGCTGCCGTATTTTTTACAGATTCTGTCTACTTCTCTTTGGTTAAAAATAGGATGATGGCGGCTGTCTAAATTAACACGGAAGCGAAGCCAGTCCTTAATCGTGGCTACTTCTGCATAGCGCTCTGCATCTAGCTCTTCTACATTGCGGTTATCCAATGTTTGAACATGTAGACCTTCTTTTTTTGCAGCTCTATAAACTTCCTTATAGAACTTTGCTAAGACTTTATCCCGTCTTTTAAAGTCTAAACTAGAGTTAGTTTCTTTCCATAAATGCGGATGGGTATTAACAACTAGTAGGTAAGGATTAACATAAAGAACAGAGTCAATACCCAAACCTGGCTCTTTGGCTTTTTTATTGGCTTTGCGAGCTTCTGCTTGAGCTTGATCAATTGAATCTTTTTGCATCAATTGCTGATGATAGTCTTCTACCTGCTCGTAGTCGCTTTTGAAGGTCTCATCGATCAAGAGATCAGAAAGTATATAGCGAGCAATGTTGTAGCCCTTATTCAAATCACTATAGCCATAGCTTTTGCGATAACTATTGAACAGCGTTTTGAGCTTTACATCTTGCAAAGCTTTGGGTAAACTATCTTTGGTTACTTTTACTATAGGATACTCTTGTGCGGCAGGGGCCTTGGCCAAATAGGCTTTGATTTCAGCCGCTGACATCGCCTCAGGCAATTTATCAAAGCTAGGAATATGCTGCTGCAACACATAGATAGCATCCCGATAATAGTTCTCAAAGTATTTATCTTCTGGATAATCTTTATGCAACTTCCAAGCCTTATAAAGGGCCAAACTAGCCAATTCTACTGCACGAAGGTTACTGCTCATGAAGTAAAGCTGCTGTTGTCCACCCTCAATTTTGCTATACGTTTTTAGCTGGCGACGATAATCACTGTTCATGAAACTACTCGCCCCATACATACTAAAACGAGAGCTGGCATGCAGGGCCTGAACTTCCACTTCTCTGAGATAACGACTGTTGGGCTCTTCTTTGCGGAGCAATTGAACCACATAAATCGCATCTTCAAAACGGAAGTTATGCAAATAGTAAGAGGCCAATTCAAAACGAGCAATTTTGCGGATGCGCTCAAACTCTGCTTTGGGCTCAATAAAAAATTGATCGCCAGTGGTCTTTCCAGAAATTGTCCCTTCTACGACCTCCCAACGACGAAGTGTGCTAGGGTGTGTGCTTTTTAAGGTATCTGTATTTTCCGAATCATCTACCCAGGCTGAAATAGCATTCAAGCTATCCTCAGGCAAAAAGATAGAGGGATCTAGCTGACAACTTCCCTCATTGAAATATTGAAGATCAAAAGCTGTGGTATCATACAGCAAATAAGCGTAATTGAGTAGACTAAAGGCTGACTTTAGGGCTGCTGTGTTGTACTGGGTTTTCAGGAAAATATCTAAGCCCCCTTTATCCGCTTCAAATTCGAGCTCTCTAGAATAAGAGTTAGACTCCAAGAGGGCGCTATTAAAGTCTGCTTTCTTCAACAGACTTCTTTGCTTGCTCTCGTGTAGAATCGCCAAGTCTTTTTCGTACTGGCTCAAGCTATGTTGTTTTTGTACGTGCATCAATTCATGAGAAAGCACGAAGGCCAACTGGGCCTCATTCTCCAACTGGGCTAAAAGGCCCATATTGACACAAACCACCCCAGTGGCCGTAGCAAAAGCATTCACCGCAGAAGAGCGAATAACAAAGAAATCTACTTTACCTTTGAGCTCAGGAGTATGCTCCAGCAAACGATTTCCAACTTTGTTCACATAATCATTGATGGGCGTACCAAAAAGGACCTTGCCCGAACGAAGCAAATCATCAATGGTGTAGATAGTTTGTTGCTGAAATTTCGCCTGAGTTTTACGGTCTTTGTTGCTTAAGCCCGGATCTAGTTGGGCCAATCCTAACTCATATTTCTGCGCAGAATTGAGTAAGAAACGTTTGGGGACCTCACCGCTAGCCGAAAGACAGCGGTAATCGTCAAAATCTTGCGCCCAACCCTTTTGTCCAATAAGCAGGAACAAAAGAAGGGCCCAGAATTGCATTTTTTGCATGGTTCTAGTTCTAAAAAAAATGTTAAAATAAATTTCTTTGTACTAGATGCAAAGCTATAGCTTTTGGTTCCTTTCTTCAAAACTTAATTTCAGCGTTAAATGGAAATCCTTGTTAAGTAGTCTGCCTTGAGTTAATGGTTTTTTTTGGGTGTTCTCTATATCTGTAAAATTTTATTTTAAAAATAGCTGCGCTGTACTTTGTTGTTCTGGTATCTGCGCTTTTCGGGTTTGTTAAGCCTTGGTTTACTGTATTTGTGACGTATTACTTTTAAAGTGAAAAAATATTTTATTCGGTTTTGATACAATGTATAAAGTCATTGATGAAGGAATTTAGAACTATATTTTGGGGCTGCCCCTCGCTTTGCTCGGGTCGGGCTGTATCGCAGCTCGCTGTTCGCTCGGCCCTGCGGCGCAAGCGCCTAGGTCTGGCCCTTCGGGCCACTGCTGCCCATCCCTCAGCCTGCGGGCCTTCGGCCCTGTAGGACACAAAAAAACGGGCTTACTTCAAAACTGAAGTAAGCCCGTTGGCTGTTTAGAGTGCTCGATAATAATAACATTCATTCAAGACTTCCTGCTCAAAGCGACTGCCCTTATATTTTTTAAGCGCCTTAAGATAGTCTGCATGCTTGCTCTTCTTTACATTGTCTTCCCAGTCCCAATATTGGCCAAGAATATGGGGGCGACTAATCTCTATCTGTGCCCCCAAGTAGTTTAACTTAGCCGCTAGTTCATCGTCCTTAGTGGTGCTAAGCCCAAGCTGAATATACTTAATAGCGATGTCAGGATTGTAATAACGATTGTGATCCCAATTAGCAGAAGCAAAACTCTTCGCTAATTTATCTTCTTTGCTGAAGTCGTACCAAGCAGAATGTCCCCCATTGTCTGTACTATAATAGATAGCAGGGCGATGCCAACCCGCTGGCCCAATATTATACAAGGCCTGAGCTAAAATATAAGCGTATTCTGCTTGCTGCGGTCCCTTGCTCTCCGCCTTTTTCTTTAGGGTTAAGAGCGTCTGGGCAAAGCTGAGTAGATTGTATTTTTGGTCCAAAAAGGGATGATCCTCATAGAACCGATAGATGTTCTGCTGCTCAATATCAAAATAGAAGGCAGCGGGGTTGATCTTGCGGCTAAAAATAGATTTATCCAAATAACTAGAATTAAAGCTATTGCTCTCGGCCCGAAAGTCAGCACTGCAGCTATTAAAGGCGGCAATGGCCGCTTCCAATTCAAAATGCTGCAAATGATAAACCCCACGCATTTCTTTGATTTGCTCCTCTGGCTGTTGCCCCAGTTTGTTTTCTAGCAAATAATTGTCAAAGTAGTTGGACCAGCGCGCTTTGCTGATAAATTGCTCAAAGCTTTTGAGCAATTTATCATTCAACTGGTCTTTGGCCGCCCCCAAATTGTTTTGGACCAAAAAAGCACGGGCATAATCTCCCTGATTATAGAACTTCTCCGCAAATACCTCTTGAGTAAAACGCTGCAATTGATGCTGCTCCTTAAGCAAGTTGTTCGTTTGTAGCTCTTTCCAAAGCTGGGCCGCAGCTCCCATATCTAGCTCTTTTAGACTAGCCAGTTGGGCCACAAAATGAATGCGAGCTGCCTCGCCCTTCATCTTATCACTGTAGTTTTCTTTGCGACTGAGTCGCATAGCCTCATCAAATTGCCCTTGGAAGAGCTGAATATAGGCCATAGCCAACTGCCAAAGTTCTGGCCGAGCCAAGTTAGGCTGGGCTAATTGCTGCTCCAATTGTTTTTTTAAACTCCCTAGTTGCTGCTGCTGTTGGCCCTGCTTCTCGGGGTATTTTTTATACTCTTCATAACCATACTGAAAGGCTTCACTTTCCAAATGTTTAAATAGGCGGGCCAAGAGCAGCTCGGCCAAAGGACTATTGGGGCTGAGTTTAAGCACGCGCTCTAACTCCTTGCTTACATTGCCGCCATGCACTAGGGCGCGCATCGTATAAAAGGCCACTTTTTCTTCCTCGTTTTCGCAAAGGGCCAAGCCTTTTTCCCAGTTATCAGCTAGTTTTTGTGCAAAACTATTGAGGCTAGACGCTCTGCGGTCAGCGCAATGGGTAAAGACTGCCGCAAAGGCATGACTGGCTGTTGGTCCTTCTTCACTACCTGCTTTATATTCTAAGGCGCGATAGTAGATGTAGTTTTTGGGCCCTTGGGCAAAATAACGCTGAAAATAGGCTTGGCAACTTTCTGGTCCAGCCGTATAAAAGGCAAGACGCACCAACTGAAATGCATAACGCTGCTGAATGAAGTCTAAACGGCTATTTTTTATGGCCTTTTCACCTGCTTCTAGCAGACGGCTTTGATCTTGAGAAATGGCTTTATCCAACTCCCAGCTATAGGTCTGTTCTCCCGTATGTAAGGCCACCTCTTTGGCAAAGCAGAGATAGTCGGCCATTTCTTTTTTGAGCTGCTTGTCTTGACTCCAAGCCTTCAAGACCGAGTTATTTGCTGCTGCCTGTGCTAAGGCTTTGCGGTCTTTTTCATACTTAGCAATTTCCTCTTTAGCGGTTTGATAAATGAGCTGCTGAAGGTCTGTAATTGTGACCTCTTGCCCAATTTGCTGCTGCCAATCACTCAAATTGTGATTGAAATCTTGATTACGGCCATGCCAAAGCCCCGGTTCATAATCCAATAAATAGCGAACGCCCAAATCTGTAGAAATCTGAGGCTCAAAAAATTGAAAATGATAGTCTCCATCATCAAAATAACAGAGGTGAGGCTTCTGATAGAGCCCGAACAAGCAAAGAAGAGTTAGAAAATAACGCATGAGTGTGGTATTGTGAAATAAAGATAAACTACAGCTGTCGTTTAGGAATAGTCAATGCTTGGGAGAAGTTTGGCCCAGCGCTGCAAAGGACCGTTTCGGTAGGTTAAAACCCACCGCAACAATGGTATCGCTTCACGATAATACATAAATGAGGGTTGAAACCCTCATAAATTTAGCCCCGCAGCATAGCGGCGGCCGGCTAGGCTTCGCCTAGGTCGGCCGCGGGCCCAAAAAATACAAAAAAAGCTACTCGAAACAGCGAAGATAAAGGGGCTCAGATTCTATTTCATTGCTCCAATTGCCTGCCCGATCTCGGATGAGTATGCTGTAGGTAAGAGAGTCATAGACGTTGGGAATATCGCTACAAAGGACCGGGAAACCAGGCACCATACAACAAACCGTGCTCATGTCTACTTCCACCTCTCCAGAAATGCCATTGGCTACTCCCTGCTGAGGAACATAAGGCATCACATAAAAAATACTGTCTTGGCTGCGGTTGTCAATAATAATCATGTTGTAGGTGGTGTCATCGCCCGATTTACCAATGTCGCCATCGCCATCGGTAAAGTTGACAATTAGTTTCATCTCTCCAGTAAACTGCTGAAGGGTATCCACAGAAAAACGATTCCAACTAATCTGTGGCTCTTCGGGGAAGATGGGAGCGGGTTCACAGGCCCAAAACAAACTGAGCAAAAGGCCAAGGCTAAAGAGCCCAAAAATAGATTTATTCATAATTGTCATTTAGTGGCAAAGCAGGCGAATGGGCGGGCAAAGCAGGCGATTACTCGCTTGGCCCGCCTGATCGAGCAATTGCAGTTCATAAGAAAAATCTTGATTAAAGACGCTAGGATGCGGCCCACAGTTGGGCACCGTATCATTATATACACAACAGGCAGAGTAGACAATCAGTTGCAGCTCGCCTTCTTGGGTTTGGGGCGAGTTGGGGTCTAAGGGAAACTGATAGCTGGCCAACTGCTGGCCCGTTCTGGGGTCATAAATAAAGATATTATCCCCAGAGGCATAGCCCAAATCGCCCTCCAAATCTTCATAAGCAAAGCGAAGAAGAATAGAATCTTGGCCATTTTGAACTAAACTCTCTTTAGAAAAGCCTAGAAATTCTATTTTTGGCACCGAAGGCAGATTGTCGTTCTTTTGGCAGGCACTAAAAAGGGCCAGAAAGGCGATAAGCAATAGAAATCCTTTCATAAAAAATTGGAATAGTTATGAGTTCAGCCGATGCTTGGCGTGAGGAGTTATGGAAAGAAATTGGGCAGATGCAGGCCTCTGATTTGCCGCAAATGGCCCTAAAGGTTTTTCGCTATCAATATACACATAATTTGATCTATCGGCAATGGGTCGATCTTTTGGGCCGCAAGCCCCAAAACGTAAATCAACTGGAAGATATTCCCTTTTTGCCCATCTCTTTGTTTAAAACGAAGCGGATTGTCAGCGGGGATTGGCGCGAGCAACAAATATTTAGTAGCAGTGGGACCACAGGACAGCAGCGCAGCCAACATTTTGTTCGACAGCTGGCCCTATATGAAGAGCAGTCGGTCCGCTGCTTTGAAGCCCAATATGGCCCCCTCTCCGATTACCGCATCCTGGCCCTTTTGCCCTCTTATCTGGAGCGGGAGGGCTCTTCGCTGATCTACATGATCGAGCATTTTCTCAAACAGGCTAAGGCGGGCAGCGGTTTTTATCTCTATAATATAGATACTCTAAAGGAGCAGATGCAGCAGGCCAAGGCCGCCGGCGAAAAGGTTCTGCTCTGGGGCGTAAGCTTTGCCCTGCTCGATTTTGCCGAGGCCGGGGGATTCCCCTTGGGCCCTCAAGATATTGTGCTAGAAACGGGGGGCATGAAGGGCCGCCGCAAAGAGATGCTGCGGGAGGAGCTGCACGGGATTTTGGGGCAGGCCTTTGGCATCGAGCAGATTCACTCGGAATATGGCATGACCGAACTCTTATCGCAGGCCTATTCTTTGGGCCAAGGGATTTTTCAACCACCCACTCAGATGGGCATTTATATCCGCGAGCATAGCGACCCCCTACATATATATAAGGAGCCCCAGCACAATGGGGCCATCAATATTGTGGACCTAGCCAATCTGGATAGCTGCGCCTTCATCGCTACCGATGATCTAGGCCGAAAGTATGCCGATGCTAGCTTTGAGGTCCTGGGCCGACTCGATCAATCAGACCTCAGAGGCTGCAATCTCTTGGTAGAACTTTAGGCAGATGTTTTGGGGCCTCCTGCCTGCGGCAGGCGCTACGTTCCGCAGCTCGCTATTCGCTCGGCCCTTCGCCAGCTTTGCTGGCTCGGTCTGGCCCTGCGGGCCACTGCTGCACATCGCTAGGCCGATACTGTGGGTTGAAACCCACAGCAAATGTGGTATTGCTTCGCAATGTTTTTATGGAATGAGGGTTGAAACCCTCATTGATTTAAATCTTTTGGCCTTTTATCTGTTTCGTCTTAGTCAATTGATCCTCCTCTAGTTATGGGCTGAAGGTCTTAACCTTCGGCCCATTTTATTAGGGTTTAGATGGACTCCCTTTTTGCTGTGGGTTTTAATTCTAGCCTAGGGCCTTCAGCCATGGCTGCAGAAACCCCTAAGCAATTCGTCGGCTAAGCTATTGTGAATTTGTGCAATGGCATTTGTAAAGAAGGGGAAGCTATTGTGAATTTGTGCAATGGCATTTGTAAAGAAGGGGAAGCTATTGTGAATTTGTGCAATGGCATTTGTAAAGAAGGGGAAGCTATTGTGGATTTGTGTAATAGCATTTGTAAAGAAGAGGAAGCTATTAGGGATTTGTGCAACGGCATTTGTAAAAAAGGGGAAGCTATTGTGGATTTGTGTAATGGCATTTGTAAAGAAGGGGAAGCTATTGTGGATTTGTGTAACGGCATTTGTAAAGCCAGGAGAGCTATTCTGCCGCTAGCCTGAAATAGCAACTATTAAAAAGTTATATGTTCCTGAGGGAATAGTTGCTATTGGAGTATTATTTAGATATATTTAGGAGGTAATATTATCATACCCCATAATTATACTCCTATGTATAGAACCCCAAAATGGATAGCCCTTAGAAATTTCTTTTATACTGATACAAGAGGGTCTGTCAAAAAAATGTATCAGTTGTCTACAGATCATCTAAGCAAGCTTCGTCTCAAATCGGCTACAGATCCTGCTATTCAGGATATCTTGATCTTCTTTGAGCCCTTCTATCTTACTTTTTTGGAGCAGTATGAGCGTTCTATTGATGATCGCAGAGCTTATCGGGCCAAGACAGCAGAGTTTAAGGAGCTACTTAGAGAAGTTACGGGTCCTTTGCTTCGTCGTTGGGCTGCGGAGATTCAGATGAGTTATGATCGCAAGAGTCGTCAATACAAAAGTTTTTTTCCGCAAGGGCGCACTATTTTTAGCAGAGCTAAGCTTGACGATCGGATTCAGTTGGTTAAAACTTTGGGGCGCAGCCTACTTGCTGACCCTCAACTGCTTAATCTTGGGACTACCGTAGCTGCTTATGGTCTGCAGTTAGAGGGGCTCCGCAATGAGCAGCAGGGCTTAGAATACTGCTACAATAATAACGCTGCATTACTTGAGCAGCAGCGAGAGGAATTATCTTTAGGACTTTTTGCGGCCTTTGCTCGTTTAAAGTTTCATTACTATCGAGACATTGATCGGGTAGTCGACTTTTATGAGCTCAAGTATTTTCGGTCTATTTCTGCTGTTGGTCAGGAAGAAGATTAGTCCCTTTTTATTATTAGCCCTTGGTCTATCAATCTGGGCTTAAAAGCGGCGGGAGCTAAAAACATAAGCCTCTACTTTCTATTATATGGAAGTAGGGGCTTTTAAGCTCCTGCGGGGAGGAAGGTAAATACCCAACTGAATTGGTTGCGGCCTTCAGGCTGCAGATAGCGGCGAAGCCGTCATGGCCGAAGGCCAAAAGGCCTAGCGATGCGGAGGGGTGGCCGTAGGCCAGACCGAGCGGGCAAAGCCCGCGAAGGGCCGAGCGAATAGCGAGCCCCGCAGCGTAGCGCCGCAAGGCGAAGCCGCAGCGGAGGCCCCAAAACAGCAGCAGAATGGATAGTTGTTTAATTGGGAGAAAAGAGGGCTTGGTGGATATAATTTTGTTGTTTGGGGGAGAGATTTTGGAGGCAGGGCCAATCTTTTTGGGCTAGTTGAATAGCTTGGTAGGGGAGGAGTTGGTGATGGGCGAAGCTATCTTTGAGGGCGAGGATGAGGGGATCTTGTTGGCGCCATTTGTAGAGTTGTTTGGGGCCATATTGGGAGACCATAAAAGCGAGGGTATGGGGCCAGAGGGAATCATTTAATTCGCTTTTTTGCCAAAGATGTTTAAATTGATGGAGACGGCGGTCAGTTTGGTGTTTTGGGCCATTTTTTTCGGCTTCAAAAAGCTGTTCGAGGGCTTTATTCGTATCCCTATTTGGGGTGGGTTGGCAGGCAGTCAAGAAATAGAAAAAGAATAAGAAAAAAAGTTGGGCAGGCGGCAAACTCATAAGAAGATACGTTAAATAAGTATAAATTAAACAAGCGATAGAGATTGGGCGGATTCTACAAATTTATTGTAAATTTGTCGGCAAAGTAGTACTAAAAAGTACTGTCTAATAAAAAGCAACCTAAGTAATATATGATTAACAGACCTTTACAACAGTTAATGATTATTGCGGCATTATGTCTTTCGGCTGTAAGCATTCCGCTTACAGTTTGGGGGCAGACGGTGCAGCGATGTGTAACAGGAAATACGGTAACGGCATCTGGGACGGCTAGTTCTGGGGCGGTTATTTTTAGTTCTCCGGGAGACTTTGCGCCGGGTCAGCAAGTGGCTGATGTGGAAGTGGAGTTGACATGGTCGGTAGCGCCTAATGCCTGCGGAAGTGGGGTAGGGGGTAGTGTTGACCTTTCGGATATTGGATTTGAGTTAGTATCTCCGACGGGGACGCGTGTTCGTTTGGTACAGACGGCCGCTCAGGGTGGTGCTACTTATAGTGGAACGACTGCGGTAAACAGTTTGGTCACTAGTTTTGCTTTTGGTGGTGCTATTCAGGGCTCGACGCCTGCTGCGGGTACTTATGCTGCTGCGCAGCCTTTATCTGCCTATTGGGGGGAGAATCCTGCGGGGAGTTGGACGCTTGATGTCATTCATGATGGGGGGGGGAGTTCTCCGGTTTGTGTAGAGAACTTCTGTGTTCAGGTTACAGCTTGTACGCCGGGTAGTTTAGCGGCGCTTTGTCAGGCTACGGCTACGGTTGCTTTGGATGCTTCTGGAAACTACAGTTATGAGTTTGTGGATTTGGATAATGGGTCGGATACGACTTGTTATTTGCAGTCGGTGGTGTTTTCTCCTGCTACGGCTAGTTGTGCGGATATTGGAGCAGGGGGGCCAGTAACGGTTCAGATGACTTTGCGGGATCGTTTGGGAAATACGGACTTTTGTTTCACGGATGTGACTGTTGAGGATGTAACGGCTCCAGAGATTGATGCTTGTGCGGCTTATCCAGCGGTTTGGGATACTATTTACTTGGATAATACGGGAGTTGGTGCTTATGCTGCGGCTTCGGCTATTGTGGCTACGGATGCTTGTGGGGTAATCAATGAGTTGGTATCGGAGCAGGTGAATCAGCCATTTACTTTTGGGGCGGTACGTAACTTTGACTGTTCGAATAAGGGAACGAATAATATCTTTTTCCAGGCGCCTGATGCTTCTGGGAATGTGCAAACTTTTGGGCCGATCAATGGTTGCCGGGCCAGAGTTGTGGTATTTGATACGATTGCGCCTATAGCGCTTTGTCAGGATACGACAGTATATTTAGACAATACTGGAAATGCGACCATCAATGGTAGCTTTGTGGATAATGGAAGTAATGATGTTTGTACGCCTGCTAATGTATTGCAGTATCAGTTGAACGGGGCAGCAACCGTAACTTATAATGCAAGCAACTTGGGGGTACCTAATAACGTCACTTTGACGGTAGTAGAAACGCAGTCTGCTGCACAGGGGGGGACCAATACGGCTAGTTGTTCTGCTTTGGTTACAGTTTTGGATACTACTGCGCCTACGGCTATTTGTAGAAACCTTACGGTAGATTTGGATGCTGCGGGTAATGCAACATTGCTAGCGGATAGTGTAGGTATTTTGAGTACAGATAATAGTGGTTCTCCCTTGAGCTTTACTTATTCGGGTGGAGCGACTACGGTAAGTTATGATTGTAGTAATTTGGGGACCAATACGGTCACTATTATTGTGATAGATCCTTCTGGCAACAGAGATTCTTGTACGGCAACGATTACGGTGCGTGATGTAACGCCACCTACGGTCAT
This sequence comes from Saprospira sp. CCB-QB6, assembly GCF_028464065.1. Classification (NCBI taxonomy): domain Bacteria; kingdom Pseudomonadati; phylum Bacteroidota; class Saprospiria; order Saprospirales; family Saprospiraceae; genus Saprospira; species Saprospira sp. CCB-QB6. Next base: position 261,975 of record NZ_CP116808.1, on the reverse strand, counting down.
TTGTCAGCCAGCGACTATTTATTTGGATAATAATGGTCAGGCTAGTTTGAGTACAACAGATGTAGATAATGGTAGCTCGGATGTTTGTGATCCTGCGCCGACCTTTTTGATTGATGGGCAAGCGACTTTAAATTATGGTTGTGGGCAATTGGGTACGGGAAATACAGTAACCTTAACAGTAGAAGATGCTTCTGGTAATATTGATTCTTGTCAGGCAGCGGTTACGGTTTTGGATACGGTAGCGCCTGTGGCTAATTGTCAGAACATCACGGTATATTTAGATGCGGCTGGTCAGGTTGTGGTGAATGCTGCTGATGTAAACAATACGGGAACGCCTTCATCGGATAACTGTGGTATTGTCAATGAATACATTAACAACCAAGCGAGTATTAGCTTTGATTGTTCTGCAGTGGGGGCGGTACAAACTGTATCTTATTTGGTAGAGGATGCCTCTAGTAATAGAGATTCTTGTACTGCGAATATTACGGTGCTAGACACGATTAACCCGGTAGCGCTTTGTCAGAACATTACGGTAGCCTTGGATGCTACGGGACAGGCAGTAGTAAGTGCAGCGGCTATTGATAATGGAAGTAGTGATAACTGTCCTGCTTTTGTATTGAGCATTAATGGGCAGACTGCAGTAACTTATGATTGTACAAATTTGGGGAACAATACGGCTACTTTAGTTATTGAGGATGCTTCTGGTCGCCGAGATTCTTGTCAGGCGGTCATTGAGGTGTTGGATCAGATGGCTCCCAATATGCAATGTCAGGCGAGTATTAGTTTGCCATTAGATGCAACTGGAAACGCTAGTGTTAGTCCTGCTGACCTAGACAATGGTAGTACAGATAACTGTACGACTTTAGGGCTTACGGTAAATGGTCAGTCTTCTGTTAGCTTTAATTGTTCGCAATTGAACAACAATACGGTTTGGTTGATTGGCACAGATGGTTCTGGGAATATGGATTCTTGTTTTAGCATTGTGAATGTACAGGATACGACTTCTCCTGTTGCGCAATGTTTGAATATAGATGCTTATCTAGATGCTACAGGCTTGGCTACCGTACTTCCTGCTGATGTTGATGATAATAGTGTAGATAATTGTGGAATTATCAACTACACGGTAAACAATGCGGGGCAGGTTAACTTTAGCTGTGCGGATATTGGAGCGCAGACAGTTACTTTAGAAGTAACCGATGCGAATGCTAATAATGATAACTGTTTGGCGACAGTTACTGTAATAGACAGCTTTGCTCCTGATGCAATTTGTCGGACACGTCCATTGAATGTTAGTTTGAATCCTTCTGGTCAGGCGACGGTATTGGCCACTACAATAGATAGTGCGAGTACGGATAATTGTGGAACAACGAACTTGCAGCTTAATGGTGCGAATCAGGTAGTTTTTGATTGTGATGATTTAGGGGCGAATACAGTAAGTTTAGTTGTGACGGATAATGCGAATAATGCAGATTCTTGTCAGGCTACAGTAATTGTAAATGATAATCAGTTTCCTTTGGCGCTTTGTCAGGCGGATACGGCTATTTTGGATCAGAATGGGGCGGCCACGGTTTATCCTATCGACATTATTGATCCGGCTAGTGGTGATAACTGTGCGATTGTAGATAGTACGATTAACAGTGCGGCTAGTCAGTTGTACAATTGTAGTAACTTGACCGTTTTGACAGGGGTCCCTGCTTTAGCGACTTTAGAAATCACGGATGCTGCGGGTAACCCTTCTAGTTGTCAGTCTCAGGTAACGGTATTAGATACTCTTGCGCCCAATGCGATTTGTAGAAACATTACAGTTGTCTTGAATTCGACAGGGCAGGTGGTAGTGAGTGGGACCGATATTGATGGTGGTTCTACAGACAACTGTGCGATTACTAGTTACTTTATTGATGGGGCCAACTCGGTAACCTATGGTTGTGCCGACATTGGGATTAACAATGCTCAATTGATTGTAGAAGATGCCTCTGGAAATAGAGACACTTGTACCGCTACAGTAACGGTAGTAGACAATCAATTGCCTACGGCTCTTTGTCAGAATATCACTGTTTTTCTGGATGCCAATGGTCAGACCGTGGTAGATGCGGTAGATATTGATGGAGGATCTTCAGACAACTGTAGTCCTATTACGTTGCTCATAAACAACCAGCCCAGCTTTACTTATAATTGTGCACATGCAGGTTTGACAGTAAATGCCCAGCTTTCGGTAGAAGATCCCTCTAATAATGTAAGCTTCTGCACGGCACAGGTGACGGTAAGAGATACTATTTCGCCTCAGGCGATTTGCAATAGTCCTATTGATATTTTCTTAAACAGTAGTGGAACAGCTACAGTTACTGCTGCTCAGGTGAATGGAGGAAGTACTGACAACTGTGGAGTTAGTACGGTAACCTTATCAGGGGCCAACTCTCAGAGTTTTGATTGTAGTCAGATTGGTGCCAACACAGTTACTTTAATTGTTCGGGATGCGGCTGGAAATACAGATAGTTGTGTAGCTACAGTTAATGTATTTGATCAATTAGCTCCCACTGCAGATTGTAGAAACATCTTGGCCTATTTGGATAATAATGGTCAAGTGGTCGTTAGTACTACTGATGTAGACAATGGCAGTGATGATAATTGTGGTACCCCGAACTTAAGCTTCCTTAATGGCTCAACTACTATGACATATAGTTGTGCGAATTTGGGGAGTGGAAATACATTATCTTTGGTGGCTACAGATCAATCTAGCAATGCGGATACTTGTCAGTCGCTAGTTACTGTATTAGATACAATTTCACCTGTAGCTGTTTGCCAGAACATTAGTGTTCAGGTTGATGCAGTAACAGGGCAGGTAACAGTACAAGCTATTGATGTGGATGGGGGATCTACAGATAACTGTGGAACCCTTAGTTACTTAATTAATGGGCAAAGCAGTTTGACATATAACTGTAGTACTTTGGGTCAACATACTGTGACCTTGACGGTAACTGATGGCCAGGGCTTGAGTAGCAACTGTCAGGCGACGATTACCGTAGAAGATTTGACAGCTCCTGCTGTACTTTGTCAAAATATCAATGCTTATTTGGATGCGAATGGTAGTGTGACCATCTTGCCTTCAGATATTGATAATGGTACAACTGATAATTGTGGTCCAGTTAGTCTAAGTATTAACAGACAGGCTTCTGTAAGTCTAACTTGTGCTGTTGCAGGGGCGAATGTATTTACCCTTTATGCAACAGATGTAAATGGCAATGAAGATTCTTGTCAGGCAACGGTAACAATTATTGATACGATTACGCCCAATGCGATCTGTCAGAATATTGATGTTTACTTGGATGCAAATGGAAATGCAACTGTTGTTCCTTCTGATATTGACAATGGGTCTAATGATAACTGTACCATTGTTAGTTACTTAATCAACGGAAGTTCTTCTATTGATTATACTTGTTTGGAGATCGGTGCAAATGCTGTAACTCTAGTTGTGGAAGATGCTGCAGGGCTACAGGATAGTTGTCAAGCGATTGTAACCGTGCGTGATACTGTTGCGCCGACAATGCTTTGCCGCACATCAATTTTTCGCAACTTAGATAATAATGGACAACTCGGCATTCAGTACTTTAACCTAGATAATGGTTCTTTTGATGCTTGTGGAATCCAAACTTATGCGCTGTCTCAGGATAGTTTTGATTGTAGCCATATTGGCGCCAATGTCGTTACGCTTTATGCTACAGACTTTAATGGAAACAATGATTCTTGTACAACAACCTTAAATATTCAGGATGCGACGGCACCTACGGCCTCTTGTCAGAATATTCAATTGTTGTTGGATAGTAGTGGTACAGTAATACTTTATCCTCATCAGTTAAATGATGGTTCTACAGATAACTGTGGAATCGCTTACTTTGAGGTGAATAACCAGGATAGTTTAATTCTAAATTGTTCTTCTATTGGTAGTCAACTTTATACACTTACTGTATATGACTCTTCTAATATTCAAGCGAGTTGTTTTGCTAACGTAAGTGTATTTGACTCTATGCCTCCTGTTGCAGTTTGTCAGTCTATTACTGTACAGTTAGATCCTAATGGTAATGTTACTGTAAATGCTACAGATTTGGATGGGGGCTCTTATGATAACTGTCAAGTTAACACTATCCTTTTTGACGATGGCTCTGCCACTCGTAGTTTTGATTGTAGTCAGCTAGGAGCTAATACGGCAAATATTGTTGTAACAGATGCTAATGGTAATCGAGATACTTGTTCTGCTATCATTACGGTAGAAGATGTAACGGCACCTATTGCTAGTTGTCAAGCGGCTACTGTTTATGTAGATTCAAATGGATTGGCTCAAATTGATCCAGCACTAATCAATGATAACAGCACAGATGCGTGCACAATTGATAGCATGGTTGTATCACCTGCACAGCTTAACTGTAGCAATATTGCTGCTCCAGTAACAGTGACATTAACAGTTTTTGATCCTAGTGGAAACTTTAATAGTTGTACGGCTAATGTGGTAGTGCAAGATACAGTCGCTCCTACTATGCTTTGCCAGAATGCAACGGTATATGTGGATCAAAATGGATTTGTCAATGTTCCTGCTTCTGTGATTGATGGCGGTTCTGTAGATGCCTGTGGTCCTGTAAGTCTAGCAATCAATGGAGCAAGTAATCAAATTTATACTTGTGACAGCTTAGACTTGCGCACAGCTATTCTCACAGCCACTGATATTTACGCAAACAGCAATACTTGTCAAGCACAATTGACAGTCTTGGATACTGTAGCTCCTGATGCTATCTGCCGAACTCCTTTTGAAGCTATTTTAGATGGAAATACTGGTTTGGCCACGGTTCAAGCTCCTCAAGCAGATAGCGCAAGTACTGATAACTGTAGCTTAGATCCTTCTAGCTACTTGCTTAATGGTCAAACAGCACTCACTTTTGATTGTACAGATGCAGGGACTAGTCAAAACGTAGTACTTACGGTAACAGATAGCTCAGGAACATCTAGTACTTGTTCTACGGCTATTATTGTTCGAGATACTGCGGCTCCTATTGCTAACTGTGTAGCTACACTTTCTGTAAACCTAAATGCAATTACAGGCCTTGCTACAGTCAATGCAACAACACTAAACAATAACAGTACAGATGTTTGTGCTCCACCACTTACTTACTTGATTAACGGTCAGACTTCTTATCAGTATACTTGTGCTGAAATTGGGAATAATACTGCTGTTTTGACGGTAACTGATCCTAGTGGAAATTCAAGCACTTGTTCTACACAAGTTACTATAAACGATGTAACTAGCCCCAATGCACAATGTAACTTTAATGTACAGGTGCAGCTCGATCAATCAGGGCAAGTTGTGGTGCAAGGAATCGATTTGGATAATGGCTCTACAGATAATTGTGGTGTAACAACTTATCTAATCAACGGACAGCCTTCACAAACTTTCGATTGCTCTAATATTGGAAATACCTTGGTAACCTTGACTGTTCAAGATTCTACAGGAAACCCCAGTAGTTGTTCTTCAGTAGTGAATGTTCAAGATACTGTTTCTCCTGTAGCTGTTTGCCCAACAATTCCAGTAGATGTTTACCTCGATTCCTCTGGAATTGTTCAGGTACCCGCAGCTTCAGTAGATAGCGCTAGCTATGATAACTGCGGAATTCAGACTTACTTAATTAACAATAGTAACTCGCAAAGCTATACTTGTCAAAATATTGGTTTGAACTCAGCAACCCTAATTGTTAGAGATCCCTCTAACCAACAAGCAAGTTGCCCTGTTGAAATTAATGTAGTAGATACAATTGCTCCTGTTGCTATCTGTCAAGATGTGACGGTTACACTAAATGCAAATACGGGCTTAGGCACTGTAGATGCTACTAGTCTAGATAATGGTTCAGTAGATAACTGTGGAATTAACAGCTATCAAATCAACGGACAATCTCAAGCTACTTTTGATTGTAGTAATGCTGGTGTCAATGTCGTAACACTCACCGTGACCGATAACCAAGGAACAAGTAGTCAGTGCCAATCTAACGTAACAGTAGTAGACAATAGCTTGCCTACAATTAGTTGTACAAGTGGTAGTGTTTACCTAGGTCTTAATGGAGATGTTACGGTACTACCCACAGATTTTGCTACTGGAAATGATGCCTGTGGTATCCTTTCTTGGACTATTGATAGCTTGCCTCAACGGCTGTACGATTGCTCTGCAATCAACCAAACCTTCCAAGACACTATTCGCGCTAGCGATCCTTCTGGAAATACAGCTAGCTGCTTGGCCCAAATTACAGTACTCGATACGATTGCTCCCCAAGCCAACTGCAGAAATATTACAGTACAGCTTGATAGCTTCGGGAATGTCAATATCGCAGCTACACAGATTGATAATAATAGCGGAGATAACTGCTCTATCACTACATACTTGATCAATAACCAACCTTCAATTAGCTTTAACTGTGCGGATACTGGCCTAAATGTAGCTACTTTGACGGTCATTGATCCTGCTTCAAATAGTGACGTTTGTCAAGCAACAATTACTGTGGAAGACAATATCGCTCCTGTGGTGGTTTGCCAAAACATTACAGTTCAACTGAATGCGAATGGCACAGTTACCGTACCTGCTACTAGCGTAGATAATGGTTCTTTTGATGCCTGTGGTCCTTTGAGCTACACGATCAACGGACAAAACGCAATTACTTATAACTGTACAAATATTGGAACTAACCAAGTACAGCTAGAAGTAATCGATGCTAATGGCAATGCCTCTAGCTGTCAAGCAACAATTACTGTGGAAGATAATCTCGCTCCTACCGTAACTTGCCAAGCCTTTACGCTTTACCTAGACAATGGTGGAAACGGAACAGTTCGCCCTGTAGATGTTATCGATATGAGCAGTAGCAGCGACAACTGTAATATTTTCTCTTATACCGTGAATGGATCAACGACTGGCGTTAACTATAGCTGCGCTGATGTTGGTACAAATACCGTAATGGTTATTGCTAGCGACTTTAGCAATAATGCAGATACTTGCTACGCAACAGTTACTGTTGTTGATACTACTGCTCCTGTAGTAAACTGTAACAATATCCTCGTTAACTTGACGGCCTCTGGTGTGGATACCCTAACTGCTCAGCAATTAGGCGTAAATACCAATGATGCCTGTGGTATTGGCAGTGTTACAATTAGCCCACAAGTGATTACTTGTGCAGATATTGGAGTGGTACCTGTTACGATTACCGCAACAGATGTCAACGGAGTATCTAGCACCTGTATATCTCAAGTAACGGTAGTCCTCGATGGTCCTCAACCAACTAGCAACGATCCACTTTGTGAAGGACAAACACTTACGCTTTTTGCTAATCCTCCAGCAACTGGATTTAACTACAATTATCAATGGACTGGCCCCAACGGCTTTAGCTCAACACAGGCCAACCCCACTAGAAGCAATATGCAAGCCGCCGATGAAGGTTTCTATGTAGTCACGATTAGCCCACAAAGCGTTCCTGGCTGTTCTTCTACAGATAGTGTGTTTGTTGACGTCAATGTAGTGCCTCCTCCCGTTATCGCTGTAAATGCTCCCCTTTGTGCCACTGGCCAAGCTGTATTTACACTGGATAACCCCAGTGATTACTCAGGGACAAACTTTGGCTATCAGTGGTTCTTTAACGGAACTTCTATTGGTCCAAATAACGATACCCTAATCATCAACAATATCAATACAGTGAATTCTGGCGATTATACGATGATTATTACGGTAGACGGTTGCCGCGATACTTCTGCTGCCCCCTTGGCCGTAGTCGTTAACCCACTTCCACTACCCTTTACACCTCTAGCAAGCACGCCTTGCCAAGATAGTACGCTCGATCTAGATGCTAATGCAGACACTAGCTCTACTTACACCTACCAATGGACGGGCCCCAACGGCTTTAGCTCAACGCTTGGTACACCAAGCATTAGCCCCGCTGGATTAGCCGCCGCTGGTAGCTATACCGTTACGGTTACCGACCAAAATAGCTGTACCGCTACAGGAACTGTGGTCGCTAGCATTACCGCTACTCCACAAACACCAGATATTTCGTTCAACGAACCTCTTTGTTTGGATGATGTACTGGAATTGACAGATAGCACCGTTTATAACGCCACAGCTGTTTATAATTGGTTCTTGGCCGATAGCACAACTCAACAAAACTTTATGGGCCAATTAGTGGTTGTCGACGCCCTAGAAGGGATGTACTACCTCTCTGTTACCGAGAATGGTTGCCCCTCTCGCCTAGATAGCGTTGATGTCCGCTACGAACCAGCACCAGATGCAAGCGATGATGCCTTTACACTCAATTTCCGCGACTCAATCACGGGCATGGATGTAACGCTCAACGATGCCGTTCGACCAAATGCTGGCGTTCAACTGGTCAATCCTCCGCTACACGGAATTGCTCAGCTTAACACCAACAATACCTTTAACTATGTTCCCGATCGTCTGTACTTTGGTATCGACTCTTTCACTTATGAAGTCTGCGATGCCACTTGCCCCACGATCTGCGATACAGCGCTAGTCGTGCTCGATATCCAATATGAAGAGCGCTGCCTCATGCCTAATGGTCTTTCTCCAAACGGCGATGGTATTAACGACGAAATCTTTATCGTCTGCGATGAAGAGTATCCCAATATGCAAATCCGCATTTACTCTCGCTGGGGAAATATGGTTTATGAAGGCGAACCTACTGGCTTCAATGGCCAATTTAAAGGCGCTGACTTACCCGATGGTACCTATTTCTATATCCTAGATTATGGAGATGGCACGGACCCCTCCACCGGATATATTATTATTCATCGATAGGCCTACTGCCAACAGAAAAAAGACCACTACGCTTTAGTAGTGGTCTTTTTTTATGCCCAAAAATAAACTAATGATATATATTTTTTGGGGCCTCCCGCCTTCGGCGGGCGCTACGTTCGGCAGCTCGCTATTCGCTCGGCCCTGCGGCGCTTGCAGCGCCTTGGTCTGCGGCTTTGCCGCACTGCCTACCATCGCTAGGCCGCCTTGGGGCGCCTAGGGCTTTGCCCTAGGCTTCGCAGTTTTGGACCTAAAACAGTTTTTTGCTCCTAAAGAAGAGGACCAAAATAATCGAAATGAGTACGGCTACGCCCATCAAGGCCCAAAACGCATGTGGATGATGCATCATGGGCAAACTGACGTTCATCCCATAAAAACTGGCCACCAAAGTTGGTACCATCAAGACAATCGTAATAACGGTCAATCGCTTCATGACTTCATTCAAATTATTTGAAATCATAGAGGCTAGGGCTTCCATGGTGCCCCCCAAAATATTGGAGTAAATATGAGCCATCTCCAAAGCTTGGCGATTATCAATGAGGATGTCCTCAAAAAGGTCTTCTTTTTCTTCATTGCCCCGAATACCCAGAAAATTGGTCCTTTGAATTTTACTCATTAACTGATTGATGGTGGTGAGTTCAGTAACAAAGTAAACCAAAGACTTTTCTAGGTTGAGCAATTTTTTTAGGTCCCGATTCTTAGAAGATTCATAAACCTCTTGCTCCACTACATTCCGCCGAACATTGATATCTTTCAAACAACGCAAATAAGCATAGACGTTTTGCTCCAAAATCTGCAAAACAAATAAAGAAGGGTCCATCGGATTAAAATCCTTGACTTTTTGGCCCAAAAAACTCTGCAAGACTGAGTTCTCATAGGAAGAAATGGTAATAAAATAATCTGGCGTCCAGATTAGTCCCATCGGAACGGTAATGTAAAGCGTTCTTTCTTCTGTACTATGGTCATTGAGCACGGGCGTATTTAAAATAATGAGTTTGCCTTCATCGCTAAACTCAAAACGGGTCCGTTCATCAATATCTAAGGGATCGGTCAAATAATCTAGGTCAAGCTCTAGCTCTTCGGCTAAGGCTTCTATGCTTGCAATATTGAAAGGAGGCGAAATATTGACCCAGCAAGGCGCTTGCATTTCAGGAAGCTCTTGCAATTTGCGGTCTTCTAGTCGGTAATAACGAATCATTTGGTCACATTTTTCAGAAGGCCCAAACTTAAGGATAAACTTTAGGCTAGGGCTTATTTCTCCATTACTTTTTAAACAAGTTTTAAGGAAAAGCCCAAATTTTTAAATACATAGAATAGTTTGTACTTTTAGAAGGTCAGTTCTTTGGCCCGCAGGCGGCGAAGCCGCCTGCAAAGGAGCGAAGCGACTGGCCTAGCGATGGTAGGCAGTGCGGCAAAGCCGCAGACCAAGCAAAAACTTGTTTTTTGCGCAGGGCCGAGCGAATAGCGAGCTGCGCAACAGCCCGACCCGAGCCAACGGGAGGGGCAGCCCCAAAAAAAGATCAAAAAAAATTAGCAAAAAAAAGATAGATGTCAAAAAGTTGGATGTTTTTGCTCTTGTTGCTTGCCAGCAGTTTGAGCGCACAAAAAAAGATGAGTTTGGAAGTGGAATTGGCTGCTGATTGCGAGTTGGAAAATTTGCAGCTTTTTCAGTGGACCGGCACGCAGGTGGAGCCTTTTAGTGCGATGGAAGTTAGTGCAACTAAATCGGCTAAGCGCTATATTTATAGTGGCGAGTTGGAGGAAGGAAATTATTATTTGGGCACTTCGCTCAACCAGATGCGGCCGCTTTATTTGGGCAATGAGAAAAAAGTGGTATTGACGGGTGGTTGCGAGGATATCAATGCTTATACGGTACAAAAATCGAAGACCAATCAGGCTTTTGTGGTCATGTTGGATAGTATTCGGGAGCAAAGCGCTAGTTTTTTTGCGCTGATTTCGGCTTATAAGCAAAATATGAATGATCCTAAGGCGCTGGCGGATTTGGATAAGCAATTGGAGGCGCTGGATTTTCGCCGCAAGTCTTATTATTTGGATTTGAAAAAGGAGCAGCCGGAATTGGCCAAAATTGTGGGCTTGTATACTTATCTTTCTTTTCAAAATAACAAAAGTTCGGCGGAGCAAAGAGAGGGCGATTATTTGGCTCAAACTTATTTTCAGTTTACCGATCTTTCTGATGGGACCTTCAAACGGATTCCTTTCTTTTATGAGGCCATTAAAAGTTATGCGACCAATGTGAGTCGGGTAGGATTATCGGTGGAGGAAGTGCAAAATTATTTGGACAAAACTTTGGATGCGGTAGGGCAGGAGAGTCCCCATCATCAATCGGCTTTATTGGGCGTAGCTTTTGGTTTATTGTCGGCTCAGCAAAAAGAATTATTTGTGCAATATGCCGAGCGTTACCAGAAAATTCATGGCGGAAAATCAGAAGTTTTAGACAATTTTATTCAGCAGCAGATTATTAAAGTGCGTGGTGCGGCGCCTATTGGTGGTTTGGCGCCCGATTTTGAGGTGGCGACGCCAGAGGGCGAAATGCTCAAGCTTTCTGATTTGCGTGGAAAAGTAGTTTTGGTTGATTTTTGGGCCAGTTGGTGTGGCCCTTGTCGCAGAGAGAACCCGAATGTGCGCAAAGTTTACGAACAATATAAAGATCAGGGATTTGAAATTTTGGGTGTTTCTCTAGATAATAATCGCGATCGTTGGCTCAATGCCATTGAAAAAGATCAGTTGACTTGGCATCATGTTTCTGATTTAAAGGGTTGGAGTTCGGCGCCTGCAAAATTGTATGGTGTTCGGGGCATTCCTTTTACACTTTTGTTGGATGCAGAGGGCCGAGTATTGGCCAAAAATTTAAGAGGTCCGGCTTTGGAAGCCAAGTTGGCCGAAATTTTTGAAAAAAAATAGGATGTTTCAATTTTCAAATTTGATTCCGCTCCCTTTACAAGAAAAAGATTTGTCGACCTCAGAAGTTTGGGCTTGTGATTGGGCCTTGGCAGAAGAAACGGCTTATTTTTTAGAAGCGCCTTCGGGCCGCGGAAAAACTACCTTTCAGCATTTGCTTTATGGTTTGCGCCAAGATTATCGTGGCAGCATTTCTTGGAAAGGAAAAGATATTCGACAATTTTCTGCAGAAGATTGGGCTATTTTGCGGCAAAACGAATTGGCGATTATTTTTCAAGATTTGCGTTTGTTTCCTCAGCTCAGCATGGCTGAAAATTTAATGCTCAAACAAGAATTAAATCCCGCCATGAATTTGGACCAACTCAAAGCTGCTGCCGAAGCTTTAGATATGATGGAGCATTGGGATCGGCCTACAGAATTGTTGTCTTATGGCCAAAAACAACGCATTGCGATCATTCGTGCGCTCAGTCAACCCTTTTCGCTTTTATTGATGGATGAACCCTTTGCGCATTTGGACCAAGAAAATATTCGTCTTGCTTGTGAATTGATTCAGCGCCGTTGCGAAGAAGAAAAGGCCAGTCTTTTGATTGCCAGTTTGGGTGATGATTATTTTTTGAAGTACAATCAACGCATTCGCTTGTAAAACCTACAGCAAGAGTACAAAACAGGATAAAAAAAAGTAGCCGAGGATTAAAATCCTCAGCTACGATCAAGATTTTTTATGGGCCGATGGTTTCAACCATCGGCTCATTTTTTTTGATGTAGAATAGTTTTTTTTGCTGTGGGTTTTAACCCACAGGTCTGTAAAAAGACAAAAAACAAGCGTCAAACAACAAGGTCCAAAAAAAAATCTCCCTTTCAAATAGCGGCTTTCAAATAGCAATTTGGGCAAAAAAACAATGAATTTTTTCTTCGGCGAAAAACTGCTGTGGGTTGTAGGGTGAAACCTGCAGCCAGGCAACAAAAAGGCATGGCTTTAAAAATGGAGGCTTGAAAACCTCCATAAAAAACAAGGACAAAAATTTCTCTTGGGAAAAAAGCTGGCTTAAATGTGAGAAATAATTTTTAGGCTGAAAAAAATAATTGGACCTGTAGGTTAAAACCTACAGCAAGAGTACAAAACAGGATAAAAAAAGTAGCCGAGGATTAAAATCCTCAGCTATAATCAAGATTTTTTATGGGCCGATGGTTTTAACCATCGGCCCATTTTTATTGATGTAGAATAGTTTTTTTTGCTGTGGGTTTTAACCCACAGGTCTGTAAAAAGACAAAAAAACAAGCGTCAAACAACAAGGTCCAAAAAAAAATCCCCCTTTCAAATAGCGGCTTTCAATTAGCAATTGGATCAAAAAACCATGGAATTTTTCTTCGGCGAAAAACTGCTGTGGGCTGTAGGTTGAAACCTACAGCCATACAACAAAAAGGCATGGCTTTAAAAATGGAGGCTTGAAAACCTCCATAAAAAACAAGGACAAAAATTTCTCTTGGGAAAAAAGCTGGCTTAAATGTGAGAAATAATTTTTAGGCTGAAAAAAATAATTGGACCTGTAGGTTAAAACCTACAGCAAGAGTACAAAACAGGATAAAAAAAAGTAGCCGAGGATTAAAATCCTCAGCTACAATCAAGATTTTTTATGGGCCGATGGTTTCAACCATCGGCTCATTTTATTGGATGTAGAATAGCTTTCTTTTTTGCTGTGGGTTTTAACCCACAGGTCTGTAAAAAGACAAAAAACAAGCGCCAAACAACAAGGTCTAAAAAAAAACCTCGAATGAGGGGAGGGCAATTTTTTTAGCCAAGGCCCTAGGGTTCTTATGAAATTTATGAGGGATAAAAATCCCCCTTTCAAATAGCAGCTTTCAATTAGCAAACGGCAGAAAAATCTGGATGATTTTTCTGCCGCTTTTTTACTTACGCTTGCAATCCCCAAAAAATAAACTTAACTTTAAAAACAACAAAAAAATACAGCCCCATGATGAATCTCCAGCAAAAACTTCAAGATTATAAACTGAGCAAAAAAATGCTCAAGGCATTTTACGACATTTCTTATCCAACCTTGCGCAAACGCTTGCGTGCGGCGGGTTTGGAAGAATTTATTGCCCGCAGAAAATTTTTGTTTGGAGAGTTCCTTCTCATTTTTCGGGCTTTGGGCCAGCCCGAGCAAATTTATACGGAGCTGCAAGAGCTGACGCAAATTTATGAGCAACTCATTAGCTTGGGTTTGTTACAGGGGCAATCGCAAAAAGATTTGCCGCAGAAAGAAGTGAAAAAGGAGAAATCGCAGAGCAGTTCGCAAAATTTATGGCCTTTGCAAACCCCTTTGACTTTGCTCAACCGCTTTATTGCCCTCTATTATCAGTTGCTTTTACAAGGATTGAAGCTGATGCAAAACAAAAAAGCCCATCCAATAATTTTTGGACAGGCGGCCTAAGTTTAGGCTTTAACCATTTGTTTTTCGCGATGCGATAATCCCCAGTCGACCATCTGGTCCAAGACTTTTTTGAGCGCATGGCCCGAACTCGTGAGTTCATATTGAATCAATACAGGCGTTTGATTATAAACTTTACGAACCAAAATACCATTGAGCTCTAACTCTTTAAGTTCTTTAGACAACATTCGAGGGCTAATTTGAGGCAACATCTCTTGAATGCCAGAAAAACGCTTGGCCTCAAAAAAAAGACAACTCACAATCGCCAGTTTCCATTTGCCCGTCACTACATTTAGGCTGTCATTTAGCGCCAAAACATATTTTTTAGGGCATTTTATTCCATTAAAATAATCCTCGTTCATTAGCGTGCATTTTTGTGTGGTATACTATTGTATAGCGCTATACAATAGTATAGTACTATATAAAGAGAAGTAAATTTACAGTAGATTTGTCAAAGACAAAATTTCTATTCAAAATAAATTTCATAAGAACATGATCTTAGTTAATGGAGCAACAGGCCAATTGGGGCAGGGAATTATTCGCGAACTACTCAAAAGTATTGCGGCCAAAGAAATTCGCGCTTATGTACGCAACGAAGAAAAAGCAGCATTCCTAAAGGATTTGGGTGTAGAGCTTGCCGTTGGGGATTATAATAATAAAGCCGCTATTGCTCAAGCGATGCAGGGCGTTGATACACTTATGCTCATCTCTGGTGGAGATCCCAATCGTCTAGAGCAACACAAAAATTTTGTGGATGCAGCTAAGGATGCAGGCGTGAAACGCGTACTTTATACTGGCGTAAGCATGAAATCAGTTGAAGATGCAGCCCTAAAAGGGATGATGAGCGATCACTTTGAAACGGAAAAACACATTATGGCGGCCAATTTTGAGTCGGCGGCTAGTTTGCGTAACACACTTTATTTGGATGTACTCAAAGATTTCTTTTTGGGCCCTCAACCTCAAGGTGTTTATCTGCCCATCAAATCGGGAGCGGTGCCTTTTGTTTTGCGTAGTGAATTGGCACAGGTTGCAGCCAAACTACTTTTAGCCGATAAGCTAGAGAAAAAATATTATGAATTACATCATCCCGAAGCCCTAAGCTTTGCAGAAATTGCCAAGCAATTGGATGTTCCTTTTGTTTCACTCACTGAAGCCGATTATTTGGCACAGCTCAATAAAATGGGCTTGCCCGAGCCAGTACAACAAATGTTGTTAGGTTTTTGCCAAGATATGGAAGCCGGCCAGTTCATTGTAGATACTCCCAGCGATTTAACTACAATTTTGGGCAAAGCGCCTAGCAGCCATGCAGAAGGCTTGAAGGAATTGTTTGCCTAAAATAAAATAGAGCAAAAAAGCTTACTGTTTCCAGAAAATTATTTTTTTGGGGCCCGCGGCCAAACTAGGCTTTGCCTAGTTTGGCCGCCGCTATGCTGCGGGGCTCACAGGTCTGTTCGGCCCTTCGTTTTTTTTTCGCTACGCTCAAAAAACTCGGTCTGGCCTTCGGCCACCCCTGCGCAGCGCTGGGCCTGCACAGCTTTAGTTTTTTCTCTGGGCTTTTTTCTTCGGCCCTTAAATCCCCCTTTTCAATTAGCGGCTTTCAATTAGCAATTGGGATAAAAAAACAGAGAATTTTATTTTTTAAAATAAAAAGAGGCCCTCTTTAGCGAGCTGACAAAAAAACTTAGCCTAGGAGTTTGTTCTTAGGCAGGCAATGATTTTTAGTCCATTTTTTATGGGCCGATGGTTTTAACCTTCGGCTCATTTTTTTTGATGTAGAATAGCTTTCTTTTTTGCTGTGGGTTTTTAATCTATGGGGCTAGAAATAGTAGGAAAAAACAATACCCTCAAAAGGCCGGAGAAAAAAGCCCCAAGAAAAAAAATGGATGAGCGGCAAAGGCCAAATAAAAGCCCTGTCACTTCTATCCTTTGATTTAATTTCCAGCTATTCATCGTTATTTTTCCCCTCCATAACTAGCTTAAAATTTTTATCAAAGGCTGGCCGAAGGGCAGAGCCGAGTGACCCGACCAACGGGAGCCGACGCAGCGAAGCAAGTAACAGCGAGCTGCGAAACGACAACAAGCCCTTTAGGGCGCAGTTCGACGACCAAAGGGAGTAACCGCCGACGAGCGTAGCGAGGCCTATAAAAAAACAGAAAAAATAAAATATTCTAGATAGGCTGGACAGCTAGTTCCTTTTTTGTGAAAAAGAAAGGCAAAACTTGCTTTTTTTATTTTTGAAAGCTAATTTGGGAGAACCTAAAGACAAAACAAATAAATCGTGGTGGAGAGGGCCTTGTTGCATAAATCGTAATTTACTGATTAGCAGCAATTTCCAACTTGGTAGCATTAAGCTCATTTAAAATTTGAATACGCATCAGGACTTCTTGCTTCTGCATTTTAAAGCTGAGCGAAGAGAGCCGTTCAGAGAAAAAGTGCTTGAGTCGCATCATTGCAGTTTCGCTTAAATTTCGACGATGATAGCCTAAATCTTGTTTCCAAGCAGTAGCTCCCAACTCCCAGATATATAAAATATCATCATTGCGATAACTGTCAACCAGCTCTCCATCTTTTCCTTTTTTTAGGCGAGCATTTTTACGTGGGGGAATAAACGGTACCGCTC
Source organism: Saprospira sp. CCB-QB6 (assembly GCF_028464065.1). Taxonomy (NCBI): domain Bacteria; kingdom Pseudomonadati; phylum Bacteroidota; class Saprospiria; order Saprospirales; family Saprospiraceae; genus Saprospira; species Saprospira sp. CCB-QB6. The sequence goes on along the minus strand of NZ_CP116808.1, from coordinate 245,180 downwards.
CAGCCTTACAAATTGCTTCCCGACATTTTATTTGGTCATAGGCGCCATCTGCATAAACTTGGCGGATATTCAAGGATTTCATTTTTTTCATCATTTTGGGGAGTTGAGAAGCATCGGTTTTTCGCTCTGTGGTAATCTCTACAGATAATATTTCTCCTGTTTTATCATCCACTGCTAAATGTACTTTAATCCAGCTAGAGCGCTGCTTTTCCAAGTATTTTTTCTTAACCATTCTCCCTGTCCTTTTGTTTTTAGTCCTGTACTATCTATTGCTACCGATCTTTCTTTAGCCCTCTTTTTAGACTTAATATTCAGCTTTAGTTGCTTGATTCTACGATATATTTGAGTAAAAGATATGGGTTTAGTATCCAAATTATATTTGTAAATAACGCATTTTAGAATGCCTTCTAATTGTCGATATCCAAAAGAAAAAAGCACTTTTAAACGGAATAAATAGCGAATAAATTCATCAGAAATTGTTTTAGGTCTGCCGCGTTTTGAAGGCTTAGCTATGAGGTTTTTGCTTGCCAAAGGTGGGAACCAAACATTAAAAAGAAACTTACCTTGGGCCGTATAAAATCTGTTGGTTAGTGCGTAATTCTGTATGTTTTTTTTAGATTTGTCATGGGACAGCTCGAGGTTTTATTGTTCGTCGAAAAAACTTAAATCTACGGGGCTTGTCCCTTTTTTTATGCCTAATTCGCAAGGTTTTTTGTAATTAACTGGTTTTTAATTTGTTAGATTTATGCAACAAGGCCGGTGGAGAGCCTATATTAAAAATAAAGACTTATAGACCTACAGCAATTTTAAATGGATTGCTGTAGGTCTCTTTTGTTTATATACTAGAAAAAATAATGGAGCATCAAATGAGCAAAGAGCAGGCATATAAGTTATATATAGCAGCGCTTTTAGAAGATATTCCAGGAATGGAAGCGAAACGGGCTGAATATGTAGAAGGACAGGAGGAACTTTATCAGCAATTTTTAGCTAGAGCGAGTAAACTGGCTGCTGCTGGAGCAGATGTTCATGCAAAGCATGAAGTTTTGATGTCTCCAATGGAAGGCTTGAAAAATCCAGAGAAAAAAAGAGCTTATGGTATTTTTCCTTCTGTACAAGAATTAGATGAAAAGGGTTTTCCTTTGAAAAAGTCGGAAATAAAAGATGCAGAAGTGGCAAAAGCGGAATTATGGAAGGCCTTTAAAAGGGATGTGAATGAGCTGCCTACTACTGGGCTTAAGGACTTGAAAAGGTATAGCATAAAACTGCATACCTTATTAGAGCACTATGCTTCTCGCTTGCCTTCAGTGAGTCAGGCTCATGCTGATGTTTCTTTTTTTGACTTCAATCGTTTGCGTGCTGCTGTTGTGTATAGCCTTTGTCAATTGGAGCAAGAAGAAAAACGGGAGGAAAAAGCCTTTGCATTAGTTCGAGCGGATATTTCAGGTATCCAAAATTATATTTATGGAATAGCTAGTAAGAATGCCTCTAAAAACCTAAAAGGTCGCAGTTTTTATATTCAGCTGTTGGGGGATGTTGTTTTGCAGCTACTGATGAAGGAACTAGAACTTGTAGATGGGCAGGTAATTTATGCTTCTGGAGGAAACTTCTTTCTTTTGCTCCCACATACAAAAAAGTTGCAAGCTACCTTAGATCTTGAAGGAGAGGGAAGTTTTATTCAACGTTTGCAAAAAGCTTTATTTAAGCAGTATGCTGAAAAACTATCTGTGATAATGGCTTATCAGCCAGTAGTGGAATCCGATTTGAACCAGTCAAAACCGGAAGGCTTAACTCAGGCTATAGAAACGCTTTTTCAAGAAAAAATTGGTCGAGCAAAAAAGCGGCAACTTGCTTTTCATATAAAAAATACGGCTCATTTTTTTGATCCAATAGAGGAAGAGATCTCTGCTCAACGGCATGATGCCATGACTGGGGATATGATTTCAGCGAATGAGCGGAAGATTTGGTTTTGGGATACAACAGAAGATAAAACTGAAACTATAGAGCCCAATTATTTTATAGCGGCAAAACAAAAACTTGAGAGCAAATTAGAGACCTTTGAGGCCAAGGGCGTTAGTTTCTTGTCTGAAGATAGCGCCATGCAAATTATTGCGGGCCGAAGACTACGAGAAGCTAAGTATTTAGTTTTTTCTGTGGATGAAAAAATAGAGGAGTTGGATGAAGTTTTATTTGCAAAGAAAACAGCTGGAGGAATAGCTAAGTATTCTCCTCGCGAGTCTTCTGCACATCTTCAGCCTTTGCGCCATGCTAGAGAATACGGTTTAGCTGTGGTAGATGTATTCATTACAATGGGAGATGAGCTTTGGAAAAAATTAGACAGAAATAAGGTGCAAACTATTTGGGCCTTGAAAAAAGTAGATGAAAAAAGTAGTTCATCTATCGGGAAAGCACTTAAAACAGTAGATTTTATTACCGTTTATGGGGGGAATTCCATTGCAAAAATGGAGGATGAATCTATTCGGCCAAAAACTTTTGAAGAATTAGCGAGCAACCTATCTCCAGAGCAACAGAAAGAGCAACTTAAGAATAGAGAAAAATTAGAGGAAGGTTTGTTTACCCGCTTAGGCGTTTTGCGTATGGATGTAGATGGTTTGGGCGCAACCTTTCAAGAACATATTCCCTATATCGACTCTAAGAATAAATTGGTACGGCCCCATTTAAGTTTGGCTTATTATAGTGCTGTTTCACATCAATTAGATTGGTTTTTTAAGGGCTGGTTGAATCGCATTTGGGAAGATGAAAAAACAGTTGAAGAGCCGGAGAATAAAATCAGTGAGTACAGTCAAATTATTTATGCTGGTGGTGATGATCTCTTTATTGTGGGGCGTTGGAACATCTTAATAAAGATGGCCATGGAAATTAAGGAAGATTTTGAACGCTTTGGTTGCTCATTGACAGAAAAAGATCGCTTGACTTTATCTGGAGGACTGGCTATTGTGCGAGAAAAGTTTCCCATTTTAAAGGCTGCTGAAATTGCTGGGAAATTAGAAGAGCAGGCTAAAAAACATAAGTTTGAGGAAGATGGGAAGGAAGCTCTTCGAAAGAAAAATAGTATTGCATTTTTAGACCATGCTTTGCATTGGGATACAGAGTTTAAGTTGGTACATCATCTCTTTAATGATTTAAAGAAGGTCAAGGAAGATAAGCTGGCTAAACAAAGAGGGGGACTACCTAGAAGTATCTTAGGCCGGATTCAGAGCTACTATAAAATGATGAAGGGATATAATGTAGAAAAAAACTCTCCTCGTTGGATATGGATGGCTGCCTATGATTTAGGCCGTTTGAGTAAAAGTTTATTTCAGAATTATGAAAAGTTGCTCAGAGAAAGCTATGGAGATCAAATTGTGTCTTCTGGACTAGATATAGTAGACTATCAAGAGGAACTTTTGGAATCTAAAAAAGCACTAGAAAAAATTAAGGCAGGAATCTTTACGAATAGATATACTGGAGTAAATAGAGATGATAGTTTTGAGCATAAGTCTCATTATCATTTTCTAGAGTTATTGAATATTGCTGCTCGTTGGGCAGAGTTTGAAACTCGAGCAAAGGATGCAAAAAAATTGAAAAGAACCAATAAATAAATATTTGTTATGGATGATTTTAAGGCAGATTTTAAGCCGGAATGGATCAAGGTTAAACTAAATAGTTTGGGGATTAAATATGCACAAAAACTAGGTGCTGCTTTAGCTAAAAATTATATGACAACCTCTCAAATTCGGAATGTGTACTCTGAAGTGAAACGTATTCAGGCCACAATGAAGGGAATTTCTTTAACAGAGTCTACTACTGAAGAACATAAATTAAAGGTTGATCTAAAAATGGATAAGGCATATAGGTCTTTTCTATTACTCAGCCCTAAGGTGGCTTATGCGGCTCGACGAGGAGGCGGAAGAGGAATTGAACTTTTTCAGAAGGAGTTTGACAAAATGTATACAGCAGTAGCTGAGTGTGGGGAGCATAATGGAGAGCTTAAAGGGAAATTGTTTAAAGATGCATTTTGGCGTTTTTGCGATTTGTTTGAAGCTGTTTTGGCATTTCATAAAGCAAGTGGAGGAAGAGATTAAGCTTTCTAAGCTAAAATTGTGGATCACTTTTAATACAAATAATCATGACATATAAAATTAAAGAAAAGCAGATTTTAAAAGGTAGCATTATTTTGCTAACAGGATTACATATTGGAGGGACGAATAATAGCCTTTCTATTGGAGGGGTTGACAATTCAGTTGTTCGCCACCCAGTTAACAATCAGCCTTATATTCCAGGAAGCTCATTAAAGGGGAAGTTGCGTTCTTTACTCGAATTAGCGATGGGACAAATTGGAACAAAGCGAATGGGAAAGGTGGAAAATGGACCATCCGAAAATTCTGCAGATATTTCAGTAAAGCTATTTGGAAATGCAAATGGTGAAAGGAGTCAAATTCCTTCCCGTGTATTAGTTCGGGATGCTTACTTGGATGAAGATTCTATTGATGAGCTTGACCAAACTGAAGCTTTATTTGCTGAAATTAAAACAGAGGTAGTGATTGACCGGATCACTTCTGCGGCTATGCCAAGACAACTAGAACGAGTTCCTGCTGGAGCCAAGTTCAATTTTGAAATGGTGCTTAATATTCATGAAGGAGATGAAATTAGTAGTGTACATGAACACGAACTACTTTCTAACCTATTTGCTGCCATGGCTTTATTGCAAGATGATTATTTAGGAGGGCATGGTTCAAGAGGAAGTGGCCAGATTAAAATTCAGCTGCAGAGTATTACTAAGCGATCAGTAAAATTTTACTTGGGAGAAGAAGGAGAGCCTGTAAACCAACTTACTGCCTTTAAGAGTAAATATGCTGTACTTAAGCAGTTAGTCTAGTCTTAGCATTTTAGTTTAATATTCTTTCAACTGATAGATCACTACTTCTATGTACTACCGATTTTATTTGAAAAATTTTAAGGGCGGTTTACACCTTTCTAGAGGAATTCCCAATCGCTATGACCGTTCAGAAAAAGATTTAAGTTCTGATCGCATACAGTCTGCGCTCTTTGCTGCTGCACTACAACTTTTTGATGAGTTGGCTGATCCTGCGACAGGTCTGGCTTTTATGAATAGTTTTCGTCTAAGCTCAGCCTTTCCTTTTTGGGAGGATAAAAAGGAGGGAACTAAAATTAGGCTTTATCCTAAACCAGCTTCTTTTCCCTATGAGTTGCCCTTCAAGCTAGATGAATTAAAGGACTCATTAGGGCTTACAGAAAAAGAACTGAAGAAAATAAGCTTTTTGGAAGAAGGCTGCTTTTTTGCTTTGTTAAAAGGTGAAAACTTAAATGATTTAGCATTAACTGCTGATTATAAGCTATTATACTCTAAGTCTAAATGTACTTTGGCAGTATGGGAAAAGTTAGAGGAATTAAAGGCAGAGAATAAAGGCCTTAAAGTTCAGAAAACGGATATCGTAGATCATGTGCATTTAGAGCAGGGAGTTCAGGCTACTCCTTACAGCATGGATAAGATCTTTTTTGAGGAAGAAGCGGGGCTATTTTTTATTTTACAAACAGAAAATGAAGACAGTTTGAAAAAGGTGAAAGCTGCTTTTCGTTTGTTAGCGGATCAAGGAATTGGTACTGACAGAAGCACAGGGCATGGTCACTTTGAAGCAGAGATAGAGGCGCAAAGAATGAATATTAAAAAATCAGAAAAGAAAAGTCAACATTATATTAGCTTGGGTACTTATTCTCCCTCAAAAGAAGAGCTAAATCAAATTGAGTTAAAGGATAGTTATTATCAGCTAGGTAAATTAAGAGGCTATATCTCTATAGTAACGGATTGCGAAGCAGAAAATAATGCTTCGGGTTTTCGGAAAGCAGGATTATATGTTTTTGAAACAGCTGCTTGTTTGCAAACTGAGTTTGAACCTCAGGGACAAGTACATAATTTAAATCCTAAAGAAACAAAGGTTTTTCATCCTGTTTGGCGAGCGACCAATCCTATTATGCTACCTATTTTTTTATCAAAAACAGAAGCCTAATGAACAATGATCGCTATCAAGCCGCAAAGAATAAGGTTTATGAATTGCAAATTCGCTGTTTAAGTCCACTACATATTGGCAACGGCCAGTTTTTGAAACCTCCTTTTGATTATATACATTTTCCTCAAGAGCAAAAATTAGGGCTGGTTGATTTGAATAAGTTAGCGGAGGCGCTAGGTATTTATCGTCTTGCCGAGGTAAATGATTTGGTCAATGTTATTGATCAAGGGGCAGGTGCTTTAAGCCAGTTCTTAAAGCAACGAGATGTTTTTAATTCGAGCCGTATTTGTAGCCGACAAATTGATTTGCCCGATAATATTCGGGATTTAGATTATCGGCCATCGAGAAATGAGTTAAAAGAACAGTTGCATTTGCTTCATTTTGGTCAGCTTTTTCCGGCATTACCGGGATCGTCTTTAAAAGGAAGCCTACGTACAGCGCTTTTTGCGACAGCTATTCTTAATGAAGAGGTAGATCTTTTTAATAATGGAGGTCTGCTTAAGAATCGTCGTGGACGAATGTCTGACCGCCAACTTCAAGAAAAGATATTTGGCAAAGATCCTAACAATGATCTCTTGAGACTTTTACAAGTAGGAGATGCAATGTTTAAAACGAATACGACAGTCATTAAAAGTCGAATTATCAACTTATATCGAGATAAATGGGGCGAAAAGTTTCGTCAGTCTTCATTTTGGGAGGTAGTACCTACAGCTTCAAGAGCCCGTGTGGAAATTCGCATTCCCAGTTCTTTGGTCAAGGCAATTCAAAACATGCGGACTCCTATTATGAAGGCCTCTAAAATAAGGTTGCTACAAGATCATCAGGCCTTATGTCTACTGATCAATAAACATACATTGCGCTTGGTTCAGAATGAATTGGACTTTTGGGATGCGGAGGGAAATCCTCTTCCTATTGGCGACTATATGCCAGCATTAGAAAAAATAGAACAAACGCTTTTAGATTTAATTGATCAACAAGCCAGCAGTTGTATTCTTAGAGTGGGAGCTGGCGCAGGTTGGGAAAGTATGACAGGCGGCTGGGCGGCAGCTTATACCAAAAATGATGAAGAGGTGCTTTCTCAAAGAGATTGGTTAGCTGTTAAGCGGAATTCTCGTAGAGGTCGATATCCTGATGAATTACTCTTCCCTAAAACTAGAAAATTAAATGAAAATGGAATTCCTACAGGCTTTTTAGAGCTCAATTGGGAATTGAAAAGATAAATACCACAATCCTAATTACTTTTAATTAGATTCAAAGACCTATGGCTTATCAACTGCAAAAATTAAAACTCAAAAACTTTAGACTCTATAAAGAAGCTGAATTTGACTTTAAAAAACTGAACCTACTGATTGGAGGAAATAGCTCGGGTAAAAGCACTGTTTCTAAGGCTTTGCTTTTATTAGAAAATAGTTTGAATCGACATCAGTGGAGTAAACTTGCTTTTGGTGAAGGGGTTGATGGTTTGGGAGGCTTTGAATCTGTTCGTAATCGAGACTGTGACAAAGATTGTAGTATTGGGTTTGAAATCTTATTGAAAAATATAGATATAGAAAAAGAGCCTGACCCAGAACAGGCTATAAAAGCTATTCAATTAAAACTTAGCTATGAAAAAAATCAACGAGAAGCTGCTTTTGCTGATGGGAAGGTTGGAGTGCTCAATGAGTTTTTTTTGGCCGTTAGTCGAAATGATGAAAATTTTGATATTCTTCTTCAGGGCCAAAAAAATGTAAGTCCAGAAAAGTCAGAACTTTATGTTAACTACAAATTCATATTGAATGAAATACTAAGCTTACCTGATTTTAAAATAGCGTTATTCCTTTATAAGATATGGGATCAGTTATCTCTAGAGGCAAGAAATAATATTATAGAGCGGCAACAAATAGAATTAGAAGATAAGTACCTCTCCTTAATCCCTAAAATTTCAGCTGAAATAATAGCTGAAGATGGAAGAATTGAAGACTACACGAAAAGAGCGGGGGGTAACCTTATCGAGCTGGCAGAGAATATTGAAAAACTTAGAGAAAAAGCTAAGCAACTAGATCAGGAGCTTGAAGAGCTAATAGGAAGAATTCAGGAAAAAGAACAAAAGGCTTTAGCCGAACTTGAAGAAGTAAATGAATTTGAGCTAGAGAAAACAGAAATAAATCAGCTGATTAGAGTAATAGAAACAGAAATAGAAAACCTACCAATCGAAGATGAAGCCACTTTTCTGAAACTACGGAAAAGGCTAGATGAGTTAAAAGAAGAAAAGGACGATTTAGATAAAAAGAAGGAACAAGAAGAAAATTCGATACAACATGAAGCTATTAGAGAATTAACTGTAGAAGATAGGGCTGAATGTGATAGAAGAGAGATTGAATATAAGGCAGTCGAAAAAGAGCTTTTCTTAGAAAAAAGTAGAATGACTGAGGCTATTCATAATTTTATCAAGGTAGAAAAAATACGAACAACGGAATCTAGTCTTCGGTCCGATATACATAATTTTGTTATAACAAAAATCAAGAAGCATTTAAAAGAAAATGTTAAGCAGTTAGGCGTTCCAGACTTGGAAGAGTCTATTGGTGATCGCCTTGAAACTAAAACATATTGGACAGAACAGATTGACAAAATAATATCGGGAGAAATTTATTTGTCAGAACTTTTATTTGAAAAGTATGAGGGGCCTGTTAGAAATCTTTCCAAAGCAAGTTTAGATGAGTTAAAGACAGAGGAAGTATTCAATAGCGAGCTTTTACTCAACGATATATTGTTGAGTGAAGACCTTGCAGTAGATGAAAATGCTAAGACAGATTTATATTTAAACTTAGAAACTAAAGGAATTCAAGTCATTAACTCTTTTTATCAAGAATTTAATCTTAGCTATATCTCTTCGCGAAGAGGTTACCAACAATATATATATAGGGCAGATGAATCAGAAAACTATCATATCAACCAAGCATTAGCTCAATTGCTACAGATTCAGAATAAATTGTCCTCGGGTAGAAATAGGGAAACGAAAGATAAAAATAAATCGTCTTCTGGTAGAAATAATAAGGAAAATGAAAAAAATGAATTTATCCAAAAGTGGGCAAAAAACTTTGGCCTAACAAGGGATGAAGAACAATTTTTTGTAGCACCTATTCAAGAGAAAAATGTTCGAGCCTTAATTGGCAACCCCGCAAAACCAGAAGAAGCCCTCAACTTAGCCGATAGAGGTTTTGGGCATACTCAATTGGTTCCCCTTATAATACAGACCGCTATTTATGCTTTTTCTGAAAAAAAAGGAATGCTGATCATCGAAGAGCCTGGAATTCATTTACATCCTGACCTTCAAGCCAAATTAGTGGACTTTATGGTTGATGCTATCAAACATGGAGTACAATTTTTAGTGGAGACACATTCAGAGTATTTTATACATAAGCTGCGGGTAATGGTCATTGATGACAGTGAAACAAAGGCACTACTGAATCATAAAGATGTAATTATTCATAGTATTGATCAGGGAAAAACAGACTCTATACGTGTTTTTAAGGATGGAGGTTTAGAAAAGGAGCTTCCTGAAAGTTTCTATAACCAATCTACATATTTACTGAAAGAATTAGAGAAGAAAAAAGAACTGAGTGCATGGATAAGAGCTATGAATAAGATTGGTGGTATTGATAAGCCCACTTTATTTGTAGAGGGGCCTACAGATCAACAAGTGTTAAAAGCTGTATTTAAAAAGTTAGGGTATGATGATGAATGTATAAATGTTATAGATTCAAAAGGTTCTTCTAAGGTGCTAAATCAGCTATTACAGTGGGAATACTCTACTAGAAAGAGCAAAGCGGTCGGGTTAATTGATTATGAGGAAGAAACTATTAAGCAAAAAAAATATATGAGAAAAAAAAGCCAAAGCGTAATAATTATAAGGTGAAGCTTATTTACATAAAAGAATATTCTTCTTCAGAGTCTATTGTTTCTACAATAAAGAAAATTACACCACAGTGCTCAATTGCATTAGAAGAGTTTTATCCTCTAGACGTTTGGATGTTTATAATAGGCAAAGGTTTAGTAGAATATAATGAAGATGCTGAGTGGGGATTTGAGAAATGCTTTGATGGTAATGGATATAATATTAAGACTATAGATAAAACCATAGAGTTCTGTAAAACAACAAAAAAAGATTTTGTAGAAGAGCAACTGGGGAATTTAAATTGGACAGATATAAAAGCAGCTAAGATTATATATACAGCAAAAGTAAGTGATGAGGGAAAAGAAGAAGCGGCTAAGTTTTATGTGAAAAATATAGATAAAGAGGGATTTATAGATGCATTTAAACCTCTATGCGAACATATTGCAAAAGAGTTAGGGCTCAAACCAAAACCGCAGTAGGCTACGGCTTTTTTGAAGAATAAAAAAGGGCCTTTTTAAATAACCCCTTTCAAATACCCACGGCAGAAAAATCATCCAGATTTTTCTGCCGTTTTTTTGTCCTAAAAATGAATGCCTGAATAAAAAAGAGGCCCTCTTTAGCGAGCTGACAAAAAAACTTAGCCTAGGAGTTTGTTCTTAGGCAGGCAATGATTTTTAGTCCATTTTTTATGGGCCGATGGTTTTAACCTTCGGCTCATTTTTTTTGATGTAGAATAGCTTTCTTTTTTGCTGTGGGTTTTTAATCTATGGGGCTAGAAATAGTAGGAAAAAACAATACCCTCAAAAGGCCGGAGAAAAAAGCCCCAAGAAAAAAAATGGATGAGCGGCTGAGGGATGGAAAGTGGTGCGGCGCAGCCGCAGACCAAGCAAAAAACTTGTTTTTTTGCGCAGGGCCGAGCGACCCGACCAACGGGAGCCGACGCAGCGAAGCAAGTAATAGCGAGCCACGACATAGCCCGACCCAAGGCCGTAGGCCGCAGGGGCAGCCCAAAAAAAGAAAATCCTAGAGACTCCATTAGTCTATTTTCTATATATTAGGAGCAAGCTATAAAAAAAAGCTGATAAGAATGCCCAATAAAAATCAAGAGACATTTTACCCGAAAAGCCGTAGTGATTGGCGAAAATGGTTAGAAGAAAATCATGATAGTCAAGAATCTGTATGGCTAATCTTTTATAAAAAAAAGACGGGCATCGACTCCATCAGTTGGACTGATGCTGTTGAGGAAGCACTTTGTTTTGGTTGGATAGATAGCAAGAAACAAAGCATCGATGCCGCTAGTTATCAGCAATTTTTTTCTAGACGAAAACCCAATAGTACCTGGTCTAAAGTTAATAAAGACAAAGTTATCTATTTGATAGCGCAAAATTTAATGAAAGAGGCTGGCCTAGCTTGTATAGAAATCGCCAAGCAAAATGGATCTTGGACCCTATTAGACAGTGCAGAGCAATTGCTTATACCAGAAGACCTAGAAAAAGAATTTGGACAGCAGCCCCATTCAAAAGCCTATTTTTTAAGCTTGAGTAAATCTAAGCGAAAGCATATACTAAGCTGGATTGCTCTTGCCAAACGAGCAGAAACTAGAGCAAAAAGAATTGGAGAAATAGCTGAAGAGGCCAGTAAACAGCAACTGCCCAAGCAGTTTTTGGGAAAGAGCTAATTAGTCAAGGGGTGAAATAGATACATATAAGCCTAAATAAAGAAGAAAAATGAAAAAGTAGTATCTTCCCAAAAAAAGCGCTATGAAATGGATTCCTTTATTTTTTTTGCTAGTTATTTTATCGGCTTGCCAGCCCGTTTTGCCTGAAACAGCTTCTGATGTAAAGCGGCCCATTTGGGAAGAGCAAACGGCGGCTCAACAATTATTGGAGCCTATAAAAGGGGAGGAGAAAAAGAGTTATCTTTCTGTTTATCCCGCTGTTTTTTCACTGCATGAAGGGCGTCAGCATCAATTGACGGTTACGTTGAGTTTGCGCAATCGCTCGCCCAAAGATAGTTTGTATATTTCTCAGCTCCATTATTATAATGGAGAGGGCGAATTATTGCGGAAATATTTAGAGCAACCCATTTTTTTGCGCCCTTTGCAAACACTTTCTTTAGTTTTGAATGAAAAAGATAAAGAAGGCGGTACTGGCGCTAGTTTTATCATAAAATGGGCGCAGGAAGCTGGGCCAAAACCAATTTTTGAAGCCATTATGATTTCTACTTCAGGCCAACAAGGGTTGTCTTTTCGGACCCAAGCCGAGCAAATTGATTAAAAATACAAAGAGCGCAAAAACAATTCGTTTTTGCGCTCTTTGTTAAAAGCAGGGGCGAAAAGGGTTTAGACTAGATTGCTCAACCAATCGAGAAGTTCTTTCTGCAAACTTTGCGTTTTATCTTTGGCATACCAAAGTTGCATTTCTTTGGCAAAGTCTTCATAAGGCGGTTTTTCTTCCAAAGCCTTATAATCGCGAACTTTTTGTTGGGCGGCTTCGGGCCGCGGGCCCCAATTTCCCAAAACATCTAGGGTGTCGGCATCAATTAAGAGAACTTTGGGAATGGCAATGCCGCCTTCCGTTTTATAATCCTCCATCAAATCCAAATGCTCGTCGCGCCAAAGCGTTTTCATTTGCCAATTGGGCTGTTCTCGCACCAATTTATAAATGGGCGGCAAATTTTGGGCAGCATCTCCGCACCAAGCTTCAGTTAAGACCAAAAAGAGCAATTTTTTCTGACTATTTTTAGCCAATTCAATTAATTCGGGCCAAATTGTTGTCGTTTTTTCCAAACGTTTCATGCGCTGCACATTCATTTTGGTAAAGTGCAGATAAAATTCAGAATGATTATCGCCCGAAGTTTTATTTTGCGTCAAAGCGGCTTCAATCCAAGGCAAATAATCAGAATATTTTTTTGCAGCGCTTATTTTTTTGGCCAAATCGTAAGCCATGAGTCATTGTTTTAAAGGTCCAATAATCCTTCTGGAAGTTGCATGATAATTTGCTTTTCCGCTTCCAAAATTTCTACAATCAGATCCTCGTGAAGGGGGATAAGCACCTCTTTTTCTTCAATATTTAAGATGGCCATTTCTTGCTGAGGCAGTTCTAAAAGGTCGATAATTTCGCCCAAATCACCCAAATCCTCATCAATGAGATGAAACCCAATCAAAAAGTCGAAAGCGAGGCCCGAAATCGGAGCAGCACCTTCCAAAAGGTCTTTTTCTCTGAGGTAAAGCGTTTTTCGGCTCCATTGTTCAGCCTGATTGCGATCATCAATGCCCTCTAACTTGATAATCCAAGTTTTTCCAGCTTCCAATTCCTCCAAAAAGAAAGGAATTTTTTGGCCTTGATGCTCAATAAAAACAGCCGCAGCGGCCTCTAAACTAGGGACATAGCCCTCTTCTAGCTGCGCTTTGATGGCGCCTTTAATATGGTGTGGTTTGAGCGTTTTGCCCAATTCTACAAATCCTGCTGACATTTTTGATTTTAAGGATATTTAACAACAAGGGTGTTTTTTTGGGGCTTCCCCTGCGGCCTTCGGCCTTGGGTCGGGCTGTGTCGTGGCTCGCTGTTCGCTCGGCCCTTCGCAAAAAATGCTGCGCATTTTTGCTCGGTCTGGCCTTCGGCCACCACTATCCATCCCTAAGCCATTTTGGCCCAAAGGGCCAATGGGGCCGCTTTTCTGGCCTTATTCTTCTTCAGATAAAATTTGAGCGGCAGTTTTGCCAAATCGTCTTTGTCTAGACTGAAAATCGGCAATGGCGGCATAGAGTTCTTTCTCTCGGAAGTCAGGCCAAAATACAGGTGTAAAATATAATTCAGCATAAGCAATTTGCCAAAGCAAAAAGTTGCTAATTCGGCTTTCGCCACTTGTTCTAATGAGTAATTCTGGATCGGGTAGGCCGCTTGTACTCAGCGCATTGGCCACTACTTTTTCATCAATATCATTTAGGGCCAATTCTCCGCTTTGTGCTTTAGACGCAATGCGTTTTACGGCCTCTACAATTTCCCATTTAGCACTATAGCTAAGGGCCAAAATCAAAGTCATTCGATCATTTTGGGCCGTAGCATCAATGGCTTCTTGTAGTTCGTCGCGGGTAGCTTGCGGTAAACTCTCCAAATCGCCAATCGCCTGCAAGCGAATTTTATTTTTTTGCAAAGTGGGCAACTCTCCCTTAATCGTTTGGACCAAAAGGGTCATGAGTGCAGCTACTTCTTCTTTGGGGCGGTTCCAGTTTTCAGTAGAAAAAGCATAGAGCGTCAAAAACTCGATGCCCAGTTGGGCCGCTGTTTCGGTAGTCGCTCGAACGGCCTCTACGCCATTTTGATGGCCAAAAACACGGGCTTTTCCCTGCTTTTCGGCCCAACGGCCATTTCCATCCATAATAATAGCAATATGCTTGGGCAAACGGCTTTTGTCAATTTGGGCCAAGGCGCTGGCCGCTTCTGGCGATATTTTGTCAGTCATAACGGAAGTTTTTTGGCTTTTCTGCAACTTAATAGCAGTTTAAACAGTGATGCGGGCCTTTTTTATTACTTTTGCCCCCTGCAAATTTAGCCTGCGCAAAAATAGGAAAAACTTTCTTTTTCTACGTGACTTATACCATCAAGCTTCCACAATTCGAGGGGCCCTTTGACCTCTTGCTATTTTTTATCGAGCGCGATGAGCTCGATATTTACGACATCCCGATCTCTTCGATTACCAAAGATTTTTTGGTCTATACGCATGAGCTAGAACGGATGAACATAGACTTAGCTAGCGAGTTTATCTTGGTGGCCGCTAGCCTGATGCGCATTAAGGCCAAAATGCTTTTGCCCCGCAAAGAATTAAATGAAGAAGGAGAAGAAATCGACCCCCGACAAGAATTGGTCGAACGTCTACTCGCCTATAAAAGCTACAAAGAAATTTTTGCCCTCCTTCGAGAGCAAGAAGTTAAACGGCAGGAACAACAAGCTCGTGGAAATTTGGTTTTAGAGCTACAAACTGTGGCTAACCAAGCCCTAGCTGATGCCGAACTGGAAAATCTAAATCTTTTTCGCTTACTCAAAACCTATGAGCAACTTTTAGAAAAATTACAAGAACGAGAAAATCGCCCCGTGCATAAAATCGTTCATTATCCCTACACCATTGAAGGACAAAGACACTACCTCAAACGGCAATTGGAAAAATTAGAACGCGCTAGCTTTGAGGACCTCTTTTTGCCACTCGATGGACAAATGCAAGCCATTTTTACCTTTTTGGCCCTACTTGAACTCCTCCAACAAGAAAAAATCAACATCTTAAGCCTCTCTGAGCAATACAATGATTTTTGTATGGCTTGGGCCGAGGAGGATTAAGCTCATTTAATCATCGGAACTCTTTTACGGAGTTCATCTTAAAGTTTGCTAAGCATGTCTGTGCAACCTTCTTCTACAGAAGAACAATCTACACCCAAAGATAAACAAGATGAAGCCCTTAAATCAATCAGCCCCGGCCGTATTGCTATTGCCGTGGCTGCTGGCCTTATCGTTATCGTATATCTTTTTATTCAAGATTTTAGCCTAGAAGATTTCCAAAAAATTTCATGGAACCCCAAAACGCTCTACTGGATCGCTGGGGCTTTTTTCTTTGTGCTGCTTCGCCACTTTGCCTATATGTTTCGACTGAGGACCATTACGCAAGGCTTTTTTAGCTGGAGAAAATGCTTTGAAATGATTTTTGTCTGGGAGTTTAGCTCTGCCGTTACCCCCACCTCTGTGGGGGGCTCTGCCGTAGCCTTAGTCGCACTCTCTCAAGAAAAAATTTCTCCAGGTAGAACCACTATGATTATCTTTTACACAATTGTATTAGATACCTTTTTCTACCTTTCTTCACTGTTGCTGCTCTTTTCTGTTTTTGGTTTTCTAATCATTTTGCCAGGCACAACTAGCTTTTCCGAAATGATTAATCAATATTTTGGAGCGGGCTTTTTTGGGGCCTATTTATTTATGTCTGTTTATGGGAGCCTCTTTTTCTACGGAGTGTTTATCAATGCCAAAGCCGTACATCGCGTACTAATGGCTATTACTAGCCTCCCTCTTTTGCGCCGCTTTAAAGAAAGTGCCGATAAAATGGGCCAAGATATGCAACTCGCTTCTGGCGAACTTCGTCGCCAAAAATGGCAGTTTCACCTCAAGGCTTTCGGAGCAACGGCTGGCGCTTGGGCCTCTCGCTTTATGGTCCTCAACTGTTTGATTATGGCCTTTATCGCCAATTCTACAGATCCCGCCGTACAAGCACACTACAGCAGCGTACTGATTGACCAACAAGATTTCTCGCTTTTTGTCCAACAGGTATTTATTGTGGGCCGACAAATTGCCATGTATGTGATTATGGCCATCGTTCCTACGCCTGGCGGCGCTGGCGCAGCAGAATCCTCTTTCGAGAATTTTCATTCTGATTATCTACCCGCTGGAGGGACATTACTTTTAGTCATGACCATTTTCTGGCGATTCTTTACTTATTATCTCTACCTTTTCATCGGAATGATTGTGGTCCCCAACTGGATTCGCAAACTCATCAACCGAAATAAACAAGAAGCCGAAGCCGCTCAAGCAGCAGAATAAGTTTTAAAAAAAGACCGCAAAAACTGCGGTCTTTTTTTTGGGCCAGACTAAAAATAAAAGCCTCAAAAAAATCCAACTTTAGGAGAGATGCCTTAATTTTAGGGCCTTATGATGGAATACCTAAACATTATCCTCGATTTTTTTCAGGTCTTTTATGTCGACCGATTTAGCTTTTGGGCACTACTCATCCCTGTCATTTCTGCTGTGGTGGGCTGGGGAACCAATAAATTGGCCCTCAAAATGACCTTTTATCCCCTAGAATTTGTGGGCTGGACGACCAAAAACGGCCATCCTATTCTGGGCTGGCAAGGTATTATTCCATCTAAAGGAGTCAGCATGGCCGATACTTCCGTAGATATGATTACGGATAAACTCATTGATGTGGAAGAACAATTCGACCGCATCAACCCCAGAGTGATCGCCAAGGAGATGGAACCCCGCATGCTCGATCTCACCAGAGAGATTATCAATGAGGCGATGCGCGAAGAACTTCCACTCTGGAAACTTTTGCCCGAAAAACAAAAAGCAGCCGTTTTTGAACGGGCCGCTAGAGAAATTCCAAAAGTTACAGAGGAAATTATGCAAGAGGTTAAGGATAATATTACCGAAATCTTTAACCTCAAACAAATGACAATCAACCACCTGAGCAATAATAAGGAGTTGATGAATCGCATGTTTTTGGATGTAGGCGATAAGGAATTTAAGTTTATTGAATACTCAGGCCTTTATTTTGGCTTTTTGTTCGGTATTGCCCAAATGCTGATCTGGATTCCCTTTGGGGCTTGGTGGCAACTTCCCTTGGGCGGCCTAGTCGTCGGCTATCTGACCAATGTCTTGGCCCTCAACATGATTTTTAAGCCCGCCAAAGCATACAAACTTTTTGGCTGGAAAATTCAGGGCCTATTTATTTTGCGCCAAAAAGAAGTGGCCAAAGAATATGCAAATATCGTGGCCAACGAAATTATTACCATGCCCAATATTTTTCGGGCTATGTTCGAGGGCGATGCCTCTGACCGCCTGCTTCATATTATTGAACAGCACGTGAATGAGAGTTTTGACCAAACTGCGGGTTTTTCTAGCGCACTCATTCGCATCACTTCGGGCAGCGATAGTTATGATCGCATCAAGGAAATTGCTTGCCGCCGTTTGGTGGCCGAGGTGCCCGAGCACATCCATCTGATTTTTGATTATGCTCAGCAAGCGCTAGATATTGAGCATACACTTAGCGACAAGATGAGTAGCCTGCCCCCAGAGGAATTTGTCGATTTTCTTCGGCCCGTTTTCCAACAAGATGAATGGAAACTCCTCTTGGTGGGGAGCATTTTGGGTATGGCTGCAGGCTTTCTACAAATTCTAACAGTTTAATTTTTGGGGCTGCCCCGCCCGTTGGGTTGAAAGCCAGCGCAAAGCGATACCGCTTTGCGAACTTATGCAAAATGAGGGTTAAAACCCTCATGAATTATCGGGCGGGTCGGGCTGTTCGTGGGCTCGCAGGTCTGCTCGGCCCTGCGTTTTTTTCGCTACGCTCAAAAAACTGGGTCTGGCGCTTCGCGCCACCACTGTTCATCCCTCAGCCTGCGGCCCTTTGGGCCTGTAGAACGCAAAAAAGGAAAATCCAACCTTGGGGGCTGTTTTTTCGTCCTAGCAAAGACGGTCCCCAAGCGGGCGCAGCCCGCCTGGCCTAGCGATGTGCAGCAGTGGCCCGAAGGCGGCAGACCAAAGCCCGCAGGGCTGCAGGGCCGAGCGAACAGCGAGCTGCGCAACGTAGCGCCCGCCCTAGGCGGGAGGCCCCAAAACAGCAGCATTGAATTATTGACTAATCAAATCCCCCAGAACGCCATGCCAAAAGATGAATTTTCACATTTGACCGATGAGGAATTGGTTGCCCAATGTATTAAGCATAAGCGGCGCTATCAGGAGGCGCTTTATCGTCGTTATGCCGATGATTTGTATGCCGTAGCCTTAATTTATTGCAAATCGGACCAAGATGCTGCGGATGTTTTGCAGGAGAGTTTTATAAAGATCTTTAAGAATTTGGAGCGCTTTAAGTTTCAGGCGGCTTTAAAGTCTTGGATGCGTCGGATATTGGTAAATACGGCTTTGGACCATTATCGGAAGCGCAAGCGAGAAAAGGTGCATTCTGAAAACTATCAGCAGCAGCAAGAGTTAAAGGTAGATGATATTTTATCGAGAATAAATGCTGCGGAGCTTTTGGAGTTATTGAATCAGTTGCCGAGAAAGGCGGGCATGGTACTCAAATTGTATGCGATAGAAGGCTATGCACATAAAGAAATTGCGGAGCAGATGCAGATTTCGGAGGGGACTTCAAAATCGCAATTGAGTCGGGCACGCAGCCTATTAAAAGATTTGTTGGTCAAACTTCAGGGAGATGTATAGAGAAGAAGAGAAAGACCTTTTGGGGCAGCGTTTGCGGGCCTTGCCAGAGGAATTGCGGGTTTATGCGCCTAGTCATCTTTGGGATAATTTGGCTGCGGAGCTTGATGATTTGGCATTAGACGAGCAGTTAAAAGACAAATTGTCGGGACAAAAAACTAAGGCTCCATCGGGTTTATGGTCGGCTATTTCTGCAGATTTAGTTGTGGATGACGATAGTTTAATGGATCAAAAAATACGGGAGGCTTATGCGCAGAAAGAATCGCCTAAGGCACCATCGGAGCTTTGGTCGGCTATTGATCAGCAATTAGAGTTGGAGCAGGTTTGGACGAAATTGCAGCGGCCACTGGACCAATTGGCATTTCGTTATCGCTTCCGTGTTTGGAGCTGGCGTTTGAGTTGGGCGGCTTTACTGCTATTATTTTGCAAAGCTTATGGACCAGAAATTAGTGAAGGTTTTTGGCCAGAAAACAAGGCGCCTTTGGTCCAAAAAACGACTTATCGGGCTGAAGCAGGCAGCTCTTCTCAAAAGAAAGAGGAGGGGACGCCTTTGTTGGGGGCAGGAAAAAGCCAGCAGCATAAAAATGCTTCGGGCTTAAAGGAAAAAGAGCAAGATCGAGCTAAAAAAAATGGGCCTAAAATGAAGGCTACCGCTGCGGGGCAATGGCCACCAACAAACACTTTGTGGCCAGCTGCTCAGGAACTAGGAGAGGAGGCTCCAGATAAAAAGGCCAATATTTTGGCGAATACTCAGAAAGAGTCGGCTGTTATTGATGGGCAATTAAAGAGAGCGCCATTGAATGGGGGAGCGGATAACTTAAAAGTCACTTCTTCTGCATTGGCGAGCCAAGAGGAGTTGGCTAGTCCCTTATATTTGCCAGCGCTTTTGCCTGAGGCAATTGCTTTAGAGGAAGAGTTGCAAGAAGAAGTTGGGCCTAAGGCGCCTATAACTCTTAAACGGCCAGAGCGAAAGCATTATATAGGTTTGCGTTCGAGCTTAGAGCAGCAGTTATTGACCAATGATTTTCAGCAAAAAAAGGTTGAATATCAGCATTTGACATTGTTATTGGCTGCGGATCATCCCGAAAATGGGCATAGTTTAACTACTCCTAGTTTCAACTGGGCCTTAGACTATCGTTATGCGCTGAGCAGAGAACAGCAGTTGACGGCTAGCTTTTGGTGGAGTAAAAACCTAGTAAAAACCTATGATTACAGTTATAAGGGCTTGTTGGGAAAGCAGGACATACACTTAAACTATATGAGTTTAGAGTTAGGGCTAGAGCAATCGCTTTATCGACTTTGGGGAGACAAGCTTCAAGCTTTTGTTGAGTTAGGGGGGTATGCTGGAAAAATGGTACAATTTGAAAGCAGTCGTAGTATACAGTCTTCAGGCAATTTTTTATTTGATTATAAGCAATGGGAGTGGGGTATTGCTCTGCGTTTGGGGCAACGACATAAATTTAAGGATAGTTGGGAGTTGCAATATGGTTTGCAAACCAGATGGGGCTTGACTTCTTTATTGGAAGATCCTCTGCAAAATCAGCAGTCTTATGCACATAGCTGGGGCTTTTACCTAGGTTTGGGAAAAAAGTTTTAGAGCGGAAAGCAACCTTGGCCCTTTTATAGACGTCTAATTGCTGGATGTCCAATAAGATGACCACCTAACAATCATGAAAATGGGGATTTGCTGCTACAAATCCAAGACTGCAAAATGAAAACGACTAGCTGGCAAAACTGCTGGCTAGTCGTTTCTCTTTAAGCTTAATAGTTTGGGGGGAGTTCTATGCGTTTTTCAATTTTTCCAGCTTGACAGTAATATAACTCAAAAGCGAGCTTTGTTTCCGGAGGGCGTCGGTGCGTACTGTAAATAACGGTACAGTCTTGACTACTTGCATAAGCTTGGACTAGTCTAAAAAAGGCTTGAGCATCTTTTTGATTAAGTTCTGCTGTGGGCTCATCAAGTAAAAGGACCTGTGGATGATTGAGTAAAGCACGCATCAGGCGAAAAAGTAAGCGCTCTAAGGGCTGTAATTGGCCTAATGCATTAAAGCGTTGATTTTCTAGCTGAAAAAAATGGAGTAATTGATCTATGCGGTGTTGCCGTTGGCTTTTGCTACTCCAGTCTGTAGCTAAAAGCAATAAATCAAGCTGTTCTTGCATTTTTTGTTGGGGCAAAAGTGGCTGTTTGAGCGATAAAAGCGCAATGCGTCTTCTTAATGCAGAGCGTTGCAAGTCGTCTAATTGATAAAGGTCAAAGTCTAGAATGCGGCCTTCGCCTTTGGTTGCGCTAAGCTGTCCATGTAAAAAGGCCAAAAGCAAAGATTTGGCACTACTCAGAGGCCCGTACAAGATATTGAAGCTACCCAAGGGGATTTGCCAGTTTAGAGGACCAAGCAATAATTGTTGATTTTGTTCAAGAAGAAGTCCTCTTAGCTCTATAGCATAGTCTTTTTTATTCCACATAAATTGAAAATCCTGTCTTTTTTGTATAATTTTGGATGCTGTGCTCAAGAAAATAATTTTTTATTTATTTGAGTGTTAGTTGTTTTTACTAGGCTTGGTTTTTGATAGGCCAAGCGAAAACGAACAGTTTAAAGACTGTCACAATTTTTTCTTTTCAACTGCTAAAGACCGAGTCTATCTAGCTCATGGCTTTATGCTTGGCATCCATCTCCAATATAACATTCTCTTGTTATTTAAAAAGGTATTTCAACCCTGATGAAGCGAATATTTTATAAACTAATGATCGTTTTTTGTCTTTTCGCTAGTTGTAGGCTACAGGCCCAGGCTAGTAAAATCATTCATCAGAGTATGACTTTGGATGGGGCACAGACAATCAATATCAATGTAGTAGGAGCCAAGGTGGAAGTGAAGCCTTCTCAAGGCCATCGGCTAATGATTGAAACGAAAATAGAGATTGCTGTGCCGAGCCCACGTCTCCTCGATTTTATTGTTAATCAGGGGCGATACAACTTGGTCAAAGAAATTGATTTGGCGACCAATGAACTGACAATATCCTCTAAAAAGACCAATAATGTACTCATGGTAAAGGGAAAGGAGTGCATGGAAACCCTTTCCTACATTTTCTATGTACCCGAAACCGTTAAATTTGCTAACAATAGTACTATTCAGGATCTTTCTACAGAATAAGTTTAAATAAGATTTGTGTATTTGAAAAGCAAGCCTTACCTTTGTAACCGCTTTTGAACTACGTAAAATACCTAAGTACTAATGCAAGCTCTTAATTCTATGATTTACAGACTATTATTTGTTGTTTTTTGCTTTATTTCTTTTGCTCAGCTCAAGGCGCAAAGCCAAAAAAAACTCTATCAGTCTTTTGCTGTACAAGCCGCTACTACCGTAGCTATTGACTTGGGCAATTTCCCTGTTGAAGTACGGGAAACTGAAGGGCCTTCGATTTTTATTGAAGGAGAGCTTTCTGTAACAGAAATTGATGAGCAGCTTTTGAGCTTTTTGGTCCAAAAAGGACGTTATAAATTGACTGCGGACTACAATGCAGCTTGCCAAGAAATTAAATTAGCTTGGGCCAAAGAACTATCTACCCTGATGAAAGCTGGGGAAGTTTGTGAAGAACAAATCAAATTTGTAGTTTATTTGCCCAAAGGCCTAAAAATTAACGATAGCCAAACGATTTCGGCTAGCCGTTAGGCGAAAATCTCGCTTAAATATCCAAGAAGGAGCTCTATCCCGAATCTGCGGGCATAGCGCTTTTTTTTGGTCCAAAATAAAAGCCCGCTGGAAAAGACTTCCAGCGGGCTTTTATGGCCCAGCGCTGCGCAGCCGTGGCGCGAAGCGCCAGACCAAGGAGCAAAGCGACGCAGGGCCGAGCAGACCTGCGAGCGGCGCAGCATAGCGGCGGCCGACCTAGGCGCAGCCTAGCCGGCCGCGGGCCCCAAAAGAAAAACTAAAACACTTTATTCTTCTTCTTCTCCAGATCAATCAACCCAAATTGAAGGCCAAGGCCCAAATGCGCTCGAAATTCGGTAAGGGAATAATCATCGGGGACTTTTCCGCCTTTTTGCTCTGCTACAATAGCTTGAGCGCCAGCCGATAAGTGCAAATGTTTGCTGATGTAAAAATTGACACCGGTCTGAAATTGAACGGCAGGCGAAACCTGAAACTCACCATATTGAGGGTAGATAAAGCCAGGCTTTTCATAGGTTGTTTGGCTAATATGCAGCCCGGCTTGCAGGCCAACATAAGGGTCCCAAATGGGTTTGTCGACAAAATGCCAAAAACCGCCCAAATAAATGCCTGTATTGTTTTTTAGAATGCTTCCTTGGCTGGGGCTAGACAAGAGCATTGAGAAATCGGCCCTTAGGGCCACTTTTTTTTCTGGAAAATAGGCCAGACTGCCCTGCAAATAATGATTATAGATAATTTGATTGGGCATAAAACCCGAAGCAAAAGCAAAATTTAGCTTGAGCAGGCCTTCCGTAGAGGCAAAGGGGGCATCTTTTTCATAATCCTCCAATTGATCGTATTGAGCAAAGCTCGTTTGGCCAAAAAGAAGCAGGGCCAACGCAAAAAATATTCGGCTTACCATAGGTCTGCAATTTTATAGTTAAGGCTGAGGCTAAAAAGAAAGCGTTGTTCGACCCGATCGCTGGGTAAACTGAGGAGCAATAAGCGGCCATTGCTTGTTTGTCGACTCAATTCCTCGCCAAATTCCAGCATATATTGGGTCGAAATACTAAGGTCAAATTTGGGGGTTAGGTTGAGATGCGTCCCCAAACCCAAGGCCAGCGCGGGGTTCCAGCGGTCTACCTGATTTGTAGGTGTGGCATTAGCCTCTAAGGCGCCATAATTCATGCTGCCGCCCAAAGAGATAAATGGCCGCCAGCTTTCCTCAAAATCTTCATTGCCCGGAAAAGGGTAAAAAAGGACATTGGCCGAAACAAAAATGTCTTTGCGAAAAACATCTTCGCCAAAATCCGCCTGCATATAATGCAGCGCCCATTCTGTGTTAATTCGGTTGTGGAACTGCAAGCGGAAATTAGCCCCAACGCCCATTGGCGCCTGATAATCCTCCTGATGCAGCAAGCTAGCAGTTTGTCCCGCCACGCCAAAACTCAATAAACCAGCCGCCGAATTATCAAAACTCGCCTTGCTGTCTCGCTCATCGGGCCATTGCGCCCAAGCCGTTTGCCCCAAAGCCAGAAGCAGGGCCAAAGAAAGTATAAAAGATCGCATGTTCTGTTAGTTTGCCCTAAGTTAGGCCTATTTTGCCCTTTAGCAAAGAATTTTTAACAGTTCAGTAAGAGGATTTTTTGGGGCTGCCCCTGCGGCCTTTGGCCTTGGGTCGGGCCATTGCGCAGCTCGCAGGTCTGCTCGGCCCTGCGTCGCCTTTGGCTCCTTGGTCTGCCGCCTTCGGCGGCCCTGCTCCAGCCCCTCAGCCAATTGGGGCGGCTCTGCGCAAGCTCGGATAACTAAGGATAACCACTTTATTAAATTAAGTATTAGGTTGCTGGCAAAGCCTAAAACAAAGTTGGGGAATTGAGCTAAAAACTGTAGTTTAGATCAACTAATCATTTAAAGTAGGCCCAAGATGTATAAGAAGAAATTTAGCAAAATATATCAGGAGGAAGAGGAAGAAGAGCAGCTCAGCCCTGTTAATCAAGAAAGTCAAAAAGGCTTGATGGAAGAAGATGAACTTGTTTCTGTCAATCGAGCTATGGCTAAATTAGAGCAACAACTTTTGCCTACAGAAGAAGCCGAAGAGGAGCCAACAACTGATGTAGAAGCCGAAGAAGAAGAACCACTAGAAATAGAGTTAGAAGGAGAGGAGGATGAGCTAGAAGAGGAGGGCGATTTAACGGAAGATTTGGCGGAGGAGATGGAGGATATTCAAGAAGATCCCTTGCATTTAACGGAAGCCTTGGCGGAGGAACGGGAAAGTCGAAAAACCACGGCCAAAGGTCGCTTGGCCCCCGTCCCCGAAGAGGGCCGAGACCCTACTATGGATGAAGACCCCTTGGAGGCCGAAGATTTGGGCTTGCCAGAAGATAGTATTTTGGTCGATCGGCGATTGCGCAAGGAAGAACTACAACTACAGATGAATGCCCAAAGCAAAGACTTTTTGGGCTCTAATATGCATCGCAGTAGAGATTTTGCGGCCATTTTTGCCAAGGGACAAAGTTCAAAAGAAGATCCTAAACTCGATTTGGCCTATGAAATTGACCAAAATCTCGAGTATCGCAAAGAGTTAGTGGCCCAACAGCTATTGCGCAACTTCCACTCGGCAGATAGCAAAGAGTCTTATAATGCGGGCCTCATCTTCAAAGAATTGGGCCTGACCGACAAAGATGATGAAGACTTTGCAGATGATGTATCCGCTGACTCTGCTGCCCATGAAAATGAAGAATTTATTGAGCAGATTCGGAAGCGTTTGCCGAATTTGTAGTGCTCTCTTTTTTATTGATTGGGACTTTTAGAAATAGCAACTATGTTGAGTAGGCCGCCGATCTCGCTAATTAGCTTTTTAGCTTGGGGTATTAGTAGTTTAATGTATACCTTATGCTTTTGCCGAGAAAGCAATTTTGATTTGGAATGGCAGACCGTTTTGTACTACTTTTTGGTATTTGGCGTAGTGGCCGCCCTCTTTGCTTATATTCCAATAGTCGCTATTTTATTATTATGGCAGCGCAAATTGACTGTCCTCTCAATAAATGGGATAATTTTATTGTTTTCAGTAGTTGCCGCAGCTGGAATTTCCTATTTTTTTATGGGAAAAGACCTATGGGAGGCTATTGAGCTCTTAGGGTATTATTTATTGCCAGCACTATTTTTAATGAATGTGGCTTTGGGATATCAGCATGCGGTTGATAAAAGTAAGTAAAGCCATTTCGCAAAGAAACCCATGAGTCCACTAGCCAAGAAAAAAAAGATCATCAAATTTATTCGCTGCTTCTTATACAGCCTGCTATTTTCCTGCTTGGCAGTGGCGCTTTTTGTTGCCTATGTAGTATTGGCTATTATTTCTAATGTGGATCAAAGAAATGTGAAAGTCGAGGGGATTGTTATGGATGAAAACACAAATCAGCGCTTGGCTAATACCTCTGTAATTATTTATAGTGAGCGATTTATGTCAGATAGAGGCACTCAAAATTATGATTCTTGTCAGGGCTTTGATACATTATATTTACAAACAGATCATCGTGGGTATTATTCCGTGAGTATAGATTATAGTTGTGCTGTTACCATAAGGGTAGGAGGAGAGAAGTATAGAAGAAAAGTATATTATCCTCCTCTGAGAAAAAGAATTATTCAAAATATTTATTTAGAAAGGAAGTAGCTTGCTTTTTATATGAAATAGTAGCCCTAAAAAAAGCTATCTAAATGTCTAGAATTGCTATAAAAGGAGTTGTATCAGCTACAGTAAGACGCAATTTAGGGTTGTCACTGCAGGCTAACGAAATAGCTTTGTTCCTAAGTTATTCAGAAGAAGATGTTCTAGTAGGTCATGAATTTAAGTATATGATTATTGGGCAAGAATCTATTGAGGTATCATTATTTCTTAGGTTTGTCACTCAACAATTTGGGAAAGAGTCTGATTTGATCCCTCAAGGATGGAAAACAATAGCTGTTTTAGAAACAGATAACCAATTGCCTAAGCAGTTGGTAGAAATGAAAACTGTAAACTCTTGGGATGAGGAGTCTTCTGTAAGTAGCTATTTACTTTTGGGGGCGCTTTAGGATTAAGATATTTTGCAGTCAGCTAGTTGCCCACTTTGGCTTTATTGCGATTAAAAAATCTATTTTGGCAAAGCGGATAGCTGCAACAAATTCTTTAGCTTGCGGCATTACCCCTATTGAAATGCAAAGAAACCCTATGAGTCCAGCAGCCAAGAAAAAAAAGATCCTCAAATTTATTCGTTGGTTCTTATACAGCCTGCTATTTTCCTGCTTGGCAGTGGCGCTTTTTGTTGCCTATGTAGTATTGGCTATTATTTCTAATGTGGATCAAAGAAATGTGAAAGTCGAGGGGATTGTTATGGATGAAAACACAAATCAGCGCTTGACTAATACCGCTGTAGTCATTTATAGTGACCGATTTATGTCAGATAGAGGTACTCAAAATTATGATTCCTATCAGGGCGCAGATACTTTTTATTTGAAAACAGATCATCGTGGGTATTATTCTGTGAGTATAGATTATACTAATTATATTATAATAAGGGTGGAAAAGGATAATTATAAAGATTATTTTTGTTGGTATCATCCCCCAAGGGGCCTTGTTGCATAAATCTAATAAATTAAAAACCAGCTAATTACAAAAAACCTTGCGAATTAGGCATAAAAAAAGGGACAAGCCCCGTAGATTTAAGTTTTTTCGACGAACAATAAAACCTCGAGCTGTCCCATGACAAATCTAAAAAAAACATACAGAATTACGCACTAACCAACAGATTTTATACGGCCCAAGGTAAGTTTCTTTTTAATGTTTGGTTCCCGCCTTTGGCAAGCAAAAACCTCATAGCTAAGCCTTCAAAACGCGGCAGACCTAAAACAATTTCTGATGAATTTATTCGCTATTTATTCCGTTTAAAAGTGCTTTTTTCTTTTGGATATCGACAATTAGAAGGTATTCTAAAATGCGTTATTTCCAAATATAATTTGGATGCTAAGCCCATATCTTTTACTCAAATATATCGTAGAGTCAAGAAACTAAAACTGAATATTAAGTCTAAAAAGAGGACTAAAGAAAGATCGGTAGCAATAGATAGTACAGGACTAAAAACAAAAGGACAGGGAGAATGGTTAAGAAAAAAATACTTGGAAAAGCAGCGCTCTAGCTGGATTAAAGTACATTTAGCAGTGGATGATAAAACAGGAGAAATATTATCTGTAGAGATTACCACAGAGCGAAAAACCGATGCTTCTCAACTCCCCAAAATGATGAAAAAAATGAAATCCTTGAATATCCGCCAAGTTTATGCAGATGGCGCCTATGACCAAATAAAATGTCGGGAAGCAATTTGTAAGGCTGGAGCGGTACCGTTTATTCCCCCACGTAAAAATGCTCGCCTAAAAAAAGGAAAAGATGGAGAGCTGGTTGACAGTTATCGCAATGATGATATTTTATATATCTGGGAGTTGGGAGCTACTGCTTGGAAACAAGATTTAGGCTATCATCGTCGAAATTTAAGCGAAACTGCAATGATGCGACTCAAGCACTTTTTCTCTGAACGGCTCTCTTCGCTCAGCTTTAAAATGCAGAAGCAAGAAGTCCTGATGCGTATTCAAATTTTAAATGAGCTTAATGCTGTCAAGTTGGAAGTTGTTACTAATCAGTAAGTTACGATTTATACAACAAGGCCCCCCCAAGGAGAAGAATTATTCAAAACATTTATTTAGAAAGGAAGTAGGCCTCCCGCCTTCGGCGGGCGCTAGAATGTCATCAAATACGCCCTAAAGGGCTTGTGTGCCTAATCTGATTTTTTTGTAATTAACTGACTTTATATGAAGTTGTTTGTGTAGTAAGACCGAGTGGAATAAAAGCTAAAATAATAAATCCATAAAACCTAATATATGATTCCTTTAGAATATTTAGAGATAAAAGAAGTTGATAATCAGGAGCTTTTTATTATAAAAAAAACTTTTTTAGCACAAGTGGTAGAGAACTCAGAATTTTATTTAGACGAGTTTAATCCTCTATTGCGGCGAATTTTTGTGAGTAAAATAATAGAATACGGCAGCATTCTAAACTTATATTTTGCGTTTGGTAAATTGGGAAATAGATGGGGGCCATATAATCTAGTTGAGGTCAATGGAAAACTTCAGCGAATTTATCTTGAAAATATCTCATGCTCTCATTGCGGTTGGGAGGGTTTGATAGGAAATCCTTCTGTCCTGGATGCTTATATAGGAGCAAAGAATTATGAAATTCCAAAAAGTGAAAAACCTTGTCCAAGTTGCAAGACAAAATTATCGCGTCATGCTTTTTATATATTTAGGTAAATAGACGTTCATTTGTACTAGTAGCCCTATCTAAATTGATTTGCAGTTGGGGCCTCCCGCCTTCGGCGGGCGCTACGGTTATTCCCTTCGGTCATCAAAGACGCCCTAAAGGGCTTGTCCCTTTTTTTATGCCTAATTCGCAAGGTTTTTTGTAATTAGCTGGTTTTTAGGGGATGTGGTAAGGCTGGGGGACAGTGGGATTATATAACTACTTATTTAAGTAATAAATTTTTAAAAACTATGGAAAATGTAACTGTAGAAGACTTACGAGATGTAGAATTTCACGATGCTGTTTTTTCAAATTTTACGATTGATTTTAGGAATAAATGGATCGAAGTTGAAGTAGAGTCTTGCTGTGATAGACCAAAATTAGTCATTCAGTTTTCTAAAGTTAAAAATATTAGTGTAGATGAAATTGAGGAATGGGATGACTGTGAGATTAGTGATGTTGATTTCAAACCTATTCCTTCGACTGAAAGGATAGAAGTGACCATTACTCTTATTATGCTGCCTCGTTGTGCCTGTCCTGAATTAAAATTTTCATTTTCAGACTTAAAAGTTCGGTTTACTCATGGAGTAAAGACATTAGATGAGCTAAATCAAATTTGGAGTGAAGATTAGTCGTTTTTCGCTATAGTTTTTTGTAGCAAGCACTAACTAGTAGAAAAATAGCTTATTGGGATAAATTTTTGGGGCCTCCGCTGCGGCTTCGCCTTGCGGCGCTACGTTTCGGGGCTCGCTGTTCGCTCGGCCCTGCGGCGGCTTTGCCGCCTTGGTCTGGCCTACGGCCACCCCCTGCACATCGGTTACTCCCGTTGGTCGTCGAACTGCGCCCTAAAGGGCTTGTTGTGGCCTGCGGCCCTAGGGGCCTGCTATATGGGCCTGTAGGTTGAAACCTACAGCCAATTAACGAATGCATTTTTGTGTTCAATGGAGGGTTGAAACCCTCCATAAATAAACATTTTAGCCCTTCTTTGCTGATGGAGTCTAGTGGAACAGGAAATCCCCTCGAATGAGGGGATGACGATTTTTTCGATAGCCTAGGGCCTTGGCCCTAGGGTTCCTATGAAATTTATGGGGGAGACAAAAGCAAAATCAAACAACCGAAGAAAAAATAATCCTTGTTCAAAGCGGTAGAGGATTTTAATCCTCTCCGCACTATAGATGTAGAATGGGGTTGTTGTATGGCTGCTGGTTTTAACCTGCAGCCACGGCTAACAGGCGGCGAAGCCGCCGCAAAGGAGCGAAGCGACTTGGCCTAGGGGCCTGCAAGGGGGCCGCGCAGCGGCAGACCCAGCCAGCTTGCTGGCGCAGGGCCGAGCAGACCTGCGAGCCCTGTAAGGGCCCGGCCGCCGAAGGCGGCAGGCCCCAAAAAAAAGCCCCAGTAGTTAAAACTACTAGGGCTAAAAGTTTGAAAACTAAGTATGGATGTGGCTTAGAACTCTAGTTTCAAAGAGACATTCCAAGTACGGCCAAAGCCATAGAAACCGGTAGCGGCATTGAGCAATTGTTCGTTGCTAAGGTTGGCGCTATAGTAATTGTCGGCTTCAGCTACATATTTAGTATCTAGGATATTATTAACATTGGCGCGAAGCTTTAGCGCTACTTTATTGAAGGCAAAGCGGTAGCTGAGTCCCCCGTTAACTAGGCCATAGCTAGGCAATTTAAGGGCTTGACGGCCTTCTGCTGCTGCGCTGTTATAGTCGATAGGATCGAAGTTGGCGTAGAGGTTGGCCGCATAATAATAGTTGGCGTCTAGTTGTAGGCCAAAGGGGAGTTTGTAGTCTAGACCGAGGCTCATAGTCGTTTGGGCGGCATCGCCAACTTTGAGACCTTTAGCATAGACAAAAGCGGTGTCAATAACAACATTGTTATCATCGCTGATGAGGGCATCTACATTATTGGTCCATTGCCAGTCACCAAAAGAGGCCATAAAAGTAAGGTTGAGGTCTTTGGCTAGGCGAGCGCTACCATCAATCTCGATGCCTTGGTGAACGGCATTGAGGCCAGTGAGGTTAGCGGTGAAATTATCGCCTTGGCTATCTTGGTAGCCGCGGATAAAGGACTTGTCCATCCAGCGAGTGTGGTATAGATTGACATTGGCCATTACTTTTTGGAGGCGGAGACCGTAGCCAATTTCAGCGCCAAAGGTTTTTTCATTTTTGGCTTCTTCATTAGCGTCATTGTTGTAGTTGGGGAAAACCACATCAAAAATAGGAGCTCTAGAGAAGTAGCCAATATTGGCAAAGACATTATGTTGTTCGTTGATATTGTAGTTGGCGCCACCTTTGGCCGTATAGCCAAGGAAATTGTAGCTATCGCTTTCTTGATTGCCTTCTTCGTATTGGAAGTAATCTACTCTTTTATAAGAGGTATTGGAGAGTGCGCCAGAGAAAAAGGCCGTAAGTCCGTTTTGGTTGTCATATTCTACTTGGCCAAAAACGCCTTGCCAGCCAACAATACCATCATTATAGTATTGGATTTTGTCGCCTTCTTTTTTCAAGGCCCCTGTTTCTTTGCTGTCAATTTGGCCATCTCCATTGAGGTCAACAGCATCTGATTGCGCATTAATATCTCTAGAATCTAACCAATAATCATTGCCTAAGAGGTCATTGATTTCGCGGTAGTGGATACCTTTGTAGTAGCGTAGGTCAATTCCTCCAGAGGCCGTAAAGTTCTCATTGATTGTATAGGTTAGGTTAGAGAGTAGGCCTGCCCAGTTGTGTGAGTTGACAGAGGTACGGCGAATTAGGCCATCATTTTCTCCAGCCACAGATCCTAGCCCAGCCACCTGATATTTTCCGCTGCTAGGAAAGCCGTTGATATTATCAGTTCCTTGGTTCCAAGCTACAATATCATCCATGCGGATGAGGCCTTGATCATCTCGGTAGCCCCAGCTTGCGCGGCCGCCAATGCTTCCACGGTCGCCAGTTCCACCGCCGCGGCCCACCGAATAGTAGGCAGAAGTAGAGAGGAAGAGCTTCTCGTTGATAGTCCAATAGTGATTGAGCGCCATTTGGGGTTTATGGTAAAAGTTGCGGCGCATATTGTATTCTTTGCCGTCTAGGTAGCCCCAGTCTGAGTTATAGCGATAATCGCGGATAGAGTCGTAAGTAGCCAGGCTTTCGCGGAAGCTGCGTTGACCATGGCTTTGAGCTGCGCCAATAGCCGTGAAAACGAGTTGGTGCTTTTCGCCAAATTCTTTGGCAATCGAAGCAAAGTAAGAACCGCCCAAAAAGCTAGTTCCATCAATATATCCATTTCCTTGTGTATAGGCGCCAGAAACCGTAACGGCCCAACCGCCTTTCAAACGCCCAGTAGACAGCGTAAGCGCATTGCGGAAATAGCCATCATTACCAAGCATAGAGGTAAAGCTACCGCCTTTTTTCTGATCTGTCGTTCTCGTAATAATATTGATGGTTCCCCCTACAGAAGAAATAGCCAAACGAGAGGCGCCCAAACCGCGCTGCACTTGCATTTGGCGGGTTACTTCGCTCAGGCCGGCCCAGTTTGACCAATAGACCCAGCCATTTTCCATATCATTAACGGGGATTCCATTGATGAGTACAGCCGTATTGCGCTGATCAAATCCACGAACATTGATGCGAGAATCTCCCCAGCCTCCACCAGATTTTGTCGCATAAATAGAGGGGGTGTTGCGCAAAATTTCTGGAAACTCTTGGTTACCCAGCTTATCTTCAATATAATCTGCATTGACAGAAGAAACCGCAACAGGCGTTTTACGGTCAATGGCCACAGAAGCAATTACATTTACCTCGTCTACACCAACTGCTGAGGGGGTAAGCTCAATTCTGCCTAGTTCTAAAGGTGCCCCAGCCTTAATTTCCACTTCTTTTTCCATAGTCTCATAGCCCAAATAAGAAAAGACCAAAATCTTTGGTCCTTCACTCAAGCCACTAAGGCGAAAATAGCCGTCAAAATCAGTTACGGTTCCCTTGGCCGTTCCTTTTACAAAGACAGAAGCCGAAATAAGCGGCTGCTCCGTATTAAGGTCGACAAGTAGGCCAGTCACTTCGCCTTGTCCAAAAGATAGGCTAGCCCAAAGGCTCAAAAGCAATACATAAAGATGTCTCATGAAAGATAATATTTGGTGAAAAATCTGCTGCAAAGCTACGCTTCTAGTCTTAGCCCTACTTTAGCTGGAGTTTAGCTCTTTATGAAGAAGCATATAGATTTTATTAAGACGCCGTTAATAGATAGAGGTAATTGTTAAGGTTTTGTAGGTAAGCCATTCTAGACTAACTTAGCCTTCTAAGTTGATCTCTTTTCGGCTATTTTTTGGGCAGATATGTGCTATCCTAAGGTTTAGTGGGCTATTTTTTGGGCAGATATGTGCTATCCTAAGGTTTAGTGGGCTATTTTTTGCGTAGATATGTGCTATCCTAAGGTTCAGGAGGCTATTTTTTGGGTAGATATGTGCCATCCTAAGGTTTAGTGGGCTATTTTTTGGGTAGATATGTGCCATCCTAAGGTTCAGAAGGCTATTTTTTACGCAGATATGTGCCATCCTAAGGTTCAGTGGGCTATTTTCTGCGCAGATATGTGCTATCCCAAGGTTCAGCAAGCTATTTTTTATCCACTAAATAGCTAAAGGACAGTTTTCTTTTAAGAAGAGGCTAAAAGTCAGGTCTATCAGGGCGCTTCAGGCCTTGGCAGACGTAAAAAATAGAATCCAGCAGTTTAAAGGCCTTTAAATAGAAATTAAACCTTCAAAGCCTTTTTCTTGTCGAAATATTATTTATTATTGCTAAAATTGCTAGTTTCCTAGCCCATCATATCGATTTTTAACCCTAAATCTACTGGCAGATTATGTTTCCATTCTTTCTGTTTCAAGACCCTACTACTAATGTAGCCGACACAGGCGAAGTAGTTCCAGAAGAGGTAAGCTTTTCCCTTATTGAGGTCATTTTTTCGGGTGGCCCTATCGGGGTTGTCATTGCAGTAATTCTGCTTCTTTTAGCCGTTATGGCCGTTTATATTCTAATCGAGCGCTACCTCACCATTAAGCGCGCTGGCGATCTAGACGAAAACTTTATGGCCCAAATTCGCGGCTTCGTTCAAACTGGAGACGTAGAATCAGCCCTAGCACTTTGCCGTCAAACCAATACACCCGTAGCTCGTTTGGTGGCCAAAGGCCTACAACGCATCGGTAAACCCCTAGAGGATATCAATGCCGCTGTAGAAAATGTAGGTAACCTAGAAATCTTCCAGCTCGAAAAACGCCTCTCTACCTTGGCTACTATTTCTGGTGCCGCTCCCATGATTGGCTTTTTTGGTACCGTAACCGGGATGATCCTCTCTTTTATGAATATGGCTGGCGGAGATGTAAGTACAGAAGCCCTCGCAGGCGGTATTTACCAAGCCCTAATTACTACAGCTTTTGGTCTTTTTGTCGGAATTATCGCCTTTATCGGCTATAACTCACTGATCGCAAGCATGGGACGCGTCATCTTTAAGATGGAAGCCGCCACCGTTGAATTTATGGACCTGCTTCAGGAGCCCGCCTAGGCCCCTGAGCAAAACCTTTTAGCTTATGGGACTCAGTAAACGCAGCTCGGTATCGGCCGAATTCAATATGTCTTCACTAACCGATATCATCTTTCTGCTGCTCATCTTTTTTATGCTTACTTCTAGCCTGACGAGCCCCAATCTCAAAAACCTCGATCGCCCAACCTCTAGCAGTACCACGCCCTCTCCTCAAAATATTGCCCTTTCGGTTACTCCCGAAGGCGAGTATTTTCTTGAGTCAGAGCTGGTCACTAAAGAAAACTTGGACCGCCGAATGGAACTTCGGATTATCGAGGAAAGAGAAAAGAATCGTCAAAAAGGAATCAAAACCGAGGTGACTATTGTCCTCAATCTAGACAAAAACGAGCCCACCAGCACCATCGTCGAAATTATGGCGTTGAGCAACAAACATAAGGCTCGCCTCATCTTGGCCACCGATCCTTAAGGCCTCAAAAGCTCCAATTTATTATGGGACTGAAAAAACGTACAGAGGTTTCGGCCGAGTTTAATATGTCCTCGCTGACCGATATTATCTTCTTGTTGTTGATCTTCTTCATGTTGACCTCTTCTTTGGTCAACCCGACGGCAATCAACCTCAAGTTGCCCAACTCCAGCCGTTCCAAACCAATTTCCTCCAATAAACCCGCAATTATTGTGGTCAATGAAACGAAGGAAATTCGATTTAATCAACTGAAGGTGGATATCCCCGCCCTCAAAGCCAAAATTGGCCAATATGTCCTTGCCGATGGCCGAGCCGCTGGCGATGTGACCGTCATCCTAGATGTACATCCCAAGGTCGATGCCCAAACCCTAGTTTCGGTAGTTGATGCCCTCAATGATGTGGGCGTCAAAATGATTTTGGCCACTCGATTATAGCCCTATGTCCAGATTCCGACAAAACCTTGCTCCGCAAAAATTGTCTTCCTGGCGCATCTATTTGCTCATTTTGGTCATCTTAGGAATGGGGCTATTCTTCTATCTCTTTACTCAAGCCCTGCTGCAAAGCTACAAAACGACCATTCTCAGAGTCGAATGCCTGCCGCAGGGCCGCTATTGGGTCCAAGGAGATACCGTAGATTTTGAGGGCTTTGCCCCCAAACTTCGACAAAAGGTCGAGCGCTACCAAGATCTTAACCCCAATATGCAAATTCACTTTTATTTGCCCCCCAAAGCAACTGCCCAAGAAATAGCCCCCCTCATTCAGGTGGCCAACGCCTTCGAACAAGCCGATTTGCAACTCTATACTCTGCCGAGGAACTAAATTTTTTACTGGCCTATATATAGTATGTTGTTTTGGGGCCTCCTGCCTGCGGCAGGCGCTACGTTTCGCAGCTCGCTATTCGCTCGGCCCTTCAGCCTTTCAGGCTTCGGTCTGGCCTTCGGCCACTGCTGCACATCGCTAGGCCTGCGGCCCTATCGGGCCTGCAAAATGCGGAACTAGGCCCAAACCTCTCTTATTTTAGTTAGAAAATATAGCCTTATGTCTACTCAAGAAATGGAATTTCAACCCGGTGCAGATCATCTGAGCCAAAGCAAAGATCGAAATATTGCCCGCATTGGGGCTCTGGTCTTTTTGATTCTCCTGCTCACGCTTATTTTTTGGCGGTTCTTTAGCTATGAATATCCACTCAAGGAGGCGGGGGGACTAGAAGCCTCTTTTGGTAATGTTCAAATTGCTGGGGGCAGCGCTTCTGAAAATCCTACGCCCACAACAGACCCACAACCACAAGAAGAGAATAATCCCACGCCAACTACCCAAGAAATTGAGGAGGTCCAAACGGATGATAATATGGAGTCGGAGGCTGTGAAAACGGAACCCACACCCACACCACCCCAAAATACGCCTAGCGAAAACACCAATACCAATAATTCTTCTTCCTCTTCATCAAGCTCTTCAAATACTTATACGCCCAGCTTTCCAGGTGCTGGAAATGGAAATAAAACAGGCCCCGGCCAGCAGGGAACTCCCGCAGGAAAAAAAGATGACCTAGGTGGAATTGGAAAAGGAAAAGAAGGCGAAGGTACAGGCGAATTGGGCGCAGGCCGAAATTGCCTAAGCGCCTGTAATTGTGAATTGAGCGCCAACCAACTCTCTCAGTTTGAGTCGGGCAACCGTACTGCTTATATTGAAATCTTGGTAGATCCTGATGGGAATGTTATTGAGGCCAAAATGGCTAGCGTAAAGGATTTTCCTCAAAATGCGCAGTTTACCAAGGCGGTAGAAATTGATCTATTAGAAAAATGTGCGCTCAAAAGAAAATACGATCCTTCAGATAAGGGCTTTAAAGCCAAGGGCGTAATTACCATGAGCATTGTCCAAAAATAAGCAGATGAAAATTGCCTATTTCCATGGGCTAGAATCTAAGGTGGGCGGCCCCAAACCCAACTGGCTCCAAGCAGAGGGCCATGAGGTTTGGGCGCCGCCCATGCCATATAAAAGCCAGCCCTTTTTATTTGAAATGACTCAAAAAGCAGTGCTAGAGCAAGAGATAGACCTCTTAGTTGGGAGCAGTATGGGCGGTTATTTTGCGTATCATCTGGCTCGTTTGTTAGATCTTCCCGCTTTGTTGTTTAATCCCGCTTTAGGCGTGCGATCTGTAAAGGTAAAGGCCGATCAGAGCGGAGAAAAAACGCCTTTATTGCTGTTGGCCTTTGGCCAAAATGACCAATTGATAGCGCCCAGTAGCAGCCAGGCCTTTTTGGCGGCCAATTGGCCTCAAAAGGAGCAGTTGCATTACCTTTGGGGCGAGCATGGACATCGGACGCCCCTGCCTTTTTTTCAGCAGGGCGTTAAAGAAATTTTAAGATTATTGTGATCCTTCGGAAACTTTTTCGTAGCTATTTTGAATTAGCTGTTTGGTTATTTGCGCTGATTTATTTGGCCCTATTTGCCCAGCCTGATGCGATAGAACATTTTAGCATTTGTGTTTATCGAGCTATTGGTTTTGATAGTTGTTGGGGCTGTGGTTTGGGCCGATCGGTGGCATTTGCACTGCAAGGCAATTTGGCCAAATCTTGGGAAATGCACCCTTTGGGTTTACCCGCTATTGCTATCCTTCTACACCGCATTTATCGGCTCATTCGTCTGGCTTGGAATGCTTAGGTCCTTTTGCGGGACAGGCCCGAAGGGCCGCAGGCTGAGGGATGGACAGCAGTGGCCGAAGGCCAGACCAAGGCGGCTGTGCCGCCGAAGGGCCGAGCGAACAGCGAGCTGCGAAACAGCCCGACCCGCCCGTAGGGCGGGGCAGCCCCAAACAAAAAACAATAAATTTAAAATATGAAGACCCTAGTTAAAATTAGTGTATTTGTTCTACTTGCTATTACTGTAGCAACTTGTCTTTTTCAACCTTCTCGAGAAGAGCAGCAGCTGTTGGGCAATTGGGGAGAGGAGAAGGATGACGCTATATTATGCCTACAGCTCAATCCTAATCATCAGGCAAACTTTTACTTTTTTTATTCGAATCTATTTACGGGTGAATTTCTTATGAAGGTAAAGATGAATTGGGAGCTGATTGATGGGAAGTTATCTTTGCGCTTCGACAAAAAAGATCCTCCAGAAATAGCCATTAATTCGGCATTGAAGAATACTGCTATGCGGATGAAAATAAATGAAATGCAGGATGGTCTTTTGAAGGATTTGGAAAAGGATTTTGCTATTGAGCGGTTCTATGAAATTACAGAGGAGGGGGATTTAGTGATAGGAGAAGGAGAGGAGCGGCAAGTTATACCAGCTTATAGCCAGGCTAATGTTGATTTACTTGAAGATTTTTTAAAAGAACATAAATAATTAAACCATAAACTTTTATGAAAGTAGTAGCCTACAGTTTTTCTTTTGTTATGCTCTTTTTGTTGAGCAGTTGTAGTCTTTTGTTGACCGATGCCGAGCGGCAAGTTGTGGGGCAATGGAAGCAAGTGACTTTGGTTTCTAAAACCTATATGGAATTTGGGGCCGACCATAGTGTAGCCAATTATATTCAGGTCAATATTCCGATGGGTGGCAAAGCTTTGATGGTTGCTCGTGGAACTTGGAGCTTAGAGAATGAGGATTTGCGCATTCAGTATAAGGGCGTGCCTGAGATTGCGACAGAAGGAAGTGCAAAAACGATTGAGGCGGCCATAGAACTTATTGCGCCAGAGTTGAATGTGGAGGCGATGGAAGACCAGGAAATTAGTTTTCGTTGTACAGGCCAAAAGAATGAGAAGCTGCAATTGGATGGTGCAAGTTGGAAGCCCGCTAGCAGTAGTGAAATTAAAGAAATGGAAGAATTTCGTAGAGCACACAGCAAAAAAACAGAACTTTAGATGCGATATTTAGCGATTATTTTATGCCTAGCGCTATTTTCTTGTGGGCCAGACTTTGCCCAATCGGAGGAAAGTTTGATTGGGGGCTGGACCCACAGTCGTTTATTAACCGACTCCTATTTAATTTTGGAAAAAGACCACTCTTTTAAGCGCTATAGTAAAAATGAAATCCCTGGAGGAGGCAAATATTTTACGGTAGTTGATGGGCAGTGGAAGTTAGAAAATGGGGAGCTTTTATTTGAGCTCAATGCGCCTAAGCTATATGTGGATAAAAGTGATCCTGGATTTAAACAACTTTATGAACGTGATGGGCCCGAATGCCATTCCGAAATTTTTGATCAAATGAAGATTGGTTATCGCTATAGTGGGCGCAAAAATGACCGCTTGTATTTTGAAGAAGGGCGCTGGACCTCGGTTTGGATCCCACTCAACCCAAGAGAGCTACAACTTTTAGAGGACTTTGTTGCCAAAGAAGAAAATTAGTTGCATCTTTCTAGACCATTCATTT
Organism: Saprospira sp. CCB-QB6; assembly: GCF_028464065.1. NCBI lineage: Bacteria > Pseudomonadati > Bacteroidota > Saprospiria > Saprospirales > Saprospiraceae > Saprospira > Saprospira sp. CCB-QB6. Next base: position 205,985 of record NZ_CP116808.1, on the reverse strand, counting down.
AAAACTTAAAATAAAATTCCCATGAGAAAAGATATTATGGTTTTGCTCCCTAAAGCTGAGCTTTCAGAAGTAGAATATTTATCGGGTATTGTCCATGATATGGATGAAGCCGACCGTAGAAGTTTTTTGCGTATCTATAAAGGGCGAAGATTGGACCCTGTTATGGTTTTAGCCTTTTCATTAGGAGCTCTTTTGATAGGGGTTTCAGGTATTCATCGCTTTATGATGGGACAAGTTGGAATGGGTATTCTCTACTTATTTACTGGAGGTCTTTGTATGGTGGGGAATATTGTAGATGCGATTAACCACAAAAATATGGCTTGGGAACACAACCGCAAAATTGCCGATGAGATTTATGGTAGTTTGCATACTGGCGGCGCTGTATTTTAAACTCAATGAGCCATGTAAATAGAGCAACTTATTAAGCATTTGCCTAAAGCCGCCTTTACTTTTTGCGCTCCGTTACAAAACGGACCAAACCTTCTAGAGCGTCTCTCGCCTCCGATGCGGGAAACGCTCTTATTAATGCTATAGCCTCCTCCTGATAATCATACATTTTTTGACGGGTATAGGCAATGCCTGGACTTTGCAAGACAAAATCTGTTACTTCCTGTATTTTCTTAGGGTTGGTGTTTTCATTCTTGATAATATTGACCATATAATTTCTGGTCTTTTTATCCGTCGTATTCAAGGCGTGAATCAAAGGCAAGGTCATCTTCTTCTCCTGAATATCATTGCCCTGCGGTTTGCCCGCATCTCCATCGCCAAAATCAAATAAATCATCGCGAATCTGAAAGGCAATTCCAATTTTTTCGCCCAACAAATGCATGCGCTCCACCTCTTCCTCAGTAGCGCCCACAGAAGCCGCTCCCAAAGCACAGGCCGCAGCAATTAAAGAGGCCGTTTTCTTGCGGATAATCTCATAATAAACCTCTTCTTTGATGTCCAAACGACGCGCTTTTTCAATCTGTAAAAGCTCGCCTTCGCTCATTTCCTTAATGGCATTTGAGCTGATTTGCAGCAAATTGTAAGCTTCATTTTTTAAAGAAAGCAAAAGCCCCTTGGCCAACATATAATCACCAATCAATACCGCCACTTTATTGCCCCAAAGCGCATTGAGCGAGAAAAATCCACGGCGCTGCATAGAATCATCCACCACATCATCATGGATCAAAGAGGCCGTATGCAACATCTCAATCAAAGAGGCGGCATGATAACTCATCTCCCCAATTTCGCCACAAATTTTGGCCGATAAAAAGATAAATAGCGGCCGAACCTGCTTGCCTTTGCGTTTCACCACAAAGCGCATAATCGTATCTAATAAAGAAACCTGCGAGCGCAGCTCCTCCTCAAATACCCCCTCAAAGGTCTTCAGTTCTTCGGCAATCGGGGCTTTTATCTGGTTCAAACTCATCAAGGTCTTCATGGGCGGCTATAAAAGTGTCTACAATTTCATTTCTAAAGGAACAAGATCTCGCCTAAAAGGATGAGCCTAGCCCCCATTTTTTGCAAAAATACAAAGAACTTTAAGCAACTGGAACAGCTTGCCCTGAAAATGCCCGACTTCAGCAAGATTTCATTATTTTTAGTTAAGTTTTGGGGCTGCCCCTTCCGTCGGGTTGAAACCCAGCGCAAAGCGGTATCGCTTTGCGAAGCTATACAAAATGAGGGTTGAAACCCTCATGAATTATCGGGCGGGTCGGGCTGTTTCAGGCTCGCAAGTCTGCTCGGCCCATCGCCAGCAAGCTGGCTCGGTCTGGCCTTCGGCCACCCTTTTCCATCCCTCAGCCGCTGCAGGCCAAGGCCTGCAAATGGCCGTGTTTGAATGCTTTAGCTGAAAAATGAACTCTCCACATAAAATTACTTTAAGAACAAAATAGAATATGTTAGAGAAGAAAACGGCTTGGATTCCAGCCGCCGCTGGCCGCCAATTGGCCCTAGACATTAGATTTCCTGCTGCAGCGCCACCTCAAGCGGGCTGGCCGCTGCTTATTTTTGCCCATGGCTTTAAGGGCTTTAAGGATTGGGGGCATTGGAACGCCTTAGCCGATGCTTTTGCTCAAGTGGGCTATGCTTTCCTCAAATTTAATTTTTCGCATAATGGCCTAGGTCCAAACCTTATTGATTTTGAGGACCTTGATGCCTTTGGCCAAAACAACTACAGCAAAGAATGCTTTGATTTTGAGGCCGTACTCGATTTTGTCCAAAAAAGTGATTGGCCGATTCAAAAAACGGCCCCCGTTCTCATCGGCCATAGCAGAGGAGGACCCATTGCTGCCCTAACGGCCCTAAAAAGAGGGGCCAAAGCACTCATTAGTTGGGCCAGTGTACATGAGCTAGATTATGCCTGGCAAGATCAAGCCCTTTTGGCCTATTGGAAAAAAGAAGGGCGGCAGTTTATCCGAAATGGACGAACTAAGCAAAATATGCCCCTCGATTATCAACTTTATGAAGACTTTAAGGCCCATGAAGAGGCTTTTCGCCTTGGACCAAAATTAGCGGACTTATCTTGCCCTTATTTAATTGTACATGGCAGCCAAGATCCCGCAGTTTCTCTCACCTCGGCCCATTATTTAGATGAGCATTGCCCCAAAGCGGAATTGCAGATTATTGAAGGGGCAGACCATGTTTTTGGCGGTCGCCATCCTTTTGCAGAAGGAGCTGAGCTGCCCCTGCATAGCCAAAAAATGCTGCAGGCTTGCCTCGACTTTTTGGCCAAGCTTTAGGTCCTTGGGGAGGAGCGAAGCGACGACCGGCCTAGCGATGTGCAGCAGTGGCCGTTAGGCCAGACCGAGGCGCTGCAAGCGCCGAAGGGCCGAGCGAATAGCGAGCTGCGAAACGTAGCGCCTGCCGCAGGCAGGAGGCCCAAAAAAACAGCAGAAAGTCATTCAGAAAAAGGCCCCGATTAAAACTACGCATTATGAAAATACTCACCCTTTTTTTGCTGCTTTTGAGCAGTTCCATCATGGCTCAAACTTGGCCAAAAGCTTTTAATAATAGCCGTTGGAAATTTAGTTATGCCTGCGAGGCCGAAAGTCAGGATGTACTTTTTCGGGCCGAGGAGGAATATCAGCATTTTGTCTGGTTTAAGTATGATGAAACGGTGCAAACCTACCTAAATGGGGCCTTGACTAAGGATCGTTGGCGCTTGGCGGCTCCTTTTGACAAACTCTATTATAATTTTGCGCAGGTCGAGCATTGGAAAGTGGCCAATTATAATGCGCAACATTTGGTTTTGGAGTTTGAGTTGAATGGGGGAGAGGGCCGTTATCAGTATCATTTTATACGAACGACCGAGGCTGAAACGCCTTTTTTTCGCTATGATTTGGGCCAATATCCAGAGGCGGTTGTCGAGCGGACGATTATGGGCAGCGATCCGCATCCTTATCGCTACCTCAAAGATGAGCCTGGCAAGCGGCGGATTCCAAAAGCGGGCAAAAAGGGGCAAATTCGCCCAGATTCGCCTTTGGATACCACGCCAAAATTTGAAATTGAATTGGTGGGCGGCGGATTTTATGGCCCACCCGATTTTGTGCGCAAAAACCAATTGACAATCAACTCAGAGGGCTTGGTAAAGCGCAAATTGCAGAACGAGCAGCAGGGCTTGCGGGTTTGGGAATCGCAGATTTCTCTGGCAGAACTCGAGCAATTGGTTGCGTATATAGAAAAAAAAGGTTTTTTTGAGTGGGAACAAATTTACCCTTGCCAAACGGCCAATTGTATGGATCGCCTCAAGGAAACGCCTAGGCCGGTGACCCTCAGTTTGGCGATTAGTCGGGGGCATAAGGGCCGCAAAATTGTGATGTTGCCCATTTATGCCGGCCCCGATGCCAAACAGCAATATTTGAGCTATCCCAAAGCTTTGGACGATATTGTTCGCTTGCTCGAAAAAGTGGCCGTAGAAGAATAAACTGATAAAAATCTCAACTATGCATTATTACCAACTCGGAAAAATTCCGCCCAAGCGCCATACTCAATTTCGCAAAGAGGACGGCAGTTTGTACCAAGAAGAACTCTTTTCTACCGAGGGTTTTTCAGATATTTACTCCAATATTTACCACCTTTATCCGCCCACCCAAATTAAGCAGTTGGGCGAGCCCTATTCGGTGGCCCCAAAACTAAAAAAGGACAATCAGCTCAAGCCCCGCTGTTTGATGGGCTTTGAGGTCCAACCTGAGGCCGATTATTTGAAAAGTCGCAAGGTGATTTTGGCCAATGAAGATTGTAAGGTGATCTTGGCCGCCCCTCAACAGTCGCTAACCGATTACTTTTTTAAGAATGCGGATGCCGACGAAATGATTTTTGTGCATGAGGGCAAGGGCGTACTCAAAACCCTTTATGGGCAAATTCCCTTTGGCTATGGCGATTATCTGATTATTCCGCGTGGAACGACTTATCAGATTGATTTTGAGGAGGAAAACAATCGCTTGCTCATCGTCGAATCTTATTCGCCCATCCGCACCCCCAAACGCTACCGCAATGAGTTTGGCCAACTAGCGGAGCATGCGCCTTTCTGCGAGCGAGATATTCGCAAGCCGCAAGATTTGCAAACCCATGATGAGCAGGGCGAATTCAAGTTTTTTATCAAAAAACAGGACATTATTTATCCCTATACCTACCTCAATCATCCTTTTGATGCCGTGGGTTGGGACGGATATTGCTATCCCTACGCCTTTTCGATTCACGATTTTGAGCCCATTACGGGCCGCATTCATCAGCCGCCTCCCGTGCACCAAACCTTTGGCAGCCGCGGTTTTGTGATCTGCTCTTTTGTGCCTCGTTTGTTCGATTATCATCCGCAGGCAATTCCCGCTCCCTACAACCACAGCAATATTGATAGCGATGAGTTGCTTTATTATGTGGATGGCGATTTTATGAGCCGTAAACATGTTGAAAGAGGGATGATTAGTTTGCATCCGGCGGGGATTCCCCACGGCCCACATCCAGGCACCATCGAAAAGAGTATTGGGGCCAAAGAAACCCTAGAATTAGCGGTAATGGTGGATACTTTCCGCCCACTTTATATGACAGAAGAAGCCTTTGCCATTGAGCAGGGCGATTATTACAAAAGTTGGTTAACGGAGGATTAGGATAGGATTTGGGGCTGCCCCTTCCGCCGGGTTGAAACCCAGCGCAAAGCGGCATCGCTTTGCGAGCTTATACAAAATGAGGGTTAAAACCCTCATGAATTATTGGTCGGGTCGGGCTGTGTCAGGGCTCGCTGTTCGCTCGGCCCTTCGCTTTTTTCGCTTTGCTCAAAAAGCTCGGTCTGGCCTGCGGCCACCCTTATCCATCCCTCAGCCAGCGGGCTTCGCCCGCTTCTAGGTCCAAAATTGCTAAACAAATTACTATGGTTCCAGAAAGTCAACAACTGGGTTTATTTGACCTGATGCAGCATTTGCGGCGTTTGGTCAGCCTAAACTTGCCTCAGCCGCTTTGGTTGCGGGCTGAGATCGCTCAATTGAAAAAGAATCGTTCGATTTATTACCTCAATCTGATTGAGCAGGAAGAGCAGCGCCCAAAAGCCAAGGCTAAGGCCCTGCTATATGCCAGTAGTCGGCATCGGATTAGCAAAAAGCTAGGCGATACCTTTTGGAGCATCATGCGAGAGGGCCAAGAGGTCCTCATTAAGGTCCAAGCTCATTTTAGTGAGCAATATGGCTTTAGTTTAGAAATTTTGGACCTAGATGCTTCTTTTAGCATTGGCCAGTTGGAGTTGGGCCGGCTGAATAACCTCAAGCGCTTAGAACAAGAGCATTTAATTGAGCTAAACAAGGGCTTGGAACTGCCTCATTTGCCGCAGCGAATTGCCATTATCTCTTCTAAGGAGGCGGCGGGTTTGCAAGACTTTTTGGAACAGCTCAATGCCAATAGTCAGCGCTATGCTTTTCGGACCGAATTATTTCAGGCGGCCATGCAGGGCCAGCAAATGCAAAAGGAAATTCGGGAACAGATTCGAGAAATTGAAGAACAAGAAGACCGTTTTGATTGCGTGGTCCTCATCCGTGGAGGTGGGGCCAAACTGGACCTCTATGGCTTCAACGACTATGAGCTTTGTCGAGATTTGGCGCAGTGCAGCCTGCCTGTGCTAACGGGAATTGGCCATGATATTGACGAGAGTCTAGCCGATTTAGTGGCTCATACCGCCTTAAAAACCCCTACGGCAGTTGCCGACTTTTTGGTCCATCAATTATTTTTGGCTGAGCAACAACTGGCCCTTTTACAGCAAGAACTGCGAGCTAGCGTACAAGGGCATATCCGTCGAGAGGAACTGCGTTTAGAGCAATTGCACAGCCGTTTGCGGCTGAGTAGCCAAGAGCGCTTGCGTTTGGCCCAAAAGCAATTAGAGCATTTTGATAAGCAGTTGGAGCTCTTATCTCCAGAAAAAGCTTGGAAAAGAGGTTTTGCCCAATTGAGCAATGAAGAGGGCCAAATTATTCACAGCTGGACCGATTTGCAGGATGGGCAGCGATTGCGCCTAGCCCTAAAAGACGGCAGCAAATGGATTCGCATCAATATAGAAGCAATAGAAGATGAGACTGAAGGATAGTATTGCCTTAGTTAGTGGGGCCAGTTCGGGCATTGGTTATGCGGCGGCCTTGGCCTTGGCCAAAGAAGGGGCGCATTTGGTCCTACTTTGCCGAAATCCAGAAAAGGGAGAGGCGGCTATGCGGGCTATTGCCCAGGCTAGTCAAAACCCAAAAATTGACCTCTTATTGGCTGATTTATCCGATCAGGAATCTATTCGGAAATTGGGCCAATATGCTAGAGAAAGTTATCCCAAACTGGACATCTTGATTAACAATGCGGGGGCTATTTTTCCTAAGCGCCGCTTGAGTTTAGATGGCCTTGAGCAGCATATTGCGCTCAATCACATGGGCTATTTTCTGCTCACGCATCAGCTAATGGGTTTGCTTCAAGCTGGAGAGCGCAAGCAAATATTAAATCTTTCTTCTTCGGCCCACAAACTGGTCCGAAAGCTAGAACTAGACAATTTGCAGGGAGAAAAGCGCTTTGGTCGTTTTTATCAGTATGGCTTGAGTAAGTTGTTCAACCTCTATTTTACGCAGCAATTGGCCCAGCGTTTTGGCGCCGATGGCTTTTGGGTTAATGCCTTACATCCAGGTGTTGTAAATACTAATTTTTCGCAAGAGGGAAAAGGCTTTACGGCCTTTTTGTATCGCTGTTTGAGGCGCTTTATGCGACAGCCAGAGCAGGTTGGCGAGCAAATCCTCGAATTATTAACTTCAGATGAGTACTGGCCCGCTGAGGGGCAATATTTTACGCCTAAGGGAGAGGTTGAACCCTCGGCCTTGGCGCAGGATCAGGCTTTGGCCGAACAAATTTGGGAGCGCTCCATGGATTGGGGCAAAATAGAGGAATATGGGGTTTTGGACTAAGGGCAGTTTATTGGTTTTGGGTTTGGGCCATTCGGCCTTTTTGGGGGCTATGATTGGAGAAGAGGCCTTTTTTTTGTGGCCTATTTGGATGTTGTTAGTTTTGGCTTATTACCTTAGTCATCATCGGGTAGTTGAGTTGGGGCGTCTAGATTGGGCTGATAGTTTGGCGATTATTGTTGGGGCCTTGGGGGCCTTGGCCTTACAGCAAGAGTTGGGTATGTCTGTGGTGATGGCCTCTGCTTTAGTGGGCTGTTTAGGCGCAATGGTCGATCATTTTTTTCAGCAAAAATGGGCCGTAGCGCTTTATTGCGGCAGCTTTTTGGGTATGAGCCAACTGCCACTTTCTTGGCCCTATTTGAGTATGATCGCAGCCGCTAGCTTTACTGCTTTATTGTATGGTTTTTCGGCCCCATATTTTAAGGGGGTCGGGGGCAAATTGGGGAGTTTGGCCTTTTTAGGCGTTTTATTGATGCAGTTAGTGGGCTTTTTATTGGGCTAGGGAGGTTTTTTGGGGCCTCTGCTGTGGCTTCGCCTTGCAGCGCTACGTTTCGGGGCTCGCTGCTCGCTCGGCCCTGCGCGGGCAGCGCCCGCTTGCTCTGGCCTTCGGCCACCCCTACACATCGCTAGGCCGTTTGGCCTTCGGCCACTGTAGGTTGAAACCTACAGCCAATTAACGAATGCATTTCTGTGTTCAATGGAGGGTTGAAACCCTCCATAAATAAACATTTTAGCCCTTCTTTGCTGATGTAGCCTAGTGGAACAGAAAATCCCCTCGAATGAGGGGATGACGATTTTTTCGATAGCCTAGGGCCTTGGCCCTAGGGTTCCTATGAAATTTATGGGGGAGACAAAAACAAAATCAAACAACCGAAGAAAAAATAATCCTTGTTCAAAGCGGTAGAGGATTTTAATCCTCTCCGCACTATAGATGTAGAATGGGATTGTTGCATGGCTGTGGGTTTCAACCCACAGGTATATATCCATCCTACAGGCGCGGAGCGCCGCAGGCCTAGGGATGGAAAAGGGGGCGGCGCAGCCGCAGACCCAGGCGCTGCAAGCGGCGCAGGGCCGAGCGAACAGCGAGCCCTGACACAGCCCGGCCGCCAAAGGCGGCAGGCCCCAAAAGAAACGGCTCAAAATTAAAGAAGCAAACCAAAGTAGTTATGGTAAAAGTTACTTGGCCTAAAAAAGAAGGAAAGCAAAATCTAGAACTGTATTTAATTGTGTTGAGATATTTATTTAAGGATGAAGCTGTACAGCTTACTAAAAAATTTAACTTTGATCCATTAGAGGTATTCGGAAGGTATTTAGGAAATGAGATTACTCCTGATGAGTACTTAAATTATATGGCTATTCCTGAGCGTTTTTTAGCAAAGCCGGACTACTTTAGAGATCATCTCTCGAAAGAGGTGCTGTGGAATAGATTAGCTTTATTGTGTATGCCTGAAGATAGCGATGAAGAATATCTTTGGGAGAGTCTTTCCTATATTTATACATATGGAGAGGGGCTAGGTTGTTCTTTTCCTAGAGAAGATCGAACGTTCAGTAAAGTAGATTTGGCATAGTGGAGTTAAATCTATAGTGTTTTTTGGTTGCGAGGCTACAAGCTTAATAAAATGGAAAGATCCCCAAAATCAAGTAAATATGAAATGTTGACGATGTTATTTATCATCATAAACATCGGGTTTTTACTTATTTATTTTGTTAATATTGTTGATTTAATTCAGGGGAAGTATATTCCTGATGGAATTATATTTTCGTTCTATACTCTTTTGTTGGAAGTCCCTATGGTCTTGATATTTATATTATCTATAGTGTATAAACTCAGGTTTCGTTTTCTGTTGTTAATTTTGGTTGCTGGTTTTACTCACTTATTGAGTATGGGTTTAACTATTAGGTTTGTGCCTGTTTATGGGTTTAGTATTGCTCTGATGCAAATAGTTATCGCTATAATCATTTTTTTGAAAAATGAATAATATAAGTTAAATGCTGAGTATAAGTGAGTATAGCTATATTAAGCAGTTTAAGGCTTTTTCAAGTCTGCTGATTGGCTTGAAGAAAGATGTTTTTTGGATAGTCTGTTTATCAATGTTTTTATATCCTCAAGGGGTAAAGGGCCAGGATTCAATTGTAATATCTCTTCGTCCAGCCAACTTAGATGCTTGGTATTATGAAGATATAACATTTAATAAAGAAGAAATTTACTTTTTGAAGTATTGGGATGGGCTGTCAAAAAGAGTATTGATAAGATTAAATAGGTATAAGGAATTTCATCAATTTTTATTGTCGTCTTTTTCTTCTAAAGAAATAGCTAGGCTAGATGAAGTCTATAGAACAAATTTAACAACTAAAGAAGCCAATTGTGAGGCTTTATATGAAGTTAAGTTCTCTATTTATGAGAATGGAGAAAGAGAAATATATGTAATAACTATTTTTGAAAAAAGCTGCCAGGTTGAAGGCACTGATATTCCAGAATTAAATCGAATACTGTTATTTTGGAAAGATTTTTTTCGAGAACATGGATGTAGCAAAGCCTACAATATTCACTCTGTGGTCTCGGGAGAAAGCTATGAGAGCATATGCAAGAAATATCAAATGGATGAACTTGTTGTTATTATTTATAATAGTTTTTATGAAGATGTTTTTAGAGCATTAAATCAGCGGGACTTAGATCTTAAAGCGATATGGGAACATAAGCAAGCACTACATCCAAAGGACAAGTTGTTAATTCCTTGCTTGCCTGAAAAAGTAAGCAAGTATGAATGAGCTATCCAAGAGATGGGGGGATATGCTGAGCAAGATTGTGTTGGAAATAATAATGATGATTTTTTGTCTATGCCTTATATTTTCCTGTAGTAGAAACAAAGATATAGTTGCTGTTGACTTAGAAAGATACCATTTTAAAAAGCATTCGTGTAAAGATAATAATGACTCTTTGCTGTTCCATTTCCCAGAATATTTAACAGACACTATTTCTAATCCACTATGGGCGGATTTTGATCAAGAGCGCAATATGAAATGGGACTTAATGTCTCATAGAGCATATATAGGTGGAATAAGCATAAGGAGAGCTTATATCATTGGTGATTCGGTAAATGTTATTTCGTACAGGGATAATAAAGTCTTTGGCAAAAAAACATATCCTATTACGAAACCTGATTCTTTTTTCTTGGATATTGCTCTCCAGTGCGAATTTTATTATTCTCAATCTAACCTAAATCACAGTGATTTAGGCCATGAGACACATCTATTGAAGAATAGGGGGGAGCTTGTTGGAATATTGATTATAACGAATGGGACTGTTATACATAGCTCAGAACTGAATACAGATAATTTTGATAAAACCATTGAACTGATCAGATATTTGTTCAAAATAGGGGATTGATCCCATTAGCCCAGCTAGAACAAAGCTTAACTAAAATGAGAATATTGAAAAAGAGATTGATAGCAGGGAGCCTAATATTTTTTGGACTTTATTTTTGTCTAATCCATTTTTTTGGTCCGGTTCAGATTGTTGATGATAGAAAATCTAATGGATTGAATAGTTTTCTGCAAGGAGCGGCAAGCAAGGGCAAGGAACGGCTCTATTTTGTCTTTGATGATTATGATCGCAACTATTACCGTCCAAGGGTTATGTACACTAGTTCGAATGCTGATCTTTCTACTATAAGTAATGAGTTTTCAAATAGCAAAAGTACAGGAGGAGACTTAGCAACAGTTCTGAATAAAATGATATATGTGAAAGAGGGAAAGGTACATTCTATAATCGCTTTTACGCTGAATTCAGAAGGGAAGTTATCATTTCTGCAAGAAGAAGATAGGGGAGCCTCAGGTCTAAAGAAACCTCTGGATTTTGCTAAATTAGAGGGGCTAAAAGGATATTATTACCCTATTCTAAGTTTATAGGAAGATAGATACTCGTTTGTACCCAGAGGTCGAGCTAGAAGTACGCCCAAAGTGATGTTTTGGACTGTGGAAATAGAAAGAATAGATGCATTAGGTTTTCTAATAATTGCATTCTTGCAATTAGACTTTTTAAATCAATTTTTGGATTTATTGATTCTAATTGCCGTTTTATTTTTTGTGGTTACACATCTGCGGATAAAGCAAATAATTAAAAACAAAGAAGGACGCTAATGAGAGGATATTGGCTATTTGTTGTTTTCGTCTGCAGCCTGGCTTGTCAGTCGAGACAGCCTGATGAAAAGGCAAGCGAAAAAGCTTTTGCCTACCGCTCTATTTCAGAAGAAAATCTGATTATCTATATGGTAGAGGAGGTCAACAATATTTCTATAGCAGCTATTTTAGATAGCATCGAAATAGAGAGTGGAATCTCTGAAGTGGAAGCAGATAGTCGTTTTTTAAGAGCGTTTGATCTGGCCAATATGGGAGCTGTTGAGCTCTATGAGTTGAATGTGAAGCAAGAAAGAAGGCCTCGCATAGCGCCTACTAAGTATTATTGTCTACGGTCTAAGCGGCTAAATAAGCTCTTTTATATCCCTCTAGAGAAATATTTTCTGCTTAAACTTAATACCTCATCAGATACTTATGTATTTAGCGGGATAGACCAAGGAGGTAAAAGAGCCCACTATACTATACTTGGGTTTGATGCTATTTCTGGGACGCTTAAACTCAAATGGTCCTCCCTTAGACATTGTAGTATACCTGTTTTTATACGGACCCCAGATAGCTACTGCCAGCGGTATCTAAATGATAGCTTAGCCTTTAAAAATGAGGATGTTAATGGCGATGGGTATTTAGATGTGGTATTTGAGGGGCTCAGGAAGAGTAGCTGTATGGACGAAAATGGGGAGGAAAAAGAGATTAAGTTTAGTATTCTAATGAAGCCAGATCTCGAAAACTTGGAGTGGATTTTATCGGATGAAAGTATCTGTGATATGGATTGGAATATGAACTAGTTTTTGGGGCCTCCTGCCTTCGGCGGGCGGTTACTCCCTTCTGTCGTCGAACTGCGCCCTAAAGGGCTTGTTGTGGCCGCTCAACTGTCTTTTTTCTTTGGGCTGTTTTCTTCGGCAGTTAATGTTAGGATTGTCTGGAGTCTTGCCTAAACCTACTGCAAGTCAAGCCAACTTGTAGAACTATCGATGAAAGGATAAGCAGAAGTCTTTCATTAGACTATTGTACGCTTGCACTGCTGTTTTTTACGCTTTTGTTGGAGTTGTTTACTCCATTTGGGCGGTATTAAAGCTGTAGGCTTTCAGTAGGCTTACTGCCTAAAGAGAGTAAATAAAGTGGACCATTTTTATACTCAACTTCAGTCACAGATAAAAAAACTGGAGCTAGAGATAAAAAAACTGGAGCCAAAGGTAAAAGTATAGCCTCTAAGGACTAAACTGCTTCTTGGCTGGAGTTTAGTACTGTATCTATCTTGTCAAGAAGAGGATTCAAGGAGTTGTAGAACGATATTTAGCTGCTTTAGACCTACTGAATACAGTCAGAGACGGCTATTCTTGGGCCAAGAAACTTAGCCAGTAAGTTTTGGACATCTAAATAGCAGTGCCTATAGTTGAAAGCAAAGCTTAGAAGGTGTATTTTGGGGTTTTTGGACCTAATTTATACCTTAGAGGACCCCTATTTTGGGCTTGTGCAACCCCATCGCCCTAATTTATTAGTCCCTCAACTTTTTCTTGGAGTTTTGAAAAAGGGAGAAAAAGAAAGTGTCTTTTAGCAGCTGGGCAGTTTTGAGCCCTTAGAAGCAAGAAAAGCGAACAAGGACTTTAGTCCGCTAGTTCGCTCAAGTCTACAAGCCTGGGCTTCAGCCCAGGGTCGTTTAAACAAGCTTAAAGATTATATTGGCTAGCCTTTTCTTCCATGGGCTGATGAAGCCCATGGTTGCGGGTCTATGCAAACTGACGGGCTAAAGCCCTTGTTTGCTGATGGAGCCTAGTGGAACAGAAAATCTCCTCGAATGAGGGGATGACGATTTTTTAGCTAGCCTAGGGCCTTGGCCCTAGGGTTCCTATAAAATTTATGAGGGAGAAAAAACAAAATCAAACAACCGAAGAAAAAATAACCCTTGTTCAAAGCGGTAGAGGATTTTAATCCTCTCCGCACTATAGATGTAGAATGGGATTGTTGCATGGCTGTGGGTTTCAACCCACAGGTATATATCCATCCTACAGGCCCGAAGGGCCGCAGGCCTAGGGGCCTGAAAGGGTGCCGCGCAGCGGCAGACCCAGCCAGCTTGCTGGCGCAGGGCCGAGCAGACCTGCGAGCCCTGTAAGGGCCCGGCCGCCAAAGGCGGCAGATCCCCAAAAAAACTATGTGTATGACAAAATCGGCACAAACAAAGTGAATTTATCAAGGGGGTAGGCGTAGATGCTTGGCAAGTTTGGGATACTACAGAAAAATAATGATATGGATACTAAAGAATATGAAGAAGCTAAAGAAATAGTATTACAGGAAATTCGAAGGTGCGAATCTACTTTAGGAGAACTTACTGTTGTAGATGAACTTTCTGTTATCTTAACTTGGGGAGTTATTTTTGTATGGAATAGTTCTAAATTTTTGGAAACTAGAGATCCTAAGGACGCCTGTTATGGGAATGTCCCTATTTTAGTTGACTTGAAAACGAAAGATAAAATATATCTACATTTTGCTGATGCAGAGGATTTTTTAGTGGGAACTCTTGTTAGGAATTACGCAGCAAAGCATGGTTACCCAATCCCAGTGAATTTAGATTTATTTTTGGATAAACTATAGTCGATGGAGTACATGTTAGGGATTTGTTCATACTAGGAGTATGATTCACCTTTGCTCGAATAGCTCTATCTATATTGATTTGCAGTTTGGGGCCTCCCGCCTGTGGCGGGCGCTACGTGTCGCAGCTCGCAGGTCTGCTCGGCCCTGCGCAAAAAAAGCTTCGCTTTTTTGCTGGGTCTGCGGCTGCGCCGCCCAGCTGCACATCGCTAGGCCAGTCGCTTCGCTCCTTCTAGGCGCAGGAAAGGGTGTCTAAGTTTAAAAGAAATAAGTAATGCTTAAGAAAGTAAAGCTAGCGTTATTTGATATGCTAGTAGCCAGTCATAATATTTTACTAGATGAAGAAGGCCCTCTTAACGAAACTAGTTGTTTTATATTGAATGCAGGACCAACTACTTATGGCTTCAGATTAAATACTAGCCGTGTCTATTTTAAGGAGGAAGAACATAGTATTTATCTGGCAAGAACGGAAAGTTATGTTATAGCAATTGGTCAAAAACTATTTGCCTTTTCGATGAAAGAGGGGACAATTATGTTGGTGATGAATTTAGTAGATCGTATTAGGGCGATACATAGCGTTCAGTTAGGAGTAGTATTAGTTACAAGGAGTAGTATTATACAGCTTACTGATATTGCTAACTGTTCAGTTAGAGTGGCACACCAGCTTTGTACAGAGATTCTAAGTTACCAGCTAAAAAGAGATAGAATAATATTATCCTTGTCTGATCGCTCAGAAAAGGTAGAGCTCTTTCTACCTATAAGTTATCCTTAAAAAATAAATAATGCTTAAGAAAGTAAAGCTAGCATTATTTGATATGCTAGTAGCTAGTCACAATATTTTACTAGATGAAGAAGGTCCTCTTAACGAAACTAGTTGTTTTATATTGAATGCAGGACCAACTACTTATGGCTTCAGATTGAATACTAGCCGCCTCTATTTTAAGGAGGAAGAACATAGTATTTATCTGGCAAGAACGGAAAGTTATGTTATAGCAATTGGCCAAAAACTATTTGCCTTTTCGATGCTAAGTGGAAAAAAAATACTGTTTAGCTATTTAGCAGACGACATTTCAGCCATATTGTATACTCAATTAGGGCCCGTTTTAATTACAGATACAACTGTTCTTCGATTAGATGATTTTGCTAATTGCACAATAGCAGAGGTCTATATGTTTGGCGAATATATTATAGATTACCACTTAAAGGAAAGTGAAATAGATCTTTATTTTTCAGATGAGCATTTCCCTTCAAAAATTGTGTTCGCTAGCTCTCTAATTTAGCTCCCCAAAATCCTGTGTTTAAGGCATAGTTGGCAATCATGGAGAGTTCAAAGTTATTGATTATCAAGAACACAATATTGGCTTAATACTTCTGTATGATGGAGGACATAGTCATTGTGATAGTTGGGAGGAGGTCCAAAATATTATAAAATATAAATTTGACTCTGATTTTGAGCTCGATATTCAAAAAATATTGGATAGGTACTAGTTGCTGAAAAAAGTAATTTGCTTTTCAAAATTATAATAAGAAAATCTGTGTTTTGATTTTTTTAGGCCTCCCGCCTTCGGCGGGCGGTTACTCCCGTTGGTCGTCGAACTGCGGACTAAAGGGCTTGTTGTGGCCGCTCAACTGTCTTTTTTCTCTTGGCCATTTTCTTCGGCAACTGGGTAGTTTGGGGACTGGTCAAAGGCTGGCTCTGTTGTTCCTGAATTGGCTGCTGGTTTTAACCTGCAGCCACGGCTAGCAGGCGGCAAAGCCGCCGCAGGCTGAGGGATGGATAGTGGTGCGGCGCAGCCGCAGCCCTAGGGGCTGAAGCGAAGCAAAAGCCCCTAAGGGCCGAGCAGACCTGCGAGCTGCGACACAGCCCGACCCGCCCGCAGGGCGGGGCAGCCCCAAAATATTATAATAGAATGATATTGTTGTGTCAAGGGCGAAGTCAATAAAAAAAGAGCAGCCTTAAAGCTGCTCTTTTAATGATGGAATCAATAGTAACGATCTAGTATTTTTTCCAGAAGAAGGGCGTGAGTACAATGAGCACCGTAAAGAGCTCTAGTCGGCCAAGTAGCATCAAGAAAGAGAGGAAAAACTTTTGTCCTTGATTGAAAAAGGCAAAATTGGAAACAGGATTAACCTGTCCCAAGCCAGGCCCTACATTACCCAAAGAGGTAGCGACCGATCCCAAAACGGTTTCAAAATCGAAGCCCCAAGCGGCCATAATGAGGCAGCCAAAGCAATAGAGGGCCATATAAATGAGGAAAAAGGCCAGTACATTATAGGCGATTTTTCCCTCTACGGCCTTTTTGTTATAGCGCAAAGGCAAGATGGCATTGGGATGAAGTTGACGTTTAAATTCTAAAATACCGTTCTTCAGGATAAGGATATGCCGAACAATTTTCACTCCTCCAGAGGTAGAACCTGCAGAGGCCCCCATAAACATCATGAGGAAGAAAACGACCTTGAGAAATGGCCCCCAAGCTGTGAAATCCTCGGTCACAAAGCCCGTAGTGGTAATAACGGCAATCACTTGGAAGAGCGCATCTCTAAAGGCTTCCTCTAAAGAGACATTTAGCTTTTGAGGGTCGTAATGAAAGACGAGAGCAGTGGCAATAGCGGTAATAATAAGGACGGAGAATAGATAGGCTCTAAACTCTTCATTGCGCCAAATGCGATGTAACTGTCCCTTGAGTCCCCAATAGGTTAGGGAGAAATTCATCCCCGACAAAAACATGAAGACAATCACAACATAATGCACGGCAGGCCCATAGGCGGCCAAACTGGCATTTTGCGTAGAAAATCCCCCTGTAGATACGGTGGCAAAAGCATGATTAACGGCATGATAGAGGTCTAGGCCACAGAAAAGTAACAAAATGGTTTCAACAACAGTCAACATGACGTAAATGACCCAAAGCCGCTTGGCGGTTTCCGTAATTCGAGGGTGCAATTTATCGGCAGTGGGGCCAGGGGCCTCGGCCACAAAAAGCTGCATCCCGCCAATTCCCAAAAGGGGCAAAATGGCAATAGTGAGTACGATAATTCCCATTCCCCCAATCCAGTGGGTTAGTGATCGCCAGAAGAGAATAGATCGGGGCATAGCCTCAATATCATTGATAACCGAAGCCCCTGTAGTGGTGAATCCAGAGACTGATTCAAAAAGGGCGCAGGCAAAATCGGGAAATTCTTGTCCCCCAAAGAGATAATAGGGGAGGGCGCCCACTACTGACATCAGGAGCCAACCTAAGCTTACAATTAAATAACCATCTCTTTTGCTCAAGTTGCCAGAATGCTTGCGGGTGCCTAGCCAACTGCCAAACCCCAAAAGAATTGAGCCCAAACCGGGAATTAGAAACTCCCAAAAACCAGCCATATCCATCATCCCGCCGCCTTCGGCTTGGTAGATTAGGGCTATTGGTAAACAAGCTAACATAAAAAGGCCATTAAAAAAGAGCATACTGCCCATTACATTCATAATGACCTTGAGGTGAAATCTACTTTTAGGCATTTTAGGGGGCTATTTAAAGAAACGTTCTACTTTACGAATGGCATCGGGAAGGGTGAAGACCACTACGCGGTCGCCCTCTTCAATTTTAAAATCTCCAAGTGGGGTGTAGCTTTGGCTACCACGAAGTACCCCACCAATAATGGCCCCTTCAGGGAAACCTAATTTGCGGATAGGGAAGCGGGTGATTTTGGATTTGGCTTTGACCTCAAATTCCAAAATTTCGGCCTGTACCCCATGCAAGTTCCCGATGGTTAATACCTCACCTTTGCGGACAAACTTAAAGATATTGGAAGCCGCCAAAAGCTTTTTATTGATTAGCGTATCAATACCAATATTCTGAGAAAGGTGGATGTAATCCATATTTTCAACCAGCGCAATGGTCTGGCGAACGCCTAAAGACTTAGCCACCAAACAAGACATAATGTTCGTTTCTGAATTGCCCGTTACGGCAATAAAAGCATCCATCTCATCAATGTTCTCTTCTTTGAGCAGATCCACTTGACGAGCATCACCATGAATTACAAGGGTTTCAGGCAAACGCTCGGCGAAATTATAGCATTTGTCTCGATTGAGCTCTACCAACTTTACATTATACTTATGACTGAGTAGCTTGGCCGATTGCTGTCCAATCAAACTCCCCCCTACAATCATGATATTGCGAATATTTACCTCAGGTTTGCCCGTGAATTTCATGAGGTCGGGCAAATCCTTGGCACAGGAAACAAAATAGGCAAAATCATTTTGCTTAAAAACCGAGTTTCCTCTAGGAATCAGCGTTTTATAGCCTCTTCTGATGGCTACGGGCATGAGCTTTTTGCCATGAGCCGCAGCCGCTTCCACTACGCTTTTATTCAAAATAGGGGCGTCTTCTTCTACCAAATGCACCCCTACGACCTTCAGTTGACCATCACCAAAATCAATTGAATCAGTTACGCCAGATTGCTCCAAAAGGCGCTCAATTTCATGGGTCACCAAAGCCGCTGGTGAAATCAATTCATCAATGCCCAAATCTAATAAAGAAAAATCGCCTTCTCCGCAGGAGAGATATTCAGAGTTAGATACCCGAACAATACTATGCCGAGCTCCCAATTTTTTACCAATCAAACCAATTGTGATGTTGGTCGTCTCAGAAGCTGTGGCGGCAATGAGCATATCTGTGCGCTCAATTTTAGCCTGCCGCAGCGCCTTGGTCGAGGCCGCATTAGCATTGAGGGTGAGGACATCCAAACGGTTCTCGATATAGGCTAATCGATCTTTGTTGGTGTCTATAAGCGTAATATCTTGCTGCTCATCGGCAAGCAGACGAGCCAAGTGGAAACCCACTTCTCCAGCTCCAGCAATAATGATTTTCATTTGTAGATAACTTTTATTCTACCGCAAAAGTACAAGGAAGTTTTATAAAATGTTAAGCTTATTATAACTATTTAAAGTTGGGGGCTGTTTTGGGGCCTCAGCTGCGGCTTCGCCTTGCTGCGCTACGCTTTGGGGCTCGCTGCTCGCTCGGCCCTTCGTTTTTTAGCTGCGCTCAAAAACTCGGTCTGGCCTTCGGCCACTGCTGCACATCGCTAGGCCAGTCGCTGCGCTCCTTTACAGCGGCTTTGCCGCCTTTATGGACCAAAAGTCTGTTCTGCAAACAGAAAAAAGCCAGCCCTTTGGGGGCTGGCTTTTTATTTAGACCATGGGCCTTAGGCTAGGTCAATCTCATTACAAGCATATACATCTTGAACGGCAGAAATAATTTCTACTCCTTCATTCATAGGTTTCTGGAAGGCTTTGCGCCCCAAAATAAGGCCCAAACCACCAGCGCGTTTGTTAATTACTGCTGTTTCTACAGCATCTTGCAGGTCATTTCCACCAGAAGCTCCACCCGAGTTGAGCAAACCTACACGGCCCATGTAGCAGTTAGCTACTTGGTAACGACAAAGGTCGATAGGGTGCTCGCTGCTGAGGTCCGAGTACATTTTAGGATGTGTCTTTCCAAACCCTACTGCGCTAAAGCCGCCATTGTTTTCGGGCAACTTTTGCTTAATAATATCGGCTTGGATCGTTACGCCCAAATGGTTGGCTTGGCCTGTAAGGTCCGCAGCTACATGATAATCCTTATCCTTTTTGAAGGCAGAATTGCGGGTGTAGCACCAAAGAATGGTCGCCATACCGAGTTCATGAGCATATTCAAAGGCCTCTGCTACTTCAATAAGTTGGCGATTAGAATTTTCAGAGCCAAAATAGATGGTTGCGCCTACGGCTACAGCGCCCATATCCCAAGCATTTTTGATTGAGCCAAACATGATTTGGTCATATTTGTTGGGGTAGGTCATCAATTCATTGTGGTTAATTTTAACCACGAAAGGAATTTTGTGGGCATATTTTCTGGCCACAGTACCCAAAACGCCATAAGTAGTGGCTACGGCGCTACATTCTGCCTCAATAGCCAATTTGATGATATTTTCAGGATCGAAGTAGATGGGGTTGGGGGCAAAAGAAGCACCCGCAGTATGCTCAATTCCCTGGTCTACAGGAAGGATAGAGAGAAAACCCGTGCCTCCTAGGCGACCGTGATTGTGTAGGCTCCCTAGACTGCGGAGCGTTTGTATATTTCTGTTGCTCTGGCTCCAAACCTCATCAATGAAGTTGGGACGGGGAGCGTGAATCGTAGATTTTGGAAAAGTCGATGATTGGTGTTCGAGCAGATAGGCTGCTTTCTCGGCGCCTAAGCGCTCTACAATTTGGTCCAACAAAGCCATGTAGTTTCAATTTTTTGGCGGATAAAAAGCGTTTGCGCCCCAAAATACAAAGAACGGTTAAATTTAAAAGCTAAGCGCTTGTTTATTTATTGCTGGCTAGAGAATCGGGATGGACCAATAAAACGCGGTTGCTGTCTAACTTAGTAGAGTCTACTGTGGCTTTCATATTTTGGCTTGTAATTCCAGAATAATGAGTGAGGTACCATTTATTTTGGACCTCATTGTGTTGGTAGCGCAGCTTAATGACAAAGGCCTTGTGGCTAATGATATACTCTTCCATTAAATCATTGGCTCGGGGGGCAAATTGTCGTTCGACTCCTTCTTGGCCTTCGATAGGGCGGAGCAGGGTCCAGTCCTTTTCTTCAATGAGTTTGGGCAGGCCATTGGCCATTTGAGGACCAGTAACGGGGAAGTCAATTCGGGCCAATTGAAAATCAATTTCATGAAAAAACTTATGATGAAAGCTAAGAAAATCTTCTCGGCCATTTTCGTCTAAGGGAAGGCCGTCTTCAGTTTTTTTGGGGCCACAAGAGAGGAGCAATAGGCTGGCAAAAAGTAGGAGCATTAAGTTAGGCGTGTTCATATTTTTTCTTTTTGTTCGAAACGCAAATGTAGGAAATAGATACAAATTTTCTTTTGATGACTTTCTTTTTTGAGCTTGGAATGCCATGGCCTAGCGATGTGTAGCAGTGGCCCGCAGGGCCAGACCGAGGCGCTTTAAGCGCCGAAGGGCCGAGCGAATAGCGAGCTGCGGAACGTAGCGCCGACGAGCGCAGCGAGGCGGAGGCCCCAAAAAAAACGCCTACTCCTTATAGAAGGAATAGGCATTTTATAGAAAGTATAGGCTAGATTAGTGTCCACCACCAGTAGCAGGAACAGCATGACTAGCTGTATCAATAAGGTAAGGCTCAACGATAGGGTGGATGAGCAAGAAAACGATCGCTCCAGCAAAGAAGCCGACTAGGGCCAGCCAAGCGATTTTTTTCATGTACCACATAAAGTCGATTTTCTCCATGCCCATAGCGGCCACACCTGCGGCAGAACCGATGATGAGCATAGATCCACCAGTACCAGCAGAATAAGCCAAGAAGTGCCATAGTTTATGGTCCATAACATACTCTTGAGTAGAGTACATCCCCATAGCGGCAGCCACCAAGGGCACGTTATCGATAAGGGCAGAACCCAGACCGAGGATCGCAACAACGAGGTCGAGACCAACTACACCGGGTAGATATTGTTTATCAGAAGGGAAGACGCCGTTCATGGCTTCGGCCAAGTCTTTAAGTACATTGAGTGACTCTAGAGAGGCCACTGCCATCAAGATACCGAGGAAGAAAAGGATACTAGACATCTCGATACGAGAGAGGGCGTGGTGAGCAGAATATTTCTGTTTATCTTCAAATTCTTCATCGGGGTGAAGGTATTCTGAGATCAACCAAACAACACCCAAAGAAAGCATCATGCCTACATAAGGAGGAAGGTGGGTTACTGTTTTGAAGATAGGCACGAAAACTAGACCGGCTAGACCTGCAATAAGCATAGTGTCTGCGCCTTTGATTTTTGGGTTTTTCTCTCCAGCGTGATTGTCAGAAGTATCGGCTGGGGTGATATTCCCTTTCATGTAAGGCATAGCGGCCATAACGGCTGTAGGAATAACTGCACAGACAATAGAAGGGAGCAAAAGGGCCATGACCAAACCAGAAACCGAGATGCGGTTACCAATCCAGAGCATAGTGGTTGTTACATCTCCAATTGGAGACCAGGCACCACCTGCATTAGCGGCAATAACGCCCAAACTGATGAAATAAATACGCTCTTCTTTTACGGGCACCAATTTGCGAAGCAAAGACACCACTACAATTGTACAAGCGAGGTTATCTAGGGTTGCAGAAAGGAAAAAGGCCAAAGGCATGACCATCCAAAGCATAGTCGATTTTTTGGTCGTTTTGATGCGGTCGGTAATAGCGCCAAAACCACCATGTAAGTCAATCAGCTCTACAATCGTCATGGCGCCAATAAGGAAGATGAGGATTTCGGCAGTTTTTCCAATATGGTGAAGCAGAATATTGTCTAATACTGCCTCATGTCCATGATGATCAAAAACAGGGAGATGGCCCAAAGAAACGAAAGCCCAACAGAGGGCTGCCATAATTAGGGCGGGAACGGTTTTATCCAGTTTGAGCGGATGCTCAAACACAATGGCTATATAGCCAATGATAAAACTCAGGATAACAGAAAAGAGCATAATTTAATTATTAGGAATAAGTAAGTGAAAATGCATTCGTACCCGCTAAAAATAGTGATTTTGATTTGATTGGGGCATTGGGGGCCAAGTTTTTTTTGGCAATATAATTAGCAGGTCTTGCAAGCTTTTGTTTGTCAGTTATTTAGAGTAATTCTAAGCTGCTCGACCATTTTTTAGCGGACAAATTGTGATGTAGGATTACTTTTTTTCAATCGCTTCAAAGGAGGCCAAAATCCCTTTAATCAGGGCTGAGCTAAAACCAGAGTGTTCCATCTCATTAAGGCCGACGATCGTACAACCTCTAGGCGTAGTCACCTTATCAATTTCTTCTTCAGGGTGTTTGCCGCCCTGCAAAAGGAGTTCGGCAGCCCCCTTGGTGGTTTGGGTCACAATTTTTTTGGCCGTTTGGGCATCAAAACCCAGTTGGATGCCGCCTTGAACCATTGCGCGAATAAAGCGAAGGACATAAGCAACGCCACAGGCCCCCAAAATGGTGGCAGCTTCCATGAGTTCTTCCTGAATCCAGATCGCTTCCCCCACCGCCTCAAAAATATGGCCCACGGCTTTTTGTTGTTGTAGGCTGCAATTTTTTTGTGCCAAGCAGCTGAGCGATTCACTCACATCGGCAGCGGTATTGGGCATAGCGCGAACCAAAGGTTGCTCTTCAGGTAGATGTTGGCCTAGACTATCTAAACTAAGACCTGTTGCCAAAGAAACAACAATCTGTTGCGGCCCAATTTTAGGCGCAATTTCCGCCAAAACCTTAGGCATAACATAGGGCTTGAGGCCCAAAATAATAATGTCGGCTCCCTGAATGGCCTCCAAATTATCTGAAAAAGTTTGTACACCCAGTTCAGATAAAGGCTGTAGTGCCCAAAGAGATCGGCGGCTAGCCCGAATATGTTGGGGCGCTTGCCCACTAGCCAATAGTCCCTTAATAATAGCTGTGCCCAAATTGCCACAACCCACTAAAGCAATAGTTTGCATAGAAAAAAATTAAAAGCAGTGCTGATTAACTTAAAAAAGTAGATAATTTTCTTTTGGGGCCTCCTGCCTGCGGCAGGCGCTACGTTTCGGGGATCGCTATTACTTGCTTCGCTGCGTCGGCTCCCGTTGGTCAGGTCGCTCGGTCCTTCAGCGCTAAAGCGCTTCGGTCTGGCCTGCGGCCCCCCTACACATCGCTAGGCCAAATGGAAATCCTATACTTTGGCCCTGCAGAGCGCAAAATTATACTTCCTGTTTTACTTAAACACTTATATGAAAAATGCTAAAGTTATCCGAAGCTAGTTAAATTATGTTAAGGCTTCGCATAAAAAGCCGAAAAACCAAAAATCAATTTTTTTATTGTAAATTGCCAAAACGGACATTTCTCGGAGAGCCGCGGCTTTCCTTAAACTATTGGACCAAAAGGAAAACCCAAAATTGGTCCCCAAAATCTCTTTATTTAATTTATGGATTACATGAACAGCTCAGCCAATGAGGCTTTGGCTCTTATTCAGGAGTCTGCCCGCAACTTTGCCGAAAAACACATTCGCCCCGAAATGATGGATTGGGATGAACGCCAGTATTTTCCCAAAGACCTTTTCCAAAAAATGGGGGAACAAGGATTTATGGGCGTTTTGGTCCCCGAAGAATATGGAGGAACGGGCCTAGGCTACCAAGAATATATCACGGTTATCGAAGAAGTCGCTCAAGTGTGTAGCTCAATCGGCTTATCTCTAGCCGCTCACAACTCATTAGGCACTAACCACATTTTGATGTTTGGCAATGAGGAGCAAAAGAAAAAATATTTGCCTAAATTGGCTAGCGGAGAACATGTTGCTTTTTGGGGCTTAACAGAAGCCAATACCGGTTCTGATGCTATGCGCATGCAGTGTACAGCCGAAAAAGATGGCGACTATTATATTATTAATGGTACCAAGAACTGGATTACACACGGCATTAGTGGTGATGTTGGAGTGGTCTTAGTCCGCACAGGCGACCTACTCGATAGCCACGGAATTAGCGCCTTTGTTATTGAGCGTAATATGGAAGGCTTTTCTGCTGGTAAAAAGGAAAATAAATTAGGTATGCGTGCCTCTGAAACCGCCGAATTGGTGTTCGAAAATTGCCGCGTACACAAAAGCCAGTTGTTGGGCAAAGAAGGAGAAGGCTTTATTCAAGCAATGAAGATTCTAGACGGTGGCCGAATTTCTATTGCTGCCCTTTCTCTAGGTATCGCCAAAGGAGCCTATAAAGCGGCCCTCAAATACTCTAAAGAAAGAGAACAGTTTGGCAAAGCCATCTCTAAGTTCCAAGCAATTGCTTTCAAACTTGCTGATATGGCCACCGAAATTGAAGCCGCTGAATTACTTACCCGCAAGGCTGGTTACCTCAAAGATAATCACCTTCCCGTAACCAAAATCTCTGCTATGGCTAAATATATGGCCTCCGAGGTTTGCGTAAAAGTAGCTACGGATAGCATTCAGGTACATGGTGGTTATGGTTATACGAAAGACTTCCCCGTAGAGAAGTTTTTCCGCGACTCAAAACTTTGTACGATCGGAGAAGGAACTTCTGAAATCCAAAAATTAGTCATTTCTCGCTCTTTGCTAAAAGACTAATGGCTGTTTAAAATAAGTTTTGCACTAGTTGTTTTGGGGTGTTACTCCCTACAGTCGTCGAACTGCGGCTTGCAGCCTTGCTGTCTGCTTACCGCAGGCACTAGGGCGGCTGGCGCTATGTAGTACGCCAAAAATAGATTAGAAAGTATAAAGCAATCACTAAGTCTGTTGCTGGAAGGAGACCGATATATCGGTCTCCTTTTTTATTGTAAATCCTGACAACTTCTTCTAAATTTGTGATTTATCCCAAAAGAAAAAGTTCCTCTATTCATGCTTCGCCTCCCCATTCTCCAACTGCTGTTTTTTTTGGTACTCCTCTTTTTTTCTTTTCCTCTTTGGGGACAAGACAGTTTAAGTGGCTTTGTCTTAGATGCAGAAAGCAAATCTCCTCTTGCTGCTGTTAGAGTTGAAGTACTTCAACTTTATCCCCGCCGTTTTGTGCACAGCCAGGCCAACGGCTATTTTCAGTTGAGCAACTTAGGGGCTCCACCTTATCGCCTTTATTTATCGATAAAAGACTATTATCCTCAAGAAGTATTTATTCGTAAGCTAGACAGTCTGCCCCTAGAAGTATTTTTGATCCCTTTGCCAGCCGAAAATGATAGCACTTTAGCCCCTAATCGGATAGAAAAATGGAATTTTGAGCTGCAGCCAAATGACCAACATAGAGATATACATTATGTCCAACCGCCTTTGACTAAAGAGGGCATCTCTCCACGCTTTTGGTCTAAAGGAAATTTGGCTCAAGCTCCTTTTTGGGATTGGGAAGATTTATCTTCTTTACAACTATCACCTATAGGCCTTTCTTCCATCTTTATTGGACAAAGCTTGGAGGGCCAAAATCGTTTGTCTGCTTTATTATGGCGTTATCCTCAAAATTATTGGGGAAAAGAGGAGGCCATTTGGGCAGATAGCCGCTTATCTCAAGCAACACATTTAGCAGGGCAGTTTTCTAGCTTTTTACCTCAATTACCCCAAAAAAAAGCATTAAATGCACAAATTCAAGCTTTTATGGGGCCTGCTATAAGCTGGGAGCAGCCATTGAGTGAAAAATATGGTTTGCGCCTTTGGGCAATGAGTCCCTTTTGGCAATCTGGACAGTTGAGTTTGCAGTTGGGGCAGCTGCCGGGGCAGCTTCACCCACATCAATTGTATATAGAAGCCAGTTATTTAGATAGAGGCACTGAAAAAGAAGATCGACAAAGTTTGTTTTTTGAGCAGGACTATCTGGCCTTAAATCAAGGAGAAAAGCAAAGGGCATATCATTTGGGCATTTTAGCTGAACGAAAAAAATATACTCTTTCGGTCCAACAAAATGGATATGAAATAGAAAGAGGACAAGAAGATATGAGCTTGGGCCTACAAGCAAACATAGAACAAAAATGGTCCAAATATCATAGTCTGACCTTGAGTCAGCATCTTCGATTTTGGCAAAAAAGTTATGAACTTGCAGAGCAAACGCCTTTGGGCCAAGATAGCTTGAACCACAGTTTCTCTTCCTTACTTTATCATCCTACGGCCAGCTACTTAGCTCGCCCTGCTCAAAATTTAAAGATTAAGTTGGGCAGTCAATGGTATTTAGAAAAAAATCAGTTTCTCAAACGGCCACTTTTTCAGTTGGCCATACATTTTGAGCCCATACCCTTGCATTGGTTTTCTTTTTCGGTAGAGGAGCGGCAGCAGTTGGCGGCAACTTATTCCCAGCTTTTTGAGCAAGGGCCAAGTAGTTATGCCAGACAAGCCATGCTGGCCTATAATTATGCTTGGAAAAGTTCGGGTCGTTTGCGGCTTTATTATTTACAGTTGTCAATGGCCCAATTGCCCCAATTAGAAAAAGCCGTTCGAGCCACTTTAACAACCAATAGCTTATTACTTTTGGCCCAACAAGGAGAATTACAATTTAATGGCCGATCAGAACTAGCCGCTTTGGGCATAGAGCTTAGTGGAAACTATTTGGAGAATTGGCAGCTCAAAGGGCAGTTCCGATATATTCAGGGGTATTATACTGATACTTATAGTCGC
This sequence comes from Saprospira sp. CCB-QB6, assembly GCF_028464065.1. Taxonomy (NCBI): domain Bacteria; kingdom Pseudomonadati; phylum Bacteroidota; class Saprospiria; order Saprospirales; family Saprospiraceae; genus Saprospira; species Saprospira sp. CCB-QB6. Next base: position 178,752 of record NZ_CP116808.1, on the reverse strand, counting down.
CATTGGCCTTTATTACAAACAGGGCGATTTATGTTTCGGGCCTATTTAGATTATCAATATAACTGGGGAAGTAATTGGACCCTTCAGGCTAGCTTAAGGCCACAAATTGGACAAAATAGTCCTCGTTTAAATCAACAGGCTCTCTTAGATAAATGGGTGATTTATGATTGGTCAGAAGGACCAGAAGCTAATCAAAGTTGGTATGCTCAGTTGTCTTTACTCTTAAAAGTAGATTATAATTTATTCCACCATCGCCACAGTTTTTTCTTAGGGTTCTACCGCTGGGGAAATCAGTCTTCACAGTATACAGCGCATCAGTTCTTGCAAGCTCAGGGGCCTTACCTAGAACTAGGATACAAGTTTAGTTTTCAGCCCTTAAGGCCTTAGTTTTTATAGTGAATGTAACTAAGCTATACTAGTTGTAAAAAAAGAAAGATGTACTAAGCTTAAAATTAGAAACTTTATTCCTTAATAAGGAATTAGGGGATCTAAGGATTTTATATGTCTAAATGTATTGTACGCTTAGGGATAAGTATATTGATCTTTAAGTTTGTCTAAATTTAGATGTTGATATTTTAAGTTCGTTAAAAATAATTTAAAATAAAGTTCACAAAATACGACTAACTGACATTATGGTAAATGTAGGGCGAATTTTAGTAGACTAATCACTTTAATAATGTCCTCTTAGAGCTGTGCAGGGGTAGAGGTGAATGCTTACTCTAGGTTTTAATGGAAGAGGCGCAGCAGTTTTATACATATTTATCCAATCAAAAGACCGAAAATGAAAGAGAATAACAAAGATTTACTGCTCAAACTTTTTAGAGCTGATGAGCTCGATGCTTGCCAAGAATTAGCAGAACAACTGATGAAAAAATCACCCAAAACAGCAGCCGCTTATTTCTATTGGACTAAGGTTGAGTTGGAAAAAGAATCACCCGATTATTTAAGTGCAAAGCGTTATTTGCAAGTGGGCTTAAAACAGGAAATAGAAAAGGATTCACTTTATTTTATGTTTGCTCAGTTGATGGAGGAAGAGGGACGCTATGATTTAGCCTTGCACTATTATGGGCAAGCTAAAGATTATGAAGAGGCTCAATTAGCCGAAGCTAAGTTGCTCTTTTTATTAGAAGAAAATATACCCCGAGCTAAATTTCTATTAGAAAATATAGCTAATCCAACTACAGAGGTGCACTATTTCTTAGCGGCTATAGCCGTTCATGAAGCAGAATTTACCCTAGCAATTAAGCTCTTATTACCAATTTGCGAATCTAACTTTAATGAGGATTATTTTGATTTGCTCTGCCGAGCTTATTTAGCAGTAGGTAAAGGCGAAAAAGCACTTCCCTATTTAAAAGTGTTAACTGAAAAGGCTTTCTATGGCGTAGGGTATATGCAACAGTATGCTCAACTTTTACAAGATCTGAAAAAGGATTTGGCTGCTGCAAAAGCTTGGCTGGCTTATCATACTAGTTTGCAAGTGCCACAGCGCAGTGAAGATCAAATTTTATTAGAGAAGGCGCTAGACTTTTATGCCTTAGGTATGCACGAGGGGGCATTATTTTTTTGCGAACAAGCTAATCAATATCAGCTGAGCATTGAGGGCTTGCGAATGCAAACACAACTCTATAAAGCAACTGGAGCCATAGACAAAATGGAAGCTTGTTTACAGCAAATGATCCAAATTTATCCCGAGATGGATATTGCAGCTTTTACAACTGGTATCGAAAGAAGTAATCCAGAAGATTCATTCTCTTAAAGAATGAAGTTTTTAAATCAGCTTTTTAAAATAAAAACTTTATGAAAAATTATTACAAATCGACTGATCCAGATAGGGATACTCCTCCAAATCCTCCCGCAAAATAGTCCCCCCAATAAAATTTATATATGAAGGACTACTAGTCTTTGCTAGTAGTCCTTTTCTTTTTGTTATGAGCCGATGGTTTTAACCTTCGGCTCATTTTTATTGGTCTTGGGGTAGCCTCTCTTGTTGCTAGAGGGTTCAACCTACAGTAAAAAGGCCCGTCGGGCCGTCGGCCTAGGGGCCTGTAAGGGTGCCGCGCAGCGGCAGACCAAGGGCGAAGCCCGCAGGGCCGAGCAGACCTGCGAGCCCTGAAAGGGCCCGGCCGCCGAAGGCGGCAGGCCCCAAAAAAAGTACTTCCCCAAAAAACTAACGAATCAAAGATAGATTGCCTTTGAGGATCTGCCAAGGATCCTCCTCGCTCTGCCCCAAACAACGATAACGCAAATAATAACCATAGACATCCGGCGGCAATTCTTGGTTCCGAAAACGACCATCCCAAGCCTCATCCTGTGATTGCGTGCGGAACACCTGCTCCCCCCAACGATCAAAGACCAATAACTCAAACTCCTGAACGACATTAGAGCGCAAACGAAATAAATCGTTATGCCCATCTCCATTCGGACTAAAACTATTGGGCAAAAAGACATAGGGTGGTCCACAAATATAGCGCTTGGTATACACCCAAATACTATCGGTCGTCTGACAACCCATGGCATCCCAGGCCGATACAATATACAATTGCGCACTATCAGGCCGCGCCAAAGGATCGGCAATGTCTTCAGCCGATAAGCTAGGGTCCGCCTGCCATTGGTAACGATAATCTCCCTGCCCCAAGACCATCAACTGACTTTCTTGGCCCAAAAATACAGTGTCTGGACTAGCCTGTAACACTATGCTAGGCAATTGTCCAGATACCCGCACCCAAGCCGATAAACTATCGCTGCAACCATAAGCATTGCTGAGCAAGACCTGATATTGTTGGTCCTGACTAGGCGACATCTGGACCATAGCCGTTCCCTGCCCAGCCAATAATAAACTATCTGGCGACCAATAATAAGTTAGACTTTGCTGCCCCTCCCGCAAATTGAGGACCTCCAACTGAGCAGGCGCATTGGGACAAGCCAAGGCCGTATCCACTAGCTGCGCTCTAATTTCTCTCTGATAAAGCCAAATACTATCCATCTGCTGACAACCAAAGGCGCTGCTCACTTGAGCATAAACCAATAGACTATCTATGTATAAGCTGTCTTGATAAAGGGAGTCTTGGCCCAAGATAAGAGAAAAGTCAGAATTAGCACTCCAACTAAACTGCTGGGCCAAATCAGAACGAGCCGCTAAGCTAAAGGAAGGTGTACAGAGGTCCTGTTGCCCCAATAACTGTAAGTCGGGAAGCGGATGATGGCCCAAAACGACCCGCCCACTATCTACACAAGTTCCCATAGATTGCCCGGCCAATAAAATAGGCGACTGCGCCCAAAAATGATAGTCTCCCGCCACGACAGTACTAGGATTAGGCAAACTAGCATCATCCAAAGCCATCGCAGGCGACCAATTATAGCTCCAAGCCGTATCAGCCAAAGGATAAAGCTCCGCAACTTCTCCCGAACAAACCCAAATACTGTCTAAGGCCGACTGCCCCGCCAAAGAAAAATGAATGGGCGCCTGATCTTCAGCCACACAATTACCTGGCCCCTGCAAACTAACTTGCAACAGATAGGTCCCACTGCTGTCATAACTTATCTGTCCTACATTAGAACTACTCAATTGCCCATTGCCAAAATCCCACTGCCAAACTAAAGGAGCCAACAAACCACTATCCGCAGATTGAGCCGAATAAGATAGACTCAACTCTTCGCCACAACTATCTAGCAATAATTCCCATTGTAAATCCAAAGGACGATTCAATACCGCCAAGTCAACACTATCTATAGCCTTGCAACCCAAACTGTTTTGCGCCCGAACATAAAACCTCTGCCCCTGATGCAAATTGATGTTTAAGGGATTAGATTGCCCCAAAATCAATTGGAAGTTAGTATCCAAGGCCCAATCATAACGACTACTACTGTCGTTGCTATAGGCCCAAAGCGAAACACTATTCCCACAAATGACCTGATCATCTATGACGTTTAAACGCAAACTATCAGAAAAAATATAGAGACTATCCGTATACTGACAGCCCGTTAAGGGATCGCTAATCAATACGGTATACAATTGATTGCCCGCAGGACTATAATATGGGCTTGGGCTGTTCGGGTCCGATAAACCTACTGCAGGACTCCATTGATAACTCAACTGTTGATTGGCATCGGGCTGTAAAATAAAGCTTGTGCTATCCCCACAAAGCCCCAAACTGTCGGGCAGGGCCAAACCCAAGGCCCGAACGGCCAAACTATCTGCAAATATACCCCCACAGCCATTTTCTAAGGTCACCTCTAGCTGGAAGATATGCGTACTATCCGCAGGACCATAAACAAAGCTAGGATTGGGCCCATTAGCCGACTGCCCTGGCCCAAATCGCCACTCCCAATTGACTATGCTCGCTTGACTGGTATCCGCCGTTAAGTCTTGAAACTGGACCACTATGGAATCTGTGGGACAAGCTGGATAGCTAGCCTGTGCCTGTACCTGGATCGGCGCCGTCTGATAATGCAGTTGGGCCGTATCATAAACTGCACAGCCAAACTGGTCCTGCCCCCGAACATAAAAGGTCAAATTAGAGGGGTTGCTCCCATAGTTGAGCGTAAAACTCGAACTATTGGCCACCAAAATAGAACTGAAGTCGGGCGTTAAGGACCAATCTATATCCGACACATTGTAACTGGCATTGGCCGAAAGCGTAAAACGACTAATGCAAAAGCTAGTATCCTCAACTACCGAAATACTTAAAGGCGCCCCCTGCAAGATAGTCACCGTTTCTGTTCGACTACAAGTATCCCAACTGTTGTAGGCCGTAATTTGTACCTGATAACTATAAGGAAAACTTGGTGGCTGGGCCATAGGATTAAAACTATTAGGATCCGATAAGCCAATAGCTGGGCTCCAACTATAACTTAAGCCCGTCGCATCGCCTCCTGGGTTCAAAGCCAAAGAATCTTCATTAAAACAAAGGGTACGGGTATTGGCCCCAGATAAAGCCGGAATATTCAAATCCAAAATCTCCGAATAACTGCCCGTACAACCATTCGCTAAAGTGATGTCTAAACGAACCAAAACAGGACCCGACCGACTAAAACTAAAGAGGGGATGCTGTTGCCCAGATTGCTGCCCATTCGATGTGGTCCATTGCCAACTGACAATCTCCGCCAAAGAGGTATCACTCAAATCTGTAAACTGTAACTGCAAAGGGAAACTACAGCCCAAACTAGACCAAGCAAATTCCGTATTGGGTGTACTGTTGATCTGCTGAACAATCGCAAAATCCGTCGCCTGACAACCATAGACATCCGTCGCCTGTACATAGTAGGCCCATGGACTGCTAGGCGGATTAAAACTAATCGGGTTGCCCTGTCCCAAGACCGTGAAAAAACTAGGGTCCGAGGACCAAATGTAATTTACAGCCGTTGGACTCTCCGCATTTAAAGTAATTAGGTTCCCACAATATTGTTGGTCCTCTAAACTGACCGTAACCGCAGGCGGAAAGCCTACAAAAACACTGTCCACGGCCGTACAACCATTGGCTGCCGTAATAGTTACCCTATAAGTGGTCGGACTATTCGGACTAGCTATAGGGGAGGGGCTGCTCGCATCCGATAAACTGCCCGCAGGACTCCAACTATAGCTCAAACTACTATCTCCTCCCGCATTTAAAACAACTGAACTCTCCCCCTGACAAATACCAACCGTATCTGGCCCAAACAAAATTGGCAACTGGATCTGATGAAGCGTATCCTGAACAAAACCCTCACAACCCTGCTCAGAAGTGACCCTTAACTGCACCAAATAACTGCCCGATTGCCCATAATTGACCAGAGGATGCTGCTGACTAGACTGCTGCCCATTGCCAAAGTCCCAATCCCAAGCCACTATGGCCCCCTGACTGCTATCTACGGTCTCATCGCTAAACTGTATTTGCATAGGCGGCCCACAATTCGTCATATTATAACTAAAGGCAGCCTGTAAAGGGATATCTTGGCCCTGCAAGATGATGCTGTCCACTACAACACAGCCCCAAGCGTCCTTGGCCTGAATGTAAACGGGAAAAGCAGGCCCAGGGGGCGGCATAATGATCTGAGCAGGATTACTGCTGGACTGTAAAGGTGAAAATGTAGGGGAGTAGGACCAACTAATGTCCGCAGGCACCGAAGTTTGTACCCCCAAGCTGAGCGTATCGGCACAACTGGCCGTATCGCTGACCGCCAGCAACTGTATGGGGGGCGGAATAATCACCCAAACCGTCTTAATTAACTGACAACTATCGCCAGTGCTGTTATTGGCCGTTACCGTTACCTGATAACTGCTGCTGACCGTTGGCCGTACCCAGGGACTAGCCGCCTGAGGATCGGAAAATGCTGCGGCTGGTCCCCACTCATACTGCAAATTGGGGTCTCCACCCTGATTTAATTGTATGCTGTCTTGCCCAGGACAAAGCGGAATGCTATCCGCCATATTGAGCTGGGCCAATCGGATGTCTATGGTATCATATAAGCTGCGCTCGCAACCATTGAGCGCCCTTAAGCTCAACTGAATGGGGTAGCGGCCCGATTGCGTATAAACCGTAGCGGCCAAAGGCGTTTGGGCCGTGTCCCCATTGCCAAAATCCCAAAGCCATTGCCCAATCGTCGAAATACTATCTATACTAAGGTCCGTCACTTGCAACTCAATGCTATCACTACAAGGCCCTAAGGCAAAATCCGCATCTAAAGCAATAGATTCATACTGCAAATAAATCTCCTGCTGGGCCGTGTCCGCACAACTACTAGTCGGATCGGCAATCAAGGTTACCGTATAACGGCCCGTATCAGGGTAAATGAAGACAGGATCATCCAAACTGGAGCTAGACTGCAAACTATCGCCAAAATACCACTGGAATCCACTGCCCAAACTCTGGCTATTGTTCTGAAATTGGACCATTAAATCATTGTCGCACTGAATCTCTGGCGCAAAAAAGGCCGAACTGACCAACTCCCCACAAACACCCACTGCATACTGAAAGTCCCGACGCATGGTCGATATTAACTGCCCATTCCGATACTCCTCCACAGAAACCCCCACTACAAAAACACCCAAAATGGTAGGCGTCCCATCCAACAAACCCGTCTGCGGATCAATCCGAAGAGAGTCTTGGCCCCCCAACATGTTGGTCTCAGAAAAAGCCCCCAACCAACGAACTGGCGTATAAGGAGGATTGTAAGGCGGTTGAGGCATCGGATTGAGCGGCGCAGCCCCATCCAAAGGCGTAGACAAACGATAAACTAAAGAGTCCCCATCCGCATCCGTCGCAGAATGGTCAAAATGTAAGGGCTTATTCGCACAGACGTAAACTGGGGGCCAAGCTCTAAACTCTGGACTGCTGTTGCAGCCCTGCAAGGCCGCCTCCGTAATCAAACAATAATAAGTAGCCCCCGTATTCAAGGGCGCTATGATGTTGACGATGTCCTGATTCCGACAACAGCGCTGATAAACCAATTGATAGCCCCCTGCCCGAAAAGGAAGCTGCACCGTATCCCGATAATAGGTCGTATGAATACAAACATTGGGCGGCACCACCAAACAGGGGTCTTCTAGCTCTGGACTGAGGGTATCATTACTAACGGGCCGAGTCCGTAAATCAAAAAGTAGCTGGTCATTGCTGTCAAACACCCCAATCGAAGCAGGATCATCAAACCAAGGGACCCCCGTATCACAATCCCGAAACACCCTCAGATTGATCTCATAAAGGTCGTTGCCCAAACAACGATATCCCAACTCCCCCCCAACAATATGGGTGGCCTGCAAACTGCTAAAGGCCAAGAACAAAAGAACGACTATGCTGTAAAGTTTTTTCATCTGCTGCTGTTTTTGGGGGCTGCCCCTCGCCTGCGGCTCGGGTCGGGCTGTGTCAGGGCTCGCTATTCGCTCGGCCCTTCGCCAGCAAGCTGGCTCGGTCTGGCCTACGGCCACCCTTTTCCATCCCTCAGCCTGCGGCGCTTCGCGCCTGCAAAACCGGATAAAATAAGAGGCCCAATTTTCTCCAACTAGGGGCAAAGCTTAGCGAGCGCGCTAAGCCAATAAGAGCACAAGCCTTACTGGCCCGCCTTTTCCCTAAAATATACTTTCTTCTGGACTTTCCCTAAACTCTTCGCCTTGCCACCTGCCATCCTCTGTCCTTAATTAACTGCTCTAGGCTAGCTCCTATACGAGCTTTAAAGGCGATTCAGTTCTATCCCCTTAGGGCCAAAGAAAAATATATATTGATCTCTGCTCTTTTACTGGTCTCCATTTCTCTAGCTAGCTATTTGCGCCCTTCCATAGGACCAACAAAAGAATGCCCCTCTTTAATGACTAAAGATTTAGGATCAAATTTAATTAGCCTGCTTGCTGTGGCCGCCACAGGCCTGAGTCGTTTTGCGGATTTAGTTTTGTGGCGGCCACAGGCCCGAGTTGTCTTGTGGATTTAGCGTTGTGGCGGCCACAGGCCTGAGTTGTTTTGTGGATTTAGCTTTGTGGCGGCCACAGGCCTGAGTTGTTTTGTGGATTTAGCTTTGTGGCGGCCACAGGCCCGAGTTGTTTTGTGGATTTAGCCCTGTGGCCGCCATAGCCCCAAAACCGTTCGTGGATTTAGCTCTGTGGCGCCGCCAAGAGGTACGACAGCGCTGTCGGATGTCCTAGCAGCTCGACAGCGGGGCTTTTATTGCTGTTTGTACCCCAACTGTCAGCCATTGGCCAATAAGGAAAAGAAGAGACCCTAAAAAGCTGCTTATGTAAGATATAGCGGAGGAAAAAGAGGCTTATAAATAAGTGATAGGGCAAAAACAAGGAAAAGCAGTTTATGTCTAGGCCTCAGTTAAAGCTTGTCTTAAAAAATGGGAAAGGTAGCGCAGGGGATTGGGCTTAAGGCGGCTCTTAGTTAAAGGCAAAAAGGAAAGTTTATTCGTTGGACCAAAGCAGTTTTTGTTTAAAAGGCCAGCAAATAAAGAGGGGGCTGAAGACCAAGCAACTAAATAAGGGAAAAGATCAAATGAGCTGTTCAAGGGCTAGCTTGTAGGGGCAAATTGAATAGGCTGTTCCCTTTTAGGGCTAGGCTTAGGGAGATCAATAATCGGCAGCGGCTATCTGGGCCCAAACTTGAATAGCTCCTTAAAGATACCTATCTTAAGCGCCTAAGATAACTAAAGATTATGGAGACAGAAGAGATTGATTTGAATGCCGACTTTCAGGCTTGTTTAGAGGATATGGAGGCCGGTACCCCAGCTATGTTTATTACTGGAAAGGCGGGTACGGGAAAATCTACCTTATTGCGGGAGTTTGTCCGTAGAACCAAGAAAAAGGTGGTCGTATTGGCGCCTACTGGAATAGCGGCTTTGAATATTGGGGGGCAAACGATTCACTCTTTCTTTGGCTTTCCGCCTCGGCCCCTGCAAAGGAGTGAAATGAAGCCTAGGAAGAATCATCGTTTATACAAGGCCATTGATACGATCATTATAGATGAGATTTCGATGGTCCGTGCGGACATGATGGACCAGATAGATTTCTTTATGCGGGTCAATGGGCGGGACCGTTACCTACCCTTTGGGGGGGCGCAGCTCATTATGTTTGGCGATCTCTTTCAGTTGCCTCCTGTGATTAGCAGTCCAGAGGTTAGGCAGCAACTACAAGAGCGTTATGAGAGTCCCTATTTCTTCTCTGCAGAGGTCTTTTTTCAGATGGAGATCATTATGGCTGAATTAAGGGAGGTCTATCGGCAGTCGGATCGTCGATTTATCGGTTTATTGGATGCGGTTCGGCAGAGTGCTATGGATTATGATGAATTTATGGAGTTGAATGAGCGGCATATTCCCGATTTTCCAGAACAATCGGACTTCTACATCACTTTGGCGGCTAGAAACGCCCGAGTAGATGAAGTCAATCGAGCGAGGTTATTGGCTTTGGAGGGAGAGGAGTATAGTTATATAGCGGAGGTCTCTGGGCAGATGAATGTACAGCCAGCTCCCTCTCCACTGCGTTTAAAATTAGGGGCACAGGTGGTCTTCCTTAAAAATGATCCTAAGCGTCGCTATGCGAATGGGACCATTGGGAAAGTGGTCTACTTAGATTTTGATGAGATACAGGTGCAGGTTTATGGTCCTTTTGGAGATTTACAAACCATCAAGGTTGAAAAGTTTGAGTGGGAGATGATGACTCATCAGTTGAATGAGTCGGGAGAAATAGAGACCAAAGTTAGTGGAAGTTTCACGCAATATCCTTTGCGTTTGGCTTGGGCGATGACCATACACAAGAGTCAGGGAAAAACCTTTGATCGGGTATTGTTAGATATGCCCAAGGGGGCCTTTGAGTTTGGGCAAACTTATGTGGCCTTGAGCCGCTGCCGAACCTTTGAGGGCTTAGTACTCAAACATCCCTTAAAACCGCAAGACATTAGGGTAGATCCACGAGTATTAGAGTTCTATCAGCAGCACTTTTAGGGCAAAATGCTTTTGGCGGGAGCAGGCGCGAAGCGCCGCAGGCTGAGGGATGGAAAAGGGTGGCCGCAGGCCAGACCGAGCCAGCTTGCTGGCGAAGGGCCGAGCGAATAGCGAGCCCTGACACAGCCCGACCCGAGCCGCAGGCGAGGGGCAGCCCAATAGCCCAATAAAGATTCAAATAAAGGCTGTTGTGACAATATAATTTATTATAAAATTACTGTTGCTTGGAATTTTTTTTGCTGTATGTGGGATTGTATAAAAAATAATTCCATCAAATGCTCTTTAGCTCCCCATAAAGGGCCAAAACAATAGCCTATGCGACCGCTTCCCCTGTTTTTACTATTTATGCTCCTACAATTTCCGCTTTGGAGCCAGATGATGATTTCTACATCCCTAAGAGAAGATTTACGTTATAATGAAGAGAGCGAAGAATGGGTCTTGATGTCTTCTGATGAGGAGGAATTGACTTTTTTTGAGTTTAATGAGGAGATGAGTATGTTCAAGCATACGACACCTTCTATTAGTTCGGCTTACTTGATAAAGGAAGCGCGGCAAGATGAGGAGAATGAGATCTTTGAGTTTAGTATCGTCTCTGATGTAGGCAATCATTATGAGATGGTTTTAGACCCCAATGCAGAAGAGGTACGTTTTTACAAAGATTATGAGGGGGTAAAGATCATGGTACGGCATAAGGTAAAGCGGATTTGGTTTGAGGAGGAGGAGTCGGCTAGGGCTCCAGCCGTAGAAGAGAATGTATCGCCTCGACAGAATAAGGCGCCTCAATATGCTGAGCCGAAAGGCACGAAAAGAAGTTAATTAGACTGTTCAGCTTTATCATCCGGTAGTTTCCAAAGGGAGGCTGCCGGTTTTTTTATGGGCTAGAGTCATCTATAAGAAAGGGGGCTTAGTCTAGTTTAGGTGGCTAAAGCATAGAGATTATCGATATTTGTGTATAAACATGAATTATTATGTGCAGAGAAGATCAGCAGTTCAACTTTTCACCGAGTTGGCGCAAATTTATTTTTCACTTTTTGCCTTGGCTTATCTTATTGATCTCCCCTTTGTTATGGATAGATTGGCGGCATACGCATATTCCTTGGCAGAAGTTTTTGTTCAAGCATACATTAAACCTTGGCTTCAATCTACTAGTCTTCTATCTGAACTATTACGTTTGGGTAGGGCAATTACTTATTAAGCGAAAGTACTTGGCTTTTATCGGGCGTAATTTGGCCTTCTTTGTTCCGATGTTGGGGGTATTATATCTTTGTTATAGCCATATTTTGTCAGGACATTTTCTGGTAGATCAAGGACATAGTTATCGGCCTCCTATTTTCCTCATCTTGTTTGGCGACAGCCTAGCCTTTTCATTAAGTGTAGGCATAGCGAGTGTCATTCGGGTAACGCAGCGATTACAAACCGAGAAAGAGCGTTATCAGGAGATGGAGACGGAGCATTTGAAGTCGGAACTGATGTACTTGAAGTATCAGTTGCAGCCTCATTTCTTCTTTAACACCTTAAATAATATTTATGCGTTGATTGATTTGGCGCCCAAGATGGCTCAGGAGAATGTGCTTCGGCTTAGTCGGTTGATGCGGTACATTTTATATCATTCTGATGAGATGGCTGTGCCTTTGGCGGATGAAATACAGTTTCTACAAAACTATGTTGAGTTGATGCGCTTGCGTTATGCGCAGCATGTACAGATCGATATGGAGTTTCCGAAAGAACAGGGTTTGCAAGTACCTCCACTCTTGTTTATACCGCTTTTGGAGAATGCCTTTAAGCATGGAGTAGATGCTCGGCAGCCTTCTTTTATACAGTTGTCTTTACGCTTAGAAGAAGGTTGGCTTTGCTTTGAGGTGAAAAACTCCCTTTTTCCTAAAACGGAAAGTGATAAAAGCGGTTCGGGAATAGGTTTAGAGAATCTTTGCAAGCGTTTAGAGCTCTTTTATCCTGAACAGGACTATCAATTTGAACAAGGGGCCCAATCGGATTATTTCTTGGCCCGTCTTTGCCTTCCAAAATATTAAACTTATGCAAACATATTCTGTCATTGTGGCTGATGATGAGCCTTTGGCCTTATCCTTAGTTGAAAAATACGTCAAGCAAATCCCTTTTTTGCAGTTGATTGGCAGCCACAGTAATGCCCTCTCTGTTTTAGAGCAGTTGGAGGATGAATGGGTGGACTTGCTCATTCTTGATATTCAGATGCCCAATTTGAGTGGGATGCAACTGGCCCAGCAGTTGGCGGGGCAGGGGCATAAGATCATTTTTACCACAGCTTTTGAGCAGTATGCCATTCAGGGCTATAAAGTCAATGCTATAGACTATTTGCTCAAGCCTTTTGCCTTTGAAGAATTGTTATCGGCGGCCCAGAAGGCCAAGCAGCAGTTGCAAGAAAGCAGTGTTTTAGGCACAGAGGATTACCTTATTCTCAAATCAGACTATAAGCTGCAGCAGATTGCCTTAGATGACATTCTTTATATAGAAGGCTTAAAGGATTATGTGCGTATTCATCGCAAATCTACCGATAAAAGCTTGTTGAGTTTGCTCAGTATGAAGAGCTTACAAGCGCGTTTGCCTCGACATCGCTTTATGCGGGTTCATCGATCCTATATTGTCAATTTAGATAAGATATCGACTATAGAGCGGGGGCAGTTGTTATTTGGCAAGCAGCATATTCCCGTTTCGGACAAATACAAAGAGGCTTTTCAAGACTTTATTGATCGTCGATCTGTCTAGTGGTTTTGGGTAGCCACTCCTTGCTTTAGGCTGCCCTTAGCTAGAAAGCGAACGGTCAATCATGCTTGGTTTTTCTCTTCAGTTAGAATTTATCTAGTTCATCAATCCTGTACAATGAAATATTACATATCATTAGCATTCTTTCTGCTCCTTCATTGGAGCGCCTCGGCACAAGAGGGGCAGCTTAATGGGCGCCTTTTTGATGCAGAGAGTCAAGAGCCACTCATTGGGGCCAATGTTATCTTGCAGTCAACCAAAGACAGCACAAAACAATTTGGGAGTAGTTCCAACTTGGATGGCTTCTTCCAGTTACAGGCCCCTCAGGGGCCATACCTGCTCAAAATTTCCTTTTTGGGCTATGAAAAATATGAGCAGCCTTTTCTTTTAGATAAGGAAGAGGTAGACCTCGGACCTATTTTGCTCAAAGTTTCTGCCTTAGAAGAGGGCGTTGTAGATGTAGTAGGGAAAACGCCTCCTGCTGTACTCAAGGGCGATACCGTAGAATTTAATTCTAAGGCCTATAAAACCAACCCCAATGCTACGGCGGCGGATTTGGTAGAGAAAATGCCAGGTATTGAGATTGAGGATGGAACCGTAAAGGCCCAAGGGGAGACCGTTGAGCAGGTGGTGATTGATGGAAAGCCCTTTTTTGGTCAAGATGCTCGAAATACCTTAAAAAATCTACCAGCAGATATGGTCGATAAGGTACAGGTATATGATCAAAAGAGTCGACAGGCCCAGTTTTCGGGCTTTGAAGATGGAGAGGAGAGTAAAACGATCAATATTGTCTCTAAACCAGAGTATCGTTCAGGAACTTTTGGGCGAGTTTATGCCGGTTTGGGACATGATGATGGTCAAGAGCCCGAAGATGATTGGCGCTATCGCTTGGGGGGGGTATACAACCGCTTTAATGGCAATGAACGCATCTCAATTTTGGGCCAATGGAACAATATCAATGAGCAAAACTTTAGTTCAGAAGATTTGGCTGGCGTTGCGGCCTCGGGCGGCAGCGGTCGCCGTCGTTGGCGCGGTGGTAGCCTAGGCAACTTCCTTGTAGATGACAATGGCGGAATCAATGAAACTTATGCAGGAGGAATTAACTACAGCAATGAGTGGAATGAAAAGTGGAAGTTCAACGGAAGTTACTTCTTTAACCAAGTGAATAATACGGGCTTTGATTCTACCTTCCGTAGTTATATTTCTGAAGAGGAAGCAGGACAATACTATCTAGAGTCGCAAAGCCAGAATAGTACAAATATAAATCACCGAGCTACTTTCCGCTTAGAGTACAATATCAACGATCGCAATCAACTAGAGTTTGAGCCCAACTTTAGCATGCAAATCAATGAGGGGCAGCAGTTTGGTCAATCGCAGACTTACAATATTGAGCAGCCCTTGAATGCGAGTGAAAATCTGTTTAATAGTGAGTTGACGGCCTATAATTTGCGCAATCGCTTGCTCTATCGCCATCGCCTCAAGAAGAAGGGGCGGACCTTTTCTATCCGTCTACAACAGGAGATGAGTGGGCAGAGCGGAAACAACAAGCAAGAGTCTGTGAATAGCTATTATAGCCAAAATCAAATTGACTCTATTGATCAGTCCTCGGATTTGGACCAATACAGCCGTAGTTATTCGGCTCGTTTGGAGTATAGTGAGCCCATTAACCAGCAGATGCAGTTGCAATTCCGCTATGATCCTTCTATTAGCTATGGAGAAGCTGATCAGTTTACCTATAATTACGATGGGGGAGTCTATAGCCTCTTGGATACCTTGCTTTCTAATGAAGCAGATAGCCGCTACGACCGTCATCAGGCCTCAGTAGGCTTGCGTTATAACAAAAAAGGCTTGCGTATGTATGCCCGTGCTACGGCACAATGGGCTACCTTATCGGCAACACAGGTTTATCCGCAAGATTTTCAGAATAGCTACAACTTCTTTAATGTGCTCCCCTTCGCTATGATGCGGTACGAGATTTCTAAGACTAAGAATTTTGGACTATTCTACCGCTCGGGTACTGATGAACCCAGCATTGGGCAGTTGCAAGAGGTAGTAGACAATAGCAACCCCCTTCAATTGTCAATGGGTAACTCAAAATTGGTCCAGGCAACTAGCCACCGTATTCGCTTTCATTACGCCAACCCCAATCCTAGCAAAAACAGTATGTTCTTTGTAGGTTTTGGCGCTCAGTACAATAAAGATTACCTAGGACAAAGCACCTTCATTGCTTATCAGGATACTTCTTTCTTGGGGATTGATTTAGCTCAGGGAACGCAGCTAACACAGGATGTCAACTTGGACCGTCAGTATCAGTTGGATCTCTTTGCAGACTACAGTTTCCCTCTCAATTTTATCAAGTCTAACTTTGGGATTAAGCTGGGTGGCTCCTTCTCAGAAACGCCTAGCTTGATTAACAACGAATTGAACTACTCTCGCCAGCCGTCTGGCCGTTTGGGCTTCAAATTGAGCTCAAACATCAGCGAGAAGCTTGATTTTACCTTGAGTACCGATGGTAGCGTCAACTATTCAATCAACAGTTTGAATACAAGTTCTAACAACCGCTATTACAACCAAAACACTCGCTTGCGGGCTTATTGGAACCCTTGGAAAACCCTAGTGCTTCAAACGGATTTGAGCCACCAACACTATGCAGGTTTATCAGATGGCTTCAATACAGACTTCTTGCTTTGGAATGCGAGCATTTCTACGCTCTTATTCAAGAGCCAAAGAGGGGAGTTAGGCATTTATGTCTATGACATTTTGGGCCAAAACACTAGCCTTAGCCGAAGCTTTACGGCCAACTACATCGAGGACCAAATTGGGCAGGTGTTGGAGCGCTATTTCATGTTGCGCTTTAGCTATCGCTTTGTACCTAAAAAGGGTAGCCTAGTCGATGAGAAAAAATCTAAGGAAATGATCGAGCATCATCAGCGTCATCGCAGCGGTCGTGGTCCTGGTGGTCCTCCTCCTCCCCGTTAGGCTAAATTTGATTAGTTGATCAAGGCAATAGATCTTAAATTGCTTTTGAGAAGCTGATTATTTTGGGGCTGCCCCGCCCTTTGGGCGGGTCGCTCCCCTTCGCAGCTCGCTATTCGCTCGGCCCTGCGGCGGCTTTGCCGCCTGGGTCGGCCGCCAAGGGCGGCCCTGCTACGGGCAGCTCAGCCTGCGGGCCTATCGGCCCTGTCCGCCGCAAAAAAGGACCAAAACAAAAGGCCCTAGCTCGTCTCCAAGCTAGGGCCTTTTGCTTTTCTAAGAAAAAAGCTGTTATTTAATAGATATAATAGTATATTCGGACTTGAAACATCCCCATTCTACCTATGGAACCTATACTCAATTTAAATTTCATGCACCCTCAGTACGGCACCTTAATGAATGCCGAGGTGGACCTTAGTTTCTCTGCGGCGGAAATGCTAGAGCAGTTAGAATTAAGTGGCTTCATTCAGCGAGGGGGGCAATATCAACTGGCTTTTGGTGAGCAACTTTTGCAAGCCGAGCAGCAATTGCAGCAATTAAGTGATTTGTATGAGGGCAGTATCTTGCGGATAGAGCAAGAGGGACCAGCACAAAAGCATTTTATCTATATCCAGGACCCTTTGGGCCAAACCTATGCGCCTTTGCCCTTTGCAGAAGAGCAATTGCCCCAAGACGCCTTGTTGCAGCTAGTAGAGCAGGGCTTTTTGAACAGCCTAGCCGAGGATTTAAGCCTTTATTTTAAGGGAGAGGCCTTGGCTTTGGACCAAAGCTTTGGGGAACAGGGTTTAGCGGCTGGGGCCTATTTGCAGTTGCGCTCTGCACAGCAAGCCTCTATAGAGCAAGAGCTAGAAAGTCTGCAAAATCGACTGCAAGAATTGGAGCAGCAACAACAAGAGAAGCTTGATTTAATTATTGAACAATTGCCACCGCCTTCGGCCATCCCCATTGATCCAAACTATGCGGTTAGGCCAACGGCAGATCCCTATCAGAGTATAGATAGCTTATTGTATGCTTTGCGGGCAGAGGAAAACTTGCCCGTTTTGGAAAAAGTGCGCATTTGGAGCCCTATTCCCTTGATTATCTATATCTCTTTGGCTGTTTTGGCCTTAGCCGGGCTCGTTATCCTTATTGTACAACCCTTTTAATCCCCTATAGATATGAACTGGGACGAATTTGTCGAGCAGTTGCCCTTTTATGCCTTGAGCTTTACGGGCTTATTAGCTTTGGTGACGATTAGCTGGTTTTGGGCGCGTAGTCGCTTTATGGGCGAGTTGGCCAAATATCAAACAGAAATAGCCAAATTGCAATTGGGGCGCA
Organism: Saprospira sp. CCB-QB6; assembly: GCF_028464065.1. NCBI lineage: Bacteria > Pseudomonadati > Bacteroidota > Saprospiria > Saprospirales > Saprospiraceae > Saprospira > Saprospira sp. CCB-QB6. Next base: position 161,322 of record NZ_CP116808.1, on the reverse strand, counting down.
ACGATCAGTTATTTGCTTTGGAAGACGAGTGCAAGGCTAAGAATGAGCGCATTCGATTGATCTTGAAGGACCTCAAGCAGCAGCTTAGAGAAAAAAATGGAGAGATGGTTCGAGCGCGTCGGAATGAATTGAGTAATGTCTTTGTCTTAGATTATTGTCCAGCTATGCAAGCCTATTGTCGATTGGCCCAAGAAATCTTTGAGTTGGACCGAGATAAGCGCCAACAATTTATAGAAAACCATTTGAATCCCTTTTTGCAGCTGGCAGGAGACCTACTTCAGGTGTTGAATCAAAAGCAATTGATGGATATGGCAGGACCAGGTAGTTTGCCCATCCGTTATCAGTATATGGACTTTGACTTCGCCTTTGACTTTTTGCGGGCGCAGATTCGCTTTCAGGACTTTGATCTTAAACAAGCGCGTAAGGAGCATTTAGAGCGTTTGGGATTTGAGCGGGCCGTGAAAATCCATAACTAATGAAGAACAGTGCATTTTGGTTAGGCTTATTGTTAGGGATGTTATTGAGCTTGTTGGGGGCGGGAGCCTTCTTTTACTTCTACATCTATAGCGAGATAGAAAGTTTAAAGACAGAGACGAGAACAGAGTTCAACAGCTTTAAATCCTTTTGGGAAAGCGAGCTGAAGGAAGATGTATTGGATGCTAAATCAGCCGCTTGGAAGCTAGCAGAGGAGAAGTGGAAGGCCTATAGGGCCGAGCAGTTGGCCAAGGATAGTTTGGCTGCAGAAAACTAGTTTTGGAGGGGACAGGGCGCGGAGCGCCCGCAGGCTGAGGGATGGACAGCAGTGGCCCGCAGGGGCAGCCCGAAGCGCGCAGCGCTGAAGGGCCGAGCGAATAGCGAGCTGCGCAACAGCCCGACCCGCCCGCAGGGCGGGGCAGCCCCAAAAAAAGGAGAATATAAACTAAAAACAAAGACCAAATATGAACGCCAAAGAATTGGAGGTAGTCAGTTTTTTGAAAACTCCAGATACCCAGTTTATTATACCTATTTATCAGCGCAATTATGATTGGGGGCGGAAAGAGTGTTCGGATTTATTTAAGGACATTATAGATGTGGTGGAGCAGGATCGTTCGTCTCATTTTATAGGGAGCATTGTGTTTATTTATGAGGGTTTGGGGAGTAGTAGAGAGGTTCGAGAATTGGTGATTATTGATGGGCAGCAGCGCTTGACCAGTTTAAGTATTTTGTTGGTGGCCTTGTATCGCTTTGCTTTGGAGTCGGGGCAGGGGCGTTTAGCGGATAGAATTTACAAAAGTTATTTGTGCAATGAGTATGTGGAGGAAGAGCGGTATAAATTGAAGTTGAAGCAAACGGATAAGAATGCGCTTGCTTTTGAGGCGATACTTTGGGGAGAGGAGGATAAGCTAGAGGGGTATACTAAGGTCTTAGAGAACTATCGGTATTTTAGGAGTTTGGTCCATGCGGAGAACCTTCAGTTGATTGAGCAGGGGATAAAGCGGTTGATCTTTGTAGAGATTGCTTTGGAGCGAGGGAAAGATGATCCGCAGCGGATCTTTGAGAGTTTGAACTCGACGGGTTTGGATCTTTCGCAGTCTGACTTGATTCGGAATTATATTTTGATGGATTTGGAGCCTAAGGAGCAGGGGCGGGTATATAAGCGAGTTTGGTATCCGATAGAAGAGAATGCGAGGGATTGGGGGACGGAAAAGTCGATGGTATCGGCATTTATACGGGATTATTTAACCTTAAAGAACAAGGCGATACCGAATAAGTCGAAGGTCTACCAGACCTTTAAAGAGAAGTATCAGGATAAGAAGGGAGAGGAATATTGGAATGATTTGGAGCAGATCAAGAGTTTGTCTTATCATTATCATTCGTTTATTAACCCAAGAGCGGAGCGAGACAAGGATATTCGGCAGGAGTTGGAGTACATCAATCAATTGGAGGTCCATGTAGTTTATCCTTTTTTGTTGCAGCTTTTTGAGGACAAGGATAATGGGGTGATTTCTAAGTCGGATTTGATTGCGATTCTTCAGTTTTTGCAGGCTTATGTGTGGCGGCGGTTTATTGTGGGCTTGCCGACTAGTGTATTGAACAAGATCTTCATGGTTTTGTATGCAGAGGTAGATAGTGAGGACTATGTAAACTCTATTTACCTTTCAATTTTGCGTAAGAAAGGGGCGGGGCGTTTTCCCTTGGATGCGGAGTTGCAGCAGGCCTTGAGAGATAGGGATTTGTATAATATAACTGCTAGGAAGAGAGACTATTTGTTTGAGAAGTTAGAAAACTATAACAACAGAGAGTTTGTAGACACTAGTGATGAGCGGATTAGTGTAGAGCATATTTTTCCGCAGAAGCCTAGTGAGGCTTGGAGGGAGGAGTTGTCAGAGGAGGAGATAGATGCCTTTGAGCGTCGTTATTTGCATACGATAGGGAATTTGACCTTATCGGGCAATAATGGGGCTTTGGGGAATAAAACCTTTAGGGCCAAAAAGGAGATGAATATTCAGGGGAAAGAGCAAGGCTATCAGTATAGTCGACTTTGGTTGAATAAATACCTGAGTAGTTTAGCAGCTTGGGATTTGCGGGCTTATCATGAGCGGACGGCTTTGATTACAGCTCGTTTTTTGAAGATTTGGCCTTATCCGGAAGTTGAGCTCAATGAGGAGCTGTTGGAGCCAGAGATGAATATATTCGAGGCGAGTATGCCTAAGAATAAGAAGTTAGCCTATTTTATTTTTGAGGGAGAAAAGCTTGTAGAGCATAAGTTTACGCAGATGTATTTATATGTTTTGCGGCAGCTTTATCAGAAAGATGCGGCTTTGTTGCTGAGTCAGCCTGCTCGGCTTAAAGTCAGTGAGCGGGCTGAGGATTTTCGGGCGCCACAGTTGCTTGTCGGTTCCTATTTTGTAGAGACAAATTTAGATAGCAATAAGAAGTTTGTCATTTTGAAGCGTTTGCTGCCATCATTTGGTTTGGAGGATGCTTTAGCTATAAAATATGGGGAAGAAGAGGCCTTGGAAGAAAAGACAGCGGCTAGAAAGAAGGATCGTTTTTTCATGCGCAAGAAATATTGGACGCAACTATTGCCTCAAATAAAGGATACGACACTTTTTCAGCGGGTATCTCCTTCTAAGGATCATTGGCTAAGTTGTGGAGCAGGAACGACTAGTGTGTATTATAGTTTAATCATGACGAAGGATCATGCGAGGATTGAGCTTTCTATTATAGGGGCAGAGAAGGCGAAGAACAAGAAATTGTTTAAAAAGCTATTTGGGCAGAAGGAGGAGATAGAAGAGGTCTTTGGAGAAGCTTTAGTTTGGCAAGAGTTGCCGGATAATAAAATGAGTCGTATTCGCTTTGATTTGGAGGGGGTAAGTTTGGGCCGAGAAGAAGATTGGCCGAAGGCGAATCGTTTCTTTGTAGAGTATATTCCAAGGATGGAAAAGGCATTTTATCCCTATTTGAAGGGGAGGGGCGGAAAAGGCTAAACTTCTATCCTTTAAGTTTGTTTTAAAGGTCGGCCTTTCTCATTTTGAGAGGAAAGCCTTACTTTTGTTATCCGCAATGAATGCGGATAGATTATAATAACCAAAATTTCTCTTTACAAGATGAAAAGATTTGCAGCCCAATTTCTCAGCTTTGCATTCATTGGTCTTATGGCGTTTACATTTATGCAATGTGGCGGTGGTGTTTCTGCAGCTGAAGCAGAGGCCACAAAAGGCAATGTAGCTGTTCAGAATAACAATGTAGTAGGACCTACTGGAACGCAACCCCCTCAATCAATCCAGTCTCAACAGTCTGGCAACCCACAGGATGCCGTAGATCCAGCTATTGCTACTACAATGACGTTTAGTGAGGATGTTTTTGACTTTGGAACGATTAAAGAAGGCGAAAAAGTAAAACATACTTTTAAGTTTACGAATGAAGGAGAAAAGCCTTTGACAATTACTAATGCTAAAGGTTCTTGTGGTTGTACAGTTCCTAGCTACCCTAAAGAGCCTATCGCTCCAGGTGAATCTGGTGAAATTGAAGTAGAATTTAACTCTGCAAACAAAAAGGGCGCACAAACTAAGTTTGTAACCCTTAGTGCGAACACCATTCCTGCCGAAACTCGCTTGACGATTAAAGCAGATGTTGTTGCTACAGAAACAAAGTAATTGTTCCCCACATTCTTAGGGAATACACAAAAAGGAGTTGCAGCCCTAAGGCTACAACTCCTTTTTCTATTTTAGAAATACTAATGGCTTATTCTTCAGCTTCTTTATAGGCTAGAGCAGCACGGATAAAGTCGACAAAGAGGGGATGGGGGTTTTCTACTCGGCTTTTGTATTCGGGATGGAATTGCACGGCGACGAACCAGGGGTGATCTTGGAGTTCTACGGCTTCGACTAGTCCAGTTTCGGGATTACGGCCAGAGGCGATTAGTCCCGCTTCTTCGAATTCCGTTAGGTAGTTGTTATTAAATTCGTAGCGGTGTCGGTGGCGTTCAGAGATATCTTGGTGGCCATAGATTTTGGCCATTTTGCTGCCTGCTTTTAATTGGCAGGGGTAGGCGCCTAGGCGCATGCTACCGCCTAGGTTTTCGATAGCTTCTTGTTCTTCCATTAAGGAAATAACAGGATCTGGGGTTTGGGCTTGCATTTCGGTAGAGTTAGCTTGTTTGAGGCCGAGTACATTGCGGGCAAACTCGATCACGGCGCATTGCATACCGAGACAGATACCGAGGAAGGGAATTTTTTGTTCGCGTAGGTAGCGGATAGCGGTAATTTTACCTTCTACGCCTCTTTCGCCAAAGCCAGGAGCGACAAGAACGGCTGAAAGTCCTTTCAGTTCTTGAGCAACTGTACTATCATTGATATGGGCAGAATGGATATGGCGGATATTTACCTTGCATTCGTTGCTTACGCCAGCATGAATAAAAGCTTCATGGATAGATTTATAGGCATCTTGTAGCTCAATATACTTTCCGACCAGTCCGATTTCGATTTCATGCATAGGGTTTTTGAGTTGGCCCAAAAAGCCTTTCCAGCGGTCTAGTTTAGGTTCGTGTCGATCGAGTAGGCGAAGTTTGGTAAGGATATTACTATCGAGTTTTTCCTTGAGCATCAGCATAGGCACATCATAAATGCTTTTGGCGTCTCGGGCTTCGATTACAGAGGGGGCGTCTAGGTTGCAGAAGAGGGCCAATTTGCGTTTGATTTCCATGCTGAGGGGATGTTCGGTGCGGCAGACCAGAATGTCGGGTTGGATACCAGAGCCCAATAACTCTTTGACGGAGTGTTGAGTAGGTTTTGTTTTGAGTTCGCCAGCTGCACGCAGGTAAGGGACCAAAGTAAGGTGTACGGTTAGGCAGTTTTCTCGGCCGAGTTCCCAGCGCATTTGGCGCATGGCTTCGACATAGGGGAGAGATTCAATATCGCCGACTGTACCACCGATTTCGACCAAAACAATATCGTAATTCCCTTGATTGGCGAGGGACATAATATTGCGTTTGATTTCATTGGTAATATGAGGGACCACTTGCACGGTTTTACCGAGGTAATCCCCTGCGCGTTCTCTATTGATGACGCTTTGATAGATCCGGCCAGTCGTCACATTATTAGCCTGTGAGCTATTTTGGTTGAGGAAGCGTTCGTAATGGCCTAAGTCTAGATCTGTTTCGGCTCCATCTTCGGTTACATAGCATTCTCCATGTTCGTAGGGATTGAGGGTTCCTGGGTCTACATTGATGTAGGGGTCTAGTTTGAGGATGGTTACAGAGAATCCTCTAGCTTGCAGGAGTTTACCTACAGAAGCGGCGATAATACCTTTACCCAAAGAAGAGCTTACGCCTCCGGTCACAAAGATATATTTGGTCATAATGTTTTTCATAGCGTTCCAGATTTAGACAAGCGATAATGGGCGCAAAAATACGCTTTTTTTGTTCGGCTTAGGGCTTGTTAAATCAAATTACTGTTAAGAGCGAACTAGACTTTAAGTTGTTGTTTGGATTTATTCTAAATAAAAAACTATATCTTGGGGACTCAAATCTGGGAGCAATAAAAAAGGAGTTATGAAATCATCAGATCAGAAAGAGGATTGGAAAGCATTAGAAGAGCAGTTGTATTGTCCTTCTGGGGATATGGGGCTAAAGGTGGGGGAGCAGTTACATCAGAGTAATATAGGGATGACTTTAGCGAGTATAGAGGCTATGAATTTAAATTCGGGAGAGCTTGTTTTAGAGCTAGGACATGCGAATTGCAGTCATTTGGCTGAGCTTTTGGCTCAGGCTGAAGAGTTGCAGTTTTGGGGCTTGGAGATTTCGGCTTTAATGAAAGCGGAGGCGGAGCGGATTAACCAGTTTTATGTAGAGAAGGGAATTGCAAATTTTGCTTTATACGATGGGGTGAAATTGCCTTATGAGGGAAGTCGGTTTCATAAAATATTTACGGTGAATAGTATATATTTTTGGCCGAATCCAGTTGATTTTTTAGATCAGCTTTATGATTTATTGTTGCCTGGGGGCTGCTGTGTAATTTCTTTTGTATGGAAGGAAGTTATGTTGGATCTTCCTTTTGTTGGGGAGCATTTTAGGCTTTATGATAAAGAGGGTGTTTTAGCTTTAATAGAGGCTTCTAAGTTTGAAGAGTTTGAGGTCCTTCATCGTGAAGAACGAGTTTTGAGTAAGGCAAAAAAAGAGATTGATCGTCAATATGGAATTGTTAAGTTGTATAAGCCTTAGTTGTAGGGATGGAAATTAGGTTGTTTCTATAGGAAGCATTACATTGGGGAAGAGGTTAAACCCATTGCAGGCGAAGCAGCATTGAAACCCACAAAAAAGGGCCAGCAACAACTAGTTGCTGGCCCTTTCTGTTTTAAGCCAGCCCAATCGCCAAAAGCGCCGGCTTAGGGATGGAAAGTGGTGCGGCCTAGCCGCAGACCCAAGTTTTTGAGCATAGCGAAAAAACTGCAGGGCCGAGCAGACCTGCGAGCCACGACACAGCCCGACCCGCCCGATGATTCATGAGGGGGAACCCTCATTTTGTATCGCTCGCAAAGCGATATCGCTTTGCACTCGGTTTTAACTCAGCGGAAGGGGAAGCCCCAAAAAATACTTCCCCAAACCAAAAGAAAAGCAAGCAAAATCAAGGATAATTTTCCCGCCCCAGCTTATCAAAGCAAAAATTTAGCTTCTACAAACTTTGTTTTGTACATTTGTTACTCAAAGTAAACTCTCTTTTTGGACCAAAAATATTTGCCTTGCATACTGTATCCGAAAAATTAGCCGCCTTCGAGCGCGTACTCAAAATTATGGACGAGCTCCGAGAACAATGCCCCTGGGACCGCAAACAAACTCTCGAAAGCCTCCGCCACCTGACTATTGAAGAAACTTATGAATTGGCCGACGCCATTCTGGAAAATGACCTGGACGAACTCAAAGGCGAAATCGGCGATATTATGCTGCATATGGTCTTTTATTCCAAAATCGCTAGCGAACAAGGCGCCTTTGATGTGGCCGATGTCCTGAATAATCTCTGCGAAAAACTCATCCGTAGACACCCCCATATTTATGGCGATACCAAGGCCGAAGATGAGGCCACCGTCAAAGCCAATTGGGAGAAAATTAAACTGCAAGAAGGCAAAAAATCAGTCTTGCAAGGGGTGCCAAAATCATTGCCCGCCCTGGTCAAAGCCTACCGTATCCAAGAAAAAGCCAAGCAAGTGGGCTTCGAATGGGAGGAACGCCAAGCCGTTTTTGCTAAGGTCAAAGAAGAATTGGCCGAACTAGAAGCAGAGGTCGAAAATAACGAACAAGATAAAATTGAAGAGGAATTTGGCGACCTGCTTTTTTCTATGATCAATTATGCCCGCTTCCTCAAAGTGGATCCCGAACTGGCCCTAGAACGTTGCAATCGCAAGTTTATCAAACGCTTTCAATACATTGAAGAGCAGGCCGATAAACCACTAGACGAAATGAGTCTGAGCGAAATGGATGCGCTCTGGAATGAAGCAAAAACTAAGTAGGATGTCCTGCTTTTGGGGCCTCCCGCAGCAAGCTGCGGGCGCTACGTTTCGGGGCTCGCTGCTCGCTCGGCCCTTCAGCGCTGCGCGCTTCGGTCTGGCCTTTGGCCACCCCTGCACATCGCTAGGCCATTTTGGCCTTTCAGGCCAAAGGCGGCCAAGCCGCCTCCTATTGCCCAAACCAACAACATAAAGCAAAACAGCTAACAAGACAAAGGAGAACTTCTTCTTAAACAACGTAAAAAACAAGAAACAAGATGATAAAACGCGTCGCTCAACGCTTAGCACAAATGGAAGAATCGGCTACTTTGCGAATGGCCCAATTGGCTAGAGATGTAGCCGCTCAGGGACATCCCGTGATTAGCCTCAGCTTGGGAGAACCCGATTTTGATACGCCTCAACATATTAAGGATGCGGCAATTCGGGCATTACAAACAGGCTGTACCAAATATACCCCCGTAGCTGGTTTGCCCCAATTGCGCCAAGCCGTTTGCCATAAATTTAAGCGCGATAATAACCTAGATTATTCGCCAGATCAAATTGTGGTATCCAATGGCGCCAAGCAAGCTATTGCCAATCTTTCTATGGCCTTGCTAGAAGAAGGAGATGAGGCCATTATTTTGAGCCCTTATTGGGTTTCTTATAAGGAGATTTTAAATTTAAGTGGGGCCAGCGTGAAATTCGTTTCCGCAGGTATCGAACAAGACTTTAAAGTGTCTGCCGAGCAACTTAAAGCCGCTATCTCCGATAAAACACGTCTACTGATCTATTCTTCTCCCTGTAATCCAACAGGCAGTTTGCTGACAAAAGAAGAATTGGCCAGTTGGGTGGAGGTACTCAAAGAATTTCCCAATCTAATCATTGTTTCAGACGAAATTTATGAGTACATTAACTTCAGCGGAGAGGCCCACGCAAGTATGGCCCAATTTGACGAAATCAAAGAACAGGTCGTTATTGTCAACGGCTTTTCTAAAGGTTTTGCCATGACGGGCTGGCGTTTAGGCTATATGGCTGCTCCAAAATGGATTGCCGATGCCTGCATCAAAATTCAAGGACAGTTTACTTCTGGAGCCAACTCTTTTGGCCAAATGGCCGCTGCTTATGCCCTAGAAGCCGAACAAGAGGCAACTTTGGCAATGCGGGCCGCTTTTGAACGTCGCCGCAATTTATTGATTGAGTTACTGCGCCAAATTCCTGGTTTTAAGGTAAATAAACCCCAGGGAGCTTTTTACCTCTTTCCCGATGTTTCGGCCCTTTTTGGCAAAAGCTATGGAAAACATCAGATCCAAACAGATGAAGATTTGGTCCTTTATCTTTTGGAGACGGCTCATGTGGCTTTGGTAGGCGGTTCTGCCTTTGGCAATGCCAACTGCCTGCGCCTGAGCTACGCCCTGGGCGAAGATGATCTCAAAGAAGCTTGTCGCCGCATTGCGGAGGCTTGCGAAAAATTAAAATAATTTAAACGACAGATACGCAATGAAAAAAATATTGGTGGCCAACCGTGGCGAGATTGCCCTGCGCATTATGCGCAGCTGTAAAGAAATGGGAATTGCAACTGTGGCCGTTTATTCGGAGGCTGATCGCCTCGCTCCACATGTACGTTATGCCGATGAGGCGATTTGTTTGGGCCCAGCCCCTTCTAATCAATCTTACCTCTTAGCCGATAAAATTATTGAGGAAGCCAAAAAGTTAGGGGTAGATGGTATTCACCCCGGTTATGGTTTCTTGAGTGAAAATGCAGGCTTTTCAGCTGCTGTAGCTGCTGCAGGCCTCACCTTTATTGGGCCAAAACCTAAGGCAATTGAAATGATGGGGAGCAAATTGGCAGCTAAAGAAGCCACCAAAGCTTATGATATCCCCTTGGTGCCAGGTACGGATTATGCTTTAACCGATATTGAAGAAGCCAAAACCGTAGCCGCTGAGATTGGCTTTCCCATTCTCATTAAGGCCTCTGCTGGTGGAGGGGGAAAAGGAATGCGTATTGTCGAAAAGGCGGAAGAGCTAGAAGAGCAAATGAAAAGAGCCGTTTCTGAGGCCCAAAATGCCTTTGGCGATGGTTCTGTTTTTATTGAGAAGTACATTAGCTCTCCCCGCCATATTGAAATTCAGGTCCTTGCCGATGGGCATGGCAACGTGATCCACCTTTTTGAAAGAGAATGCTCGATCCAACGCCGCCACCAAAAGGTCATCGAAGAGGCGCCCTCTGTTATTTTGACCGAGGAACTGCGGGAAGCTATGGGCAAATCAGCCTGTGATGTGGCCCGTGCTTGTGATTATATAGGCGCTGGAACGGTAGAATTTATCTTTGACGAAAATAATAATTACTATTTCCTAGAGATGAATACTCGTTTGCAGGTAGAACATCCTGTAACAGAGCTTATCTCTGGAGTAGATTTGGTCCGCCAACAGATTCTAATTGCTAGGGGAGAAGTCTTGCAAATTAAGCAAGAGGATTTGAGGATTCAGGGACATGCGCTAGAGCTTCGGGTTTATGCAGAAGATCCCGCCAACAACTTCTTGCCTTCTATTGGTCGTTTGGAGCGCTACCGTGCTCCCAAAGGAGTGGGCGTTCGTTTGGATGATGGTTATGAGGAAGGAATGGAAATTCCAATTTACTATGATCCGATGATTGCCAAGTTGATTACTTATGGTAAGGATAGAGAAGAGGCCATCACTCGGATGTTGCGGGCTATTGAGGAATATGAAATTGATGGTCCAGCTACTACTTTGCCCTTTGGTCGCTTTGCTTTAGAGCATGAGGCTTTTGTGAGCGGGAAATTTGATACACATTTTGTCAAAAACTATTTCCGTCCCGAATTGCTTCAAAAAGAAGAGCCCGAAGAGGAGCTTTTGGCTGCTATGTTGGTAGCGCATTTGCTCGATCAAAAAGGGAATAAAGCTAGTGCTACAACGGCTAGCAACAATCAGGGCGCAAAGCGTTCTGCTTGGAAAGATAGAGCGAAGCACTAAGCTTTAGCGGAATAGCACAAAGGCCCAAAACTATTGTTTTGGGCCTTTGTTTTGGCTGAGGGGCTGGAGCAGGGCCGCCGCAGGCGGCAGACCAAGGAGCAAAGCGACGCAGGGCCGAGCAGAGCTGCGGAACGGCCCGACCCGACCGTAGGGAGGGGCAGCCCCAAAAGAAAATAGATCTGCTCCTGAACAGAAAAAGGGCATTAGCCAATTCGCTAATGCCCTTCTGTTTATGCTTAAGCAAAGCACTAGTTCAAGAAAGCGAGTTCTTCGGCCTGTTTTGCTTTTTGGTAAGCTGTTTTGATGGCTGGAGGGAGTGCCTCGGCGGTTTGTTCTTGGAAATAAATATCGAGTTTTGCGTCATCTTCGCCAATGCCACAGAGCACAAAGAAGGCTTTGCGGAGGCGGAACTGCATATTTTGGCTCATTTTGCCACTGTCTAGCGGTTGCAGCTCGATCGCTACGCCAGAGCTCGCTTCTTTGAGGATGCGATAAATGGCGCGGGTGGGTTTTTGGCCCAAATTAAGGAGGAAAAGTCCCTTGGGCGTAAGTTGTAAAAGCATGCCCTCAAAGGCTTTGAGCAAGAGGCTTTGCATCTCTTTGGGCAAGTCTTTGAGCAAGGGATTTTGAGCAATTGTGGCTTTGCGGTGAACTGTCCAAAGCTTGGCATCAACCTGTTGGATAAAGGGCGAATTGGCATTTTCGGCCATAGCGGCAGCAAATTCGTCCAGCATTTCGCCTTCTTCTTCCTTGGCCTTTTTAGCGAGGAAGTCGGCACAATGCAGCTTGAGCATATCCATGGCCTTTTCGTGAAATTCCTCATCGGCTTCTAGGAGCATTTCATAGGCATTGGCCAAATCGCCTTGGCGGATATAGAGCAGGCCAAGTTGATAAAAGCCTTCTGCTTTGCCGGCGGCTTCTCGGGTCATGCCCTCAAAAGCTTTTTCGGCTTCTGTCCAAGCTTCTAGAGCCAGGGCAATATGTCCTAATTTCTGATAGAGGGGCCAGCGGTTGTAGGCGGCCATATCCAAACCGAGTTCCAAGTACATTTTGGCCATAGGCAACTGCCCAAGTCGTTCTGCAGTTTGGGCCAAGAGCAGATAGCTTTCGCTATCATCGCCTTCGGCTTTCATGGCGGCTTTAAAATCGGCTTGAGCTTCTTTTAGTTTGTTGCGATAGAGAAGGGCACGGCCTTTTTTCTTGAGGGTATAAGCGGTTTGGCCACCCTGTTTCTTTTCGATATCCAAAACATCGGCAAAGCAATATTGGGCTTCTTCATAATTGGCCAGTTGCATATAATAGTCGCCCAAAGCGAGGCGATATTCAATGTTTTTGGGATCGCTAGCAATCAGTTGTCGGTAGGCTTTAATGGCGTCCTCGCTGCGTTCTAGCTTTTTGAGTAGAGAAATTTCTTGTTGGGCCAATAAGATAGCGCCTGCTTCTTCCCCCTTCAAAAACTGTAGGCTTTGTAGGGCCTCTTCATATTGCTCTAGTTGCTCTAGGCTATCCACTTTTAGGCGGAGGGCCAAGACATCATCAGGGGCTTGAGCCAATAATTTATTGAGTTGCAAGAGGCTTTTCTCCTCTTCTCCCTGGCTGCTATAATAAAGCGCTAGGGCATATTGCAAGTCTTTTTCTTCTGGAATTTCTTTTTGCAAAGCTTGCAAAAGGGCCAGGGCTTCTTCAGCTTCTCCTTTTTGCAGCAAACTCAGCGCTAGGGCCAAACGGTAATTGGCTTGGGGCGAGATCGCAATTGCTTTTTGGTAAAAATCAATCGCCTGCTCTTGGTCCTTGAGCAAACGATAGTATTCGGCCTGATAATAAAAACAGAAGGCCTCTTCGCCATATTCTGTTTTGGCCTCTTCAATTAAACTATCCAATTGGTAGAAATCAGCTTTCGACTGCGCCTCTTCCAAGGCAGCGATCAGTTCTACTTTTGTCATTTTTAAGGTTTTAATAGCTGTAGCTGGGCAATGGCCTGTTTCGGCCTGCACGGGTATCTATAAGTAGGTTAAATGTTGGCAGCATTAAGTTACAAAAAAAGCGATTGATATTGCTTATTTACCTAAATAAGTTCCACTTTCCCCAATTTTTTATTGAGGAGGATTATTTTTTGGGGCCTCCGCTGCGGCTTCGCCTTGCGGCGCTACGCTTCAGGGCTCGCAGGTCTGCTCGGCCCTGCGTCGCTTCGCTCCTTGGTCTGCGGCTTCGCCGCCCCCTTTCGCATCGCTAGGCCGTTTGGCCTTCGGCCATGTTCCTATGAAATTTATGGGGGAGAAAAAACAAACTACCGAAGAAAAAATAACCCTTGTTCAAAGCGGTAGAGGATTTTAATCCTCTCCGCACTATAGATGTAGAATGGGGTTGTTGTATGGCTGCTGGTTTCAACCTGCAGCCACAGCTAGCAGGCAGGTAAGCCCAAAAAATAACTAGCCTTAAGGAATTTAAATCTAGCAAAAAGGCTTAGGCAGGGGATCATAAACCTTAAAAAAATAACTATGGTAAATATTACTGTTGAAGATTTAAAAGAAGTGGAATTTCACGACTCTACTTTACTGAGCTTAAAGATTGATTTTGATAATAAATGGATCGAGGCAGAGGTAGAGCTCATCTATGATGAACCCAAATTAACCATTCAGTTTTCTGATTTTAAAAATATTAGTTTAGGTGAAATTGAGGAATGGGATGACTGTGAAATTAACGGTGTTGATTTTAAGCCTGTTATTTCTACTAAAAGGACAGAGGTTACCTTCGTTCTCTTGTTGGGGTTTAGTCATCGTTGTTCTGTGTTAAAGTTTACTTTTTCGGATTTAAAAGCGCGATTTTCTGATGGGGTAGAAACTTTTGATGAGCTGCAAGAAATCTGGAGTAAGCATTACTACAAGGAATAGCCTGGAAGCAGGCTCCGCTTACTAAAAGTGAGCATGAAATGGAGTATGGATAACAGTCCATCTCATCAATCAGAGTTAGAATTTAGGTTAAATTACTTAGGATGGCATTAATAATAAGCGGCAAAACGACTTGTAAAATATGTAATAAAAGGCTTTGTGAGCAAGAAAGTATAATTGCGTATCCTGATGTGTGTTATAATGAAAATGATCCTATTTATTTTTTTTCAGGAGGGATCTTTCATGAAAGTTGCTTCATGAAAGCGGATCATAGTCCTATTGCAATGAATATACTTCGCATGGTAGATCGGGAAGCTGAAAAGAAAATCTGTTACATCAGCAAGACTCCAATTACCATTGAAAATGTTAAACATCCTGATAATCATATTTATATTGGATATTTGATATCTGATAGGGATGCCCCTTTGTATAAATATAATTACATTCATGTAAATAAAAGGTATTTAGATTCTTGGAAAGGAAAAAATGATTTTCTTCATCTATTAAAGGCTCAAAGTAATCTGGAGGGATGGTCTCCATTAAAATTATTGATTAAGAGGCTAGAGTCTCCATTGGCTCCTCCCTTAGATCCAAAGATTATAGAACGAGTTAACCAATATTTGGAAAGGAAAAAATGATTTTCTTCATCTACTAAAGACTTAAAGTAATCTTGATTTATAGCAGGGGCCTCCTGCCTGCGGCAGGCGCTACGTTCGGCAGCTCGCTGCTCGCTCGGCCCTGCGCAAAAAACAAGTTTTTGCTTGGTCTGCGGCTTTGCCGCACTGCCTACCATCGCTAGGCCGTTTGGCCTTCGGCCATGGCGGCTTTGCCGCTATCTGCAGCCTAAAGGCCGCAGCCATTTTTGTTGGGCCTTGGCCTTTCTTGCCGCAGCGGCTTTAAAGCCCCTGCTTTGTTTGTGGGAAGGATATATTTGGTTTTCAGGTCCTGTGGCTTTTAAGCTGCAGGCCAATTGTTGGTCCGGAGTGGGCTGTGCTGTACCTAAATTGGCTGCTGGTTTCAACCTGCAGCCACAGCTAGCAGGCGGCGAAGCCGCCGCAAAGGAGCGAAGCGACTTGGCCTAGGGGCCTGCAAGGGTGCCGCGCAGCGGCAGACCCAGCCAGCTTGCTGGCGCAGGGCCGAGCAGACCTGCGAGCCCTGAAAGGGCCCGGCCGCCGCAGGCGGCAGGCCCCAAAAAAGAAAAATAAATCTTGGCCAGCCTTTAAAATTAGGGCTCAAAAACGACAAGAAAGTCATTTTGAAATGAGTTCTATCCAAAGTTCCTTATCTTTCAGCGGCTCAATATCTGCTCAAAAAAAGAATTTATGGATTTACAATTGCTAGGCATTCGACATCATGGACCAGGTTCGGCTAGGGCCTTAGCCGCCTTTTTAGAAAGCTATCAGCCAGAGCTTATTTTGCTGGAGGGGGTAGAAGATGCTGATGCTTTGTTGCCTTATTTGGACCGAGAGGATATGCAACCTCCATTGGCCCAACTCATTTATAATCCAAAGAATTTACAACAAGCTGTTTATTATCCCTTTGCGGCTTTTTCTCCAGAATGGCAGGCTATGCGTTATGCCCAAGCGCAAAATATTCCGCTTTGGCATTTTGATTTGCCGCAATCTATTCGCTTTGGTCTACAGACAACAGATGCTTCGGCTTTGGAGCAGGCGGCGGAGCAGTTGGAAGCGCCAGCCCTAGAAAATCAGTCCATCGATCAGGATGAAATCAGAAAAGATCCTTTGGGCTATATGGCCAAATTGGCGGGTTATGAAGATAGTGAGCGCTGGTGGGAGGTTCATTTTGAACAATATGATGGGGAACCAGCGGCTCTTTTTGCCCAAATTTTGAGTTTGATGCAGGAATTGCGTAAGGATATGCCGCATCAACCCACGGCAAACGGAATCATAGAAGCTTTGCGGGAGGCTTATATGCGCAAAACTTTGCGTCAGGCTAAGCGCCGACAGTTTAAAAAGGTGGTTGTGGTTTGTGGGGCTTGGCATACGCCGGCACTTGATTTATCAGCTTTTTCAGAAAAGGCAGATAATGCTTTGCTTCGGGGCTTGCCCAAGGTAAAAACGGCTGCAAGTTGGATACCTTGGTCCTATGAGCGCTTGTCTAGAGAGGCGGGTTATGGGGCCGGTATTGTTTCGCCAGCTTGGTATAGTCTATTATTTGAGAATAGAGAAGAAGCTGTATTGCGTTGGATGAGTCGAGCGGCGCAATTATTTAGAGCGGAGGGCTTGTCGGCTAGTCCGGCCCAGGTCATTGATGCGATTCGTTTGGCCCAAACCACGGCCCATTTGCGCGGGCAAATGTTGCCGGGCATTCAAGAATTATTTGAGGCGGCCCAAACCTTATTTACGCAAGGAGAAGCTGAAGCTTTGGCCCTTTTGCGCAAGCGATTGATTGTGGGGGAAGCCTTTGGGGAAGTCTCTGCGGATATTCCGAGTTTGCCATTGCAGGAAGATATAGAGGGGCAAATTAAAAGTTTGAAGCTTAAAAAATACCGTCAATCATCGGAGGCGCTTTGGTTAAAAGCGACAAAATCTAGGCCCAGAGGGGGCTTAGACTTGCGGAATGAATTTGATCGGGAGCAGAGTCGTTTTTTGCATCGACTTTGTCTAATTGGTATTCCTTGGGGGCAAGAAGAGGCCCAAACGGGACGTGAAAAGAGTAGCCGCAATGAATATTGGCAATTGAAATGGCAGGCAGATTTTGCCCTACATATTATAGAGGCCAACACCTACGGAAATACCTTGCTATTGGCTGCGGAGCAAATGAGTTTGGCTAAGGCTAAGGAAATGCAGCGCTTAGAGGATTTGAGTAGTTTGTTGGAATTGGTGCTTAAGGCGCATTTGCCTGAGTTGATGCAGCAACTTTTGGCTGAATTTCAGCATCGGGCGGCTTTGACCAAAGATGTATTGATGTTGATGGATGCTTTGCCGCCCTTAGTGCAGGTTTTGCGTTATGGAGATGTTCGTCAAACGGACCTTTCTACTTTGGGGCAATTGGTGGAGCAGTTATTGGCGAGGGTGGTGGTCGCTTTGCCTAGGGCGGCAGCGGCTTTAGATGAAGAAGCCTCGGCAGCCTTTTTTAAGGCAATCATTAAATTGCATCAGGCGGTGGTTTTGCTCAATGAGGAGGAGCAATTGGCCCTTTGGCAGTCTGCTTTATTGCAGTTGAGTGAGCAAAAAAGTTTGAGAGCGAATTTGCAGGGTTTGGCTTTGCGTTTACTTTTTGACCAAAAGGTTTTGCCTTTAGAGCAGGTGGCAGCCAAGATGAGTTTGGCCCTTTCTTTGGGTCAGGAGCGGGCGGCAGCGGCCGCTTGGGTAGAGGGTTTTTTGTATGGGAGTGGATTATTGTTGATTCACAATCAGTCGCTTTGGCAGATTTTGGATGAGTGGTTGGGTAGTTTGCCTGCGGCTCAGTTTCAGGAGTTATTGCCATTATTGCGGCGTAGTTTTAGTCAGTTTAGTCGCTCGGAGCGGCAAAAAATGTTGCAATTGGCCAAACATCCACCAAAAGTTGGGGCGCAAGCATCCAAAGAAAGTAGGTTAGAAGCATGGCCCGAAGAATTGGAAAAGGCGCTTTTACCTTTTTTACAAAATATTTTAGCGTAAATTTGCCCCGCCTCAGCAAAATTGGCAAGAGGGCCGAAGGCCCGACGGCCTAGCGATGGTAGGCAGTGCGGCGCAGCCGCAGACCGAGGCGCTGTAAGCGCCGAAGGGCCGAGCGAATAGCGAGCTGCCGGACGTAGCGCCGCAAGGCGCAGCCGCAGCGGAGGCCCCAAAAAAGGAGAAACTTAACCAACAACAGCACAGAAAATGTGCATCAAAACAATGAACTGTTATTATGAAAATGAAGCAATATTTGGCCGTAGCGGCTTTTGTGGGAATGGGAATGGCTGTACAGGCGCAAAATAACTTGCGAACTTCGGCCTTTATGGACCTTATGGAGTATAGCGGAACGCCAAACAAAAAAGGCCTTTTGGAACGGGCTAAGACGAATATTGATCAGGTTGTTTTGCATGAAAAAACAAAGGATGAGGTAAAAAGCTGGAAGTATAAGGGGCAGATTTACCATCGAATTGCGGCGGATGCAGAGTTGGCGCCAAAATATCCCAATGCGGCGATTGAATGTTATGATGCCTTTGCGAAAGCTTTGAGTATGGCCGAGGCCGAAGTAGAAGCTAAAGGCAAGCCTAAAAGTAAAATTAAGGGAAAAGGTGATTTTAAAACGGGCTTTAAAAATGCGGGTGTAGTCCTTTATAATACGGCTACGGCGGCATTTAATGGTCAGGATTGGACGGCTGCTTATGAGAATTTCCGTAGAGTGGCGGCTATTCCAGAAAGAACAGCGGCTTTTGATCCTAAAGGGAGCATCAAATTGACTTTTGAGGCAGCTGGAAGCACTGTTGATATGGTGAGCAATGCTCGTTTTTTGGGTGGATTGGCTGCAATCAATAATAAGAAAAGCAAAGATGCGGAAGCTTTACTTCTGCCTGCTTTAGAAAAAGGAAGCTTATCAGAAGCGAATGAGCAAGT
Source organism: Saprospira sp. CCB-QB6 (assembly GCF_028464065.1). Taxonomy (NCBI): domain Bacteria; kingdom Pseudomonadati; phylum Bacteroidota; class Saprospiria; order Saprospirales; family Saprospiraceae; genus Saprospira; species Saprospira sp. CCB-QB6. The sequence continues at coordinate 142,934 of NZ_CP116808.1, read as the reverse complement.
GGCTTATTCTAAATTGGCTTTGGGTTATTTTGCTGAGGGCAATACTGCGGCGGCCAAAACCATTTTGAAAAAGGGCCGTGATAAATATGCGATGAACTTTGATTTATTGATTGCCGAGATCAATATTGCTTTGGCTGAAGGTCGTTTAGCGGAGTTGGAATCGGAGCTCAAGCAAGCGGTAGAAGCCGATAAAGAAAATGTAGAATTGCATTTTGTTTTGGGGAATATGTATGATGAGCTTTTCCGTAAAGCTTTAGAAAAGGCAGAAAAAGATGAAACGGCTTATGCGGAGGCAAAAACTTATTTTGAAAAGGCTGTAAATTGGTATGAAAAAACCAAAGCGCTTAAGTCAGATCATTTTAATTCTTTGTATAGTTTGGGCGCAATTTATGTCAACCACTCTAACTACTTTGTGCTTCAAATGCAGAGTTTGAGCCTTAAGGAAAAGGAAAAAGGCGAAGCTCTTCAGAAAGAGTACATGAGCTATTTGGATGAAGGTTTGGCTCGTTTGCTTGAAGCCGAAAAAGTAAATCCAGATGATTTGGGGCTTATCCGTGCACTTAAAGAAGTGTATACACGCAAAAATGATGATGCGAATTGGAAGAAATACAACGATAAAGAGAAATCATTGCGTTAATTGATTGCTCGTGTTGAATTGAAAAAAAACAGCTCTGTATAGAGCTGTTTTTTTTTGCGCAATTTTTGCGCTGGGCAGAATCAAAATAAAAAATATGAAAACAGGAATTAGTCTTTTTATTCTTCTCGCTTTGGTAAGCCAAACTTTGTGGGCGCAGGGAGAAAGTGCGTTGAAATATTTAGAAACCGAGTACATGGGTAAAGATAATTGGCGCTCTTGGTGGTTGCGCAATGAAGGCGATGAAAAAGTGAAAATTTACATGCCTTATTCAGGCAAAAATGCTTGGGAAGATTGGCGCATAGAGGGCGAATATGTAGATGCTCAGGCTAATCCAATCGGAATTGGCAGCAAAAAATGGCAAGAGTGGGAATGGCAGGGTGAAGAGCGAATTGTAATGCGCAGTTTATTTCAGCATGGAGATAAGGCTTGGCAAGAATGGGAAATTTATAGCGCAGCGGCTCCCGATGAAGTTTATTTGCTTCGGACCAAATACAGCAGCAGTGAAAAATCTTGGGAAGAATGGGAATTGATTCCAGATTTTGGAGAAAGTACGGGCCGAGTAGAATTTAAGACCCGATATATTGGTGGAGACAACAACTGGGATAGTTGGGATATTCAGGATGAATTGCCTGAAGCATCCAGAGAACTAAAAATGGCCAGTAGTTTTTTGATGTTGTTTTCGACGATTATGCCTTATTGCCACCCCAAGGCGCGTTGTGCTTTTAATGGACTCCCCTTAAAGGGCAAAGTGAAATTTGTAGAGCATGGCGAAGACCTTAAAATTAAGTATGTCGATTATGATGCAGATATTAAGGTCCAATTTGTAGAATGGGGGGCCGATGATTGTGGAAAATGGCAAAAGGTAGATTATGGCGAAGATTTTAAAGTTCGCATTGTAGATTGGAATGAAGACCTGAAGGTTGAAAAAGTAGATTATTCTCCAGGGATGCAAGATTAGGGGAATCGCAGAACTTTCTTATCTTTCCCCAAAGAAAAAAGCATGAAAAAACAACTACTTCTTTGGGGAAGTCTTCCCTTTTTTTTGCTGGCTTGCGAATCGGCTCCAAAAACGGAGACGCCAGTAAAAAAAGAAACTTTGCCCCAAGCCGAAATGCCTAAGGGACCAAGCCTTGGCCAACATTTGAGTGAACAGGCAGAACAATTGCCGCAAATGCATCGCACTAAAAAATTGGCCGATCCGCAGGGATTCAGTGATTTGGCCAGCCATCTTTTTAATACTTTGCCCAAAACTATATTTATGGGGCGGCCAAAAGAAGATGTAGATTATGGCATTAAAGGAGGTTATCGCACAGCAATTATTCATCTTAGCTCTTTGATTGGGCAAAATGATTGGCAAAAAATAAAACCCGCTAACTTTTTTGTGGGCGGCTGCCAAAGCGATGAACTAATCGACTTTGAAAATAAAACGAGCTTTGGCCATCATAATCCAGAATTACTTGAGCAATTGTATCAGGCACTAGATCAAAATCTAAAAACAGCAGATTGGGCCAAACATCCAAGCATGCCAGAACCTTATGACCGTTTGCTCTTGCAAACTTGGGCCTATGGACAACTATTGCCTTGGAAAAATGAGGCAGAAATGACTAGCCTCAAAAGCAACTATCAAGCGCTAATGCAAAAGGGAATTTCTTATGAGAAAATTACTTCCAGTAAAGCCTATGAGCATTTTGCAAAGCAGACCTTTGCGGAGCGCCAAAAAATTAGCAAGGAATATCCCCATGCTTTTGATTATCGACTCAATGATTATGAGGCCGAAATTTTGGCTTTTTGGTTGCGCCGAAGCATAGACGGTACAGCCCCCCAATGGCAAAAAATTATTAACCGTTTGCAAGAACATTTTAATTGATGCATCAGATGAAAATTTTAGCGGTAATTCCAGCGCGCTATGCCTCTTCTCGTTTTCCCGGAAAACCTTTGGCCGATATCAATGGCGAACCTATGGTTTGGCGGGTTTATCAGCAGGCCCAAAAAGTAAATTGGACAAAATTGGTAGTGGCTACAGATGATGAACGCATTTTGCAAGCTGTTGAAGCCCGAGGCGGTTTAGCCATGATGACGCGAGCGGATCATCCTTCGGGTAGCGATAGAGTAGGAGAGGTCTTGTCTAAATTGCAAGCTCAGGGAGAAGATTTTGATTTTGTGGTGAATATTCAGGGGGATGAACCATTTATTCAGCCCGAACAATTGGAAGAACTCAAAGGAGCCTTGCGCCCAGGCGGTATTAGTAGCTTGATGAAAAAAATTGAGCAAAAAACAATGCTCGAAGCTTCTCAAGTGGTAAAAGTAGTGGTGAATGCCAAACAGCAAGCACTTTATTTTAGTCGTTTTCCCATTCCTTTTTTTAGAGGAGAGGGAAATCCCTTGGCCGCACATACTTACTACAAACATATTGGTCTTTATGGTTATGATGCTCAATTATTGCCAAATTTATTGGCCTTAACGCCTTCTGCCTTAGAGCAGGCCGAGTCATTGGAACAATTGCGTTGGCTAGAAGCCGGTTATCCAATTTATATGGCCGAAACGCAATACGAAAGTCATGGCATTGATTATCCCGAAGACCTAAAACGATGAAAAAACCCATTTGGCTTTTAGATATTTTATATGTTTTGGCAAGCTTGGGCTGTTTGTTGGGCCGCTTGTCCGAAACACCTTTAGATCAGCAACTGGATTATAGTTGCAAGCCTTTGCTCATGCCCATTTTGGCCCTTCGCTTTTATTGGAGCTTGCCTCAACAGGCCCGCAAAAATGATCTTCTTTTTGTTCTGGCTTTATTTTTTGCTTGGGGCGGAGATGTAGCACTAATGTTGGGCGATGCTTATTTTATTTTGGGTTTGGGCAGTTTTTTATTGATGCAGTTGCTTTATAGCTACTTATTTTTTCAGCGGCGCTCTTGGTCCTCCTTTTTGGGCCGCCGCCCTATTTTTGCGCCCCTAATTTTGTCTTTGGCTTTTGGTTTTTACTTTTTAGCCTTACCCAAATTATTAGAAGATCCAATTTTGCCTTTTGCCGTAGCTCTTTATGCCTTAGCCCTAGGAAGTATGAGCATTTTGGCGCTAACAGTATATAAAAAACAGGCCGCAAAAATTTTAGGCGCTTTAGGCTTGGGAGCTTTCCTCTTCCTGATCTCCGATCTGATGATTGGCCTCAATGCTTTTGTTTATCCCGATTTTTTCTTGGCGGGTTTTGGCATCATGAGTACTTATACCCTCGGTCAATGGCTAATCGTTTGGGCCTATCCAAAATTAAATAGCTAGTTTTATTATTAGTTTTTTTTGGGGCTGCCCCTACGCTTCGCTTGGGTCGGGCTATATCGTGGCTCGCAGGTCTGCTCGGCCCTGCAGTTTTTTCGCTGCGCTCAAAAACTTGGGTCTGCGGCTGCGCCGCACCACTTTCTATCCCTCAGCTGCTCATCCATTTTTTTTCTTTGGGCTTTTTTCTTCGGCAGTTTTGCTGTTGTTTTACTAGGCTGCTTGTTTAGCCGCATATTTTTCTATTGGGCCATATAATAAGTCCAAGCCTTTCAGCAAAACTTGATAATAAAGAGCAATAAAGTGGTTGAGCAAAGTCAAAGGGGCTTGCAAAAGCCATAATTTTGGCGAAGAAGAAAGGAGGCCCTCCTTTTTTTGCCCTTTTTGCGGCAAATCTTTTTGCGATTGCCCCTGCAATAAGCCCAAGCTAAGGAGTTGCTCATAAATTTGCGCTAGTTCTTGCAACTCAGTAAAAATTTGTTCGGGTTGGCCCAATGCCCGAAAAATGAGGAGAAACTCCCCAAACAAAAATTTTCTGCGGCCAATAAATTCATCCAAACCCACATCTCTTAGGCGTTTGCGCAAGGTAGGATAAGAAATGCCATAAAAATCTTTGAGCATTTTTTTGCTCAGTTTATAATTCTGAAATTTTTGTTGGAGACTCATCATGGGGCTGTATTTTTTTGTTGTTTTTAAAGTTAAGTCTAATATTTTGTAAACGCAAGTTGTTGGGTTGTTTTTTGGACCAGTGGGTTAAAACCCACAGCAAAAAAGGAGGGCCATTCTACATCAAAAAAAATGAGCCGAAGGTTAAAACCATCGGCCCATAAAAATAGAATGGAAATTATTCATCACATTTAGGCCAGCTTTTTCCCAAAGAGAAATTTTTGTCCTTGTTTTTTTATGGAGGCTTTCAAGCCTCTATTTAAAATGCAATGCCTTTTTGTACTCTTGCTGTAGGTTTTAACCTACAGAACACTGCAGTTTTTTCTCAGCAGAAAAAATTTGTTGTTTTTTATCCCAATTGCTATTTGAAAGCTGCTAATTGAAAGGGGGATTTAAGGGCCGAAGCGAAAAGCCCAAAGCAACCACAAATGTTGTGCGGCCTAGCGATGTGCAGGGGTGGCCGAAGGCCAGACCCAGCGGGCGCAGCCCGCGCAGGGCCGAGCGAACAGCGAGCCCCGAAACGTAGCGCCGCAAGGCGAAGCCGCAGCGGAGGCCCCTAAAAAAGTCAAGAGAAAAAAAAAGGCAGAAAAATCAGGTTGATTTTTCCGCCTTTTGCTAAAAGAAAGGTTTAATCCAAATAGTTTTCTTCGGGAACGGTCCAGCTAGAAGGAACGACATAACCCTGTACTTTACTTTTGGAGTAAGCTTTTACACAAACTTTATTGCCTTGGTTTCCGCCCAGCGTTAAAATTGCGCTCTCGGTTTGGCCAACAACAAAACCGACATGTCCACCGCCAGAGCGGCTAAAAACAACGATGGCGCCATAGGCTGGCTTGTCAATTTTTGTCCCATATTTGAGGTAACTTTTTGCTCGGCCACCATCATAATAGGTCAAAGAAGCTTGTCCTGATTTTTTGAGGCAGTGAGAGACAAAGGCTGCGCACCAGTTGGCTGTTTTTACCGTTTGATTTTTTGCCCATTCGTTATAAGTGCCTAATTCTTCGAAAAGCATTTTGACAAAGGGGTCATCTTTAACCATTGTGGCTGTTTCTGCTTTTCCGGTATAGCCTTCTGCTTTGGCAATCCAACTAGGTTTTACATAATTTCCTTCTTTGCCAGAGGTTTGGCCATCATCAGTGGGTTGATCTTCTGTTGCATTATTATCGGCAGTATTGCTATTATTATCGTTTGCACTGCTTGTCCCGAAGAGTGCGCCGGCTGTTTTTCCACCTACTTCAATCAGGCCATCTTTCCAACCGAAAGTTTTTTGTTGGTAGTTTTCAATTGCTTTGATGGTTAGGGGGCCTACATCGCCATCAACGGCTAGGCCAGCATTATTTTTAGCATTTAGTGTTTTTTGCACTAAAACGGCATCTGCAGATTTATTTTTCCCGCCTTTACCGACCGAGGCAGAAATTGTGTTGTTGGCTGCGGGTGTTTCTTCATTTTCGCTGGGCGTCTGTGCATTATTTCCATCTTCCTCATCTAAGCCTTCTTCGTCAGGCATATCGAGTCCTTGTTTTTTGGCAAAGCTTTCAATATGATCTGATTGTTGTTGGACCTTTGTTTCATAGCTTTTATCAGAGGCATAGCGTTGGTCATTTTCGTTGGTGAAATTTTTCTCTAATTCGTCGGCATCTTTGGTAGATAGATAATCTTCGGCCATCAAATCAAAGTACATTTCGATACCAGCATTCATATCGGGTAATTGGTCCAAAAAGTTGGCATCTCCCGAATCGTAAACGCCCACATTGAAAGGCGATTTTTCGCTGCCTTCTCGGTTGCCGCGGCTTCCAAAAAAGGTTTCAAATTGCAATTGCGAGAGCATCATTTCTACGGGCACCACTTTTTTGATGTCGCCATATTTCAAGTAGGTTTTGAGGGCGGCATCGGCTAGGGCTTGTCCGCTAATTGGACTTTTTTGGCCCTTGCCATATTTGGCCATTTTTTCATCAATATATTTTTGGGCTAAGGCGGCATAATCTTCAAAATAATCTTTTTCGGCAGCCGTCAAGCTCGCTTTATCTACTACAACTTGCGAGCGTTCTTTCATAAAGTCATCAAAACTCCAACGTTTGTTGGGATCCACTTCAAATTGTGGTTCGCGGCCCAATTCTGTAGGGGGATCTGTTGGAGTGTTATCTTCTTCTGTTGTTGTTGCCGAAGAAGAAGCGGCAATAGCTTTATCCAAGCGTTGGTTAATGCGGCCCATTAAGGCTTCAATTTCCGAAATTACTTCTTGTTCTTGAGCATCAATTTTTCCATCGCTCATAAACAATGTTTGCAAGCTATTGAGCTTGCTTTCATAATCTTTTAATACAGCTTGTAGCTTTTCAATTTGGCTCATAAGGAGATTATATTTTGGCAAAAAAATATTGGGCTCAAAAAGTACACAAACTATAAAGCCAAGCCAAGCTAAGTGCTTCTTTTTTAGGATAAAGAAGTTTTCTATTGTTTTTTTTATCAAGTTCTTTTATTTTGATGAATTTTGAACTTTGAGTTGAGCAGGTGCTATTTGGGGGAAGGAAAAAAGCTTCAGGAAGGAAGTCTGTCTTTTCAAACAATTAATGATGGCTATAGGAAATGATAACTAAGGTTTACCCCATAAGCAGCTTACTTTTTTGTTTTATTTTTATGGGCTGTATTGGCCGTAATGCCTCGAAAACAACGGATTATTTGGAGGAAGATAAAAAACTAGATTCAATACAGCAGGCTATAAAAGTTGAAAAACTAAACCCTTTTATCAAAGACTTTAGATGGAATCCCAAGGATAATAAAGGAGTACAAATTTGGTTTAGGGAGGATAAATTATGTTATCTGCATTCGGTTCATTGCCTTTATACATTTCCAGTCAACTACTTTGGCGATGAAGTAATTATGTATTGGGACGCCAAAATGGATTGTCGATACGACGCAAAATTTAAAGATAGTTTTGGGGGGCTAACTGCCCCTGAAGTTGGAGATGCTTTTGCAAAATATACCCTAGTTAAGACTAATGTTATTAGTGTTGAATATTATTTTTCAGAATGGGTAAGCGCTTATATTGAGTCTGAAAGTAGTGAGGAGTATATCCATTTTCCAGATACTTTCTATTATCAAATGGATTAAAGGAAACTGCTGTTTCCAAAACTAATAAGAGGAAATAGAGATAATGAAATTTTGTATAGGATTGGGCCTTGTTGTATTGTTTTTTGCTTGTTCTTCCACTAAAGAACTGACTGTGGAGAATGAGGATAAATTAAGCAAAAACCTAGCTGATAGCTGTATCTTTAAAGTTGATTTTCAGGCTGGATTTCTTAATGAAAGGGTTGTGTTGAGCTTTTTGGATACCCTAGGCGAAAAAGTGAAAATCTTTGAACTAGATAGTGTCAAAACATGGAATAGCGACCTTACTTCTCTTCAGCTAAGTTGTTTTCCAAGGATGGAGAAAAATACTTTTATATTACAGGTAAGGAGTCGCCTACCATCATTTCTGCAGAAAAATTTAAGTGGAGCCAATTTTTTTTCCACATAAATGATAAGCCTTTCCGACTTTCAATCGAAGGGGAGAATAAATACTATGGCATAAATTACTACAAGGATAAGGAGTCTGTTTATGTGATATCTCATGATTCTCCATTTACCTATTGGTAAAGGTTTTAGCTCTATTCTGAAATAAAGAACTTTCTAAACAAAATATGCTCTATATGGATATCAACTATCAGCTACTCTCTAAAAATTTTTTTAGAATTTGAAAATGAAAGTGATGCTCATCTAGAATAAGCGAGCCAGCCCAAATGGCACCCATTGTTAGAAGTCCAGAATCTAAAGGTATTCTTCAAATAGCTCAATTTGGAAAAGACCCTTCTGGGGCAAAAATTAAAATATAGAATGCTAAGTTTTATAGGCCTCCCGCCTTCGGCGGGCGCTACGTTTCGGGGCTCGCTGCTCGCTCGGCCCTGCGCGGGCTGCGCCCGCTGGGTCTGGCCTTTGGCCACCCCTGCACATCGCTAGGCCAGTCGCTTCGCTCCTTCTAGACGCAGGAAATTAGCCTTTCTAGTTATGGGCCGATGGTTTTAACCTTCGGCTCATTTTATTGTGCTTAGTATGGCCGCTTTTGTTGCTGTGGGTTTCAACCCACTGGGATATACATCCATCCTACAGGCGGCGAAGCCGCCGCAGGCCTAGGGATGGACAGCAGTGGCCGTTAGGCCAGACCAAGGCGCTGAAAGCGCCGAAGGGCCGAGCGAACAGCGAGCTGCGAAACAGCCCGGCCGCCTTAGGCGGCAGGCCCCAAAAAAAGATAAAAAATACTACCTTTAGACCTCGTTCTTTGAAATAAAATGAGCTGGGCCGCCGCCGCTACGAGCTGTCCAACCAGCTCAGCAACGTCCTGGCTACGGTCAGCGATAAATCTTTGGGCCAAGACAGCAGTCAAACGGGACAGGCAGATTATTATCTGGCGCAGGTTTCTTCGGCTAGTCTATATTATCCTTTTGGTTGGGAAATGCCTGGGCGTAAGTTTGTGAGTGGGGAGGGGTATCGTTTTGGGTTTAATGGGCAAGAGGAGGATCCTGATATGGGAGTGGTGTTTAAGTATCGTATCCATAATGCGAGGGTTGGCCGCTTTTTGTCTGTGGACCCACTTGCGCCGGAGTATCCCTGGAATAGCTGCTATGCTTTTGCGGAGAATCGAGTGATTGAGGGGATTGATTTGGAGGGGCTAGAAAGTAGCCGAACTACAGATAAACAGTTTACAGCTCCTGCAGATCCTAAGTTAGGAGTTCCAGCTGTGGATGGAATTTCTTATAACGTACCTAACTTACAAGTTGACTTTGAACTAAAAGAGGCGCAGAGGGAGAGTGCGCAAAAAAGCTTATACAATTCTAATAAAGCGTATGTTGGGCCATTTACCGCTGAAATGAAGCGTAGAATGGCTCTTCAACGGGAGGCTAAACAACAGTTGGAGGCTAGCCAGAATCCTATTATTTTGTTGGGGCAATTTAGTGCCGATGGGTTTTGGACTGTTTATGATGCGGGAAGTGCTGGGTACCATTATTATGAAGGAAACTATAGCAAAGGAACAACACACTTATTAGGAGCGATTATTCCTTTTGTACCAGGGCGAGCACTTAATAGGCCAATTAACGTCTCTTTAGGAATCAGAGTAGAAGGTGATTTACGAGCTTTTTCTGAAATTGTTGATGCTCCTCATTGGGAACGTTGGAAACAAGGAACAGAATATTTTAGAACTTCAAACTCATATGAAAGTTTTGAAAATATGGTTACAGAAGTTATGAGTAATGTTGTAGCTACGAAAGGAACAATTAAATTTCAATTAGATGGCTTTGATTTCAGTAAATATTGGACAGATGGTGGTCATAAAACAGGAGTTTGGGATAATATGACAAACTTTGAATTAAGTACAATATTAAGTACTCCAGAATTTTTAAAGCATACCGAATTTTATAAAAATTTGGATGTCAAAAATACTTCCGATATTGTTCGAGAAATTAACAACGCAAAACCAAAATAAATTACATATGGAGTTTTTGAATGTGCAATATAAATCTCTAATTAGAGCGAATAATGGCCGTGCTCACCGAGCTGGTATTATTTTTTCATTTGGCGCAGACTATAATGTTACTAATATTGATAAAGAGGAAAATATAGTGTTTTTTGATTCTTCTATTGAGTTTAACTATGGAGGAAAATGGTCTGGGGCAATATCTTCAGGTGTAGAATATTTCTCAAAAAAATTTTTCTTGGAAAGAAATGAATATAATGAATTTTGGTTTGAAGTAGTTGATATTAGTTGGTATCAAATAGATACTAATTTTAATATTATGATGTATACTACGATAATGGCATTATGTAAAGAAACAGGTATTTTAATCTCTGATTTAGAATTTAATGAGGAGACAGGAACACTTATACTCCCTCATATCTAAGGCTATAAATAATGGGGGTTTTGCTTATAGAGATGGCCTTGTCGTATAAGTCATAGTTTGCTTACTAGTAGCAATTTATAACTTAATGGCATTGAACTCATTTAAAATTTGAATACGCATCAGCACTTCTTGCTTCTGCATTTTAAAGCTGAGAGAAGAGAGCCGTTCAGAGAAAAAGTGAGTGAGTCGCATCATTGTGATAACTATCCATCAACTTGCGATTTTTATGCTTTTTTAAGCGAGTATTTTTAGGTGGAAAATGGGGGGACCACTCTAGCCTTATAAATCGCTTCGCTCCTTCTAGACACAAGAAATTAGTCTTGCTAGTTATGGGCCGATGGTTTCAACCTACAGGTATACATCCATCCTACAGGCCCGAAGGGCCGCAGGCCTAGCGATGTGCAGGGGTGGCCGAAGGCCAGACCAAGCGGGCGCAGCCCGCGCAGGGCCGAGCGAACAGCGAGCCCCGAAACGTAGCGCCCGCCGAAGGCGGGAGGCCCCAAAAAGGATAAAAAAATAGTATCTTTAGACCTCGTTCTTTGAAATAAAATAAGCTGGGCCGCCGCTACGAGCTCTCCAACCACTTAGGCAACGTCCTGGCTACGGTCAGCGATAAATCTTTGGGCCAAGACAGCAGCCAAACGGGACAGGCAGATTATTATCTGGCGCAGGTATCTTCGGCAAGTTTGTATTATCCCTTTGGTTGGGAAATGCCTGGGCGTAAGTTTGTGAGTGGGGAGGAGTATCGTTTTGGGTTTAATGGGAAGGAAGATGACCGAGATTGGGGGACGCAAAACATACAGGATTATGGCTTTAGGTTGTATAATCCGAGTATAGGGAAGTTTTTGAGCGTGGATCCGTTGGCAAAGGATTATCCTGAGTTGACTTGTTATCAGTTTGCGTCTAATACGCCTTTATGGGCGATTGATTTGGATGGTTTGGAGGCGTATTTTGTTCATGGGACAAACTCAGGAAATAAAAGTGCTTGGATTAAGCCTTCAAAAGAACCAAATGGACATGGAATCAATGCAATGGGGCAGTTAATGAGATTGACAAACAATGAGACTGCCGATGTGGGGTTCTCTTGGACTGGATCCAATAACAGATTGTGGAATAATAAAAAAGATAGAGCTAAGGCAGCTGAACGCTTAGTAGATCATGTAATGGCTACAATGAATGGCAAAGAAGATATTACTTTGGTAGGACATAGTCATGGCGGGAATGTAGCATTACAAGCAGTACCTATATTACGAAAACGATTGGATGAAAATGGGTATGAAAATGAAATAAGTATACATTTAATTACTGTAGCAACCCCAGCAGATAATTCAGAGGGTAGTCCAGAGAACCCTAAAACAATACTCGATAATTGGGCTTTTAATGAGCGAGATGAAGGCTTGTCTACTCAATTACCATTTGAAAGTCATTCTCATTTGTACAATAACGAAGATGTTGTTCAAACAAAAGGTGCTTCAGCTATGGGTAAGCTTAGGTCTTTAGGTAAAGAGAAGTCTTTTGATAGACAATATACACTTTATCAAGGTCATAACGGAGGTGACTTTAGAAATTTTAGTATAGATACTAGATCTGTGACTCGGAGTGGAATAAAAGCACATTATATGCATAATATGGCTGAATTGGGCCTTGTTGTATAAATCGTAACTTACTGATTAGTAACAACTTCCAACTTGACAGCATTAAGCTCATTTAAAATTTGAATACGCATCAGGACTTCTTGCTTCTGCATTTTAAAGCTGAGCGAAGAGAGCCGTTCAGAGAAAAAGTGCTTGAGTCGCATCATTGCAGTTTCGCTTAAATTTCGACGATGATAGCCTAAATCTTGTTTCCAAGCAGTAGCTCCCAACTCCCAGATATATAAAATATCATCATTGCGATAACTGTCAACCAGCTCTCCATCTTTTCCTTTTTTTAGGCGAGCATTTTTACGTGGGGGAATAAACGGTACCGCTCCAGCCTTACAAATTGCTTCCCGACATTTTATTTGGTCATAGGCGCCATCTGCATAAACTTGGCGGATATTCAAGGATTTCATTTTTTTCATCATTTTGGGGAGTTGAGAAGCATCGGTTTTTCGCTCTGTGGTAATCTCTACAGATAATATTTCTCCTGTTTTATCATCCACTGCTAAATGTACTTTAATCCAGCTAGAGCGCTGCTTTTCCAAGTATTTTTTTCTTAACCATTCTCCCTGTCCTTTTGTTTTTAGTCCTGTACTATCTATTGCTACCGATCTTTCTTTAGTCCTCTTTTTAGACTTAATATTCAGTTTTAGTTTCTTGACTCTACGATATATTTGAGTAAAAGATATGGGCTTAGCATCCAAATTATATTTGGAAATAACGCATTTTAGAATACCTTCTAATTGTCGATATCCAAAAGAAAAAAGCACTTTTAAACGGAATAAATAGCGAATAAATTCATCAGAAATTGTTTTAGGTCTGCCGCGTTTTGAAGGCTTAGCTATGAGGTTTTTGCTTGCCAAAGGCGGGAACCAAACATTAAAAAGAAACTTACCTTGGGCCGTATAAAATCTGTTGGTTAGTGCGTAATTCTGTATGTTTTTTTTAGATTTGTCATGGGACAGCTCGAGGTTTTATTGTTCGTCGAAAAAACTTAAATCTACGGGGCTTGTCCCTTTTTTTATGCCTAATTCGCAAGGTTTTTTGTAATTAGCTGGTTTTTAATTTATTAGATTTATGCAACAAGGCCGCTGAATTGCTAAAAGAAAAAATAGATAAAGGTGACTTGCCAGATAATGGGGGAAGCACTGATTCATTTCCAACAAATACAAATAAATAGAGGTATGGTTTTATTGATAGTATATTTAGTGTATTGGGTTATATGCATGTTGTTTTACTATTGGGTGTATAATTTGCCTGAGGCAATGATTCAAACTTTTTTTTATACAATATACTATGTATTGGGTAACTTGGTTTTCTTATTGATTTTTGATGACTTCAATATAAGATTAGGAATGATTTTTTTAAACATTTTAATGATCTATGTATTAGATTCTTTATTTCTTTTTTATAGTCCATTTTTAGAGATAGTCAAAGACTGGAAGATATTGGCAATAGTAGTTACTTTAGTACTTATTTTTTTTACGAGATACTATATAAAATATAAGTTGTGAACCTATCTAAGTTTTGACAGTTATCAATATATCTTATCATAAGTTTATAACAAAAGCCTAGCTACATCCTCACAGAACTATGGTTATGACGAAATCGGCAATTTGGTTCGAGATAGCTCGGAGCAGATTGAGGAGATAGTTTGGAATGTACAAGGCAAGGTGCAAGAGGTTCGTTTTGAGGCGGGCAAGGCAGGTCCTGATGCCTTGAAGTATGAGTATGACCCCATGGGTAATCGCTTGGCCAAGAAGAAGATGTATTATGGTGTGGACCAATATGGTTTGCCCGTATATTGGTCAACGGGACAGTATTATGTCCGTGACCCTCAGGGGAATGTGCTGGCAGTTTATGAGCATCGGGATCGCTTGGCTAATGTGGTGAATGAGGCAGGGGATAGCCTGTATTTGGAGGAGCTGCATTTATATGGCTCGGCTCGTTTGGGGATCTTGAAAAAAAGAGCGACCTTAAAGGAGTTTCAAAAAAGTTTGGAGCTTCCTGGTGATGATTTGGGTGATTTGCTTCTGTTTAAAAGTTCGGCTGCACTAGTGGCGAGCAGCTACCATCAACTAGAGCTGGGCCGCCGCCGCTACGAGCTTTCCAACCACTTAGGCAATGTACTGGCTACGGTCAGTGATAAATCTTTGGGCCAAGACAGCAGCCAAACTGGGCAGGCAGATTATTATCTGGCGCAGGTATCTTCGGCTAGTTTGTATTATCCCTTTGGATGGGAAATGCCTGGGCGCAAGTTTGTGAGTGGGGAGGGGTATCGTTTTGGGTTTAATGGGAAGGAGGATGACCGAGATTGGGGGACGCAAAACATACAGGATTATGGCTTTCGGTTGTATAATCCGAGTGTAGGGAAGTTTTTGAGTGTGGATCCGTTGGCGTCAAAGTACCCGTTTTATACACCCTATCAATTTGCTTCTAATACGCCTATTACAGCAATTGATATAGATGGTTTAGAATCCAATGTTAGATTTAATGTTAATGAAAATGTTAAAGGTAGGGTTGACTATCAATTAGGCTCTAAAAATGAGCATAAACTTACCTTCTATGCAACATCCTATAGAAAAGATGATATTCGTATGAAGTCATCAGAAGGAACAAGAGCTCAAATTGTGGATTACAGTGTGATAATGAGTGTGAATATAAAAGTAGAAAAAGGAAAACCTGCTGTATCACAAGTTAATATTGAAAGTGTCAAACAATCTGTAACTATAACAACAATAGGATATGGCGGATATGTAGATCAAAAACAAAGTAGTAGTGAATTATTGACAGATCAGGAAAGGGCATTTCAGGGGGCAGATGTTGCGATTAACTTTGGGGAAGCGTTGTTAGGTGAAATGGCTGAAGGATTAAAAGATATTTTAGAGATAAAACCTGATTTTAACCCATATAATCAACCCATATCACCAGAAATATTAAACAAGATTAGCGGTGCTCAGGCAACTAAGGAGCTAATACTGGCTCCAAAGAGTAAGTGGAAGCTAGTAGATCCTGTAAACTTAGCCGATAAAGGCATTACGAAAATACAAAATGAACTTAAAGGGATACAAAATGCTGCTGCGGGACCAGGGAAGCTCCAAAAAATGTCGAAAGGAGGTAGGTTTTCTCGGATGTATTATGCTGCAGTAATGGGTATTTTCTTAGGGAATGAATATCGAAAATGGGCTGATCATTCTGGGAGTGGCCATACTGTGATGGAGTTTGATACAACCGATGCAGATGATGGAAATAAGAAAGAAATGAAGAAAAGAAGGAAGAACTAATATGATTTTATTTATAGAAATAATTACCTTGCTTATTCTCCTTTCAGGGAATATTCTTTACCTCAAGAGAGGTCGAATTAGAAGAACACCTAAGGTGGTGTTTTTGAGAGTAGAAATAGAAAGAATAGATGCAGTAGGTTATTTAATATTTTCATTATTGCAATTAGATTTTTTAAAACAATGTTTAGATTTATTGATTCTGATTTCCGTTTTGTTTTTTGTGGTTGCAAATGTGCGGATAAGGATTTTAAAATAGATATTTATTCCTGTTACATATACGTCTATCGTTGTTGTTTTGGCTACTCTTTTGTTGTGAGTACTGTATGACCTACAGTCAAAAAGGGCTATTGGGCTACAAGTCTGATTCAGTCAGTTTTTGGCGCAGGGCCGAGCAGACTTGCGAGCCCTGCAAGGGCCCGGCCGCCTTTGGCGGCAGGCCCCCAAAACCTATGCTGCTGCGTATCAGTATGATCAGTTGCATCGGATTGCTTCGGCCTCGAATTACTATGTTTATCCTGGAGGGAATTGGAAAGATGGGTCTGTAGCGTCTAATACAACGGCTTATGGGAGTAGTTATAGCTATGATGCGAATGGAAATATCTTGAGTTTATCGCGTTATGCCGCAGGTCAGCAGATAGATGATTTAAGCTATCATTATACATATGAGTTAGCCGCAGGTCAGCAGCCTCAGGTTTCTGTTCAGGCAGGAGGGCAGTTGTATAACAACCAATTGCAGTATGTGACGGATGGCGCAGGGGCGTCAACGGTAGGCGATTTGACTAGTCAGCCAGGACAGGATGGGGCATTAGCTACATCCTCACAGAACTATGTGTATGACGAAATCGGCAATTTGGTTCGAGATTATTCGGAGCAGATTGAGGAGATAGTCTGGAATGTACAGGGCAAGGTGCAAGAGGTTCATTTTGAGGCAGGCAAGCCGGGCCCCTCGGCCTTGCAATATGAGTATGACCCTATGGGCAACCGCTTGGCTAAGAAGAAGATGTATGTAGGTAGTCCTGGGGATATTCGGTCAGAGGGGCAGTATTATGTCCGTGACCCTCAGGGGAATGTATTGGCGGTTTATCAGTATAATGAAGAAAATATTGCACTGGTCGATGACAAAGATAGCTTGTATCTGGAGGAGTTGCATTTATATGGCTCTTCCCGTTTGGGGATCTTGAAAAAACCTTTATTTTTAAGATTTCGAAATGAATCTGGACATACAGGAGGAGATGAGGCCTTAGCTTTTAGAACTTTGATGGGAGTAGCGCAAAGCAGCTACCAGCAACTAGAGCTGGGCCGCCGCCGCTATGAGCTCTCCAACCACCTAGGCAATGTACTGGCTACGGTCAGTGATAAATCTTTGGGCCAAGACAGCAGCCAAACTGGACAGGCAGATTATTATCTGGCGCAGGTATCTTCGGCAAGCCTATACTACCCATTTGGTTGGGAAATGCCTGGCCGCAAGTTTGTCAGTGGGGAGGAGTATCGTTTTGGGTTTAATGGGCAAGAGGAGGATCCTGATATGGGAGTGGTGTTTAAGTATCGTGTCCATGATGCGAGAGTTGGCCGCTTTTTGTCTGTGGACCCACTTGCGCCGGATTACCCTTGGAATAGCTGTTATGCTTTTGCAGAGAATCGGGTGATTGATGGGATAGATTTAGAGGGGAGAGAGTGGTCAGAGATAAAACGAGATTTTGCAAGTATAGGTAACGCAGCGACTAAATTCGCGAAGGAAACGGCTGAAGGTCTTAAAGAGGCTGTAAAAGATCCTTTGGGAACAGTATCTAGGGTCTGGGATGGCAATATGCAAACAATTAAGGATGCAGGCACAATTTATGGAACTGCAGCTGAGATCTTTAGTAATCAGTTTTTTGGAACAAATTATGAAATTGATCGGAAACGGTTTGAGGAATCTGCACAACGAGTAGGAAAAGATTTAGTAATAGAGGGTGTAACTGCAGGGGCTTCAAAATTGGGGGTAAGTGGTTTGTCCAAAGTAGGTCGGGCAGCTAAATCGATTCGGAAAGCGAACTGGATAGATGAGGTTGTAGTTACGGCAAAACAAGTAATACCCTGTGGTTGTTTTACTGGATCAACCTTGATAAAAACAGAAAAAGGGTATAAAAATATCTCAGAAATAGCCGTAGGGGATTATGTATGGGCTTTTAATGATAGCAGTAGGGTAGAAAACTTAAAACAAGTTACGGCTCTAGCAAACTATCAAAGAGATAGCCTGCTTCATATATACATAGCAGGAGAAAAAATAGAAACAACAACAGATCACCCGTTTTATAGTAATTCTGTATGGGTGTGAGCAGGTAACCTAAGTCCAGGGGATAGTTTGTATCTTTATGGGCATAATCAGAAAGCTATCGACTCTATAGTTGTAGAGGAAGGATCTTTTGAGGTCTATAATTTTACAGTTGAAGGCTTCCATACCTACTATGTTAGTGATTTAGAAGTTTTAGTGCATAATAGTGGGCCTTGTCCATTTACATTTACAAAAAGTGGATCAGGAAAAAACTTGATAAGAACCACAAAATTAAATAATGGAAAAAGCGTACAAATTAAGTCTGGGCATGGTTATAATCGCTCTCACCGCTCAGGAGATGTAAGAGATACTGGATTAACAATGGATGAAGTTGAAAGTGGAATTCTTATGGATTTAGAGTCCAAAATTAATAATGGAAGTGTCTCTTTGCCTCGAAAAGGAGAAAAGGGTTTTAATGGAGCTATAAACCTTAGTGTAGAAATAAATGGAAATAAAATTGGATATAGAGCTATTGAAAAAGAGGATGGACAAATTTCTATAGGTACATATTATTTAGAATAGTAATGATGAAAAATGAATAAAGTGTTGAATTTAGATCATCTGGAAAATGATGTGATATGTAGAGAGAATACTGTATTAAGTTCAGTTTTAGGCGTTTGTTTAATATTCAAAGAACGTGTTGTTTTTAGGAATATGGTTATAGGTAAGGTTAATTTTTATGAAAGTTTTTTTAAAAAAGGGCTTTTAGTATCTAACTGTGTTGTGGGAGATGTTATTTTTGAATCTGCAGGACATAATGATGAACCCATTGTTTTTGAAAACACTGTCTTTACTGGAGATTTAAACTTTTTTGATGCGTATTTTACACACGACATAGTTATTAAGAATTGCCTTTTTATCAAACCTAATTCAATATTAGAAGATATTGCTTATCCATATGGGGTTGAAAAGAAAGAATATATGAAATTAGATGTTAAGTAGCCCTCTGTTACCTAGCAATTACTCCTTTTCAACCTGCAGCCACAGCTAGCAGGCGGCGAAGCCGCCTGCAAAGGAGCGAAGCGACTTGGCCTAGGGGCCTGAAAGGGTGCCGCACAGCGGCAGACCCAGCCAGCTTGCTGGCGCAGGGCCGAGCAGCCTTGCGAGCCCTGTAAGGGCCCGGCCGCCTTAGGCGGCAGGCCCCAAAAACATCCTCAGAAAACTATGAATATGACGAAATCGGCAATTTGGTTCGAGATAGCTCGGAGCAGATTGAGGAGATTGTCTGGAACGTACAAGGCAAGGTGCAAGAGGTTCGTTTTGAGGCGGGCAAGCCGGGCCCCTCGATCTTGCAATATGAGTACGACCCCATGGGCAACCGCTTGGCCAAGAAGAAATTGTATGTAGATGGTCCTGTAGATATTCGGTCAGAGGGGCAGTATTATGTCCGTGACCCTCAGGGGAATGTGCTGGCGGTTTATCAGTACAATGAAGAAAATATTGCGCTGGTCGATGACAAAGATAGTTTGTATTTAGAGGAGCTGCATTTATATGGTTCGGCCCGTTTGGGGATCTTGAAAAAAGCCTTAGCTTTAAGGTATCGGGATGAGTCGGGGGCCGTTGGTTTGCCTGCTGGGAGCCTGCTCAAAACCACTTTGGCGCAAAGCAGCTACCAGCAACTAGAGCTGGGCCGCCGCCGCTACGAGCTCTCCAACCACTTAGGCAACGTACTGGCTACGGTCAGTGATAAATCTTTGGGCCAAGACAGCAGCCAAACGGGACAGGCAGATTATTATCTGGCGCAGGTTTCTTCGGCTAGTCTATATTATCCATTCGGTTGGGAAATGCCTGGGCGCAAGTTTGTGAGTGGGGAGGAGTATCGTTTTGGGTTTAATGGGAAGGAAGATGACCGAGATTGGGGGACGCAAAATATTCAGGATTATGGCTTTCGGTTGTATAATCCGAGTATAGGGAAGTTTTTGAGTGTGGATCCGTTGGCGCCGGATTATCCTTGGTATACGCCCTATCAGTTTGCAGGGAATAGACCTATAGAGTGTATTGATTTAGATGGCTTAGAGCCTGTCACTAATCCCACTAGTTGGAGTTTCGTAGAAGCATATGAGCACGGGACTATGATGCAGACACCTAATGGGGATTATGTATTTTCTACTTGGTCAGAAAGTTATGATATGGTTGTTCATTATTATTATTCAGACGAAAAGAAATGGGAGCCCTTCACGCCAGAAGAAAGGCCTGCATATTTAACCTTAAAGTATAAGCCTGCTAGAAATAGGGATGGGGAAGCCGTTGTGAAAGATACTTGGTCTGCTGTAGAACATTATTACTTCGGAGAAGGGGAGCCTGTAAGTATGGATAAAAAGGCGTTAAGAAATGCTCCAGATTTGAAGCATGGCCAAAATAGAATTATGAAAGGGAAAACAGGAGGACCTGAATCTGGGGTTATTGGGGTTAATATGACCCCTCATGTATATCATATAGGGAAAACGACAGTAGGATATAAAACAACTTGTAATTCAGAAGAATGTACAACAGTTTATACTAGTGAAAAAGATGGCTTTTGGGATATTTTTTGGGGTGGTGACCATGCAGGTCCTTCGGGGGAATTTCCATTGGGAACTCCTTATCCATATCTTCCATATACTTGGAGTGAAACATATCCTAATCCCGGTTATGAATTTGATGAAGATGGAGTGCCTAAAGCTATGCCTGAAAAGGTAGTACCTAAAGAAGAAGATCCAGCACCTAATGGAGGTGGTGACGCACTTTTTTATTTTTATTAAAATTTAAATATGAGATATTTTATAAAAGAGGTCTTGAAAAAGAAAATATTAGTTTTCGTCATGTTTTTTCAGTTGGTTTATGTGGTATTATTTTTTGTTCTTGATAATCATGCAGCACGCTATGGAAAGGGGGTGCTGCAGTGGGAATATCGACTTACAGATGATGGAGTATGTATTGCAAGGTTTCCGACTACATCTATCTATAAAGCCGAGAGTACTTTTTGGCTTCCTTCGACTAGAGAGAATGCTAAACCTTTTGTCAAAAGCATAAATCGTTATGCTTTAAAAGAAGGTCAATTATTCTTTGATTTAGATACAGAAAGTGGTAGGTATTGGTACTATAAGGATAATAGTTTGATGCCTTTTTCGACTGCTGAATTAGAGGGACTTGATTTAAGCTGGATAAACATAGCATCACAACCTATTGTATATTACTATTGGAAGTTTATTTTTATAATAATGACATTAACTATTATATGTACATTGTTGTATTTAGCTTTTTTTGTTATTTCATTTCTGATGAAACAGAAAGAGATTTATTTATATAGGTTCATTTTTTTGGGGCCTGCCGCCTAAGGCGGCCGGGCTGTTTCGCAGCTCGCTGTTCGCTCGGCCCTTCGGCGCTTTGCCGCCTTGGTCTGGCCTAACGGCCACTGCTGCCCATCCCTAGGCCAAGTCGCTTCGCTCCTTCTGGACGCAGGAAATTAGTTTTGCTAGTTATGGGCCGATGGTTTTAACCATCGGCCCCATTTTATTGCGCTTAGTATGGCCGCTTTGGTTGCTGTGGGTTTCAACCTACAGGCGGCGAAGCCGCCGCAGGCCTAGCGATGCGAAAGGGGGCGGCGAAGCCGCAGACCAAGGCCGTCAGGCCGCAGGGCCGAGCGAACAGCGAGCCAGCGAATAGCCCGGCCGCCCTAGGCGGCAGGCCCCAAAAAAGGATAAAAAATACTATCTTTAGACCTCGTTCTTTGAAATAAAATAAGCTGGGCCGCCGCCGCTACGAGCTGTCCAACCACTTAGACAACGTACTGGCTACGGTCAGCGATAAATCCTTGGGCCAAGACAGCAGCCAAACTGGACAGGCAGATTATTATCTGGCGCAGGTGTCTTCGGCTAGTTTGTATTATCCATTTGGTTGGGAAATGCCTGGGCGTAAGTTTGTGAGTGGGGAGGGGTATCGTTTTGGGTTTAATGGGAAGGAAGGAAATCCTGAGATTGCAGATGGAAACCTTGACTTTGGCGCAAGAAATTATGATGGGAGAATTGGCCGATGGTGGTCTGTGGATCCTTTACAATCGAAGTATCCTAGTCTAAGTCCATATGCAGCAATGGATAATAGTCCAATGTACAAAAATGACCCTACTGGTGAGAGTGGAGAAGTTACAATAGATAAAGAATCTAAAACTATAACAGTATCTGCACACATCATTTTCTATGGTGATCGTTCTTCAGAAGCATTGGCAGTTCAAACTGCACAGGATATCGAGGAGACTTGGAATGCTGCGAAAGGAACGGTTAACATAGGAGGGGTTACATACAATGTTAAGTTTGAAATTACAGCTGAGAATAATGCCTTAATAAGCGAGGAAGACATAAAAAAGAATAAAAATATAAAGAATAATTATGTTCGTATTGAAGATAATACTTCAGTAGGTATTTCCTATATGGATTGTTTGGGGTGCAATACAGGAGTATGGAAGTTGTCAAATGTTGAGCACAATAATACTAAAACGGAAGGACATGAAATGGGGCATAGTTGGGGATTAGATCATCCAACTGGAAATGTTTTGATTTCGTATGGAAACAATCAGTACGCGTCAGCTGCTGATCTACGTGGTGTGCCTGAAGGGATATCTATTATGGCTCCTAGAGGATCAATAGTAGATCCAGACTATCAATGGAATAGCACGAAAAGTATAACACGTATGGGGACAATTACGAAAGGACATTATGCAGGTTTTGATGTATTACAACTTGAACAGGGTGCAACAGTAGACCCAAATAAAAGGAAAGTAACTCAAAAAGATATAGAAAATCTTGGACTAGATCAACTACAGTTTGATCATGAAGGTAAGGCTGATTTAGGAACCCTAAAAAACGAGTATCATGAGAAAGGAGATTAGGTTAAGCTGTATAATTATAATTGCGACATTATTTTTTTCCTGTGTAAGAAGTAGGGGAGAAGTCGTGATTTTCAATGATGCTTTTTTTAAGCAATGGAGGAGAGATAAAAAGGGTTGCGGGTCTTTTAGAGCAAATAATTTTCAGTTGTTAATTGAAAATAAGACTAAAATAATTGGAGTCGATATTAGAAATATTAGTTCAAAACTTGGGGCTCCAGAAAAAAAATTGAATAATGGAAATTGGTTGTATTATCTTGAAGGTGGGATACAATGTTTAGGCGATTCAAACATTGTTGATATAAAAGTATTGATTGTAGAAATTGAAAATCAAAAGAATATAATAGATTTAAAGGTACTAGTACCTTAATAGAAAGTAGTACTCTTTTCGCTAGTGTCAGAGTTCTTGAGGTAGGCTACGGCACTAGTTGTTAATCATGTACTAAGTTATAGAAATAGAGGGTATCTGCAGTTTCTTAACTTTGTAAAATAGTTTTGATTATCAGATAACTCTAATTCATTATTTGAAATTTTGGGGCCTGCCGCCTAGGGCGGCCGGGCTATTCGCTGGCTCGCTGTTCGCTCGGCCCTGCGCAAAAAAACAAGTTTTTTGCTTGGTCTGCGGCTTCGCCGCCCCCTTTCGCATCGCTAGGCCAGTCGCTTCGCTCCTTCTAGATGCAGGAAATTAGCCTTTCTAGTTATGGGCCGATGGTTTTAACCATCGGCCCATTTTTATTGCGTTTGGTATGGCCGCTTTGGTTGCTGTGGGTTTCAACCTACAGGTATATATATATCCATCCTACAGGCGGCGAAGCCGCCGCAGGCCTAGGGATGGACAGCAGTGGCCGTTAGGCCAGACCAAGGCGCTGAAAGCGCCGAAGGGCCGAGCGAACAGCGAGCTGCGAAACAGCCCGGCCGCCTTAGGCGGCAGGCCCCAAAAAAAGATAAAAAATACTACCTTTAGACCTCGTTCTTTGAAATAAAATGAGCTGGGCCGCCGCCGCTACGAGCTGTCCAACCAGCTCAGCAACGTCCTGGCTACGGTCAGCGATAAATCTTTGGGCCAAGACAGCAGTCAAACGGGACAGGCAGATTATTATCTGGCGCAGGTTTCTTCGGCTAGTCTATATTATCCTTTTGGTTGGGAAATGCCTGGGCGTAAGTTTGTGAGTGGGGAGGGGTATCGTTTTGGGTTTAATGGGCAAGAGGAGGATCCTGATATGGGAGTGGTGTTTAAGTATCGTATCCATAATGCGAGGGTTGGCCGCTTTTTGTCTGTGGACCCACTTGCGCCGGAGTATCCCTGGAATAGCTGCTATGCTTTTGCGGAGAATCGGGTGATTGATGGGATTGATTTGGAGGGGAGAGAGTGGCTTCCTGTAAATAAAAATGGGGATCCTGTAAAACCAGATTCAGATGAAATAGAAAATTATGAGTGGATTGGATACAATATAAAGGGCTATGAGCGTGGAGGTAAAGTTTATGCTGAATCAAACCCTCATTCTTTGGATCAAGAAAATGTTATAAGAGAAAGCCCAGCAGGAACTGTTCAAAATGCATTTATTCGTAAATATGAGAATGAAAAATATATTGAGAAAGTAGTGTATAATTCTGATGGTTGCGTTGAAAAACATAAGACAAAGTTATTTGAAGAGTTTAGCCTATCTGATGCAGGAGCCTCAGCTATAGCATCTGGAGAGCAGTATATATCTCTTCCTAAGAATGTTGGAGGGTATGCTGTTGGCTATGGACTACAGATTGATTATGGTGCAACATGGACTTTTGGTGAGGTTAGTAAAGAACTTGCGATATCCTGGTTATTTGATGCAGCTAGGATTAATAAAGGAATGTTGAACAGTAAATTTGGAAAACTGAGGATGACACAGCATGAGTATGATGCTATAAGTTCTTTATCATACAATTTTGGAGCACCTTCTGTCTTAGGTAAAGTAACGTTTACGAAATTAGTGGAGAATAATGATGCAACTGCCTCAGAAATACATAATGGCTTCGTAAACCTTAGCCTTGGATCGCGATATGAAAAAGGCTTACTTCCTAGACGAAAAGCGGAAGCGGAGATGTATAATTTTGGAATTTATGACTATGGAGATATCCCTCAGATGATAAAAAGAAGTTCTGTGTTAAAGAATTTTCCTAAACCAAAAGAATTAGTTATTTATTAGAGAAAATAGAATGAAAAAAATTAGCTACAGCATCCTTTGTTTTTGGGTACTATTGTCCTGTCAGTTTTCTGAAACGCCGACCCAAGAAGGGCCTAGCGAGGAGGTTCTGGCAGAAAAGCCTGCTGAGGACTTGCCTCCAAAATCTAATTGTGTATGTAATGATCGAATACTAGATGCCGATAGTTGTGATCTGTTATTTCAAAATATTTTGGGACACTACAAAGGGGTTAAAATGGAGAAAATTGGTTCGGTAAAATGGGGGCGAAATCACCTAGGGAATACCTCAATAGAAGTAGCCGAAGCCGAAAAAGATAAAGCGCTTATTATAGAGCGGGATCGATATATTTATGGAGAGGATACCTTTTCACTAAAAAAAGTAGATTTATCCAGATGGCGACTTACCACCTTCTTAGGAACAGGAACCTCGGGGGTGTTTCCGGTAGATACATCTAGGTTTAAATGGAGAGATAGCGTAGATTATTATGTATTGACTTTAGAGGAAGATCCTCCCAATTTTTACAACATCATGGTCATTAATGGCCGGTACTATATTTTTCCAATTGAGGATTATTTTATGGAGTTAGAGAGAGAGGAGCAATTTGAGTATACCCACTTTGTGGAGAAGAAACCTTCTCCGATTAGAGAGGAAGAGGCGAACACGGTTCCAACAGATAGTGCTAAGGGCTTGCTTAATGACCTTATAGGGATTTATAAGCAGGGAGAGGGGCTTCGTTTGGGCTCATTGAGGTGGGGAGCAGATTATTTAGGTCGGTCTACAAAAGAAGACTTAAGAAAGGCGCAATCTAAGCGCTACGAAATAAAGAAAGGGCAGTTAATATATGGAAAAGATACGGTGCTTTATGAAAGAGCCGTTTGTTGGCAGGAACCGCTTTATGCGTTTTTAGAAACAGCAAAAGAAGGTGTTTTTCCCTTAGATAGCAGTAAATTTGATTTCAGTGGATACGATACGGTAACAGTCTATAACTTTAGGAAATTAACAGCTGTATCTAAAGGGGTGGATAAGGAATTATTTCCCAATCGTATGATGAGTATACAAGGAAAGATGTACCTCTGGATACTTGATGATTATTGGACGGAGGTTGAAAAGTAGATTTAAAGGGTTGGTTTTTCTTCTTTAGCGGTTGGGTGGTTTTCTGCCATGGGCTGAAGCCCATGGTTGTAGACTATGCAAACTAGCGGGCTAAAGTCCTTGTTTACTATAAATGATATGGGCCGATGGTTTCAATCATCGGCTCATTTTTATTGCGCTTAGTATGGCCGCTTTTGTTGCTGTGGGTTTCAACCCACTGGGATATACATCCATCCTACAGGCGGCGAAGCCGCCGCAGGCCTAGGGATGGACAGCAGTGGCCGTTAGGCCAGACCAAGGCGCTGAAAGCGCCGAAGGGCCGAGCGAACAGCGAGCTGCGAAACAGCCCGGCCGCCTTAGGCGGCAGGCCCCAAAAAAAGATAAAAAATACTACCTTTAGACCTCGTTCTTTGAAATAAAATGAGCTGGGCCGCCGCCGCTACGAGCTGTCCAACCAGCTCAGCAACGTCCTGGCTACGGTCAGCGATAAATCTTTGGGCCAAGACAGCAGTCAAACGGGACAGGCAGATTATTATCTGGCGCAGGTTTCTTCGGCTAGTCTATATTATCCTTTTGGTTGGGAAATGCCTGGGCGTAAGTTTGTGAGTGGGGAGGAGTATCGTTTTGGGTTTAATGGGAAGGAGGATGACCGAGATTGGGGAACACAAAATATTCAGGATTATGGCTTTCGGTTGTATAATCCGAGTATAGGAAAGTTTTTGAGTGTGGATCCGTTGGCGCCTGATTATCCAATGCTGACCTGTTATCAATTTGCCCATAATTGTCCGATAGCAGGAAGTGATTTAGATGGTTTAGAGTTTAAAGAAGAAGTTCAAGTTAAAACAAAAGAGCAAACAAGAACTAAAATTGAGATAAAAAATAAAAAAAGCTTAGAAAATAGCGTAAGAAGTAAATTAAGAAAGACGCCTAGGGTAAGAACAAGCCCAAAACCTTCGTTAGGCAGAGGTGGTTTTATAGATGCAGGTCTAGCAGTTATAAATTTATTTGGAAGTGGTGGTGGACGGGCAAGTAAAGATCTAGCACATGAATATGATCAGTCAGAGCATGGAGAGTTTTGGAATAAATGGCAACATTATGGTTATCCTCTTCCTCCTGCAAATGCAGAA
Source organism: Saprospira sp. CCB-QB6 (assembly GCF_028464065.1). Lineage (NCBI taxonomy): Bacteria > Pseudomonadati > Bacteroidota > Saprospiria > Saprospirales > Saprospiraceae > Saprospira > Saprospira sp. CCB-QB6. Next base: position 115,933 of record NZ_CP116808.1, on the reverse strand, counting down.
TCTTTTTTGAAATGGAAAGAAAAATGGTGGAATGAGGATGTTCCAATTGAATCCCCACGAAAGGATGATCAAGATGATGAGTACATCACATTATATCGAGGAACTGATAATTATGCTGAACAGTTAGCATATGATGATAGTGGTTTAGTCATGAGTCAAGCCGCAATTACGCAAATGTTTCAATCAAAAATATCTACGTATAAAACTGATATGCATGAAGGTCTTATAACGCATTTTGGAAGTATAGAACGTTATGCATTGGCGCATGGTGGAAGTGTTTCATTTTTAGACGGAGTTTGTGTTAATGGGGTTGATGCAGAACGAACGCTTATTTCTTTTACAGAGAATAAAAAAACTGCTCATTATTTTGGAAGTTCTAGAGGAGGAGCTTATATGTTATTTGAAATTAGAGTAAAACGAAGCGATGTAATCAAACAGCCCAATAGCAAAAATACAGAGGCTGAATATTTAGTTCCTATAGAAGTAGAACCATTAAGTGTGGAAGAGCATGGCCCTAGATAAAAGAAATTTTATGAATAAGTCAAAGTTTGCTAACCAGTTGTATTTTAATACACCAACATATCTTATAAAAGATAAAAATGATTTAGATGTTTTTTTGAACCTTGCAAAGGAAAAAGGTGCAAAACGGTTGCTTAAAAGATATTATAAGGATTTTCAAATTCTTGTTGAAATTGATTGTGTAGATGTAAGATTTTCAGAGTTTAAGAATGAAATGAAATCTTTGTATCCAATTTTTTTGTATAAAAAAAACAATAAGTTGTTTAGGTTTGCCCCTGTTAATGTAAAATGTAAAAAATGTAGTTTTGAAATTTATGGAGGATTAGTTTCTTCTTTTGATGTCCAATTGGGAATTGAAGATAAAAAACATTTTTTGAAACAACAGTCTGAATTAAAAGACGTATATTGTCCTAGTTGTGGGGTGGTGCTAAAAGGCATTAAATTTTTATTCTCTGACTTATGTCAGAATAATAAGCCTGTATTCTAGAGGCCTGCCGCCTTAGGCGGCCGGGCTGTTTCGCAGCTCGCTGTTCGCTCGGCCCTTCGGCGCTTTCAGCGCCTTGGTCTGGCCTAACGGCCACTGCTGCCCATCGGTTACTCCCTTTGGTCGTCGAACTGCGGCTTTCAGCCTTGTTGTGGCCAGTCGCTTCGCTCCTTCTAGACGCAGGAAATTAGCCTTTCTAGTTATGGGCCGATGGTTTTAACCTTCGGCTCATTTTATTGTGCTTAGTATGGCCGCTTTTGTTGCTGTGGGTTTCAACCTACAGGTATATATATCCATTCTACAGGCGGCGAAGCCGCCGCAGGCCTAGGGGCCTGCAAGGGTGCCGCGCAGCGGCAGACCCAGCCAGCTTGCTGGCGCAGGGCCGAGCAGCCCTGCGAGCCCTGTAAGGGCCCGGCCGCCTTAGGCGGCCGGCCCCAAAAAAAGGATAAAAAATAGTATCTTTAGACCTCGTTCTTTGAAATAAAATGAGCTGGGCCGCTACGAGCTGTCCAACCACCTAGGCAACGTCCTAGCTACGGTCAGCGATAAATCTTTGGGCCAAGACAGCAGCCAAACTGGGCAGGCGGATTATTATCTGGCGCAGGTATTTTCGGCTAGTTTGTATTATCCCTTTGGTTGGGAAATGCCTGGGCGCAAGTTTGTGAGTGGGGAGGAGTATCGTTTTGGGTTTAATGGGGTGGAGCAAGAAGATGAAATAGCCGAAGGAGTCAATTTTACCTATTTTAGGATGCAAGATAGTCGCTTGGGGCGTTGGTGGAGCCATGACCCTAAGCCTAATGTTTCTGTTTCGCCTTATGCTATGATGGAGAATAATCCAGTCATGTTTTCGGATGTTTTGGGGGATACGCTTAGAATTGAGGGGTCTAGGAAATTTAAGCGAAAAATGAGGCGTGTCATTCGAAGGGGAAGTAGACTTTCTAAAACATATAGAAAACTAGTTGGAGACTTAGCAAAATCAGAAAAACTACATATTATTCGTGAAGCTCAAACAGCACCAGAATATGCCCTAGCTAAAGGGTCTTTTGTTAAGCCAGCAGATGTTGTTCGAATCTCTAATCTTAGAGATAAAGGAATTCAAAAACTCAATGAATTGACTTTAATGGATTTTAGTTCAGATAACGAAAATCCTAATGAAGAAAGGATGCAAATAGCTTCTGAACCCTCAGGATTATTAGACCCCAAAGTTCAATTAGAACATGAACTTTCCCTACTAGAATCTGAACTTGAAGAAATTCAAAATAATAGACCAATGGATAGGATTTTGAAACCAGGACATGAAGGTGAAATCCCTACATATATAAATACGGAAAGCGGTCCAGGTATAGGTACTATAATCTACTTAGATGTATCTGCTGAATATAAAGAGAGCCTAAAGAAAGAAGGACTTGATGGAGGTCTAATAACTGATTCTGCTCATGAGTTTAAACATGCATATGATGCAGATCAAGGTCATAATTTAAATAGGTTAAATAACCATGGTGTTAGAGCTCATGATGAGGGTCGAGCTATAAATTTTGAAAATAGGGTGATAAGAGACCGGAACCAAAAAGTGTTTTTCGGAAGGAAGTGGAATAAAAGATTTCCTGATAAAAACTATAAAATAGATAATTAAGATGAAGTTATTAAAAATACTATTTTTAATATTTAGCTTTTTTTGCCTCCAATGCTGTAGGAATCCTTCAGGAATAATTTATGGTACAATACCAAACTATGTTCTTGAAATAGTTTGTGGTAATGATATTGCAATCTCCCATGGTAATGTCATTAAATTAAATCACTCCACTTGTGAGGATTGTTATATTAAAATGAAATCCAAAAAGGTTTTACAAGCCACTATCGTTAATTATGAAAAAACAGAATTACGACACTTAGTAAGTAATAATATTTTAACTAGAGGTTCTATATGGAGCTCTAAAGAGCAGAAAAAAATTTCTTTTAGAAGATTTAATGGAAACTGTAATATATATCCATATAGCGCTATTGAACTTAGTGTAGATAATTATAGCAATAGATTTTTGATAGAACATTTTGAGGATATTATTGCTTTTGATAAAGCAAGTGAAAGGGTTAAAACATATACTAAGAGTAATTTTTGTGCAAATGGACTTTTGTATTTTGTTTTGTTTGATGAACAGCTAGAAGTTTATTTAGAGAGAGTAATAAATGGTAAGAATTGTTTAATTGAAAAATATGAATTTCATAGTGCTGAGCCTAGGATTTTGATTAGTGATTATAATGTAGGAGAGTATGTAATGAATTTTTATCTTGAAGGGAAGAAAAAATATACATACCATTTCTATCTAAATGATTAGTCATTTGTCTGTAATAGTAGAGGTAGTCTATATTCAACCCGTTTATAGGTCTTTAGGTTACTCTCGTTGGTCGTCGAACTGCGGCTTTCAGCCTTGTTGTGGCCAGTCGCTTCGCTCCTTCTAGACGCAGGAAATTAGTCCTGCTAGTTATGGGCCGATGGTTTCAACCTTCGGCTCATTTTTATTGCGTTTAGTATGGCCGCTTTTGTTGCTGTGGGTTTCAACCCACTGGGATATACATCCATCCTACAGGCGGCGAAGCCGCCGCAAAGGAGCGAAGCGACTTGGCCTAGGGGCCTGTAAGGGTGGCCAACGGCCAGACCAAGGCGGCTTAGCCGCCGAAGGGCCGAGCGAATAGCGAGCCCTGCAAGGGCCCGGCCGCCGTAGGCGGCAGGCCCCAAAAAAATACAAACACAATAGCGTAAAAATTTGATATTTAGATTGATATGTATGTGAAACTGAAGAAACAGTTATTGATCTATGCAGAGAGTATTCGATGCTTTGAATTTGCATTGATGAATAAGTATATTATAAAAGGTCAGCCGTATTTCTTTCAAAAATTATTTCCTTCAAAAGGAGTAATTTCCGTACAGGGCCAAGCTGTACATTACAACTATCATGGTGCAGGCTGTAGTCTTAAATTTCCTAGTTTCGATTTAGATTATAATGTGGTAGGATTAGAGAATGGGGGCTTGTACATATCCTTATGGAGCTTTAAAGAGTTTTATAGGTCTCAAGAAACCATAGCTGAGGATATCCCATTACCTCAAATGCTTGCTTACTTAGATCTTTTTGTACAGGATGGATTATTAGTGTGTTATACTGAGAATAGTCATAGAAGCTATTTTTTTTCTGAAAATTGGTTGGATGAAAATGATATAAGCATGACTAAATTATTGAATAGAATGAACTAATGTTTATGCGCTCCTAGTTCGGGAAGGGCAAGCCCCAAAAAATCTAAACCCTCAATAGGAAGAACAGCTAAAACAATAATTTATGTATGATTTTAATGAAGTTTTAGGCTCCATAAAATGCTTGTCCATAACGGACTATAAGATTCTGTCTGAAGAAGAACTAGCCCCTATCTTAAGCCAAGTACTAGATCAGTTTACTACCTTAAAGGAGTACGAATTCTCTTTGTGGGAAAATATGGTTAGTGAGGAATCTTTTGCTATTAGAGATGCAGACAGTTGGATGTGGATGACTGATTTTCCGACAGAAGAGCCCTGTATTCTTATATTTGAGTACCAATATGAAAAAAAGGGGATTTGAGTTTCAGCGGATGGAAGATCTAGTAAATGTGCTAGGGGAGTCCTTTAATTTTGTATTTTATATCACCTCTAGAAAAATAGATTATCTCCTTAGTCAGAACGATCATGATTATTTGATTGCTGCTGGTCGGGCAAAGCCTTGGTTAATAGATTACCTAGAGCAGCCCAGAAGAGCGACTGATGATTTTGTGGAGTAGGACGCTGCAGAGACAAAAAAAAGAGCGGGCAAATCTGCCCGCTCTTTTCTATTTATTTCCGCCAAAAGTTAGTTCAACTTATCTTCAATATACTGCAGTACCTTGCGCATCAAATGCACCCGATCCTTGCCGCGCACATTATGCGGATGGCCCGGATAAACAAAGTAATCCACCTGCTTTTCGGCTTCTACAAAGGCTTGAATAAGGCTGTGGTTATGTTGCAAAACGACCACATCATCTACACTGCCATGAATCAATAAGAGGTCGCCCTGCAATTGATCTACATAATTGTGTAGGCGATTTTTGGCATAGCCTTCAGGATTCTCTTCTGGACGATCCATATAGCGCTCGCCATACATCACCTCATAAAATTTCCAGTCGGTCACTGGGCCACCAGCTACCCCAACACGGAAAACACCTGGCTGACGAAGCATTAAAGAAGTGGTCATAAAACCGCCAAAACTCCAACCATGTACCGCCATCCGATCGGCATCTACAAAGGCTTGTTGCTTGAGGTAATTTACCCCAACCAATTGGTCCTGCATTTCCACTTCGCCCAATTGGCGGTGGATGATGCTCTCAAATTCAAAACCTCGATTTGCCGAACCGCGATTGTCTAGGGTGAAGACCAAATACCCTTTTTCGGCCTGCTGTTGCATCCAGAGCGAAGCACCACCCAACCAACTATTGGTCACCATTTGGGCATGTGGACCGCCATAGACATAAACAATAACGGGATATTTTTTCTTCGGATCAAAGTCAGAGGGCTTAATCAAACGAGCCTGTAAATCAGTACCATCGGCAGCCTTGAGTGTGAGCAGCTCGGTGGTGCCTACTTTATACTCTTTCAAGGGATTTTCGGCCTTGATGAACTCCTGTTTTACTTTTCCGTTTTTGGTTGAGATTAATTGAGCAACATTAGGTGTGCTGATGTTGCTATATTCATCCAACAACCATTTGCCATCAGGACTCAATTGGCAGTGGTGCTGCCCCTCTTCCTTAGTCAGTTGCGTTTGCTTTTTGCCATCCAAAGAAAGCTTGTAGGCATACAAATTAAGGCCAGATGGATCGGTTCCCATACAAATGACAGATTTTCCGCTGCTGTCTAGACCCAAAATTTCTTCTACTTCCCAATATCCCTTGCTCACGGCATTGAGCAATTTGCCCGTTTCGGCCTCATAGCGATACAAATGTGTAAACCCATCTCGCTCACTCGCCCAAAGAAATTCCTTGGGATTGTTGGGCAAAAACCAAACGGCTTTTTCGGGCTCTACATAACGCTCATGTTTTTCCTCGAAAAGGGTTTTAATGAATTTGCCCGTTTTGGCCTCATAAACGTTCAAACGCATGGCATTTTGGTCGCGATTGATCTGCGCCAAATAAATTTTCTCACTTTTTGGCCCCCAACCCAAATTGGTCAAGTACTGATCGGCTTCATCGCCCTCAATTTTGAGGTAAACGGTTTGTCCAGATACTGGATCAAAAACCCCAACCTTAGCTTTTTCACTGGCTTGCCCGGCCATCGGATACTTAATGTTGCGCAATTTGGCGGGGGTGCTGCTAATATCAACTAAAGGATAATCCGTAACTTCTGATTCATCCTTTTGATAAAAGGCCAAATATTGTCCATTAGGGGCCCAAAATAAGCCTTGGCTAATCCCAAATTCACTGCGCGCAATAGCTTGACCCGATACAATTTCCGGATTATTAAAGAGCGTGACCGCCGTTTTTTCCTCCTGCTCCGTCGCCAAATAAATATTGTTATCTATCGTATAAGCCAAACGGCCCGTTTCTTTATGAAAGGTCATATTAGCGGCTTCCTGCGGATAAGCCACCCACTTTTTGCCCTGCTTGCTTTTGTAGTCATAACGATAATAAGCCTGCCCAAAAGAAAGGAAAATCTCTGTCTTAGACAAATAACCAAAATTGGCAATATAAGGGACCTGCTCACCAAAGGCTGCCTGCAAATCCTTGGTCGAAAATAGGGATTTTGGCGCCTTTTTGCCCTCATAATAAAATACTTCCTGATATCGAGGCCCCGATTGCGTAAAGCCTTTGCCCTCTTCTTGCCATTGCGCCACTCTCAAGTGCTCTGGCCGAAATTTTCGCCATTGTTGCATTACGGCATCTTCCAAACTTAAACTTTTTTGCGCCTGCAAGCCCAAAGGAGCCAACAATAAAAAAGCACAAACTAGAATACTGAATTTTTGCATTGCTATTTACTTATGATGATTAAATTTTTTTGGGGCCTCCCGCTACGTTTACTCCCTTCGGTCGTCGAACTGCGGCCTGAAGGCCTTGTTGTCGCAGCTCGCTGCTGTTTTGGGGCCTCCCGCCTACGGCGGGCGCTACGTTGCGCAGCTCGCTATTCGCTCGGCCCTGCGGCGGCAAAGCCGCCTTGGTCTGGCCCTTTGGGCCACTGCTGCACATCGCTAGGCCAAATTCCTATGCGCTAAAGATAAACATTGAAGGCAATTAAAACTAAGCAGAATAGCAGGCTTTGTAAGACAAATATGCTACGGAGAAAACTTTTTTTAATATTTTTGACAAATATTTAATTTCCTGCCAACTATTTGACCCCAATGATCGTTTTGTAAGAAAGGAAACGAACTAGGGGAATCGAAATATAATTTCCTCATTCCCTATAAAATTATATACCCTATGAAAAAGCTATACTTTATACTCAGCATCCTTGCCCTTCAGTTCATGTTTGTAGGGCAAATAACCGCACAGGCCCAAAAAACTTTGGTTCGCTCTATCGCTCTAGAAGGTCGTTCTGAGCTTTTGGCTAGCCTCCCTGGCCAAGTAGAACTCCAAGTTTGGGACAAAGATTTTGCCCGCCTACAAACGGTAGTGGCCGTAGAAAACTGCCAGCAAGTGATTCTAGACCGCCTAGTGGCTGTGGGCCGCTACGAAATTGCGCTAGAAGATGTGGGGACCGGCTATAAAATTATTATGCCCAAAGGCCAAAAAGTAGTCAAACTCAAAGGCGAAGCCTTAGAAGAAGAAATGAAATTCATCCTCTATGTGCCCCAAAAAGTAGCTACTGAAATTGAAAACTTGGCCATGAATAACAGCGATCTCTAAACCCTTAGAGACAGAATGAAAAAAAGAGAAAGGAGCTAGATCCTTTCTCTTTTTTTTTGCCCTCGCTCAAGCTGTAAATGGGAGAGAGGACCTAAAATAAATTCCAAATGGCCTGAATTTGTTCTGCCGTTTTTGCACTACAAATTAAGGCAGGTTCCTGTGGCAAAGCCATTAAGCGTGCTGCCAAAACATTTTCGGTTAATAAATCTTGCTTGTTGGCTAAAAAGTGAAGCTGGGCCTTGGGGTAGCGCCAAGCCAAAAAAATCAAATCCTTTTTTACTTGTCCAAAGGTTTGTGGGCGACTCAGATCAACTACATAAACAATGTGCTGAGCATTTAAAAAACGAATGGCTGGAATTTTTTCTTGCCCAACCTCTCCTCCTAGGTCCACAAAAAAGTAGTAATCATCTCCTTTCTGATACTCCAAAAAGCGGGGACCGATTGTCGTATGATATGTGGGCTGAAAGGATTCTTCTAGTAGCTGGGCCAAAATGCTACTCTTACCCGTGGCAAAACTGCCCGTGAATATAATCTTACTGTTTTTCATAATGGGGGATATTTATTCTTTATGAAAGCGTTTTGTCTAGATCTATATTTAAAAGTACGGAATAATCTCTGCCTTTTGTCTAATTTTGCAACCTAATTGCAAGAAAGCTCAGTTTTTCTGCTTAGATTTACCCCTATCTTATTTTTAGATAACACTAAAATAAATACTTTAGTATAAATCATTTTATATAATGCACGAACATTTTTGGGCAGCTTTTGGCTTAACGGTATTGGCTGGGTTGTCTACAGGGATTGGAAGCGCTATTGCTTTTTTAGTTAAAGGACGCAACTTTAATTTTTTAACGGTATCTATGGGTTTTGCTGCGGGGGTTATGCTCTACGTCTCTTTTATGGAGATTTTTCCGCATGCGTTAACCTATTTAGACAAAAGCCATAGTCGGCATTGGGGGGTAGCGGCCTTTTTTGTGGGGATGCTATTAGTGGCTCTGATTGACAAACTGATTCCACATGAGGAAAACCCTCATGAGTTGATGACTGAAGAGGAATTAGCAGAGCAGGAGCCTGGACAACTAGAGCGTCAAAATGCAAAAAATGGCAAATTGATGCGAGTAGGTTTGCTTACTGCCTTGGCTTTGGCCCTGCACAATTTTCCAGAAGGGATGGCTACTTTTGTAGCTGCTTTAGAAGATCCTGGTTTGGGATTAACTATTGGTTTTGCGATTGCTTTGCATAATATTCCAGAGGGAATAGCAGTATCTATGCCTGTTTATTATGCTACGGGCAGTAAATCTAAGGCGTTTTGGTATTCCTTTTTGTCGGGGGTGGTAGAACCGATTGGGGCTATTCTCATTTTTGCTCTCTTTGGCAATTCTTTAGATCAGACCTTGATGTCAATTTTATTGGCTGGAGTAGCTGGAATTATGGTCTTTATTTCTTTGGACCAATTGCTGCCTTCTGCTCGAGATTATGGAGAGCATCATCTCTCTATTTATGGGATGTTGGCGGGCATGGCTGTTATGGCAATTAGTTTGTTGATGTTGGGCCATGCGCACTAAGTTCGTTTAGGCTCGTATCAGGGGAGGCTGCTGTGCAGAGGCACAGCAGCCTTTTTTCGAGCGGAATTGGCCTAGCGATGCGGAGTGGGTGGCCGTCAGGCCAGACCGAGGCGGCAAAGCCGCCGAAGGGCCGAGCGAGTAGCGAGCCCCGCAGCGTAGCGCCGACGAGCGCAGCGAGGCGGAGGCCCCAAAACTTGAATTATATAATATTAAAGAGGTTTTGTGACTTTGTTTATAGACAAAAAGCAGCTGTTGAGGGGAAAAGCTTGAGGAAAGCTCGATCTAGTCTCCTTTTTACAGGCGCTTTTGCGTTAACTTACGTTTAGCAAATAGTCTTTCTAAAATATTCATCATTAAAAACGTTAATTCATGCAATCCCTGCGTTTTTTGGGCCTTGGGCTCATTTTATTTTGCTTCAACAGTACCGTTTGGAGCCAAGAAAAAGTTAGTCTATCGGGCTATCTTCGAGATGCCGAAACAGGAGAAGAACTTTTGTTTGCCAATGTGGCCATTCCTGCCCAAGCAATGGGCGTAAGCACGAATGAGTATGGTTATTATGCTTTGAGTTTGCCCAAGGGGCAGTATGTAGTTTCGTACTCTTATGTGGGGTATCAAACGATTGTAGATACGCTTGATTTGCAAGCGGACTTGGTTAAAGATGTGGAGCTTTTGCCTGAATCAACTACTGTAGATGCTGTTGTTGTGACCGATGAACGCACTGATGAAAATGTGAAAAGTACTGATATGAGTGTACTTTCGTTAGATATGAAAGAGGCGAAAAAAGTACCTGTTATTTTTGGAGAGCAGGATATTGTGAAGACCTTGCAATTGATGCCTGGTGTTAGTCCAAGTAGTGAAGGGGGGAGTGGTTTTTTTGTGCGAGGTGGAAATGCAGACCAAAACTTGATTTTACTTGATGAAGCCCCTGTATATAATGCGGCTCACCTTTTGGGCTTTTTTTCGGTCTTTAATTCGGATGCTCTTAAGGATGTAAAATTGTATAAAGGCGGAATACCTGCAGAATTTGGTGGCCGTGCTTCTTCGGTTATGGATGTTCACATGAAAAATGGAAATAGTAAAAAGTTTGCGGGTTCTGGTGGTTTGGGCCTTATTTCTTCTCGTCTTACTTTGGAGGGACCGATTGTAAAAGACAAGGGGTCTTTTATTGTTTCTGCCCGTCGTACTTATGCTGATTTGATGTTTCAGTTAGTATCCAATGATTTTGATGGGGGAGCGCTTTATTTCTACGACCTTAATGTAAAAGCCAATTATAAATTGGGCCAAAAAGATCGTCTGTATCTATCGGGCTATTTTGGTCGAGATGTCTTTGGTTTTGATGGTTCGGGCTTAGATTGGGGAAATAGAACTTTAACCCTGCGTTGGAACCACCTCTTCAATGAAAAGCTATTTGCCAATACTACTTTTGTGTATAGTGAGTATGATTATGGTTTTGCGGTGCGCACCGATAACTTTGATATTGATTTATCGGCTGGAATTAACAACCTTAATCTCAAACAAGATTACAGTTACTATCTAAATCCAAGTAATAACCTCAAATTTGGATGGCAATCGCTTTACTATAACTTCCGCCCAGGTAGTTTTCAAGCAATTGATTCAGAAGTAGATGAGGTACTTGCCACCACAAAGTTAGACCAACAGTTTGCGCTAGAAAATGCGATTTATATCAGCAATCAGCACAAAATCAATAAAAAACTGAGCATGAATTATGGCTTGCGTCTAACTTCTTTCTCTAATATTGGGGCAGCAACGGTAAAAACTTATAATGAGCAGAATGAAGCAATTGATAGCACAAGCTATGGCAGTGGCGAGTTTTATAATACTTACTTTGGCCTAGAACCTCGTGTGAATGCGGTTTATTTGCTAGATGATAAGAGCTCTATTAAGGCTTCTTACAACCGAATTTATCAATATCTGCACATTTTGTCTAATGCAAGCTCAGGCACACCTACCGATATTTGGGCGCCTTCAACTCAATTGATCAAACCACAGTATGCCGATCAAATTGCGCTGGGGTATTTCCGAAATTTCTTAGATAATAAGCTAGAATTTAGCGTAGAGGGCTACTACAAGCAACTTGGCAATCAAGTTGATTATGAGGATGGGGCCGAAACCTTCCTCAATGAAGATCTAGAAGCCGAATTGGTTTTTGGCCAAGGCCGAGCTTACGGTATGGAAGTCTTTTTGCGCAAACGCCAAGGCAAATTTACGGGCTGGGTTTCTTATACGCTCTCTAAGTCAGAACGCCAATTTGCCGATATTGCTAATGGCAGCTGGTTCTCTGCCCGACAAGATCGCCGTCACGATATCTCTCTGGTCGGAGTTTATGACATTACTAAAAAATGGTCGATCTCGGCCGCTTGGGTCTATTATACAGGCGATGCAATTACTTTCCCTTCTGGAAAATATGAGGTTGATGGCCAAATTGTCAATCTCTTTTCTAGCCGAAATGGCGATCGAATGCCTGATTACCACCGCCTAGATATTGGCGCCACTTATGTCGTTCGAGATAGCAAAAAATGGCATTCCGACATCAATATTTCTGTCTACAATGCCTATAATCGCAAAAATGCATATAGCATTTCTTTTCAAGAAAATGAAGCAGGCACAGGCACAGAAGCCGTCCGCTTAGCCCTCTTTGGAATTGTCCCCTCTATTAGCTGGAACTTCAAATTTTAATCTTATGCGCAGTTTATTATATTGCTTTTTATGCCTTTTGGCCCTTTCTTTTACCGCCTGCCAAGATGTAATTACACTCGATCTAGATGAGGCCGCTCAACAAACTGTTGTGGAGGCCAATATCTTAACCGATCTGCAGCGGGCAGAGGTCCGCCTCTCTAAATCAGGGACCTTTTATCAAAGTAACGACTTTGAACAAGTTAACGGAGCCAATATCAACCTCTATATCAACGGTCAAAATTATAGCTTCCAAAGCGATAATAACGGCTACTATTGGGCTGATAGCATCCAAATTCAAGCTGGAGATTCCGCCTTTATTAGCATTAACTTGGCCGATGGTCGCCAAATTGCAGCCGCCGCCGCTTGCCCAAATCCCGTTCTACTCGACAGTCTCAGCTATGAGGAGTTTGTCTTTCCCTTTGGCGGCCAAATTGGCTATCGCCTCTATTATCATTTTCAAGATCCCGCGGATACCGCCAATTTTTATCGCACAAAGGTCTGGACCAATAATGAACTAGAAGATAATTACATCCTGATTGAAGATGAACTTCGAGATGGCGATTATCTCGATCTCCCTTTCTTTGGCCCCCCTTTCGAAGCCGAAGATAGCATCCAATTGCAACTCCTTTCGGTCAATAAAGCCTATTACGACTACTTTGAACAAATTGCAGAAGTGGGCGAATCTGGCGCCTCGGCTAGCGTTCCCTACAACCCTAAGGGAAATTGGGATGATCCTAGCATTCTCGGCTATTTCGGAATCATCCATCGCCACCAACTTCAAATTCAAATGCCTCAATAAATGAAAAGCCCTCTGCTCTAGAGGGCTTTTTTTATAAATAATTATTTGGGGCCTCCGCAGCAAGCTGCGGCGCTACGTTTCGGGGCTCGCTATTCGCTCGGCCCTTCGCGGGCTTCGCCCACTCGGTCTGGCGCTTCGCGCCACCCCTGCACATCGCTAGGCCAAATGGACGTCCTGCAAAACGCAAAATGGACCTAGTCTACCCATTTGTAATCCCCCAAAAGAAGCTGTTCTATATAGTAGTAACCAGTTTCGCTTTTCCCCGAATGGATATAAGGCCGCCATTCTTGCCCCGCCGCTTTACGATAATAGAGCTCTGCAGATGGATTAGGCTGTTCTAAGGCTAGCTCCACAGGAACACTAGCTCCTTTTATCCGCCCTTTAATTTGCCAGTAGGCAGGGCCTTCGGCCGCTGGATAATAGGCCAAATGTAGCTGCTCATCCTGCAAACACGGCCGCTTAAAATGAACTGCTTTTATTTTGAGCAAGCCCAAGTCCTGCTCCTGATTATTCCACTCTTCAAAAAACTGATCAAATCGGGCCTGTACTAAACTTTGTTCTGGATTTATCCAAGCATAGACTACCTCTGCCGCTAGCCCTTCCCAACTCAGTTGCTGCTGCTTTTGATTAAGCAATATTTCTCGATCTACATACTCTCCATTGGCCAAAAATAGACGAACCTTTAAAGGCAGGTTCTCATAAAGGCTATCCCGCCCAATTAATTGTTGCTCAATGGTTAATTTAAAACTATTGGCCCCAATTTCTTCTTCCACAATATGCAAACTGGGCCAACCTGCCTGCCACAACCAATTTTTGAAAAAAGGCTGCATATCTCGCTCTAATTCTTTACTCAAAAACTGGCAAAAGCCCTCGGTCGATAAATTCTGATAGGCAAAACTATCCATAACGGCCTGCATTCCCTGCCGAAAAAGATCATCTCCTAAATAATGTCTTAAATTATGAGCCACCAAACTTCCCTTTTTATAAACATGCGTGCCATAGGTATGGGCCCAAGGGACTCCCGCAACAGGCCGATGTCCGCCCTCTCTCTTGGGGGCAACATATAAACTCAAAGCCAAATTTTGTTGCAAAACAGGCAGGGCTTCAGTTCTACCATAACAAGCTTCCTTAAACAGAAATTCGCAATAGCTGGCAAAACCTTCATTGATCCACATATCTTCGGCCTTGGCACAGGTAACCAAATTTCCCCACCAATGATGAGATAGTTCATGGGCCATTAAACGCTCTTGCTTCAAACTTCCATCTACTGCATAACGAGGATAGGCAATTAGACTGGCATGCTCCATAGCGCCAGACATAAAAGGAACCACACAAAAACCTACTTTGGACCAACGGTAAGGACCAAACCAATACTCAAAAGCCGAAAGCGCCTGAGGCAAATGAATAAAGGAAGCTACTGCCTTTTGACTATCTTCTTTTGGAACGACTAACGCAATAGGTATGCTTGAATTTATGCCTGCAAAAACTTGCGTTATATCACTGTAGTCCGATACAGCTATAGCCGCCAAATAGCTTGGAATAGGCTCTTTTTGTTCCCAGATTCTTTGCCGTAACCCATTGTCTAATAATAAGTCTTGAACCAAAATCCCATTAGCATAGCCTTCTAAATTGACTTTTGTAGTTAACGAAATTCTATAAGTTGATTTATCTTGAAAGTTATCAACGCAAGGAAACCAAATTCGCCCATAATTATGGGGATTATCTGAAAAGCCTACGCCCATATTATAAGCAAAACCCTCTTCAAAATAAAAGCCACCCCAGCTTTTGTCTTCTTGGGGAGCCCCTTCGTATTCTACTTCTACCGTTATAGGTTTGTCTAGATTGTATCTTTTGGGCAAGGAGATAATCAAAAGGGGATCCTTGTGTTTAAAAGGCCGTTTTTTGCCATTGATGCGTAGCTCTTGAACCTTTAATCCTTGTAGGTCCAATTCTATTTCTTTTAGGCCCAAGCGCAAAAGTTGAATTTGCAATTGGGCTTTAGCTTTTAAGAAGCGTTGGTTAGGGTCTAAGAGCTCTAAGTCTAAATCATAGGCTAGCACATCCATATCTTGTAGCCTATGTAAACTTGATTTTTGAAAGGCTTGTGCATCCCAACCCTCTTTCCATGCAGCCTCTCTAAGGGCTTGACAGTCTGGGCAATGCTGAGCTGTCACAGAAAAAAAGAATAAGGAAAATAATAGCAGGGGAAATTTTTTAATCATTTTTCATTTTTTTTGGACCAACAAGCAGCAGTTTGCTTTTATGGGCCGTTTTAAAAGAAAGAAATTACAGCAAACTGTTCGTACTATTTCTGAAATAAAGGCAAAATTATAAAAGTGATTCTGGGCAAGAGGGTCACTTTTTCTTTTTTTTAGGAGAGCTTTAAGCAAAAAAGACCCAATTGCCTGAGCAATTGGGTCTTTCTCCATAGATAAAGCGGCCAAGAAACTAGCCATTATATCCAGTCATGGGATCAGGTAATCCCATTTCTGCCAAGGCAGCCTCCTTAACGGCTTTGGCTACCTTGTAGGCAACTACCTCATTAAGTGCTGGAGGAATGATCATATCGCGAGTGGGTGGATGCACACAATCGGCAATAGCATAAGCGGCGGCCAATTTCATTTTAGGCGAAATTACTTTGGCGCGTGCATCTAGGGCACCACGGAAAATGCCAGGGAAGCCCAATACATTATTCACTTGGTTGGGAAGATCTGAGCGACCTGTTCCCACTACAGCAGCTCCTCCCTTATAAGCCTCTTCGGGCATAATTTCGGGAGTCGGGTTGGCCAAGGCAAAAATGATAGGATCCTTAGCCATGGTACGGATGTCATCAGCTGTAAGAATATTTCCTACACTTACGCCAATAAATACATCAGCTCCTACAATAGCATCTTTGATTGAACCCGATTTGTGTTTGGGGTTGGTATAGCCCAAAGTAGCTTGCTTAGAGCTGTTGAGATCTTTACGATCTCTACTGATAATTCCCTTACTATCGCAAAGAATAATTTCTTTAACAGGAATACAAGCGGTGTTGTTCTCATTGTCGATACAACGCAAAAGACGAGCAATAGCTACTCCAGCAGCCCCTGCGCCATTGATGACTACAGAAAGCTCTTCTAGAGGTTTGTCCACCAATTTGGCAGCATTGATTAAGGCGCCAAGGACCACAATTGCAGTACCGTGTTGGTCATCATGGAAAACGGGAATGCCCAAATCTTGTAGGCGCTCTTCCACCTCAAAACTCCGAGGAGCGGCAATATCTTCTAGGTTGATGCCACCAAAGACAGGAGCAATGCGACGAACCGTCTCTACGATTTCATCTACATTTTGAGTGTTCAAGCAAATGGGAAAGGCGTTGATATGGCCAAATTGGCGGAACAACATGGCCTTACCTTCCATTACGGGAATAGAGGCTTCTGCGCCAATATTTCCTAGGCCCAAAACAGCAGATCCATCAGAAACGATGGCTACAGTATTACTCTTTAAGGTATATTCCCAAACTTTCTCGGGATCTTTGGCGATTTCAATACAAGGGGCAGCTACTCCTGGAGAGTAGACCAAAGAAAGGTGCTCACTGGTGCGCACATCCATTTGATTGCGGATGCCAATTTTTCCTTTCAGTAAGCTGTGAAGTTTCAGCGATTCTTCTGAATAATTCATGAATAAACTAGCTTTTATTGTCCCAAAATAGGGTGTTGATGGTGTTGTTTAGTTGATTGTTTGGCAATCAATTGCTTAGCTACGAACAGTTGTTCGCTGATGGGCTAAGTTAAACTTATATTTCGGCAATAGTAGCTTTTTTGTTTTTTTTCTGACTTTTTGGGCCCTCGCGTCTCTTTGGACCAAACTATTTTTGGAGGAGACAGGGCCGAAGGCCCGCAGGCCTAGCGATGCGGCGGGGTGGCCGAAGGCCAGACCAAGGAGCCGAAGGCGCCGCAGGGCCGAGCAGAATTGCGAGCCCCAAAGCGTAGCGCCGCAGCTTTGCTGCGGAGGCCCCAAAACATCATCCTCTATCGGTAATGAGTTCTACTTGTCCAATAAAATCTTCTAGTTGGAGTTTGCCTGTATAGCTCATGGCAGATTGCAGGTAGCTGCGCAAATTGAAGAGGAAATCGGGTAGGCTATATTGGACCTTTTGTAGGCTGCGACGGCCTTCTACGGCTCGTCGGCCAATTAGTCCCTGTTGGGCATAAGCGGGCTTGCTATGTAGCGCTTTATATTCTTTTTTGAGGGGAAGTCCAAGGCGAAAGGCTAATTTGGCTAGCTGGCTGGGCAGGGGGATTTGGTTAAATAAATAGGCTTGGCCAGCCGATTCTAGCGATTGGTTGATTAGGCTACCCATCATGACATAATCGGCTCCGCAGGCTAGGGCCATAATGGCATTGGCATAGGAAGCGATGCCTCCATCGGCGATAATTTTGGGCGCCTGGGGCAGTTGGTTGGCTAGGGCTCGGCTTTCCATAATGAGGGAAGCGAGAGGGTAGTGAACGCCGGTAAAGCTGCTGGTGGTGCAATTTCGGCCCCCGCCAATGCCCAAGCGAAGATAATCTACCCCTGTTTCCGCTAGACGTTCAAAAGTGCGTGGATGGCCGATATTTCCAGCAATGAGCAGCATTTGCTGGCCATATTCCTTTTTGGCAGCCAGACAAAGTTCATAGACCCGTTGGAGGTGGCCGTTGGCGGTATCGATAAGAATAGCATGCTGTCGGTTGAGCTTTTTGCCCAAGACCAAAAACTCCTTATTAAACTCTTCCAGTCCCATAGAAAGGAAAAGTTGCCCATTATACTGTTCTTGTAGCTCGAAGAAATTGGAGGGGAGATTTTGGTAACGAGGAAAACAGACCTGCAGGCCTTGTTCTAAGAAAAACTGATAATTGTGCTCAGCAACCACAGTAGACATGGGGGCGGCAAAAAATGGCGATTGTCCAGACGCATAATGTGGAATGCAGTCTGTACGGCTATTTAATTGGGCCTCCAAAGCAGGGACGATCATCAAATCGTTGTAGTGGTAAGCTGTTTTAATCATATCGGTTTTGCAGATGCTATTTTCGGGCAAGCAAAAAGGCGATAAGCCCTTTAGCCTACCGCCTCTAAGTAGAAGAGATGGATTGGCAATTAGAAGTATATTTTGGTTTGGGGAAGGGCCGTTTTGAGCGCTTCTAGATCACTTTGGCTTAGCTCATTATCACTAAGGTCAAGGACCTTGAGTTGTTTGAGGGCCAAAAGTCCTTCAGGAATGCTCGTCAGTTGGTTTTCATTGAGATAGAGCTCTTCGAGCTGTTGAAAGTTGGCCAAGTTACTGGGCAAGGCTTCCAAATTGCACCAAGCAAGATTGAGCGTTTTGAGCTGCTTGCATTGGTCTAAGGCCGAAAGACTTTCTACTGCAATTCGATGATTGCCCTCCAAACTCAGCCATTCGAGTTCTTGGAGCTGGCCAAAATCTTGCGGCAGTTGATCAATCTGAATGCGATGAATAAACAATTTGCGCAAATTCTTGAGCTCGCGAACCTCTGGCCAAATCTCTTGGATAGAAAGAGCCGGGTTTTGCCCCAAATCTAATTCCTCTAACTTCTGTAGCTGCCTAAAGGTAGGCGGTAGATGCTCCAAATTATTATGCCCCAAATATAGAATGCGCAACTCTTGTAGTTCGGCAATCGCCTGAGGCAGCTGGCTGTAATCCAACTTATAATAAAGGTCCAACTTCTTTACCTGATCGGCCTGCTTGAGGGCAATCATCAAGGACTCAAAAGTCTGAAACTCATCGGCAGTTTGCTCCTTTTCTTTAACAAAGCCAAATTCTTGAGCCTGTAGGGCCGAAAGTAGACTGCAACAAAGTAGAAAACTGAAAAGTGCTCGCATCTTAACGGAATGAAAAAAAATGTTAAAAAAAGCGTTTCTTAGGGCCCTGATTCTGCTTGACCTTAGCTAAATTTACAAAAAACTACTAGGGGGAAAAGCCCGCGCTTGCCTAGCAGCCGCGCTTTTTGTAGACTTAAACTTTAGCTAAACTACAAATGCCCTATCTATCGCCCTTTTCAATTATATCTAGCTTTATAGATTTAATCTAAACTTAACAAGCCTTTCGTTATGCTTTTTAGATTCTTCCTCCTTTTTCCACTTTTTAGCTTGGGGCTATCCTTTTACTTTTGTTGGGATTATTTGGAGCAATGGAAGGGCGAGCTCTTTAGCCTACAACTTTTAGGTATCCTCCTCTTTCTTCTCTTCCAATTGCCGCTTGCGCTCTGGGCCTTTTTGCAGCGCAAACGCGAAAATTTAAGCGCAGGACAAGCCAATTGGAGCTATTGCCTTGGCATTTTACACCTGCTCCCTCTCTTGCTCTACGGTAGTTGGGCGCTGCACAGAACAGACTATATTCATCTGGTCCTGCTCAATAATGGTATGGCCGAGCTCCAAAATATACAGCTTGAAGGCTGTAGCCACAATCAACTAAAAAACCTGGCCGCAGGAGATAAACAATCTATCTGGATCCAAATCGAAACGGACTGCCACCTACAACTCTACTTTAATTGGGCCAACCAAGAGACCGATAGCCTATTGCTTGTGCCTTATACCACAAGAGGATTGGGCGAACGACTCGATATTTCTATCAGCCCAAGTTTCTAAAAAAACAAAAGCATTCTTCCTTTTTTGGGGCCCGCGGCCGGCTAGCCTTCGGCTAGGTCGGCCGCCGCTATGCTTCGCGGCTCGCAGGTCTGCTCGGCCCTGCGGGCTGCACTTCGTTTGCCCTTGGTCTGGCCTGCGGCCACCGCTGCGCAGCGCTGGGCCAAAGCTACTCAGTCTGCAAACTGGAGAAAGACAAAAAATATTTATTATTTAAATTTAGCCTAAAGAGTAACCTATTTGCAATAAGTTGCGTTTTAATAATAGATAGTTAATCTGTCACAAACCCCATTTTTTAATTCCAAAATTTCCCCGATTATGAAAAGCTTCATTATATACTTTATTTCGCTTCTTTTTCCTATATATCTAATTGGACAAAACGAGCGAACCATAGTACAAACTTTTATTGAGTCGCCAGACCAACTTACGGTACAAACAGACCATGAGATTGAAGCAGAACCTTGGCGCGAAGATTACATCCGCTTATATACTTACGTAAAAGTAGGAGAGGAGCACGGAAATGTACTCAAGAAATTATTGGTTTTAGGTCGTTACGATTGGCAGATGAAGGGTGAAATACTCTATATGCCCAAGATTGACAAACAAGTTTTATTGAACAACAGCCTTGTGGAAGAAGATATTCGCATTAAAATTCGATATCCACAAAATATGCAACTCAATCTGCCTAATAATGGCCAAACAGAATTTTAAAACAAAGGGGCTATCGGATTTTTCCGATAGCCCCTATTTTATAGTTGAGTAGCTAGACTACTGCTCTTTGTCTTCTTCTGTTTTGGCTTTAGCCGCTTTGCGCTGGGCCTCTAGCTCTTTGGCCAATAGCCCCAATTTTACTTCTAAGGACTTGACTCGACGCTCTAGCTTTTCATAAGCATCGCCCTGTGGCAAATTGAGCTTGGCCAAAACGCCATCAATCATATTTCTAAATCTTCCTTCGTAGTTCTCTCGGCTGTATTCTGTGTTTTTTACCACATCCTCCACCACTTTTTTGCCCTCTTCTTCCGATAATTTTCCTTTAGAGACTAGCTCGTCAACCACATTTTGCAAACGCTCCGTCGTGCTAGCCACAATCCCTACCGCTGTGTATAAGGTTTTGCGGACAATCTTCTCCATCATAACAAATAAACTCTAATATTAAACAAAAAAGGGCCAACCGAAGCTGGCCCACTGATTTTTGGTGATGCACTTTAAAAAAGTGCTTTGCAGCTGTTTTTATACTCGCTCGCTGCTCTCGCTTTCTTCCGCCAATTCTGTATTGGCTTTTACTAGTTCGCTAAGACGCTCTTCCAAGCGCTCAATGCGTTTTTCAATGCGCTCATGCTCATCTCCCTTGATGAAGTTGAAGCGCTCAATGGCGTTTTCTACAAGCTTGCGTAGACGGCCCTCTAGTTCTTCTAGACGATTGTGGGGCTGCTCCGGCTGAGCCTCATCCGCTACCGCTTCGCCTTCTACTGGTTCGCTTTCGCCTTCTTGGGGAGCCGCAGGGGCTTCTTTGGCCTGTACCTCTTGCTCTTCTTGGTATTGTTTCCCTTTTTCTACAAGGTCGTCAACAATGTCTTTGACCTTCTCAGTGGTAACAACCGCTAAACCAAGACCCGCTTGCATGGCCTTTTTAAATAGATCGTTCATAGGATTAGAATTTGACTTGATTTTTGGTGATCGTCAAGCTTTTATGTTGCTCAACACTACAAAGGTATTATAAAAAATCTACAATTCTAAACCCGATTTCTCAACTTTCGCCTAAAAATAGTAATTAGCATTTTGGATGAAAATATTTCTGCTAAATCCATCTATGTAGAAAAAAAGAGTTTTAAAAGAAGTTATTTTGAATTTAATTAAAAATCAACTGTTAGTTGTGACTAATTCGCAAATTTAATGGGTTTTAACATTCTTGTGCTCGCTTAAAATAGAAAAGCAGGATTCTTCCTTTAGAATCCTGCTTTTTCTTTACGTCTGTTAGTTTACTGTTTTAGCGCAAAAGCTGACCAGAAAGGAGCAATAGATCAAATTCTGTTTGTTTAGCGCTTAAGAAGGCATTTTGCACATTATTATACGCATTGATATAGTTAATCTGAATGGTCCGGTAGTCAAAAAAGTTGAGGGTGTTGGCTTTGAAGCGCTCACTCGCAATTTCTAGGTTTCGACTAGAGTTGGCTAATAGTTGCTGGCTAAGGGCATAGGTTTGTCGCTGGTTTTCATAAAGGGCCAAAACCGTATTTAAATTTTGTCCCAATTGCTGCTCTAGATTGAGAATAGTCAATTGACTAATTTCTTGATTGAGTTTGGCAATTTCAATAGCTCGTCTTTGCTTCCCGCCATTATAGATATTATAACTCAGGTTGATATTGAGTGCGCCAGAGAGTGTTGTTCCTCCTTGCCAATCACCACTTACTTGAGCTCGGTTGATTTGACTAATATTAAGCTGCTCACTAATATTAGCTCCCAAACTCACCGTAGGCAAAAGGGCCGCTTCCTGAATGGCAATGTCAATATCTGCAGTTTGTTGGCGAATGCGCTCACTCGCAATCTCCCGATTGTTTTGAAGGGCCACCTCTAATAAAGAGTCAAAGTTATAGCGCGGGAGCTCATAGCTCAACTCTCTTGGGAGTACAATCTCTTTGGCCGAAGCCCAATCTTGCCCCATGGCCAAGGCCAAGTTTTGCTGTGCATTTTCAAAAGTGGTGCGCTGAAGCATCCACTGAATAGAGTCATTGAGGTAAGCATCTCTAATTTGGAGGAGGTCAAACTCTGTTGCTTGTCCATAGGCCCTACGAGCCTCTATATAAGCAATCTTGTCCTGAGAAAGGGCCAAGAGTTCTTGCTGCGATTTGAGCCGCTCTTGCTGAATCTGCGCATTGAAATAAGCCTTGGCCACAGTTTGGCTAATGGTCTCTAAACTGCGATTGGCCTCCGAATTAGCCAATTCTTCTTGCAAACCCAAACGGTCTTTAGTCAGACGAATGCGCCCGCCCTGATAGAGTGCCCACTGCAAATCAACAGCAGCTGTTCCCCCGGTCCCCAACAATTGGGCACCATTAAGGAAAGAGGTGGGGTTTTGCACATTGCTGTAACTGTTGGCATTGCTTACCGTCGCCGTAATTTGAGGGTAACGGCCCGCCTCTCCCCAGTGATTCTGAACTTCCGCAATTTTTTTGTTGGTGGCCGCAATTTTAGCGGTATAATTTTGCGATAAAGCTTTTTCAATGGCTTCTTCTAAGGTTAATACTTCTTGAGCCTGTAAGCTCCAAGCACTTATAAATACAAGCGCCGCAGTTAAATATACTTTCACGTTAAATGAATTCGTAATGACTAAATAGGCTAATTTTCAGCCTTTGGATAGCACAAAAAAACTAAGTTCAGGCTTAGAAAACAAATGTACCGACATCTAGTTGGACTTAAGAAAGCATTAAATAATAGGAATTGGCTAATTAGTTGGCAGAACTGCCCTTTTTTATCGACTCTTTTGCGAGCGAAGCGAGCCGCCCGCTGGCCAAAGGCCAGTTTTTATGGCCTAGCGATGCGGCGGGGTGGCCGAAGGCCAGACCAAGGGCGGAACAAAGTGGAGCCCGAAGGGCCGAGCGAATAGCGAGCCCCAAAGCGTAGCGCCGACGAGCGAAGCGAGGCGGAGGCCCCAAAAAAACAGTAAAAAAAGCCTTAATCTTAGGGCAATCTTTGGGAAGCTTGTATTTTTGGCCAAAATGACAAAATGAAAGTATATATAGTTGGCGGCGGGGCTGCCGGTTTTTTTTCGGCCATACAGATTGCAGAAAACTGCCCCTCGGCGGAAGTGCATATTCTGGAAGCAGGGCAGCGTTTTTTGCAAAAAGTAAAGATTTCTGGGGGTGGGCGTTGTAATTTGACGCATGCTTGCTGGACGCCCAAGGAGTTGGTGAAGCATTATCCTAGAGGCGAAAAAGCTTTGCTCGGTCCTTTTCATCGCTTTGCTTGTGGTGATACGATGGATTGGTTTGAAAAGCGTGGCGTGCCGCTAAAAATTGAAAATGATGGTCGGGTTTTTCCCCAATCTAATAGCTCACAATCTATTGTAGATTGCCTGATGCAGGCCGCTGAGGCGGCAGGGGTGCAACTGCATTTGCAGCAGCGAGTAAGCCAAATTAAGCCTTTGGAAGAAGGCGGATATTTTTTAGCGACCAAAGGCGGGGCCGAATACAAAGCCGATAAATTGGTCTTGGCCGCAGGCAGCAGCGCCCCAATTTGGGCGATTTTGGCCGAAATGGGACTGAATATCGTTCCGGCGGTGCCCTCTCTGTTTACCTTTAATTCCAAAGATTTTCGCCTCAAGGGCTTGCCGGGCCTATCGGTTCCTCAAGCCGAGGTAGAAGTATTGGGCCAAAAGAATCTGAAGGCTCGTGGTCCGCTCTTGATTACACATTGGGGCTTGAGTGGCCCTGGCATTCTTCGCCTCTCGGCTTGGGGCGCAAGAAAATTGTTTGATATAGATTACCGCTTTAGTTTGCGTGTGAATTGGCTGGGCTGGGAGCGCCAAACCCTAGCCGAAGAATTGCAATTGCTCAAAAAGGATTGGGCCAAAAAACAATTGAGCAAAACGAGCCCTTTTAGCGAAATTCCCAACCGTCTTTGGCGGCGCTTGCTCTATGCGGCAGGGATTAAGGAAGATAAAAGCTGGGCCAACTTGTCGAAAAAAGAACTCTTGGGCTTAGAAGAAGAACTGACGGCCTGCGAAATAAAAGTAGCGGGTAAATCGACCTTCAAAGATGAGTTTGTAACTGCCGGAGGCGTCGATCTCGACCAAATAAATTTTAAAACCTTTGAAGCCAAGGACTTTAAGGGCCTTTATATCGCTGGTGAATTGCTCAATATTGATGCAATTACGGGAGGCTTTAATTTTCAGGCAGCTTGGACGGGTGGCTGGAGCATCGGACAAGATTTTCTCCCCAAATAAATAAGATTTCTTATGCGCATATTTTTTTTGCTTCTTTTTTTCTGTCTGTTTTCGAGCCTGAGTTTTGCGGCTCGCCCCCTTTCAGAATCAGCCAAATTTAGCCTAATCACCTGCTCGCCTGGAACAGAGGTCTATAGCCTGTTTGGGCATTCGGCCCTGCACCTTAGCGATCCCGATCAAGGGATTGAGCTAGTGTATAATTATGGCACTTTTGATTTTAATACGCCCAATTTTACGCTAAAATTTATTCGGGGAAAGTTGGAGTATGCTCTCAGCCGTGCGCATTTTGGTCCATTTATGCAGACCTATGTCTATGAAAATAGAGGAGCCTACGAACAAGAAATTTTACTTTCGGCTGAGAAGAAGCAGGCCTTATTTGATGCTCTAGAAGCGCGCTTCAATTCTCCAGACCGCTATTATATGTATGATTTCTTTTATGATAATTGCGCTACCCAAATCCGCGACTTGGGCCAGCTCCTTTATGCCGAAGAGTTTATCTTGCCTCAGGCCGATAGCAGCCGCTCTTTCCGAAGCTATTTGGCGGACTATACGGCTCCCTCTCCTTGGTTAGATTTGGGCATTAAGGTTATCTTGGGCAGAGGCGCAGATAAATGTCCCTCCGTTAGCGAACAAATGTTTTTGCCCGATTATCTGGCCCAACATCTTACGAATAGTCAAACGCCAGTAGGTCCCTTTCTAGGCGAGAAAAAAGAGTTGTTGCCTTGGCCAGCAGCACATCAGCCAGGCATTAAGGACCATTACCCGCTTTTGCTCTTTAGCCTTTTGGCGGCTTTCTGCTTTGCGCTATCCATTATTCGTCCCCAATATGCCTATGTTGCCGATCGCTTGCTGTTGGCTGTGGTGGGCTTGGCCGGTGCCTTCCTTTGCTTTATGTGGTGGGGAACCGATCATGCGGCCACCCAATGGAATCTCAATATTTTGTGGCTATCGCCGGTCTATTTACCCTTGCTTTTTGGTCTCCAGAAAGTCAAGACGAATAAATTTTTTGCCGCCCTTCATGCGATACTACTCCTAAGCTATGCTCTAGCTTTGCTCAATTGGTTAATAGCTTGGCAGGCTTACCCCTTGCCTTTGTTGCCAATTTTTACTTACCTTAGTTATCGCTTATATGTTTATAAATGGGCCTAGTCTGCCCTTCAAAATATCACCATGAGTAAAGAACTAAAAATCGGCAGTTTTAATCTGCTTAACCTACAATTGCCCGAGCGGCCCTATTATAATCGTAGCTATACCTATGAAGAGTTTGAGAAAAAGCAAGCTTGGATTAGCCATCAGCTCAATAGCATGAAGGCCGACATCATTGGCTTTCAAGAGGTGTTCTCGGAGGAGGCGCTAAAGACCGTGATTCGCTCGAATCCCTATTATCGAGATTATCACATTGTCATGAGTGATCGAAAAGGGGGCTCTCCCGCTGTGGCTATCGCTAGCCGCTATCCAATTAAGGATTACGAAGTGATCCGAGAGTTTCCCGAGCAGTTGGAGGTCGATGGGCTGCTGATTCCCTTCAAGGAGTTTTCTCGCCCTTTGCTCAAATGCCAAATTGAGTACGATGATGGCCAAGATTTTCATGTAGTGGTGGCCCACCTCAAGTCAAAACGCCCCATGCTAGAAGATGGAGAGGATCGAGATGATCCCTTGGCACAGGCCAAAGGCCAAGCCAGAGCCTTGCTTTTGCGGGCAGCAGAGTCGGCAGCGGTACGGGCCGTTTTGATGGAGGTCTTGGAAAATCGCGATTCGCCTGTGGTGGTAATTGGCGATCTAAACGATACACATACTTCGGTCACTACC
This sequence comes from Saprospira sp. CCB-QB6, assembly GCF_028464065.1. NCBI lineage: Bacteria > Pseudomonadati > Bacteroidota > Saprospiria > Saprospirales > Saprospiraceae > Saprospira > Saprospira sp. CCB-QB6. The sequence goes on along the minus strand of NZ_CP116808.1, from coordinate 89,612 downwards.
CGAATTATTTCTGGCGAGGCCCCTTTCCGCTACCTGCCTATGCACAAGAAGCGCAAAATCTGGGATGTTTTGCTCTATCATGCCAAGGATATTCAGGCCCGAAATTCTTATACCGATACCTATTATACGCATTTGCATAATGGACATCATGAGGCGCTAGACCATATTATGGTCAGCCAGGAGCTGGTCCGAGAGAATCCCAATCACATTGGCCGAGTGACTATGGTCCGCACCTTTAATGACCATTTACTGGACGAAACTATCTCGGAGGAACGCATTCCCAATTGGCAGTCAGATCATGCTCAGGTGGTCGTGCATATTGAAATGCAATAACCCCATAAGAAAGGGTTGAACTAGCAAACTGTCTAGTTCGACCCTTTTTTTATTGTTGTTTTGGGGCCTCCGCTGCGGCTTCGCCTTGCGGCGCTACGTTTCGGGGCTCGCTGCTCGCTCGGCCCTTCGCTTTTTCGCTTTGCTCAAAAGCTCGGTCTGGCCCTCGGCCACCCCTGCACATCGCTAGGCCGCTCAACGGTCTTTTTTCTTTGGGCGTTCTTCTTCGGCAGCCAATTCACGAGGGTTTTAACCCTCATTCATAGATAATCCCATTGTTGCTATAGGTTTCAAGCTGCAGCAACAGATAGCAGAAGGCGAAGCGGCCAGCGCTTCAGGATTTTATGTATCCGAATAAAATTTGGGCCTTTAGCCTAGTGCTCAAAAGCAGAATTCAGCCAATAATCGCCTAGGGACAAGCCCCTAGGCTAATCAAATGGAGTCAGCCCTAAAGGGCCTCAAAGGCTGATATACAGGTTATTGCAGAGCAGGTCCTTATCCAAAGGCCCTCTTTAGAGGGCTGTCTGAAAAAGCTAGCCTAGGGGCTTGTCCCTAGGCGCAGGAAAGGGCTTAAACAGTCTCGAAGGGGGAGAGGTAGACAAAAAAAGGGCAGAAAAACAATTGTTTTTCTGCCCTTTCAATAATCCTAAGCGCTACTTAGAGACTCGCCAAAATTGCATCTAGGTCCAACTCTTTTTTCAGTTGGTCTACCGCTTTTTGGGCAGCTTCCATGCCTGCTTTCAACTCTTCTAAACTGAGGTTAGCTGTAGCATCTGCTGCATTGGCGCCAGAAGATTGACTGCCTAGACGCTCGGCTAATTTCTCTAGCTTGGGCAACTGGGCCGCAATCATGTCTTTATGGCCCTGCAAACGCTCCTGAATAGGCTTTTTGCTGTTGTGGAAGGCATTGACAAATTGATTAACTTTCTCAATAACCTCTTTTGTAAAACTCAAATCAGTTTGCTGACTTTCTCCTTTCTTGAGACGAGCAGCTAGTTCCTTGACTTTGTCAAAATCTGCTTTAATTTCTTTAGAGCTATCTACTAAGGTTTTAAGCTCTTCTTTAAGCGCTTCTTTTTTACCTGCTTGTGCATTGTCTTCTGTTTGCTCCTTAGCGGCTTGTTGCTCTTCCATAGCGGCTAAGTCTACAGAAGCAGAGGCCGCATTAGAGGCTTCTGCCGCACCAGCAGCTAGCTTAAAGCCCAATTTAGCCATATTGAACATCTGCTTACCCATTTTTTGGATCTGCGCCACTTTGGCCATCCCCTGTTTGGGCATTACATTGATCTCTTCCTGACCATCAGTTTCACTTACAAAACAATGGCCTACCAAGACATCTTTTTTATTTTCTTTGAGACGAGCTTTAATTTCTTTCTTCCACTCAGGCGTTTGTTTACCGGGCAAAATAATCATGGTCTTTTTCCCCTTTTTGTCGGCAAACTCAAAGTTGGTCAATACCACAAATTCTACGGGCTGCTCTGGCCCCTTGTGCAATTTCTTTAAGCCATTAAAAAGGAGACGCACTACCTTTTTATAATCGTTAAAGGTGAGGGTCTTTAAATCCTCGGGCTTGATTTTACTAATTTTCAACATAGGCTCTTAACTATTAGGTATTTTGGCTCGGAATTTCATCTTTAAATTCCTGCCCTAAATATACAGGAAAAGGGGCTAAAATCAAACCTTTTTATTAGGCACAAAAAAAGAGGCTGTTCCTATTCGGAACAGCCTCCCCTAAAAACCCAAACAAATAAACACAAAGACAATACAAATGTACGGATCAGATTTTAATATGCAAACTATGGCTAGTTTTTTTTCAGATTTTAACAGTTTTTAGACTAAATCTATTCCTGATTATACTAGTAGACAAGTAGTTAAGCTTTTTAAAGTTCCTGTTTGTGCTATTTAGCTATGTCATTTTATTAAAAAGCGGCAACAGGAGTTCTTCTCCTATTGCCGCGTTAGTCTTGTTTATCGATAAATTTTTTGTTGGTTTAACCAACGTTGATAGCTTCGGGCATTTCTACCATGCTCTGCCGAGTTTCGAGCAAAAGCATGTTGGGCTGGCTGTCCTTCTTCTGGCGGCTTGGCACAGAAAAACCAGTAATTGTGTTTTTCGGCTTGTAAGACCGCATCAATCGCTTGGCGAGAAGCCATGCGAATGGGCCCTGGAGGCAAGCCCGCATACATATAGGTATTATAGGGCGAATCTGTGGCAAGCATATCTCTGGTCACTCGGCGAATAGAAAAATCGCCTTGGGCAAAGACAACTGTGGGATCTGCTTCTAGCTTCCAGCTTTTGCTTTGCAATCTATTGAGATAAACACCCGCAATTCGAGCCTTTTCTGGTCCATAATTACTTTCGGCATCAACAATAGAGGCTAAGGTATAGACTTCGGCTGGGCTAAGCCCCAAACTATCAGCTAGGGCCAGGCGGTTTTTGCTGGACCAAAATTTATCGTGCTCTTTTTTCATTCGCTGCATGAATTCCTCTGGCGAAATATTCCAGTACAATTCATAAGTATTGGGAATAAAGAGGGTCATTAGCGTTTGTGGGTTAAGCTGATTTTGCGCCATGAAATCAGCTTTTTGCATGGCTTCCCAGTAGGCCAAAGAATCATAAGCTAACTCTTGGCCCAAAACGCCAGCCAGCTGTTGAGGCAAACGCAAATTATTAAAGGTAAAGCGAATTGGCGATTGTCCTTTTCGCAAACGAGCAAAGAGTTCGTAATAACTTTTTAGCGTATCCTCTAAGATGTAGCGGCCTGCGGCCCCCTTGAATTTCATCTTTTCACCTACCCAAATAAAGTTGCTTTTATCTTTGAGCCAGCCCTTTTCGCTTAGACTGTCGGCTAGGCTAGTGAGGCTAGGGGCCTCTTTGAGATAAAGCGTAATTTGTTCCTTTTCTTTGGGAAAAGATGGACCAAAAATAATTTGATAGTAATAATAGGCTCCGCCAAGCGCAGCAGCGGCTCCCAAAAAAACAATCAATAAACTAATGCGGATAATCCGAGCAAGAGATTTTTTTTCCATGATAACTTTAGATGAAAAAATTCAATTTTGGCGTTTTGCAGGCCCGAAGGGCCGCAGGCTGAGGGATAGATAGCAGTGGCCGTAGGCCAGACCCAGGCGGCGAAGCCGCCGCAGGGCCGAGCGAGTAGCGAGCTGCGATACAGCCCGACCCGAGCCGATAGGCGAGGGGCAGCCCCAAAAAATACTTAGTATTGTTCTTTCTCGTTGGGGAAGTCTTGCGTTTTGACATCCTTGATATAGCGTTGGGTGGCTTCCTTCATCATTTCATACATATTGAGGTAGCGGCGCAAAAAGCGGGGATGAAAATCTTTGGTCATGCCCAGCATATCGTGCACCACCAGCACCTGTCCGTCTACATGCGGGCCAGCGCCAATGCCGATAATGGGAATGCTAACTGATTCGGCCACTTCTTTGGCAAGTTTTGCGGGAATTTTTTCCAGTACAATAGCAAAACAGCCCAACTCTTCTAGTAATTTGGCATCTTCTAGTAGCTTTTTGGCTTCAGCTTCTTTTTTGGCGCGCACGCTATAAGTTCCAAACTTATAAATAGACTGAGGAGTGAGGCCCAAATGGCCCATAACAGGAACGCCAGCAGACAAAATGCGGCTGATAGAATCGGCAATTTCGCTACCGCCTTCTAGTTTTACAGCATGTCCGCCAGTTTCTTTCATAATACGGATTGTTGAGTTGAGGGCCGCCTTAGAATCGCCTTGATAGCAACCAAAAGGAAGGTCAACGACCACAAAAGCGCGGTCTACGCCACGCACAACAGATTGTGCATGATAGATAATCTGGTCGAGTGTAATGGGGAGGGTGGTTTCATAGCCCGCCATTACGTTAGCGGCGCTATCTCCGACCAGTAGAACATCAATTCCAGCTTCATCGAGGATGCGAGCCATAGAAAAATCATAGGCGGTAAGCATGGAAATCTTCTCGCCACGCTGTTTCATACTGTGCAAAACATGGGTGGTTACTTTCTTGATTGGCTGATGTACAGACATAATTTGTATTCCTAGTTGATGAATCCCAAAAATGAGCTTTTTTAAAAGGATTACAAAGAAGTTGGGCCTTTGATTTATCTATAAAACCCTATATAGGGACAAAAAAAAGGAGGAAAGCACTGGCTTTCCTCCTTTTTTGAGCTAGATAGATCAGGCCCTAGGCATTTTGGTAAACGGCGGCATATCGGGCCACGTATTTTCCTAAAATATCAAACTCTAGATTGACCGTATCGCCTACTTTTAGTTGCTTGAAGCTGGTGTGTTCGTAGGTGTAGGGAATGATAGCGACCGAAAATTCATTTTGGCTGGGGTTGACAACGGTCAAGCTTACGCCATTGATGCAAATAGAGCCTTTATCGACCAAAAGATGCTCGGGAGCAATTTCATAGCTAAAGCGGAAATACCAGCTACCGTCTACTTCTTCAATAGAGAGACATTGGCCCGTTTTGTCTACATGCCCTTGGACAATATGGCCATCTAGGCGGCCATTATAAGGCATAGCGCGTTCTAGATTGACAATATCGCCAACTTGGAGTTGGCCCAAATTGGTCCGAATTAAGGTCTCTTCAATGGCCGTAACGGTATAGTTCTCCTGATTGCAGGCCACTACGGTCAAACAAACGCCATTATGGGCCAAGCTCTGATCAATTTTTAGCTCAGGGGCTAGGCTAGAGGCTAGCTTTAGATGAAGGTTGCTGCCTTCTTTTTCTAGGCCAATAATTTGGCCCGCATCTTCTATAATTCCAGTAAACATAATTGTTGTTTTAATGGGTGTTGTAACAGCTCAAAACCGAATAGGTTTAGTCTTCGGCCTTTTGCTGCTTTTCAACTTCTTCCTGTAGTTTAGAAATAAAGATCGAGAGGGGCTTTAGCTCATAATCCTTAAACTGCAAGAAGTGCACAAATTGGTTTTCAAAGCGATTGATTAAAGGCTTTTCGATAATTTCTTCATTTTCGAGCAAGGGACGCTCTTCAATCATTTCCTCAATGTAAAAACGGCCCTGCAAACCAATATAGGGCGCTTTGTGAAACTGTTCGGGAAAGCCCGTACCATACTTTTCTAGCATTTCGGCCAAATATAAGGTGGCATCATAGCCCATATAAGCAAATTCTCTGGGCGCAATGCCGTAGCGCTCTTTGTATTTTTTGATAAAGGCCTTGGCCTCTCGGCTGTTTTCTTGCACAAAAAAGGCATCGCTAAAATGTAGACGAAGATTTTCGTAATAATCGTAGTTGATGCGCTCGTAATATTTCCACTGTGGCATACCAATCACTAAAAACTCATAACCTTTGTGCTTCTCCACCCGATCCACCAAACTATGCAGCTCTCTCAAAGCCGCAAATACAAAGGCTTCTGATCGATAACTGGGAATAACCACAATATTTAGGGCATCTTTGCTCAAATGCTTTTTGATGCTCTCAATGCTCAAACCATTATTGGGCGAAAGATAGAAGGGCAATTTGGCCGTCAGGTCATTTTTCCCTTTTTGGTAGGCTGCCGTGATTTCCTCCACAGCTGTGCTGTCTTTTTCTTGCCCCACAATTAAGACTTTCTGCGTTTTGAGGCGATATTTTAACTCGGCTGGGGTTTGAATGCCCTCGGCCAAAAATTTCCCCATATGCTGATAATGTACAGGATAACCCGGATTGAGCTGCAAATAGAAAATGTTATTTTCTGTCACGCTAGGGTTGTTGTTAAAGGGAGAAACAACCATAATGCCGCTGTCCCGACCAAAATTTGCCGTCTTCTGAAGCAGTTTAGAACTCACTGGTCCCAAAATTACATCCGATTTCGCCAAGGCCTTACTCTTGAGTAAGCTATCTACTTTGCTCTCTTTGGCCTCGGTATCAAATACTTGTACCTTTAACGCCAACTTGCGCTTCTGCAAACTATCCAAAGCCAATTCTACTCCCTCATAATATTCTACGGCCCGCAAAGAACGCAGCGGAATCTCCGTTTTATAGTAGTTGTTGGCCAAAAAAGGCAACATAATCGTCAAGGTATATTGCTCCTTAAACTGGGCTTTTCGCATCTGATTGGGACTGCCCTCATAGATTTTTCCCGTATAATCAATCCAGCCCAAGGTGTCTTTCTGTATAGGCTGCAGCCCAATTTTGCGATACTCTACAATGATTTGCTTAAACTGAGATTCTTGCAAAGTGTCCTGCCAAACAATGGTGTCGGGCTTGAGCTTGCGCAAGCTGTCTCGGTTCGTAATTTCTGGCTTATAGCCATTCTCTACAGTGGTTTTAACGGTATCCTTATTGGTCCGAACTGTTTCTAATTCATCCGTTCCGCCCCCTCCTTTCAATAAGTGACAACTATCCAAAACCAATAAAAGGCTTATAGACGCCAGGAGTAGTCCTATTTGCTTAAAGTTCATAAACGTTATTATAAATAATCAATAGTTTGATGGGCCAAAGGTACAATTTTTTGCTGTTTTTTGGGCCTCCGCAGCAAAGCTGCGGCGCTACGCTTTGGGGCTCGCAGGTCTGCTCGGCCCTTCGCCAGCAAGCTGGCTCGGTCTGGCCTTCGGCCACCCCGCCGCATCGCTAGGCCAGTCGCTTCGCTCCTTCTAGATCCCTGTAAAGAATTTTACTTCAAACGAATTAAAAAATAATATATAGTTAAACAGTTTGCGATTAAAGCTTTAACTTCATCAGGAATAATAGTTAAACCCCTTAATTATGATGCAAGAACTAAATTCCCCTGAAGTTATTTTAAATAGCTGCCGCCTGTATTGGGCCTCCTCTGGTATTGTGACCATGTACCTAAATCCCATAGAACTAGATTTAGCCAGCGCTCAAGAAATTAAATGGACCATGAGAGATATGGCCGACCTGCGTGGCGCTCCTATCTATACTATTTTCGACGTCCGAAAGATTAAGCGCTTTACCAAAGAAGCCCGAGATTTCTTCTCTCATGATCCCTCTCCCAGAACAAAAGCCGCAGCTATTATTGTGGGTTCGGGTTTCTCTAAATTAGCCGCCAATTTTATGCTGGGCCTCAATCGCCCAAAGTTTCCCATGAAGGCCTTTAATAGTGAAGAAAAAGCCGAGGCTTTTTTACTCAGCCTTATGGATTAAAGCCGCAGACCATTCTGTAGGGCCAAAAGCAGTAAACTCTGCCCCAATTGCTTGTTCAATTGCCCATTTTGGACCAAAGGAACTTCCAATAGTCTCGCGCGCCCTTTGCCACTGGCAAAGGGCGCGCTTTTCATTTTAGCCCGCCCCAAGGGCGCTGGATAAACTAACCAGCCCTCTTCAGCGGACCACTCTTGCTGATAGGTGTATATCTGCCGTAAGTCTTGTTCGCTGGGCAAGTTCTGCTCTAACAATTTCCATTTGACCTCAATCAGAATGCGTTTCCCATAAGCATCTTCCCAACAGCAATCGGCCCGCAACTGACGGCTTTCCCAAAAGGGCTTTTGGGCCTGTAGCGATAAGGTCCAGCTTTGGGGACTAATAGCGCCTAAACTAACCGCTAAATATTGCTCAAATAATTGCGGCATGGGCAATAAAAAACTCCATAGCCAATTTTTTCCCTTTTGGGTAGAGGGCCGCAAACCCGCTAAGAACAAGCGGGCCAATTCAAAAAGTAGTTGGCCTTTGGGATTCCTAGGCGCATAGGCCACCCAATTGATTTGCAGGGGCCGAGTAGGAGCCATTGGCAATTGTTCCAAAAGGCTTTGTATCAGCTGTTTTTCTTTGGGCGCTAAGCCCTGCGCCCACATCTCTTCTAAGGTCCAAACCAATAGGAACAAAAAAGGGGGAGCTTGCTTGACAGATCGCCTCAAATAGGGCCAAAGCTGAACAGGGGGCTGCAATTTGGAAAAATCGATTTGGCCCTGCCAGCTTTTGTTGCGCCCTGCTTGATCTAACTGTTTATACTCTTGGGGGCCCTGCCAAAAGCGTTGTAATTCTGCTAAAAACTTCTGGCGATAATGGCTTAACCAAGGACCTTTTTCGCTGTCCTGTCGAGCCCAGTTTTGCCAATGGGCCAAATTCTCGGCTTGGCTGTAGGCCAAAAGCTCATGTAAAATTTGGCGGTGTTGCTGTTGATTTTTGGGAACGGCCTTTTCCAATTTGGGCAAAATTTCTACACAAAGGCTTTCGGTTTCTACCAAACCTACAAAATTGCCCCAACGCAAGCCCTGATGAATGGGGAAAACATAAGGAGAACCCAACTGCAAAAGGCTTTGTAGTTGAGCTTCATCTAAGTCAGGACCAAGATAAAGGCGGTCCTGCTCAAAAATTTGGATCTGCTTTTTGGTTTGCATATAAAGCTATTTCAATAGCTGTAGCACCTCTTCTTTATCCAATTGGAGGCAATCGCTAGGCTGCATATTTTCGGGCATGCTCCACTGGCCAATTTGCTGCCGCACCAAACGGAGAGTCGGAAAGCCAATGGCTGCCGTCATTTTCCGCACTTGGCGGTTTTTCCCCTCTTTTAACCCTAGGCGCAACCAACTGGTTGGAATATTGGCCCGAAAGCGAACAGGGGGATCCCGCTCTGGAAGAATAGGTGGCTGAGCTAAAAGCTCGGCCTTGGCGGGCAGGCAAGCATAGCGCTTTTTAGAGGGCAGCTTTATGGATAAACCGCCTGCCCGCAACTTTTCTAGATCCTCCTCCTGAGGCTGACCTTCTACTTGGACCCAATAGTAGCGCCAATGGCTATTTTTAGGATTGAGCAAACGAGTTTTTAAGCCATTGTCATTGCTTAATAGTAAGAGGCCCTCGCTATCGGCATCTAGGCGGCCAACGGGATAAACATCCTTGGGGAAAGCTAGGTCTAAATGGGCCAAAGTAATATGATTGGGTTGCTCCTGCGTAAATTGCGAGAGCATGCGATAAGGTTTATATATTATATAATAATAATGGTCCATAGTTTTGAGCGGATATTTTGCGGTGGACAGGCCCGATAGTGCCGCTGGCTGAGGGATGGAGAGGGTGGCCGAAGGCCAGACCGAGCCAGCTTGCTGGCGAAGGGCCGAGCAGACCTGCGAGCCCTGAAACAGCCCGACCCGCCCGTAGGGCGGGGCAGCCCCAAAATGATCTTGAATTGTATATGTTAAAGAAAGGCTTTGGGCTGCATACTTTTTGCTCGATTCTCTTTTAGGCTATTGTAGCGCATCAGTTGTTGAAGGAGAAACCAAGCCATAGAAAATAGGCCAATTAGGCTATTTTTGGGGCTTTTGGGCAAAAATTTTAGCTGACTGGCCGTTTGATAACTAGCTTTTAAAAAAGCGCTTGCCAAACTATGTTGGGGGTTGAGTAAATTGGCCAGCAAGTTAATCTGTTGGAGCTTTAGTTGTTTATTTTCGGCTGTGGATTGTGGCCGATTATGAAAAATGAGGCTCTTTGTCGTGATAAAAATTTTTCCGTTTTGGGCCAAAAAACGATGGCAAAAATTCAAGTCTTCGCCATAATGTGGAAATAGGGGATTGAAGCCGCCGATTTGTTTAAAGGTGCTTGCTTTTAGCCACCAAGCCGCAGCATTGACAAATTGACTTTCCTTGCAGTTGGGGTAGGAACTCGGATTGGCCGCAGCATAATATCTTTGAAAACCAAAGTCTAAATCCTTTTCGTTTCCAGCATATTGCAGAGGGCTAAGTAGCTGCATATCTGGAAGTTCAGCGCTACATTTGACCAATTCTTCAATGCTGTTTGGGCGAATCCAAGTATCTTGATTGAGCAAAAATATATAGTCTGCATTTTGTTCTAAGGCGTATTGAATACCTAAATTATTGGCTTGGCCAAAGCCTAGATTTTCTTTGGATAAAATCAACTTAGCTAGGGCATATTCTTGTAGAATTTGGACCGATTGATCGTTAGAACAGTTGTCTATAACCACCACTTTTAGTGGAATATTGGACAGGGCCAGCGAGTCTAAACAAGGTTTTAGATGTTTTTCTCCATTATAAGAGACAATGATGACAAAGATATTTTGCTGTATACTCATTTTTAACCGTTTAGAGGAGGATTAAATCGAGACCTTGGCCTTAATATGGGGGTGAGGATCGTAATTTTCCAGTTGGAAGTCCTCATAGACAAAGCTAAAGAGATCGGTTTTTTCTGGATTGATCTTCATCTTGGGCAAGGGGCGGGGTGTTCTTTCTAGCTGCGTTTTGGCCTGTTCCAAATGGTTTTGGTAAAGGTGCAAATCGCCAAAAGTATGAACAAAATCACCAGCTTCTAGGCCAGTCACCTGAGCCATCATGAGGGTCAGCAGGGCATAGGAGGCAATATTGAAGGGAACGCCCAAAAAGGCGTCGGCGCTGCGTTGATAGAGCTGGCAAGAGAGCTTGCCATTGGCCACATAAAATTGAAATAGACAGTGGCAGGGAGAGAGCGCCATATCGGGCAAATCGGCCACATTCCAGGCCGAAACAATAATTCGACGAGAATCGGGCTGCTGCTTAATGAGATTTAGGGCCTCCTGAATTTGGTCAATGCTCTGCCCCTGCTTGTCGCTCCAGCTTCGCCATTGTTTGCCATAAACGGGACCCAATTCTCCATGCTCATCGGCCCATTCGTTCCAGATGCGCACCCCATGTTCCTGCAAATAAGCCACATTAGTATCGCCTTTTAAGAACCAGAGGAGCTCGTGAATGATCGATTTGAGATGGAGCTTTTTGGTAGTGAGTAAGGGAAAGCCTTCTTGTAGGTTAAAGCGCATTTGGTAGCCAAAAACGGAGCGGGTACCCGTACCCGTTCTATCCCCTTTGTCTACCCCCTCATTCAAAATATGAGTTAATAAATCGAGATAAGCTTGCATAGTGGAAAGCAGAATGAAAAAGCTAGAAAAAAAAGGCAGGACCAATCGAGATCCTGCCTTTAAGAGAATAAGTTTGTCGATTTAGAGAATCAACATAGCATCTCCGTAGCTATAGAAGCGATATTTTTGCTCTACGGCCTGACGGTAAGCTTCCATCATCAGGTCATAGCCACCAAAGGCACAAATCATAATCACAAGACTAGATTTAGGCAGGTGGAAGTTGGTAATCATACAGTTAGCAATGCTAAAATCGTAAGGAGGATAGATGAAGCGATTGGTCCAACCCTCTGCTGGCTTGAGCAAGTTCTGTGCAGAAACAGAAGACTCAATAGAACGCATAGAAGTTGTTCCCAAAGCACAACGACGATTGCCTTTTTCAATGGCATTATTAACAGTGTCGCAAACCTTTTCGCTAATCTTGAAGTACTCGGCATCCATCTTATGCTTAGACAAGTCCTCTACCTCAATGTTGCGGAAGGTACCCAAACCGACATGCAAGGTCAATTCAGCAAATTCTACCCCTTTCAATTCCAAACGCTTCATGACCTCGTGGCTCATGTGCAAACCTGCAGTAGGAGCCGCTACAGCACCCACTTCCTTGGCATAAATAGTTTGGTAACGCTCTGTATCTAGGTCCTCTAGATCGCGCTTGATATACTTGGGCAAAGGCGTCTGTCCCAATTTATAAAGCTGTGCACGGAACTCCTCATTAGGGCCATCATACAAAAAGCGAATGGTCCGCCCTCTAGATGTAGTGTTGTCGACTACCTCGGCAACCAATAGCTCTACACCATCTTCATCATTGAAATACAGTTTGTTACCTACCCGAATTTTACGAGCGGGATCCACAAGTACATCCCAAAGTTTTTGCTCCTCATTGAGCTCTCTCAACAAGAATACCTCAATCTTGGCGCCTGTCTTTTCCTTCTGTCCATACAAACGAGCAGGAAAAACCTTGGTGTTGTTCATGATAAACACATCGCCATCATCAAAATACTCAATGATATCTCTAAACTGACGGTGTTCAATTTTTCCGCTATCGCGGTGCACAACCATTAGGCGAGACTCATCGCGGTTCTCTACGGGATATTGTGCAATTAGCTCCTGTGGGAGGTCAAAGTTAAACTGTGATAGTTTCATAGTCGTTACGGCTCCTATAAAATGATAAAATAAAAAAAGGGGCAGCAGCCCAAAGCGCAAAGATATAAATCTATCTCGCTTTCTAATTGCCCTGATCGACTATTTTTTTTGTGCGAGAATGATTTGGGGCCCGCGGCCGGCTAGGCTATGGCCTAGCTCGGCCGCCGCTATGCTCCGCAGCTCGCTAGTCGCTCGGCCCTGCGCAGGCTGCGCCTGCTGGGTCTGCGGCTGCGCCGCCCCCCTCCGCAGCGCTGGGCCTTTAGTGCTTAGCTAAAGTATGGGCCTTGGGGCTGCTCGCTATCCCCTTAGCGAGTAGCGAATGGACCAAAAGAGTTGCATTGGCCTATTATTTTTCCAAGAAATGCTTAGATAGGATTTCCCAGCCCATTGGCTAGAAAAAAAATGGTCTGAAAGGCTTGTATTGGCCTATTATTTTTCCAGCGAATGCTTAGATGGGATTTCCCAGCCCATTGGCTAGAAAAAAAATGGTCTGAAAGGGTTGTATTGCCCTATTATTTTTCCAGCGAATGCTTAGATGGGATTTCCCAGCCCATTAGCTAGAAAAAAAATGGTCTGAAAGGGTTGTATTGGCCTATTATTTTTCCAGCGAATGCTTAGGTAGGATTTCCCAGCCCATTAGCTAGAAAAAAAATGGTCTGAAAGAGTTGCATTGCCCTATTATTTTTCCAGCCAATGCTTGCCAACAGTTGTCAAGGACCTATTGTTGGGAAAAAACTGCTTCTTGACCATTATTTGCTTATTCTCTTTCTGCTGGGAAGAGGGCAGGGGGCTTGAACAAAAAAAATCAGTCTCCTAGGATAGCAGGAGACTGATTCAAATAGAAAGTTAGTTAGGTGAACAGCCTTTAGCAACTTTCAGGATATAGTATTTGGCTTAGAGGTAGCCATATTGTTTAGCTCGGTCGGGATATTTGGCAATACAAAGTTGTCGAACAGATTTACCAAAAGTCATTTGGAAGTGGGGCTTATCGACAAAGTTTTTCCAATCGCCGCCCCATTCAAAGCCAAAGCGTTTGCCTACGGCAGAAATTTTGGGCCAATCGCAATTCCAGATGGCTTGTCCGTTCTTAATTTCCACTACATCAATGGCCAGACCGTAGTTGTGGTAACTTTGGCCACCTCTGGCTTTGGTCACATTGCCTTTGGCATAAAGTGCATCTTGTTCGGCTACCGTGCGTAGGGCAGAGGTCACTCGAAGTTTAATGCCCAATTCTTTTTCGACGGTATTGATAAAGCCATAGGCGGCTTTTTGCACGCGGGAGTCGAGGGTGGGAATTCTTTTGTTGGTATGTTTATCCCAAGTGGTATTATCTCCGTGATATTCTTCTGCTACGGTCGTATTATCTGTGGTTTCTTGGGTGCCAGTATCTGCTGCGGTGCCGGCTCCAGCGGGCGTATTGAGTTTTTGGCCAACTTGTAATTTGGTCCAAACTACGCCTTTATTTGCAGCAGAGAGGGCGTCGAAGCTAATGCCTAGTTTTCCAGCAATTTTGTAGCCTGTATCTCCGCTAACTACGGTATAGCTCCCCATTTTTGGGGTTTCTTCTTTTGGCGTTTCGGGGCTTGTGCTTTGGCTGCTAGGGAGCTGTAATTTTTGACCAACTTGTAGCTTGGTCCAAACTACGCCTTTATTTGCAGCAGAGAGGGCGTCGAAGCTAATGCCAAGTTTTGCGGCAATCTTGTAGCCTGTATCTCCGGCAACAACTGTGTAATTTCCACTAGTCGTAGGCGTTTGTGCTTCTTCGCTAGAGGTATTATTTTCTGTTGTTGTATTTTCTGTGGTATTGTTATCGGTCTCCTCCTGAGAGGGTGTTTCTTCGTTATGGCTTGTTGTTCCTCCTTGGATTGCGGCAATATCTTCAATTGTTTCAGATAGCGTGTCTTGTTTTTCTAAGAAGGTATCTACCTTGGGACCATAAGCGGATACCTCTTTATATTTAAGGTCGATAGCTTCTGATTTGGAGCCAGAGGTATTGCGGCTTTTTCCACTTCCAGTCAAGTAATACTTATAAATACCACCTCTTTCAATAGCGGGCTTCATGTATTCGGGCTGAATAAAATCTACTGTGGGTTGGCTACTTCCTCCTTTTTCGGCATTTTCAATGGCCCATTTTACTGTGCCTTGACCGGCGTTATAGGCTGTAACGGCAATAGTTGTAAAATTGGGGTCATCGGTACTAACGCCCATAGATTTGGCTTTTGACTTGAGTACTGCGGCTCCAAAAAGCGTATTGATTTCTGGATCTTTCCAGTAGGTATCAAAATCGTACTTTTGCAGGTCTGCATTATTCTTTTGGGTGTCTTCCCAGGTGCTTTTGGTAATTTGCATAAGGCCAAAAGCGGCTCCGCTAGATGCATCGGGCACGCCTCCTGACTCTACGGCCATAATAGCTTTTAGGTGGTCGACCTTCATGCCGTATTTTTCAGCGGCTTTTTCAATATGGGGGCTATATTCTTCTACTTTGAGGACTTTTTTCTCGTAGCTGTCTAGTGCTTTGCCTGTGAGCAGGTGGAACCAGGTTCCCTTACCTACATCTATGCGGCCATCGGGGGAGGCAACGCCCATTTTTGATTTTTGATAATCTTTAATGGCGGCTTTACAGTCGCTATCACAATCGCCATTTAGGCTAAGTTTATAGCCTCTTTTATTGAGTAATTGTTTGACGGTGATTACGTCTTCTGGGGCATTTTGTCCACCATCATCGCCAACTGACCCTTTAATAGGGTAGTTGCCTTGAATACTGGGCGTTTCAGTTGTGGGAACGGATGTTTCTTCCTTAGGGCTGTTATCCTCAGTAGTCGTTGTTGGTTCTTGGCTGGCGCTACTGAGTTGTCCCTGAATTTTACTGATGAGTTGTCCAATTTTGTCTAGAACGCTTTGTTCTTCTTGGTCAATTTTTCCATCATCGCTTGTGAAAAGTGTTTGTAGGCCTTTTAGGTTGCTATTGTACTTGTCTAAAAGGGCTTGTAGTTCTGCTTTCTTCATAATAGGTAGGAATATAGAACTTGGCTGAAGACAAAAGCCTGTTTTCGGCCAGTTCAGGGTTTATATTTGGCTAGCCCAAGATATAAAAAAAGCAAAGAATAACTGACTATACAGTTAACTTATTAGAAATAGAAATCGGCCCTTTTAACAGATTAAAAGGGCCGAAGAAAATGGCTGGCCTGAAAAAGGCAGATGAGCGGCTGAGGGATGGATAGCAGTGGCGCAAAGCGCCAGACCCAGCGGGCAAAGCCCGCGCAGGGCCGAGCGACTAGCGAGCTGCGGAGCGGAGCGACCTGAGCGAAGCGAGGGGCAGCCCCAAAAAAAACTAAATAGCGATTAACTTTCCTGCTTGCAATTGATAGTTTTCGCCTGTTTCGGGGCAGCTGGCTTGCCCCTCTTCATTGAGTTCTAGGCGGTGGCCAGCTCTAGACATCCAGCCAACATGTTTGGCGGGATTGCCCAGCCAGAGGGAATAGGCGGGGGCATTTTTAGTGAGAACGGCTCCAGCGCCCACAAAGGCATATTGGCCCAAACGGAGGCCGCAAACGATGGTGGCATTGGCGCCAATGCTCACGCCTTTTTCTAGATAAGTGGTTTTATATTCGGCTTTGCGGACGATGCCCGCTCTGGGGTTGAGCACATTGGTGAAGACCATAGAAGGGCCTAAAAAAACCTCCTCTTCACAGATCACGCCCGTATAAATAGAGACATTATTTTGGACCTTACAGCCTTGACCAAGTTGGACCTCATTGGCCACAAAAACATTTTGGCCTAGGCTGCAATTTTTGCCAATAATAGCGCCGGGCATAAGGTGGCAAAAATGCCAAATCTTGCTGCCTTCGCCAATTTGAGCGCCGGGGTCTACAATGGCGCTAGGGTGGATAAATGTAGACATTACCATCTGCGTTTTTCGACGGAAAGCTGGCTGGCCAGCAAAAAGATCCCGATAATACTGAGGAAATAAAGGAGGTCGCGGCTATCGACTAGGCCACGGCTAATAGAGGCGTAATGAAAGCTAATGCCAAGTGATTCTACGATGGCATCGGTTTGTCCAAAGAAAATGGGCAATTTGCTAATGCTGCCAAAAGCATCGTAGAAAAAGGCCGAGAGAAAGAGGCCCAAGATAAAGGCGACAATTTGGTTTTTGCTCAGGGTAGAGGCAAAAAGGCCAATAGCGGCAAAGCAGGCGCCGAGGAAAAATAGGCCTAAATAAGAGCCCATACTTGCGCCAATGTCTAAATTTCCTTTGGGATCGCCCAGCTCATAAATCGAAAAGAAATAAATGAGGGTAGGCAAGATCGAGAAAAAGACCAGGAAGAGGGCTGCAAAATATTTGCCCAGCAAAATCTCCCAATCTTTAAGGGGGCGAGTAACCAATAACTCGATGGTTCCCGTTTGAATTTCCTCTGAAAAAGAACGCATCGTAATGGCGGGAATCAGGAAGAGGAAAATATAGGGAGCCATGCTAAAAAAGCTATCTAGGCTAGCATAGCCGTAGCTAATGACGCTATAATCTGGAAACACCCAGACAAAAAGGCCGGTGCCCAGCAAAAAAACGGCAATAGCAATGTAAGCAATCAGGGAGCTGAGAAAAAGGTTAACTTCCTTCTTAAAAATGGTCCACATAAATTAAGGTTGTTGAATATAAACAGCTTTGCGGTCGTTGTAAATGAGCAAAATTTTAAACAATTTATCTTCGTATTCTTCGGCTTTGAGGGCCTCTAAAGATTGCAAAAGACCAGGGTCATCTTGAATCCAAGCACGTAGATTTTCATAGTTAAAATCTGTCTGCTCGCCCGTTTCAAATTGCAAAATTCGCTCTTTAGAACTGGGTTCTTTATTGATGATTGTTTTTTGCCCAACGGCCTGGCCCGAAAAAGGGTCATAAATCGTCATGGGCAGCTCGTGCTCTTTAAAATAGCGGTAATAATAGTAAGAAATTTTGCCAACTACATGCAAATGGACCAAATAAGCTGGGCCCTTGGGTTGGTCCACTCGGATATAAGGCTGCTCGCGGAAGCTTAGCCCCCAAATAGGTCCTTGAGCATCAAGGACTTCCCAGCTGGCCTCCGATAAAAGCAATAAATTTCCATCTGGAGAAAGAGATTTGGCCCAACTACTGGTGTCGGGCAAGGGCTGTTTGGGTTGATTTTGCTTAAAATCTTCCCATTGGCGATATACGCCCGCCTTAAAGACGGTATTCTGACTCAATCGCTGAGCGGCCAACTGCTGACCCGCAAAGAGTAAAAGCAATAAAAGGAATCTATACATATTATATAAGCGTTTTTTGTTTTGAAAATTTGGGGCTGCCCCTCGCTTCGCTCAGGTCGGGCTGGGTCGCAGCTCGCTGTTCGCTCGGCCCTGCGCGGGCTTTGCCCGCTGGTTCTGGCGCTTTGCGCCACTGCTATCCATCCCTCAGCCGCTTCGCTTCGCTCGCCTGCGGCGGCTTTGCCGCCTGCTAGGACCAAGAAAAATCCTTGCCTATTTCAAAACGGCCGTAAATTACAAAAAGAAGATAAAAGGACCAATTTCGGATGAGTTTGGGAAAATTGTGACTGATTACTCTTTTGGTATACAGAAAATTTTATTATTTGAATAGATATACTAACTTTGTTGGATGCGAAATATAATTCTATTTTTTCCCTGCATTTGCCCATAGATATTAGGCCTTGTTTGTTAATTAACAATAAGCTAATAATGTAGATCAAAAATAAATAGCAGTAAAACTTATTTTCGCAGCCCAAATATGTACTTAATCTAACACCTTTTCGCAAATTATTTGACTACTTATGCGACATCTCTACTTAGCACTTTTGTGCTTTATTAGCTGGCAGTTATCGGCCCAGACAACAATTGCAACTTATGATTTTGAGGCTAGCCCAGCTGCACCAGCTATGACATTTAGTCCGACAGGAGGTGGCGTGGCCACGGCTACAGGGCCATTCCCTGCTGGAGAGCCTAGATATGTAAGCGGCACACAAGGCTATGAGTACATCAACGAATCAGGAACAGCCTTGTTTTCAGGCATGAATACCACGGGCTATACCAATATTGACTTTAGTATTCGTTTGGCCTCTTTTGCAGGAACTTCTGGAAATGGGGCAGATGGTTCGGACTATGTAGTTGTTGCAATCAGTACTGATGGAGGGGCGACATGGAGTGAGGAACTTCAATTGGATGGTTTTAGTAACTCTCAGTGGTCATTTTCTGGTGTAGATCAGGCTACTGTTGCCTATGATGGCGACAATTCTGCAGTAGGCTTTTCCTCTTCTGGAGGTTTGGATTATTCTACTTTACAAATTACAGGACTTCCTTCTGTCAGTGATTTGCAAATTCGTTTAGAGCTTGTAAACAATAGCGGAAATGAAATCTGGGTTATTGAAGATGCCTTACTAGAAGGAGATCTCGCTGTGGTTTGTCCGCATACGGTAAGTGCTTTTGCCCCAACTTCGGGTCCTGCTGGCACAGAAGTAATTATTACTGGAACTGGTTTTACCGCGGCTACTAGCGTGAGCTTTGCTGGCGTTGCTGCTGCCAATACAACCTTCGTTGATGCCACCACACTTATTGCTACTGTACCCACAGCAGCAAATGATGGCCAACTGACGCTTAGCGAATCGGCTTGTGATATTAGCACCCCTTATAGCTTTACGTACTTAGAAGAGGTGGGAAGCTGTGCAGGTACACCCATTTTTACAGACCTGATCATCTCTGAGGTTTACGATAATAATGGCGGCTCTTTGGGCTATATCGAGGTTTACAATGGTACCGCTAGCCCTATTGATCTTTCAGATTATGAGATTCGCCGTTATGGTGATTTGACGACAACAACAGTTTCTTTTACTTTCGACTTTCCTGCAATCACCATCAACCCCGGCCAAGTATTGGTTGGCCGCGCAAGTAGTGCTACAGGAGGAGTAGAAGATTTTATTTTTGCAGGTACAACAAGTGGATATAATGATGATGACCGCTTAGAACTTGTTCATGTTCCCTCTGGAACTGTGGTAGACGATTTTGAAGATCAAGTTGTAGGTGCAGTTGGCTACCTATATCGTAGAAATACTACAGTAACAGGCCCCAACCCCAATTTTGATGCTTCAGAATGGACCACAGGAACCTCTGGCGATGTTTCTGATTTGGGAACTTTTGCTGCGCCCTCTGGTCCCCCCCTCACGCCTCCAACCTTTAGTGTTCAACCTTCAGATGTAAATAGTTGCGAACTCTTGATGGGCGTAACCGCTAGCGCAAATAATGGTGGAACCCTAACTTACCAATGGTATTTTAATGAAAATGATGGCGTTGCTACGGGCTGGACAGCCGTAAGTGCAGCCGCTTTTCCCAATGCAACTACAGTAAGCGGAGAAACTTCTGATGTATTGTTGATTCAAGGCAATTTGGTGGATTATGATGGCTACCAATTCTACTGCGAAGTCATTGAAGACGGAAGCTGTGGAAGCCTAACTGAAGCCGCTCAATTTAATATTGGTGCAGAACGTTTCTATCGCTCAGCAACTATTGGTTATTGGACCGATGTAAGCAGTTGGGAAATGGCTTCTTCTGCAGCTGGACCTTGGGTGGCCGCTTGCGACTATCCTCGCTTCGATAATAGCGATTATGTACATATTCTTAATGGTCACCTCATCGAGTTGGACCAAGATATCGAGATCGACCAATTGGTGGTAGAAGCTGGTGGAGAACTAGTTATTCCCGCAAGCCTACAACTCCGCATCCAAGAAGATACAGGTATTGATTTCCTCCTAGAAGGTACGCTGGAAGATCATGGTGCAGGCGGAGGAAATGGTATTAACTTCCAAACTGGCGCAAGCTGGGAAATGGGGGCTAATGCAACAATTATTAAAACAGGAAGCAGTACCGTTGCCGCATATAGAGATAATTATGAAAATGGTATCTCTACTATTCCCGCTACAGCCCACTGGCATTTCCGCTATGCCAATAATGGTTCGGTTAGCGTGATTACAAATAATATGTATTATCCTAACCTCTATATGGAGTCCGTAAGCGGAGATTATAGCTTTACTGGATTATCAGAGGTGTTTAGCGGTAGTGGTGGATTTATGACCGTTAAAGGAGATATGTTGGTTGGAAATACTGGAACCGGGGCCGTAGAGGTTTTCAATAGCAATACCAATGCTAGCCCAATGCAGATCTTGGGAGACCTTATCATCGGTGGAAACCCCAGCGCTTCGGTCTCTAAACTAGAAAATAACGATGGCACTACTGCTGGTACAGGTATGGAGGTTTTCGGTAGCCTTCTAATTAACAATAATGGCCTTCTCGATTATGACGATCCCAATGCTAGCGCAATTGGCCTTTTCCGCCTACATGGCGATTGGCTAGATGATGCAGCCAATAATGGCTTTGATGAAACTCATGCTGTAGTCGAGTTTGTTGGAAGCACCGACCAAACGGTCATCAAAACAAATGCTGGAGCCGTAGAAAACTTCCGCTTTGTTCGCTTAATCAAACCCGCAGGTTTCCTCATCAATAACTGTAGCGATATTTATATTGATGAAGAGATGGATTTCCAACAAGGTATCGTTTTGGGCTCTGCCTCAGAAAGAGTTTACTTTGATGTAGATGCCACAGCTATCAATGCCTCAGATATTAGCCATGTTGATGGTCCTGTACTTAAAGAAACTTCAGGAACTGGAATCGATGCCTTTACTTATCCCACTGGTGATAATGGTATCTATGGCGCAATTGGTATCGAAACTGCTGTCAATACAGGCGAATTCTTTGTGGCACAATACTTTAACCAAGGCTACGGAACTTACAACCTTAATGCTGCAGAGCTAGACCATGTTTCTGTACTCGAATACTGGACCCTAGATGAGGTATTTACTGGAACTGGCGCCTCTCTATTTGTTACGCTACACTGGGGCCCTCATAGCCAAGTACTCGATCCCAATGATTTGTTGGTGGGGCATTACTTCACCCAAGCGCCTAGCACAAGCAACCAATGGGAGTCAGAAGGCAATACTTTCCTAACGGGAACGGCAACTTCAGGTAGCATTACTTCTAATGTAGTAACTAGCTTTAGCCCCTTCACTTTGGCCGATGTTGTTGGCCAATTGTCACTTCCTCTAGAGTTGTTGGATTTCACGGCCCAAAAAGTAGAAGGACAAGCTTTGCTTTCTGCCACTGTAGCCAACGAACACGCTGGCGATGAGTACTGCTTCGAGCGCAGCCTAGATGGCGTCAATTTTGAAACTATCGCTTGCTTTACCGCCCAAGAAGATTTGGCCCAAAATACTTACAATACCCTAGACGAGCAGCCTGCTGCTGGCTATAATTACTACCGCCTCCGCCAAAATGATGTAGATGGTAGCCAAAGCTATAGCGATGTCAAAGTGCTTTATTTTGGAGAAGCTAGCGGAGAAACTAAACTTTTCCCCATCCCCGCCAACAACCAAATTCAACTAGAATTGCCAAGCAATATTGCAGGCTATCAAGCCGAAATTATCGATGCTTTGGGCCGCGTTTTGCAAACTCAAAACATCGCTCCTCTTCGCTTGCAACAACAATTTGACCTCAGTAATTTGGCCGCTGGTCAATATATCCTACGCCTACAAGCCCCCAATGGTTTGGGCCAAAGCCATAAGTTTACGGTAGAAAAATAAGCCTTAACTTTAGCTAAAATGAAAAGGAGTCAGTGCAAGATCGTGCTGACTCCTTTTTTCTTTTGGGGCTGCCCCGCCCTTTGGGCGGGTCGGGCTGTGTCAGGGCTCGCAGTTCTGCTCGGCCCTTCGCTTTTTTCGCTTTGCTCAAAAAGCTCGGTCTGGCCTGCGGCCACCCTTATCCATCCCTCAGCCGCGGCGCTGCGCGCCTTTGCGGCGGCTTCGCCGCCTGTCTACCGCAAAAAAATAGCCGAGGCAACTGCCTCGGCTATTTTATAAGGACCAATTTATTGTTGTTTTCTCTTTTGCTCCAACAACCACTCAATCGCTTCCACCCGATCAGTAAACAATCGACTTGGAATACTAGACTGGTTGAGTCGGATAAAAAAGTTCCCTAATAACTTAGATCGCCCACCAGCAGCCAAAATTGCTATTGCTTTTATAGAAGGAGGAAGCGGCTCCTTAAAATGCTGATGGGCCTCACTACTTCCAGCTTGTATCTGTCGGATATCTGCCATAAAATAAACATCCTGATTTCTCGCTGCTGCCATTCGCTCAATAGTTAGATCAATTTCATTGGCATCTTCTAATTGCATAGTATAGTTGTCATGAACGATTTGCTCTAATACAGGGCTGTCATAGGGCCAATAAATGGCACAAGAGGCTAATTCTATTCGCTCTTTCTGATAATTTGTAGCTTGCATATGCTTGCTTGTACTTGTTTTGTTAAGCTTGTTTCAACCAATTTAAATGCCTGTTAAGGCATTCTGCATAAAGACAAGTCGAGCAAAAACTGGTTTAGCGGCTAGCTCTAAAATTTTCCTAAAAAAAACAAAGAAGGCCTTAATAGATAAGGGGGGAAAAGGCCAAAATAAGAGCATCAAATCCCTATTTCCGCTCAAAAAATAATCCTACTCAAATACTTATAGTCTCAGTTGCTAGTTGAAGCAGTTGTTAGCAAAAACAAAAAAGTCCTACTCAGGCAGGACCATTTTATAAAGTTCTTTATTCTTCCACTTGAGAGAGCAACCAGTCAATCGCTTCTTCTCGATCAACAAATAGACGAATGGGTACATGGGCATGATTTAATTGAATCAGGAAATTGCCCAACAATCTAGAGACGGCCCCTGAAACCAAAACAGCCGAAGCTTTAACGCAAGCTGGAGGCCCTTCATTAAAATGTTTGCGGGCCTCAGAACTCCCGCCTTTAATTTCACGAATGTCGGCAAGATGATAAACTGCTTGGCCACGAGCAGCAGCCATTCGTTCTATCGTCTGATCAATCTCATTGGCATCCTGAGTTCCTACTGTATAATTTTTGCTTACGACCTGCTCCAGAATCGGCTCCCCATGGGGCCAGTAGATATAGCCAGAGGCCAAGGCTATTTTTTCCTTCTTATAATTTGTAGCTTGCATACCTTGAGCTTTTATCTGATAAATTAAGCGTAGGCTATTGCCTTTTTCTTTGCTTACAGACTATTACTCAAGGAGAAGGTTTAGTAGTGCTTAACAAAAAGTTAGGAAGAGCAAAAGAACCCTTTTGGAGACCAAGAGCTTCTCCAAAAAAATATTTCCCTTAAAGTTGTGATTATTGCTAGAATAGTAGATCTTTGCAAGGCATTTTTTAAATGCACCTATATTTTTTTATTTTCAACCTAAACCAAGGGGGTTTTTATGCTAATTATCAATGTAAAAGATAGCGAGACTATCGACCGCGCCCTACGCCGTTACAAGCGTAAAGTAAGAGACACCAAATTGATGCGTGAAGTTCGTACACGCAAACACTTTGAAAAGCCTTCTGTGGTGCGTCGTACAGAGAAGCTTAAAGCGGTTTACCGCGATGTTCGCGAACGCAAGCTTGATCTCTAGATCGCTGCTTTTTTGACATTAGCTAAGGCTCTACCCCCACAGGTAGGGTCTTTTTTTATGCCCATTGGTCCATATGGCCCAGCGCTAACCGAAGGCTAGCCGGCCGCGGGCCCAAAAAAAACCACCCCAAAAAGGAGTGGTTCAAATCTTAAGCTAACTTCATTTCTGGACAATCATCGGAGGCAATTAAAGCCCCAGCTGTTTTTTCCCGAATCTCTTGGACCGAAACGCCAGGCGCCCGCTCCAACAAATGGAAAGCATTGTCCTTGATCTCGAATACCCCCAGATCAGTGACCACTTTTTTGATGCAGCCCACACCCGTAAGCGGCAGGCTACAGCTAGCCAACAACTTTGACTCGCCTTTGCGGTTGGTATGTTGCATGGCCACAATGATGTTTTTGGCCGAAGCAACTAGGTCCATGGCGCCGCCCATGCCCTTAACCATTTTTCCTGGGATTTTCCAGTTGGCAATATCGCCATTTTGAGCCACTTCCATGGCGCCCAAAACGGTCAAATCAATATGTCCTCCCCGAATCATCTCAAAGCTTTCGGCCGAGCTAAACAAAGAAGCGCCAGGCAGGGCAGTTACGGTTTGTTTGCCCGCATTGATGAGGTCAGCATCTACATTTTCTTCGGTAGGGAAGGGGCCCATACCGAGCAAACCGTTTTCAGATTGTAGAAAAACCTGCATGTTTTCTGGAATATAATTGGCAACCAAAGTGGGAATCCCGATCCCCAAATTGACATAATAGCCATCTTGTAGTTCTTGGGCAATGCGCTGCGCAATGCCATATTTATCTAGTGCCATAAGGTTATTTTTTAAGGGTTAGGCTTGGCGAACAGTGCGCTGCTCAATACGTTTTTCATAATTGACACCTTGGAAGATGCGCTGCACATAAACGCCAGGAATGTGAATCTCATTGGGATGAAGTTCGCCAGGCTCGAGTAATTCTTCTACCTCAACCACCGTGATTTTACCCGCTTTGGCCATCATGGGATTGAAGTTTCGGGCCGTTCCCTTAAATACTAAATTACCGTGTTTGTCGCCTTTCCAAGCCTTTACCAAAGCAAAATCTGCAGAAAGAGCCGTTTCCATGATATACATGCGGCCATCAAATTCTCTGCATTCTTTGCCCTCTGCCACCTCGGTGCCATAGCCCGTAGGCGTATAAAAGGCAGGAATTCCCGCTCCACCAGCACGGATGCGCTCGGCCAAGGTGCCTTGAGGAACCAAATCGACCTCTAGTTCGCCAGAAAGAAGCTGCCGCTCAAATTCGGCATTTTCGCCAACATAAGAAGAAATCATCTTTTTGACCTGTCGCTGCTGAAGCATTAGGCCAATGCCGAAATCATCGACGCCAGCATTATTAGAAATACAAGTAAGGCCCTGAATACCTGCTTGGACCAAGGCCGAAATGGCATTTTCTGGAATGCCACAAAGACCAAAGCCACCAAGCATCAAGGTCATGTTGTCCGTTATGCCCTGAATCGCTTCCTGGGCGTTTGCCACAACTTTGTTCATAATGGGTTATGCTATTGTTTGTTAGTAAATTACTTGAGCTTGCCCCCTAAAATCTCACGGGCAATGTTTTTTACCTGCACCGGAAATTCTCGATCAATGATCCAGCGCAAAGTGTTGGGGTGTTTGTAGGCCGGCTGCCCCTTCTGATTGCCAAAATTAAAGAGGATAATTCCCTCCTCATTGCGAACAAAACGCCCGCCTAAATCCACTTTCCGATTGGCTTGCTGAATAAAATCATGTAGGGCCTGCATATCATTTTTAACAGGCTGTTCATAGACTTTTTCCGTTTTGGGATCCTGCCAATTGCTCTCCGCATAGCGCTCAATTTGCCCCTTGAGGACCTCCGCCGTAGCCCGAGTATCTGCCAACGCATCATGAGCATTTTCCAAATTTTGCCCGCAATAAAAACGCAAGGCCGCCTTGAGCGTACGAGGTTCCATCTTATAAAAAATCTGCATGGCATCAATCAAGCGACGCCCCTCAATCGAAAACTCAAAACCCGCTCTCGAAAATTCTTCCATCAAAACGGGAATGTCAAAACGATTAGAATTATAACCCGCCAAATCCGCATCACCAATAAAATCAAGCAACTCAATGGCCAATAACTTAAAGGGAGGTGCATCTTTTAGCTCCTGCTCACCAAGACCATGAATCGCCAAGGCCTCGGCCGAACTCGGCTGCCCCGGATTAACCAAATAAGAGCGCTCAATGGCAGCCCCCCCATCTTTAGGGTACTTAATTAGTGCAATTTGCACAATGCGGTCTTTCATAATATCACCGCCTGTGGTCTCTAAATCTAAAAAGCAGAGATCTTTATCCAATTGAAATTGCATTCGCCGTTTTTCTAATTACTTTTTAAAATAAAAGGCCGTCATTTGGCCAGACTCAAGATAATCAAATCTTAGAATAACTAAAGGATTTAGGCATTTTTTGGGGCCTCCGCCTCGCTTCGCTCGTCGGCGCTACGTTTCGCAGCTCGCTATTCGCTCGGCCCTGCGGCGCTTGTAGCGCCTTGGTCTGGCCTAACGGCCACTGCTGCACATCGCTAGGCCAGCCAGCGCTAAACCTATTCCTTTTCCTTAAAGCCATTTTTCCAGCGCCAACGGCCATAAGCCACTAAAGCCAACCAACCAAAAAAGGGAATAAAATAAAGGATGCAAATGGGGTTGCGCAAAAGCAAATAGAGAGAGGACCCAAAACCTTTGTAGACCTTGACCTCTTCCCCTTTTTTGCCCTTTTGATGCCATTGCTTCTCAAATTCATGAAAAAGCATGGGCCAGCCCAAAGGCGTATTCAGCGGAAAACCCTTAAAGATGACTTTGAGCAGTTCTCGACTGCGGTAGGGATGCCGACCATATCGGGCAAGGGCCAGCTCTAGCTCCTCTTGGCATTTGTCCTGCACCCTTTGGCGAATATCCTCAATCTCAGCCTCGGTCAATTCCTCAAAGGCTTTGTCGGTCCACTCATAGGGCCGAATCCGAGAACCCCGAACAAAAGTCATTTTGCTGGGAAAAGAGAGAAAGAAAGCGGCCGGAAAGAGCAAAAGCGGAGTCAAAGGGCCCAAAGGTAAAAAAGGCACCCCAATTTTATTGATCGCCTTATTTACCCCCTGATGGCTATACATCAAAGGGGCCACGTATTCGGCATTGATGGTGGAATACCAGACAATATCCGTTTTATATTTTAAACTCATTCGAATGAAAGAGCTAGAAAAGCGCTGCAATTGATATCGACGATTAAAGCCTTTGCCAATACCAGGTACCCCTTCTGGATAAATCAATAGTTGGCCGTCGGGATAATGCATCATGGTCTCAAAGTTCAGAAAGCTGGCATCTATACCGCCCGCCATCTTCCAGGCATGCAGCATAAAATAAGGATGCATGGCCGGCGTCTGAGAAAGCATAGGCGCTGTCAGTACTCTAAGCTGCTTTTTGGGATCAAATTCATGCATCTTTGCTAGGCCCGAACCAAAAATCATGGCATCCCAAGGGAAGGCCATGCCCGAATGATTACTAGCAAAAATAATGGGATGTTTGGGGTCATTGCGCTCTGGCAACTCCTCAAAGCCAATAAATTCAGGCCGAAAATAGTTTTGGTCCATCAAGCTATAAACCTCTCGATTGAATTGGCGGACAAAACCTATCCGAAAATGGTCATCGTAAATATGTTTGTTGGCCTCAATTTGTGCAGGCGTGCAAGGCTCTCTCTTTTTCATTTTGGGGAGCGTTCGTTCTTTGGTCTTTCTCTCGTTCATGGAGTTGTTTCTTTTGAGTTAAATTTAGGAAATTTTAAGGAGATCTTTACTTCTCTTGCTTTTTGGGCCAAAAAAGCGCTAGATTCAAAGGCTTTTCTCTTTGTTCGTCGTATTTTTGCGCCAAACAGAACATAAAACTATTATGGTTAAAATTGGAGATGTTGCTTTGGGTGAATTCCCTTTTTTGCTAGCCCCTATGGAGGACGTTAGCGATCCCCCTTTCCGTGCACTTTGTAAGGAACAGGGCTGCGATATGATGTACACTGAATTTATTTCAGTGGAAGGGCTGATCCGAGATGCAAAGAAAAGTGTAGTCAAATTAGATATTTACCCAGAAGAGCGCCCTATTGGAGTGCAAATTTTTGGGGCCGAATTAGATTCTATGATGCGGGCCGCCGAAATCGTAGAAGAAGCTCAACCAGAAGTTTTAGATATTAACTTTGGCTGTCCCGTGAAAAAAGTAGTTTGCAAAATGGCCGGTGCGGGCATTTTGCAAGATGTAGACCGTATGGTCGAATTGACAGAGGCGGTGGTGAAATCGACCAAACTGCCTGTGACCGTTAAAACTCGCTTGGGCTGGGACCACAACAGCATTAAAATTGAAGAAGTGGCCGAACGTCTACAAGATGTAGGGATTAAGGCCCTAAGCATTCATGGTCGTACTCGGGCCCAGATGTATAAAGGAGAGGCCGATTGGTCTCATATTGCCAAAGTGAAAGAAAATCCCCGCATTCATATCCCCATTTTTGGTAATGGCGATATTGATAGCCCCGAAAAAGCGAAATTGTATAAAGAACGCTATGGAGTAGATGGAATCATGATTGGCCGTGCAGCAATTGGCTATCCATGGATTTTTAGAGAAATTAAGCACTATTTTGAAACAGGAGAATTGATGGCCCCACCCACAATTCACGAGCGAGTAGATGCCGCTCGTCGCCACCTTATCCGTGCGGTGGAATGGAAAGGTCCCGTTCTAGGTGTTTTGGAAACGCGCCGTCATTATACCAATTATTTTCGGGGGATGCCAGGCGTGAAAGAATACCGCAAAAAGCTGGTTAGCTTAATGGAATTGCCCGATTTGCTAGCCGTTTTGGAAGAAATTGAGGCCCGCTATGCCGATTATGTCTTTAGCTAAGGCCCTTTTTTGCGTTGCACAGGCGGCGAAGCCGCCGCAGGCTTAGGGACATGAAGTGGTGCGGCGCAGCCGCAGACCTAGGGGCTGGAGCGAAGCGAAAGCCCCGCAGGGCCGAGCAGAGCTGCGAGCCACGGAATGGCCCGGCCGCCACAGGCGGCAAGCCCCTAAAAAACAGACAGAATAGCCCCTTAGCGGTTCAAGTCCTGTTGGGATCATAAGCATGACAAGCCCCCAAAAACATAGAAGAACAAGCCTAATCAGAGCTCTTTGGAGCAAAAACACACACTATATGAAAGCACTTTTTACCCTATTTTTTGGCCTCATTAGCTGCTTTTGGGGCAGCTTATGGGCACAGGAACAAATTGAATTACTGGACCAAAAACTGGAGGTCCGCAACTTTAAATTTGAACAAAATATTCAGATGTCCGATAAGGGGACCAAGGGAATTATGTTCAGCTTTGAGTGCCGATACCCCAGTAATAGCCGATATTTGCTTACCTATAAGCAGCAACTTAGCGCCCGGAAATATGGGCAAGAGGTGTTTAGCGATAGCAGTAGCTATTTGGTCCTCAAACCCAATGATTGGCAGAAACGCCGCCGATTTGTAGCCTATCGAGATTTGGCCGTGGCGGCTGGACCACAGGAGGAAATTGAGTTTATTTATGAGGTGCCTGGCTTGTTGAAATATCGTAATGCCATTGCTTATACACAGCCGCAGACCTACAGCATTTTGTTCCAAATGGAGCAGGCAGAAGTGAAACAAACGGCTCGTTTGCTTGATCCAGGTTCGCCCAAAGAAGGGGCGCCCGATGTTTATTGGACCATCAGTAGTAATGGAAGTGATTATCCCGTTTACAGCTCTAAATTGCAGCCGAATAGCTATGAAGTTCCCGCCGAGGAAGCGCAATTTTTTGCTCTGGAAGGAGAGGAGCTTTATATCAATTTTTATGATGAAGATGGACTAGAAGATGATTTTTTAGGCCGAATGCCTTTGGCCGCGGCCAGCAAAGATTTGCGCAAATCGCAAAAAGGAGAAATGTTTGGCCAAATTAAGCGGCTGAATTATACGATTGGGCTAAGCAAAAGAAGCCGACAACCTATCAGTACCTATGTGCAAGACGATTTTATTTATGAAGGTCGCAGAGGAGTAAAATTGGTCCTCGAATACTTTTTGCCCAAAAGCCTAAAGGGCCAAAAAATGCGTCCCGATTTCGTCTTTTCTGATGTGGAAGGTAAAAAGGTGAAAATTCCACTTTTCTACTCTTTGGTTGAGGGCCAAGTGCAACCCACTGAACTAATGGAATTGCCCGAAAATGGTCGCTTGAGCTATTTTATCCCCCATTATGCCTGGAATTCCTCAATCAAAAAGATCGAGTTTTACTTTGATGGAGGAGGACAAAATATTGTGGAAGCAGCCCCCTATATTTTCCTTAAACCTCTGGAGTTTCCCAAGTATATGTACTATTCTGCCACTTTTGTAGAGGAAGAAGTGGAATATGAAGGGGCCCAAGGCGTGAAAATTAGTTTTGCTTATGCCGTAAAAGATATGGACCAATATTCTAAACTGCGAATTGCTTTCCAAAACATGGAAGGCCAGCCGCTGGTCCAAACGGTTTACCCTATGCAGACCTTGCCCGAAGATAGTTTGCCTACGGCCTTATTATATGGCCTTTATGAACAGGAAAAAATGAAGGCCACAGATAGTCTCGCCTTTTTTATCCCTTATCTAGACCTAGATGATTCTCAGATTCGCTTGCAAATGAGTTTGGTCCCCGATCTGGAAATTCCCATTATCGATGAACCAAGCCCAGTGATTGAGCGACCCGATACGCTGAGAGATTTGCTTTTGGAGGAGGAGTTGGCTATGGACCGAGTACAAAATAATGATTTTGGCTATGTGGTGACCCTCAAAGCAAAATTGCCCCGCCTATATCGCCAAAGAGCAATCCTTTTGCTCGATGGACAACGTAATGGCGTCGATTTTATCGGCTATAATACCTTAGGCGAAGGCGTAGTAGAAATGGGTCAAGATAGTTTCTTGCTGACCGTTGACTCTAGCCAAATCCATGTACTCTTTCCCCACCGTCGCCTTTTGGCCAATGAAAAAGTAGCCCTCAGCTATCAGTTTATTGACCGCAAAACAGGAGAGGTTTTGCTGGCCGAACAAAAAAGCGAAAGCAAATTGCCCAAAAGCTTACATAATGTAAGCTTCCAAATTGATTTGGAGTCCCTCAAATGGATAACAGATAGCCTTGAACTGGACTCTACAGAGACAAAAACCAACTGGAAGTATGAAATTATGGTGGGTAGTGAGGTTAAAATGAGCAAAACCTTACCCATTCTCTTTAAAGGGAAAGCCGTGAAGGAACAGTTTAAACGCTCTTTACGCGCCCACAGAGAAGACCGTATTCAGGTTTATTTGGAAGAAAAAACAGGCGAAAATCCCTTGCGTATTCCTATTTGGAGCGGAGATTTGGGCCAGTTTCTCCAAGCTAAAGGCCATAGCAAAGCTGTGGATCAAAACCCTGTAAAAAAGGCGAAGATTAAACTTCTACTTAAGCGTGCAGAACGAAAAGTAGTGAAAATGAAACGCTAAGGCTTGGTCCTAAACACGAAAAAAGCAGCTCCTAAGAGCTGCTTTTTTTATGCTATCCTTGAGCTGAAATTAACGCAAGGCTATTTTGAGTACATCTTCCATGCGCTTCACATAGTGAAACTCTAGGCCTTTGATGTATTCCTCTTTAACTTCCATAACATGCGGACGATTGTCCTCGCAAAGAATCAATTCTTTGACACCAGCCCGCTTAGCTGCCAAGATTTTCTCTTTGATGCCACCTACCCGAAGCACTCGACCTCTTAAAGAGATTTCTCCAGTCATGGCCAAATGAGAGCGTAGGGCTTTGCCTTTAAAGGCAGAGGCTAAGGCTGAAAGCATGGTAATTCCCGCAGAAGGACCATCTTTGGGCACCGCTCCAGCAGGAACGTGCAAATGCACATCTCGCTGCTCAAAAAGACTGGCCTCAATGCCAAACTCTTCCGCATGGCTCTTCAGATAAGAAAGGGCTAAGGCCGCAGATTCTTTCATTACATCGCCCAGGTTCCCCGTCAATTGAAGCTTGCCCTTACCTGGGCTTAGACTGGCCTCAATAAAGAGAATTTCGCCCCCCACTTGGGTCCAAGCCAAACCAACAGCTACACCCGCAGGCAACTTTTCTTCATAAATATCCTTAATGGTGGTTTTGATGCCCAATGCCTCCTCAATATCTTGAGCATTGGCAAAGCGAACTTGCTTTTTATCGCCCTGCGCAATTTGCTTGGCCGCAATCCGCATCAAACGAGCAATTTGGCGTTCGAGTTTACGAACTCCCGACTCTTGGGTGTAATCCGAAACTAAGGTTTGTAGCGCTTTGGCCCCAATTCTAAACTGATTGCCCGAAAGCCCATGCTCTTTGCGCTGCTTGGGAATCAAGTGGCGCTTGGCAATTTCCAGTTTTTCTTCTATCGAATAACCCGATAGCTCAATGATTTCCATCCGGTCCAAAAGCGCCGGCTGAATAGAACTCAAGGAGTTGGAGGTCGCAATAAAGAGCACCTTAGAAAGGTCATAATCTAACTCCAAATAGTTGTCGTAAAAGCTGCTGTTTTGCTCGGGATCTAGAATTTCTAGTAGGGCAGAAGAGGGATCGCCTCGCTGTCCACGACCCATTTTATCAATCTCATCCAAAATGAAAACAGGATTAGAGGTCCCCGCTTTTTTCAAAGATTGAATGATGCGACCAGGCATGGCCCCAATATAGGTTTTGCGATGCCCCCGCAATTCTGACTCATCATGCAGGCCGCCTAGCGACATACGGATGTATTCCCGATTCAGGGCCGAAGCCACAGAACGCCCCAAAGAGGTTTTTCCCACACCAGGAGGGCCCAAGAGGCAAATAATTGGCGCTTTCATGTCTTGACGCAATTCTAAAACCGCCAAATATTCCAAAATCCGATCCTTGACCTTGTCCAAACCATAATGATCATGGTCCAAAATCTTTTCGGCCTTGTTC
Organism: Saprospira sp. CCB-QB6; assembly: GCF_028464065.1. Taxonomy (NCBI): domain Bacteria; kingdom Pseudomonadati; phylum Bacteroidota; class Saprospiria; order Saprospirales; family Saprospiraceae; genus Saprospira; species Saprospira sp. CCB-QB6. The sequence goes on along the minus strand of NZ_CP116808.1, from coordinate 56,860 downwards.
AAATCAAAATTATCCTCACTGAACTCATTCCAAGGCAAATCGACTAAGGTCTCTAGGTAGTTGAGCGTCAAAGAATAGTCGGGTGCCATAGGGTTGGTGCGCTCCAAACGACGCAATTCCCGATCAAATTTTTCCTGAACCGCTTCCGACCAGTCCTTATGCTCGGCCTTGGCCCGCAAACGATCTACTTCTTGACTCTGCGGATTTTCGCCCAGCTCATCCTGAATCAACTTCATCTGTTGGTTGAGGATGTAATCGCGCTGCTGCTTCTCCATCTCTTCCCGCACTTTTTCCTCCAACTCGGCCCGAATCTCCGTGATGTGCAACTGAATACTCAATTGCTCTAAAAGGATCTTGGCCCGCTTGAGCATTTTGCTCTCATCGAGCAACTCTTGCTTGGCACTAACGCTCACCTGCATATTGGTGGCCACAAAGTTGACCAAAAATCCAGAGTTCTGAATCTTATGAAGCAATTGTACCGCATCCGAAGGAATCTGCGGACTAATATCTATTAAAGCCTCACTCTTATCCCGAATAGCCTGTAAGGTCGCCTCAAACTCTATTTGCTCTTTCTTCTTCGGCCACTCATCAACCAACAAAATTGGCTCGGCCCGCAAAAAAGGCTCTGTTTGTAAGGCTTTGGTTTGCCGACCCGTACGACGACGCCCCTGCAAAATAGCCGTGAAACTATCATCGGGCATTTTGATCAAACGCAGAATTTTAGCCACCACACCCAAAGCATGCAGATCTTTCAGTTTTGGCTCATCTACCTCCATATCTTTTTGGGCAAATACCAAAATATGCTTGCCGTTGGCATAGGCATCCTGCACCGCCGCAATAGAGCGCTCCCGCCCCACCGTAACGGGGATAACTACCCCAGGAAATAAAACGGTGTTTTTCAATGCCAATACGGGAAGGTCATAACTATATTCCTCTTCCTGCATCAAACGCTCTTCGCGCTCATCTATACTGAAAAAGGGCAAAATTTCCATTTCTTCCTCTGGATTCAAATCGTTTTCTTTTTTTGACATGCTGATTATTTGTAGTGAATGCGAGCCAGTTTTGGCTCTCGCTGCCAGTCGCTGACAGCTTGTCAGTCGGTTGGGCCTAAACTTAAGTAGTTTTGCCCGCTTAATCCTTTTCTAAGCAAAAAAAATCAGGCATTAGGCCTCTTTTTTAAACCGTCTCCCTGTAGGCCAAAAGCTATTCCCTTCTAAATATTCTGCCTTTTTGACTTGTTTTTGGGGCAGCCCCTGCGGCCTTTGGCCTTGGGTCGGGCTGTCTCGCAGCTCGCTGTTACTTGCTTCGCTGCGTCGGCTCCTGTTGGTCGGGTCGCTCGGCCCTGCGCGGGCTTTGCCCGCTGGGTCTGGCCTTCGGCCACCGCTTTCCATCCCTCAGCCGAGGCGCTTCGCGCCTTTGCGGCGGCTTCGCCGCCTGTAGAACGACCAATTGGACCAAATCTATAGACCTATATTTAAAGGTAGTAACTTTGTGTTGTAAACGCAAATTTTCTTTTCCTAGAAGCACTTTTTTCTGCTCAGCAAAGAAGGGTTTTAGCTTGCTTGTTGGCCTAGCGCTATGGAAAAATAGCTAGATCTAGCAGGCGGCGAAGCCGCCGCAGGCCCAGCGCTGCGGAGGGGTGGCCGCAGGCCAGACCAAAGCCGCCAAAGGCGGCTGAAGGGCCGAGCAGACCTGCGAGCCCCGCAGCATAGCGGCGGCCGACCTAGGCGAAGCCTAGCCGGCCGCGGGCCCCAAAACATAAAAAATATAAAGGAAGTTAGAGGGAGAAATTAAAGCTAATCACGCCGCCCCAATCTGGGGTTCTATTTTCTCGGATGGCCATAACGGCGTCTAATCGAATAATGCGGAAGAGCTTCCAGCCGATGCGATCGATCCCAAAATTGACTTCGAGATGGTTGCCTTTTTCGGGGGTGTAGAGGTGGTGTACGCCAAGGACTGTTTCGAAGCCTAGTTTTTTGAGGCCGGGCAGTTTGTTCCAGAGAAAGCCATTAAATTGATGTTCGAAATGGGTCTGCACAAAATAGTCCATGGTACTGTGTTCATAGTAAGGCAAGAGCTGAAAGCTGCGCCATTGCTTGCCACTTTGGGCAAAAAAGGTTTGGTTACCGCGAAAGTGCTGATAATCGATAAAGCGCATATTTTCGGTTTGCAGGAAGGCGCCGGCCTCTGTTCGCCAGTTGAACTTTCCGATTCCGGCTAGGGGCAAATCTAGTTTTTGGATATAAGCGCCTAGGTAATCAAAGGCCGTCATTTCTTCATTTAGGGCGAGGGCCTTTTTATAAATCAGCCAAATTTCGGGAATATTGCTGGGGCGATAGATGCGTTCTTTGGGGTAAGAGAGGTACTTCTGGCCAAAGCGGAGGCGGAAGCGAAGGTCAAAGAGCAAAAGATTATTGCTTTGGAAGGCCAGGGTATCTTCTGCTGGAGGCTGATTAAAATCTAAGGGCTGGTTCGAGTAAAATTCTCTTTTGTTTCTGAATAGAAAGCTATAATCGGCCTGATTGCTCAGGGCTTGTCGGTGGGCGTATTCGGCTTCAAAGAGGAGGCGAAGGCCGTTAAACAGGCGTTGAGAGTAGCGGGCTTGGATAAATGTTTTATCGTAGGCTTTAATATAATTTTGGCGGTAGACCAAAGAGGTGTAGCTGTTGATGAGGGGGCTCATGGGAGGGTCTTCAACAAACTGTTTGACCAGATTCCCTCCGCTAATCGTCAGGTTGGCATCATTGATTTTATTGAAGCGAAAAAAGAGGCTGCCAGAGGGGCGGAGGCGTTGATCGGCAAAGCCGTATTGCAGCTTCATATCGGCATTGAGGTAGCGGGTATTTTCTTTATTGAAGCGTTTGTTGTAGCCTAGGTTGATGTTCCCGTAAAAGCCTTGTAAGGTATTGTACATAAAGCTGTAGAGGGGGGACGAGATGGACCAGCTATAGCCTTTGTTGCGTTTGCGGTAGCTATAGCCCGACATCAGCAGGGTCCAGCTGGGGCGGTTGGCGATGCGGTCCATAGAGTCAATATAGGCGGGGTCGTTGAGGATCTCTTGTAAGCTATCCTTAATTTGATATTCGACCACCTCCTTTTGGGATAAGGGGAGGGGGCGAATACTATCCCAGTACATATCAGTTTTCTTATTGGCCTCTGCTTCTACCGAAAAGATTTCGTTATTGAAGAGCTTTTTGGGAAATTCTGGATTCAGGTCATATTGTTGGAAAACGCCAATGATTCCCCCAGAAACCTCGATTCCGAAGAGATTGATATTGAGTTCTATTTCCTGAGAGAATAGGCGCCATACACTATCCTGTACTTCTACATGTAATTGCTTAAAGGCTACGGTATCTAGGATAGAAATATTGGTGGCTTTGCCCGTCGTTTTAAGGTCGGTGCTATGGATACACCATTCGCCATCCACAATATAGATATCGCCAAAGAAGAGTTGGCCTAAGGGATTTTTGGGAATTACTTGGACCTGATAAATCATTTTGCCCTCATCAAAAAAGGTATTGAGCAGTTTGTATTTATAGGCGTTGAGTGCGCCTTGGCCAATAGGAGAGAGCAGGCGGGCATCAATTAGCTCGGTATAGTTCTGATAGAAATTCATATCCATCATGGCTGCGCCAGAGTTAAAGCTAAAGCCGTTATCGTCGCCGCTCACCTTAGAAGAGATCATTTCCTCTTTCACTTGATTGCCTTGGACATAAATCTTAGAAACGGATTCGGACAGATAAACCATGCCACTGCCAGAGGAGTCTAACTGCTTTCTAAACTCTTCTGTAGATTGCCCCATAATGGTTTCGGGCAGCTCACTAATTTCTTGAGCGCCTTTTACATAGGCTTCACAGCTAAATTTTTCGACTTGTTTGAGGTAAAACTTTCGCTTTTTCATGGCTTGTCGGATAATACCATAAGCGGGATCTTCAGAGCCATCGACGACGACTTCTGGGGCTTGGAGGTCCAGCGGTTCTAGCTCTACATCGAGTTCTAGTTGCTCATCTGCAGTCCAGTTTAAGTTGATGACCTTTTTTTTGTAGCCCACATATTGAAAAACCAATTGGTATTCTCCAGGGGCTAGACGAAGCATATAGCGTCCGTCTATATTAGATGTTGTACCTACGGATTCTTTTTGTAGGTAAACGGAGACAAAGGGAAGGGGTTCTCCTTTTTCATCGGTTATTAAGCCAGAGAGTTGGGCCAAAAGTTGACCCGAAAAGAGGCATAGAAAGAAGAGTAGAAAAAAGACTCTGTTCATAATCATGATTTAGGGAAGGTTAGCAATTTTTGCAGCTTTCAAAATAGGCCTTAAAATATAAAGCTTTTCCAACTTCCACCGACTTCCTTCAGTCTAAAAAGCGGTGACAGAAATGATTTTGGATAGCAAGACTATCTAAAATATTCTTAATTTTGCCGCACACAACATATTTAATCACCTTAACACCAAGAAAAACAATGCGTAACCTAAGTTTACTAGCTCTTTTTCTAATGGCTGCACAGTTTGGCTTTGCCCAAAAAGGCCTAGAATTTGGCGTCACTTTCACGCCTGCTACTAGCTGGATCATCAACGATGAAGATTTTGCTCAGGGCGATGACATGGACCTACAAGCAACTTTTGGCTATAATGCCGGAGCTCATTTAGGAATTAACTTTACGGAAAGTATGGGGCTTCAAGTTGGGCTAAACCTTTCTCAGCAAGGTCAGAATTACATCAACAAAGCATCTTCAAGCAATAAGGAAGATATGGATGTATATTCTCGTAAATTGACTTATGTCCGTGTTCCCGTTTTGCTAAAATTTAATGGAAGCACAGAAGGCTCTTTCACTTCTTATTTCCGTTTTGGTCCTCACCTAGATTTTCTTAGCAAGGCCGTTTACAACTATGACGAAAATAGTGGCTCTATTGTTCGTATGGATCGTGAAGACATTGATTTGACTCAGGTAGAAAACCCCTTTACTGGCGAAAACTACAAAATCTACAATGATGTAGTTTTTGGGGCTACTGTAGAAATGGGTGGAGCCATCAATATTGATGAAAACATGAAAATTTTGGTACTTTTCCACCTCTCTGGCTCATTGAGCAATCCCGAAGGCGAAGAGTCTTATGATGCTAGCCCTTATGTTTCATTGACCAACCCTTCTGCTTTTCCCGATGATGCAGGTTCTGCTTCTCGCGGTACAGCTTATAACGTAATGGGTGGCCTTACTGTAGGCTTGACTTATACAATTGGCGGTGGCGAATAATCAGCCCTGCTAAGCAAAATAACAAAGATTAGTTCTTTGAAGACCAAGCACTTTTTTGTGTCTTGGTCTTTTTTTTTGGGGCCCGCGGCCGGCTAGCCTTCGGCTAGGTCGGCCGCCGCTATGCTGCGCGGCTCGCAGGTCTGCTCGGCCCTGCAGCCGCCTGCGGGCTTTGGTCTGGCCTGCGGCCACCGCTGCGCAGCGCTGGGCCAAATGTAGGACGCAAAAAAATCTAAAATCCTAAAGCGATTCTACTAACTTTTTGGCATCATTATGTATTCTTAGGAGGAAAAGAACTTACTGCATCTAGAGGCGGCGCAGCCGCCGGCTTAGGGATGGATAGGGGGGCGGCAAAGCCGCAGACCCAGCGGGCAAAGCCCGCGCAGGGCCGAGCGAATAGCGAGCCCCGACACAGCCCGACCCGCCCCTTGGCCGGGGCAGCCCCAAAAACAAAAAATAAAACTTATGCGTCAATTGATTTTTGCTGCCTTTTTATGGGCATTGGGACAGCCACTCATGGCCCAAAACAACCTATTAAAAAACCCTTCTTTTGAGGAGGGCTGCAACTGTGATGATAGTACCGAATTGGTTTCTGCGCCTAGGGCTTGGCAGCTAACAGCGGGGCAGCCCAATTTTTTTAATCCGGGCTGTCCCTTACTGCCTGAACGAAAAACTTATATTCAGGCCCTAAAAATGCCTACTCCTGCCGAGGGGAAGGTTTATGCGGGCTTGGGTTTGGCCAAAGAAGGAGAATATCTAACGGGAGAATTGGAAGAGCCCTTAGCGGCCAATAAAGAATATTTGGTCAAAATGAGGTTGCGCCGCCCAATTCGTTTTTGTTATACGCCTATAGATGAATTGGGTTTGCGCTTTGACACGGTGGCGCCCAAGGTTGTGGAGGGTTATACTAGTTTGGAGGGCCCTTCGCTGAAGTTGCGGGCTGATAATGGTAAAATTCGGGAGCAATACCAATGGCAAGAAGTCTCGGCTATTTATAAGGCAGAGGGAGGTGAGCGCTACTTGACCTTAGGTAATTTTAGTGATAACAATGAGATGAGCCTGCGTGATTTTGGAAAAAAAGATTGTGCTTATATTTATATAGATTGGGCTTCGGTGACGCTTTTTAAGGGCCAAGTAGAATTGGTAAATTACCAAAAGGGCCAAGATTTTAAGGCCGAAGAGCGCATTTGGCTAAAGGAAATTGCCTTTGAGACGGGGACGGAGCGCCTCAAGGCCGAAAGTCTCCCTATTTTGGATGAATTGGCTGAGAATCTGGGTCGATTTCCCCAACAAAAGTTTGAAATTTCGGGCCATAGTGATAATACAGGAGAGGAAGCGACCAATCGCATATTCTCTAAGGCTAGAGCAGAAAGTGTAGTCAATTATTTAGTGGCCAAGGGCATTTCGGCTAGTCAGTTAACGCTCAAGGGCCGAGGCAGCAGTCAAAATATCAATGCCAATGATACCGCAAAAAGAAGGGCCAATAACTGGCGAATAGAGATTAAGGCTTTGGCCCAATAAAAAAGGGATCGCCTTTAGAGACAATCCCTCAAACACTTGTTGATTCACCAACCTATAAGTAGGTGGACAAAACAAAAATATAATTTTATTCAAATATAGAGGACCTTTTGCAAAACATTTTTTGGGGCAGTTAGTTATTTGCTCCAAACAGAGGGGAGGGCTGGCTGTTGCCAGCCTTTTCCATTGGCAAAGAGGGTATAGGCCAGAAGTACTTCATGATTACTGCCCAATTGTGGGCCTAAAGTGCTGGCTGTTTGGCTAAAAATATAGCTCACTCGATAGCGTTTTTTTAGCTGTGTGCCCAAAGAAAACATTAGGCTACCCTCGCTGCCATAGCCAAGGCCCAGCAAAAAGCGCTGATCATAAATATATTGGGCATTGAGGATAACGCCAAAGGGAGCATTGAGGGCGTAGCGAAACCAAATTTGTGGAATAATACGATGTTTTGGGGCTTCGCCAGCTTTTCTAAAACTACCAGAATAAAAATCAATTTTGGTAGCGGCATGCAAATAAACATGGGCTACTCGTCTTAAATCGGATAGCGACTGTCCATCGGAAAAGCGTAGCTTGAGGCCTAAAATTTGAGGGACCGAAAAGCCCAATTGAAACTGTTCAGTATGGTAAACTGCGCCCAAAGCCGCCTCTGGCAGCAATTGGCTTTCATTATTTTGGATAATGAGGGGGTCGTTGGGGTCCGAGGCTAATAAATCTTCTCCTCGGAGCTGATAGTACAGGGTGGATAAACTTAAACCTAAGTTTAGACGCTGTCCGAATTCGCCTTTTTTTGCTCGTCCAAAGCGCAATTGATAGGCGTAAGAAAATTGTAGGGCGGTATAGGAACTTGGGCCAGTTCTATCTTGTTGCAAGGCCAATCCCCAGGCCATGTTTTTATCTTCCAGCCAGTGTTGGTAGGCTAAACTGGCTGTTCTCGGTGATTCGGGCATGTTTAACCATTGCTGTTTGTAGCCTAATTGAATTTGCTGAACACCTTCTTGGCCCAGAGCAGCAGGATTGAGAAAAAAGGCCTGCTGCTGATACTCCTGACTAAGTGGAAGCTGCTGCCCAAATAAAGGCGAAGCAAAGAGCAACAGAAAAAATAGATAAGGGGAGATTTGCAGCATAAATTTTAAAGCTTTAGTTTAGACTGATCAAAATAACTAATTATGAGCAAGAATAAAAAAGGAAAAACCCCCAAGATGCATAAAGACCTTGAGGGTTTTGAAATCCACATCAATGAGTTTGGTGAAATCAAGAGTTCTTTTTCTATTGACCGCCTAAATGACTTTCTCAACGAAAATGTCGATGACAAAAAGTTGAGAGATAAGGAGGAAGAAGGAGAAGAAGAACAGGAAGATTAGGATCGCAGGCGAGCCATAGCTGCTTCTACAGTGGCGGGGTCTACAGTTTTTAAGAGAACTTCCATGTTTAAGGCATTTTCATACTCTTTGAGGGCAATTTCTTTTTTGCCTAGGCGCTCGGCAGCAATAGCCTTATAATAATAGGCATCGGCAAATTGAGGGTCAAATTTTGTGGCATTGTCAAAATGGCGCAGGGCTTTAGTGAAAAAGTCTTGCGCTTTTTCCGTTTGTTTAGCTGCACTATCTCCTAGTTCTAAGTACATGAGCGCCAGGTTGTAATTGAGGTTAGGGCTCATGGGCTGCCGCAAAATCCCCTGTTTGTATGTGGCTTCAGCCTCCTCAAATTGAGAACGGAAATGGTAATATTGGGCCTTGAGTAAAAGGGCATCTTCATAAGTAGAATCAATCCGCAAAGCATTATCAATATAGCTTACCGTATAGGGAGCGTTTATTTTATCTCCCAAAATGGCCAATTGCATATAGGCATCTAAATAATCGGCATCTTGCTCTACTGTAGCTTGAAAACTCTCCATAGCCTGAGCTGTATCTCCCATATCGCGTAGCATATTTCCACGCAAATAAAGTGCATCGGGCTGGCTAGGTTGTATCTTTTCTAACTTATCCAAAATAAGCATACCTTCTTGGTATTGCTTGACGATATTCTGCATCTCCGCCAATTTTAAATAAAGGGGGACCGCTTGTGGAAAACGATCAATGGCCTTTTCCAAGACTTTAATAGCCGATAAAGAATGCTGATTATCAAAATAGGCATCTGCTAAAACGGCATAATATTCTACCTTAGTAGAATCTAAAGCTAATGCTTTCTCAGCATCTAATTCGGCCTCTTTATAAAGCTCAGCCTCCCAAAATGCTCGGGAGCGATCTGCATACAAACTAGCATCTTGGGGACTTTTAGCAATTAGTTGACTCAGTTGGTCAATCGCTGGAATATCATATTTTTGTTGTGGACGCTCATTTACATTTTCGTTATTACAGGCACCAAGTGCTAAGCAAAGGCCAAAAAATAGAAGAATTGAATAGACACGCATAATATCTTTATTTAATTTTTTTTTGTTGTTTTTTGGGGCCTCCGCTTTTATAAAAGGCGGCGGTTACTCCCTTCGGTCGTCGAACTGGCGCCTCTTTGAGGCTGGTTGTCGCAGCTCGCTGTTACTTGCTTCGCTGTGGCGGCTTCGCCGACTTGGTCTGGCCTTCGGCCACTGTTGCAGATCGCCAGCCCAATTTTAATAATTTGGGCCAAAATTAGCACTTTTAAATTGTACGGACAATGAACTTCTTTAAAAACTGCCTATATGAAGCTTACACCCTTTTTTTTCTGTTTTCTTATAGCATCCTCTGGCCTTTGGGCGCAGACTATAAGTAGCTCACCTGCTTATAGCATGGGGCGAGACCGAGATTGTTTTGTTTTGGGCCAAATGGATAGCCTTTATTATGTCTATCGTGAAGGTGTAGGTAAAGACCATGGCATTCACAGTTTTCGAATGAACCTAGAAGAGGAATGGGAGGCAAGCATCAGCTATAAAAGAAATAATGTATTTTTTATGGAAACCCTTCAGCAACAGGATCGCTTCCAGATTATCTATGCCATCCATTTTGATGGCAATACAGAGATCCGAATGAAGGAAATTGATGGGCAAGGCCAAGAATTAGCAGATGAAGCCCTACTCTTTTTTAAAAATACTATTTCCTATAATAGCTTGCGTTGGGAGCTCTCTCAAGATAGGTCAGAACTCTTAGTTTTTTATAAGGTGAATAATCGAGAAATTGAATGGGGCTGTTATAACCTAGCAGATCGGCAGCTGCGCTGGGAGTATACGCTCAAAGATTTTGAGATTAAAAACTTTAAGCGCTTAGAACATATTGTCATTTGTAATTCGGGCGAAGTGCTTTTACTCTTTGAGTTTCAAAACCGACTTCGACGAGATGATCATCATTTTCTACTCTTTAGCATTTCAGAGGAAGGGGAGCACAAAAAGCACAAAATTGATTTTGGCGTGGCTAAAACAGATGGCTATTTAGTTGATTATGATGAGCTTAATCAGCAGCTGCTTGTCGCAGGCCTTTATTATCAATCGGGCAATGAAGTAGAGGGGCTATTTTATTTGCGTTATGATATGCAAGAGGAGGCCCTGCTCAAATTACATCCTTTTGAGGATACACTAATTCGTAGCTTAACAGGCCAAAAGCGAAAAAATCTGCGTAGAGTGGAATATCTGCGTTTGCGGGAGCTGATTCCCCGTCGAGATGGGGGGATTTTATTGGTGGCCGAACGCTACCGAAAATATGACTACAATAATCATCGAACCTATTACCAAGATCATACGCCCATTCGGCAAACGGATTATCTCTATGAGAATGTTTTGCTAAGTTCTATACACCCCTCTGGAGAATTGCATTGGCAAGAGGTGTTGTTCAAACAGCAAAAATCGGAGAACGATGAGGGGCGTTACTCTTCTTTTTTTCTGATGAAAACGGCTCGTCATCTGCGCTTTATCTACAATGATGAAATTCGCTATTTGGGGCGAGTTTATGAATATACTGTAGATGCAAGGGGGAAGGCTGAACGGCAACGTCTTTTTGGGCCAAAACGCTCGGCTATTTTGCCAGAATTTCAACGAGCCAAGCAGGTTTCTGCCAAAACGACTTTGGCGATTAGTGAGCGGAACAATAAGTTTCGCTTGATTCGTTTGAGCTATGATTAGGTCCAACTGCGTTTTGCAGGCGGCGAAGCCGCCGCAGGCTTAGCTGCCCGTCGCAGTGCCGCCCAAAGGGCGGCAGCCCGCAGGGCCGAGCAGGCTTGCGAGCTGCAAAGGGGAGCGGCCGCCATAGGCGGCAAGCCCCAAAAAATAGTGCTCAAAACAATTATTCCTCTGCCCAATGTCGAGTTCGGGCAACGGCTTTTAGCCAGCGGGTATAGCGATTTTCTCGGTCGGCAGCAGGCATATTGGGTTGAAAAGATTGGGCTTGTTGGGCCAAAAAGCCTTGAATATCGTTTTTGCTCCAGACTTTGGCGCCCAAGCCGGCCAAATAGGCTGCTCCAGCGGCGGTAGTTTCTTGGAGGCTGGGACGAAGAAGCTCTGCATTTAGGATATCGGCTTGAAATTGCATGAGAAAGTCATTGGCCGAGGCGCCGCCATCCACTTTGAGTTGGACCAAAGGCAGTTGGGCATCTTGTTGCATGGCCAAAAGTAAATCTTTGGTTTGATAGGCTAGGGATTCTAAAGCCGCTCGAACAATATGGGCTTTTGTGCTGCTTCGGCTAAGGCCCAAAATGGCGCCCCGAGCGTACATATCCCAATAAGGGGCGCCCAGGCCCGCAAAGGCAGGGACAAAATAAACGCCATTGGTATCTTCTACCTGCTGAGCAAAATAGCTAGAATCTTTGGCTGAATCGAGGATGCGCAGGCTGTCTCGCAGCCACTGAATAGCGGCACCAGCTACAAAAACGGCTCCTTCTAGGGCATAAGTTCGCTCGCCTTCAATTTCCCAGGCGACGGTTGTGAGTAGGCCCGATTTAGAACTTTGGGCCTGAGTTCCGGTATTCATCAGCATAAAGCAGCCGGTACCGTAGGTGTTTTTTACGCTACCCGCCTGCCAACAACCTTGTCCAAAGAGGGCCGCTTGCTGATCGCCTGCAATGCCGGTAATGGGAATTTTTGCCCCAAAAAGAGAAATATCTGTATGGCCAAAGAGGCCCGAAGAGGCGGATATTTCGGGTAAAATATGGGCGGGAATGCCAAAAATATCTAACAAATTGGGGTCCCAATTTCCTGTATGCAAATTATAGAGCAGCGTTCGACTAGCGTTGCTAGGGTCTGTTTTATGGACCTTTCCATTGGTCAATTTCCAAAGCAACCAGCTATCAACGGTGCCAAAACAAAGCTGTTCTTTTTCGACTAGGGCTTTGGCTTGGGGAACATGTTCTAGGATCCAACGTATTTTGGTGGCCGAGAAATAGGCATCGGCTAAAAGGCCTGTATGTTTGCGGAGATAATCGGCATGGCCGGCTTGTTTAAGCTCTTCGCAATAGCTAGCGGTTCGGCGGTCTTGCCAAACGATGGCTCTATGAACGGGGCGGCCCGTTTTTTTATCCCATAAAATAGTGGTTTCTCTTTGGTTGGTAATGCCAATTGCTTGGATGGCTTGAGGAGAAATTTGCATTTTTTCGATCAGGCGCTGGGCCACCTGTAGTTGAGAGCGCCAAATTTCTTCGGCATCATGTTCTACCCAGGCTTCTTGGGGATAATATTGTTGAAATTCTTGTTGTTCGAGGCCGAGCAATTGGCCATTTTGATCAAAAAGCAGGGCTCTAGAGCTGCTGGTTCCTTGGTCTAAGGCGAGAATCATGATGTTGGCGTATTTTGGTCCAAAAAAAGGCCTAAAATATACGCAAAAAAGCCCCATGCACTAGTGCATGGGGCTTTTTTTTAAAATTCGGCTATCAGGGCTTTTCGGCCTTTGAGCGAAAGGCTCGATTTCTTTTGGTAGTATTTTAAATCCACCTGATCTTGATTGTCTAAATAAAAGCCTTGAATGTCTTGGCCTATTTTATTGAAAACCAGTCGTTTTTTGATTCTTAGATTTCTTTTTCCAATGCAAAGTCCATCAAAGCGCTTGAGCTTTTGCTTTTTTTCTTTGGGGCCTTTCCAAATCCAGAAGGGTTCTCCTTTTTTGTCTATCCGTTCAATGAGTTGGATTTCTTCTCCATCTTCGGCTTCATAGACGCCTTCAAATTGGGCCTCAAAGTTTTGGCAATGGTCGTTTAGGTCGGTGCTTTCGCCATCCAAAGTTCGGGCTAAGCGATTAAAAACATAGCGCCAAAGGAAGTTCTCTTTGGTCCCTTGTCGAATCACGACTAAATTCCGTTTGGGGTTGACATAAATAAATTGGCCCAAATAACCAGAGGCAAAAAAGTCGCGATCCTGAAAAAGGCCATTTTCTAAATCGCCATTTCGCCAAAAACAATTGCGGTAGCCCCAATAAGCACGGCCATCCTCCTGACGATTGATAATTTGCTCGATAAAATCTTTGGGGACCAACTGTTTGCCCTGCCAATTGCCCTTATATAAAAGGAGTTGCCCCAAACGCAATAAATCTCTAGAACAGAGTGCAAAACCACCAAAAGCCCGTTGGTTATTAGCTTCTTTGCTATCTACAGTAAGCAAAGCGGGACATTCCATACCCATGGGTTGCCAAAGTCGGCTCGATAAATAATCGCCAATGGCTTGCTCTGTGGCAGCTTCTAAGCAAGTGGACAAAATTTGAGTGGCTAATGATTTATAAGCAAAATGGGTCCCCGGCCGATGCTCTATCGCATCAAAATTCCTAATGTATTTATCTTGGTTGTTATTATAATAAAGGACCGAGAGCTTGCCAAAATCGCGCTCGTCCTTAAAGTCGATGCCCGAAACCATATTGAGCAAATGAAATATCTTAATGCCTCGGCGTTCTGGATCCGAAAACTCTGGAATGAAATCAGAAACAGGCTGCTCCACCGACATTTTTCCTTCCCCAATCGCAATTCCCACCAATAGGGCCGTAATCGATTTAGAAATAGAAAAGACAACCTGCGGATCATATTTTTCATGTCCATTGGCATAATCCTCAAACAACAAACTATCATTGCGCAAAACCAAAAAAGCCGTACTATGGCTAATTTTCATAAACCGCGCCCAATTTTCTTCCCCTTTACGGTAATCGCTAGGCACCCAATGGGCCAAAGGCGGCAAAATATCGGGATTTTGCGCCTCTATAAAGGATGCAGAAGGCTGAGCCGCTGCAAAAATAGTATCTTTGGGAAACAGCTTGTAGTCCGAAACCGCTGGCATCATATGAATGCCAATTCGACTAAAGGTACAGGCTGATAAAAGAATAAAAATTAAGCTAAAGCTGAAGAAAAGGGTAGTGGTTTTTTGCATAGTTAGGGGCCTGCTGGCCGTATTTTTTTAAATGAAGAATTAAAGTAATTTGGGGCCTCAGCTGCGGCTTCGCCTTGCGGCGCTGCGTTTCGGGGCTCGCTGCTCGCTCGGCCCTGCAGTTTTTTCGCTTCGCTCAAAAACTTTGGTCTGGCCTTCGGCCACCCCTACACATCGCTAGGCCAGTCGCTTCGCTCCTCTAGACCACAAAAACCAAGCTTGAACATTCAGTTAATAAAGACTTTTAAATAATTTATTGTTTACTTGATTTTATGCTCTCGATTCTAATACCCAATTATAATTATGAGGTGGGCCCGCTTCTACAAGCGCTTTTACAGCAAATGGAGGCCGAGAATATAGCCCTAGAGTTAATTTGTATGGATGATGGCTCTGCGGAAACTTATCGGCAACAGCTGAGAAATTTACCTGAGCATCCTTTTTTGCAAAAGGTTTTTTTAGAAAAAAATATTGGTCGGGCGGCTATTCGCAATCGCTTGGCCCAAATGGCTAGCCAGCCTTATTTGTTGTATTTGGATGCCGACAGTTGGCCCAGTTCGCCCAATTTTTTGGCCCAATACCTCCATCATTTGGGGCCTTGGGTGCTGGTTGGTGGGAGAGAATACGCCCCAGTTTGCCCCGCAGCTAAATTTAGTTTGCACTGGACCTATGGCCGAACTCGAGAAGTACGCCCTCTGGCAACGCGCCAAGCGCAGCCTTATGCTTCTTTTATGAGTAATAATTTTGCTTTGCCTCGGGCTTGGGCTTTGGCCCAACCCTTTGAGGAGCAGCTCAAGCAGTATGGGCATGAAGACAGCCTTTGGGGCTGGCAATTGGCCCAAGAAAAAAAAGAGATTCGACAAATAGATAATGCCGTTATTCATTTGGGCCTAGATGAAAATGCGGCCTTTTTGGCCAAATCTAAGCAAGCCGTAGAAAACCTGCATTTTTTGTCTACTACAGCCGCTTTTCCTATGTTAGACGATATAAAGCTTTGGCGGGTTTGGAAGAAGGTCCAGTTTTTTGCCCCTTTATGGGCTCATATACACCGAATTATGCACAAAAGTTGGGAAAAGCAGTTGTTTGCGCCTCAACCTTCATTAAAACTATTTGATTTTTATCGGCTCTCTTATTTGGCTTTGTATAGACAAACAGCCAAAAATAAAATGACTTGATTGCTGCTTTTAAGCATAGCTTTAGCTGTCAGCGCTAGATCGTCAAAAAAAATAGAAACTTTTTGACCTCCACTTGGCCTGCAGCGGCTTCGCCGCCTAGGAGCTGGAATCTTTTTATAATTAACTATCTTGCATGTGGTAAGGCTAGCTTAAAGCATTACCACACTAGAAAATAATAAATGACAATGGAAAAAATTGAAATTAAAAGAGTGACATTAGATAATGTTACTCAATTACAGGAAATAGGCAGACAAACATTTTGTGAAACCTTTTCGGTGGGAAATACCAAAGAAAATATGACAAAATATTTAAATGAGGGTTTTTCTGTAGCAAAATTAATAACTGAACTCAACAACGAACTATCAGAATTTTACTTTGCTGTTTTTGATGATAAAGTTATTGGTTACTTGAAATTGAATTTTGGAAATTCCCAAACCGAATTACAGGATAACAGTAGTCTTGAAATAGAACGTATCTATGTATTGCAGCATTTTCATGGTAAAAAGGTGGGGCAGTTACTGTATGAGAAAGCAATGCAGGTAGCTAAAGATAGAAAAGTAAGCTATCTATGGTTAGGTGTTTGGGAAGAAAATTCCCGAGCTATCCGCTTTTATCAGAAAAATGGATTTGTAGAATTTGACAAACATATTTTCAGGCTTGGAGATGATGAGCAGACCGATATAATGATGAGGTTAGAGTTGAAGAAAGATAAGGACTAAGTGTGTGGTATTTAGATAGTTGTGTCTATGTGTTTTTTGGAAATTGGCAGGGTGTTTAATAAAAAAATTAGCTTCGTTCTGTTGTTATTGAGCTGTTCAAATCCTAAGGATAGATACAAGGAGACTGTGGATCGTATTCATATTGTTTGTCATGGACCTATTAAAAGGGATTTGGAAAGTTATAAACAAGAGGATTTTTACATTGACTATTATCTACCAATACCGAAGACTCAAAATGGGGATCTAGAGAACGCTAATGTTATCCTACTGGGAGCAGCTAGGTTGTGTGATACGGATACGATGCAAATGTATAATCCTACGAATTTAAAAAACGCTATAATAGAAGAAGCTCAATTGTATAGAGTTCGGGGAATTGCTTTATACCTATTTTATGATGAGCCTGAAGAATATTTTAAGGAGAACCTAGCCTTTGCAAAAAGGGGGCAAATCATCATTGAAAATGAGCATATTTCTTATACCTATTCTATTGATTCAAGCACAAGGTTCGTCCTTGTTGAACAGGGGAAGTGATTTTGCAGAAAGCAACTAGGGGCTTTCTTATCTCTTTTTTGTGATACAGTGCTTCGTTATACGACTTTTTTCTTCCGTTTTTCCACCTTAAGCTACTATCCTAATTTTGGGGGAAGAGCAAATTTATAGTACAGGAGCTGGTGCAGCAACAGGAAGTAGAGATGTCTCAATTGGAGTCGACCCTTAAAATTTAATAGTATGAAAAATTTGATGCTGGTAATTTGTGTTATGTTTTTATTTTTTTGTGAACTCCTGTCTCAAGATATGAATTATCCTATTCATATTGATTGCAATGTTTCAATGTCTGAAGTGTATGGTATACCTGTAGATATAGGATATAAGTTAATAAAAATACCATCGACTGTTAAAGATACTACTCTATTGGTAGTTGATGGGAATAAAAAGTTGTTACTTGATAAAAAAGGAAATTTAATACATTTTAAATATTATACTGATGGTGAATTTTTAAAAGGACTACTTTTTATACCAGAGGAGACGCTACTAAAATATGCATCACCTTATGATCCAGAAACTCTTATGCCTATAGTAGTGCTCGAAAAATATTATAAACCAATAAGACATGGAATATGGATATCTAAAATAGATGGTGAAGAACAAAAAATCAACTGTAATTTTAGGTACGAAAAAAGAAATTTTTAGGCTTCTACATTCATTTTTAACCAGTTTTTTTGGGGCCTCCCGCCTTCGGCGGGCGGTTACTCCCTTTGGTCGTCGAACAGCGGACTAAAGTCCTTGTTGTCGTTCGGCAGCTCGCTGTTCGCTCGGCCCTGCGCAAAAAACAAGTTTTTGCTGGGTCTGCGGCTTTGCCGCACTGCCTACCATCGCTAGGCCGCTCAGCTGTCTTTTTTCTTTGGGCTGTCTTCTTCGGCGGTTGGGCAGTTTTGGGGTCATGGGCTAAAGCCCATGGTTGTGGGGCTGTGCAAAGAGCGGGCTAAAGCCCTTCTTTGCTGATGGAGCCTAGTGGAACAGCAAATCCCCTCGAAGGAGGGGATGACGATTTTTTCTATAGCCTAGGGTCTTGGCCCTAGGGGGGGGCGAAGGGCCGCAGGCTGAGGGATGGAAGCTGGTGCGGCGCAGCCGCAGACCAAAGTTTTTGAGCGAAGCGAAAAAACTGCAGGGCCGAGCGAGCAGCGAGCCACGACATAGCCCGACCCGACCGAAGGGAGGGGCAGCCCCAAAAAATAAAATTCCCTTCCAGTATTCTTCTAAGGGCAATAATTGGTTCCACTGCTGCCAAATTGCATCCTTGGGAAGGGCTTTTAATTGTTGGGCATAAAGGGCGAGCAACTCGCCTTGTCCTTCTTGGCTCAAGTCGCTGAGCTGAAGCAACAATTTGAGGTTTTTTTCATAAAAAGGATAGCGACTCGCTTGTCGGCCCAAACTCTTAAGGTCATTTTCGATCTCGTTAGCTTTTGTTTTTAGTTGTCCCGCTCTAAAGCTTTCCCAATAACTAATTAAATCAATAGTTTTGGCATTCAAACTGGGCAAATCCATAGCTTGCAAAAGCTGAATACAAGTTTGTAATTCGCTATAATTGCCTGATAAATAAAGCGGATTAAGCGCCAAAGGCAGCAGCTGCTCAAGAATAGCCTGTTGCTCCAAACCATAGCGTTTAATGAGTGGAAGTGTATGATCGCTCAAGAAAATAGCCATGCGCTCATGCGCAGCTTGGCCCTGCCAATGTAGCAAAAAGAGCAGATGCAAATGCAGCAATCTTGGATACAAAAACTTATGCTTTTTGCAATGAGCTTCCGCTTTTTCAAATTCTTGCCAAAGCTCTTTCTCTTCCTTAAGGCCCAAAGAAAAACTAAAATGATTCATCAATAACTTGAGGTAGGCAGCCGCCTGCGCTTCCAAAAGTTTAGGCTGCTCTTCCATATTGTCTAGTGCCGCCTGACTATATTCTAGTGCCGATTGATCCATGCCTTTGGCCTTGGCCAAAAGCGCCTGCGATTGTAACCAACTGCGCATGGCTTTGCTGCTCGCTGGCTGATAATCTTTTTCCAAAATTTGCGCTTGCAGCATCTGCTGCATTTTTCTCGAGCGACTTTTGGTTTCTAAGGGACTACAAGGGGCGTTCATCATTCGACTCAATTCCTCGTTGAGCAAGGCGTATTGGCTATAATTGTGTAAGAGCGCCGCCGTTTCTTGTAGGGCCAAAAAAGGCGCTTTGGCCTTTTGATAGGCACCGCCTAGTCGCGCTTGTAGCGATTGAGTTTCGAGCAAAAGCTCATATTCTTCATATTCTTCCGATAAACTGCTGGCCTTGTCCAATTGCCCAATAGCCAAATCATACAACTGTTTTTGGATCAGAATTTCGGCATTATCCAAAAGGACACGCACCTTAGAACGCCCCGTTTTTTCTTCGTGATAAGCCCGCAAACTCTTGAGCAAAAGCTGTTGCAGGCGGTTTTTGTGCACCTTCAGGTTTTTGGCAAAAGAAGCATCGCGCAACCGTCTTTTAATCTGCTCTTCATCATATTCTTCCTGCTCATTGATCAAATCAAAAAGGTGCGAAGTATTACTATCCCGACTATCTTTTTTAAAATAGCGTTTTTCGGCCGAGCTCATGGCCTGAATCATTCGGAATAAGTCGCTACTGGGTGTTTTCATATCTCGTTTATCGGCTAAATGTTGTTGTTTTGGGGCTGCCCCTCCCTTCGGTCGGGTCGGGCTATTCGGCAGCTCGCTATTCGCTCGGCCCTGCAGCGCTTAAGCGCTTTGGTCTGCCGCCTTCGGCGGCCCTGCTATCCATCCCTCAGCCTGCGGCCCTTCGGGCCTGTAGACCGCAAAAAGAGGCTCCAAAGGGACCAAAATTACAAAAAAATAAAAAAGAGTAGAATTTGGGCCTTGCTTTTCCCTTTGAATTTGCAACTTTGGGCCAAAATAAATCGCCAATCATGACGGACTTCTATCCTTTTTTGGGCAAAAGCCCCAATAGACCTTTTTTTGAGTGCTTGCTCAAGTACCAAAATCCCCAAGCTGCTGAATGGGCTTGGGCCCAAATTAGCCAAAACGATAACTGGCCGGGTGGCTGGATGCTGCGGCTCTGGCTTTGGCAAGGCGGATATAAAACAGAGGAAGAAGTTGGTAGTTTGGACCTAAATAGCCAAATGCCTTTTTGGCTCGATCTAATTGAGGCCTGCCGCTTATTGGATCTCTGGCAATCGGAGCTCAAGCAAACCAAAGCCGCCCAAGATTTGGCTTACCGCATTTTGCCCTTGCTCAACTTCGCCGCTAATTTTTTGGTCCAAAACAAGGAAAATAAAAAGCTAGAAGAAATAGCAGAATTGAGAGATTGGTTGCTCTATATGGCCTGCTATTTTGAGGACCGCAAAGATAAGGAAGGAGAGTTGAGCATGCGCTACGCCCGCTTGCTCCTCAGCCAGCATTTTTTTAGCCATGCGGCCCAGCTTATTGGTCCAGATATGATTGGCGTAGCCAAAAACTTAGAAGAATTTGGCCTAAATGATAAAGCCCTCGCTTTTTTTCAGGCCGTTGTTAGCGACTTTGAGCCTTTGTATGCTGTTTTAGCAAAGCTGCCTAAACGTAGCTTAGAAGAAAAACTACAACTTTGGGCCTTAAAGGAAGCTTTTTTGGGCCAAAACAGGCTCCAGCAAACAGAACTCCCTCCCTATTTTGAGAAGTTTGAAGCTTTGCTTCGCGATTAAACCAAAAAGGGCTGTCGAATTTTCGACAGCCCTTTTTTCTAATGATTAGCGTGCAGCTCCGCCATACATTTTTTGGTATTGTTCTTTGCTATAGCCTTTTTCCAATCTTGTTTTGGGGCTAAGAAAACGCAGATAAAAACGCTTGGATAAGCTGGCAAACTCTAGCGCCTCCTTCTTGCCATCATTGAGGAAGTTTATATGTGCTTCGTGCATCTTAAACCACATCTTAAGCATCATAAAGGCTTTAGACTCCTCTTTGAAGTAGTTTTTGTGTGGGATTCCAGCTCGCCAAGCTCCCTGACGATCGGAGAGGAAGTCTTTCATTCCTTGAGGCGAGTAGTCTGTTGGTTTTTCATAAGCACCAAAGGGGCATTTCTCTTCAAAAATAGTAAAGGCTTTTTTACAGGCAGCTCTTGCCTGCCAAAGGATTTCAGTGCCTTCCTTGGACAAATCATAAATATCTTCACCTGCTTTGATGCGGTCTCTTAGGCCAAAGGCTAATTTCTTATAGGCTGCGGCTTCTGCTTCAGTCATGACGTACTCGTCATCAGTCATAAGGTTTTCTTCCATAATGTTTATTGTTGTTTCAGTAGATAAATGATTTTCGGCTGCTTGGGGCATACTGCTAAAAGCGAGCAAGGGGAAACTACAAAAAACGATTAGCTTTTTCATATCTATAGTTTATCTTGTGAGAAATTTAAAAGCGTTCAATATTTGGACCATAACCGAATATATATAAATATGCGATATCTCTATTTGTTATTTGTGCTTTTTTGCTTAGGCGCTTGTCAATTTGAGCCTCAGCAGCCTTCGGAGCAGGAAGCCATTGTTCAGCAAAAGGATAGTGCTTCTGCTGATGAACCAGCCAAGAGAAGCATCCTGAAGAAGGATTTTGATTATGATGACTTGGAGTTTAAGGGGCAGCCACTGCGGATGACCAAGCACGGCCAATGCCGTTCTGCTTGTCGGCATATTGATGCCTATGAAATTCAAGAAATTTTGGAAAAGGGGAAAATCAATTATCGGAAAACCAAGCCGAACGACCAACCTTGTCCTTCTTTTGCCTATGAGGGCATCAGCCGAGATGGCCAAAAGTTGCGTGTCGTGATTGGGGCTTGTGAGACGGACCCTAGAGTAATTACGGTAATTGATTTGGGTAAAAAGTGGTCTTGTAGCTGTAAATAGGTCCAAGAAGAGGAGCGAAGCGACGACTGGCTGAGGGATGGACAGCAGTGCGGCAAAGCCGCAGACCCAGCAAAATGAGCGTAGCGAAATTTTGCGCAGGGCCGAGTGATTAGCGAGCTGCGACACAGCCCGACCCGCCCGCAGGGCGGGGCAGCCCCAAAAAAGAAAAAAACAGAAGATTGGATACAAGTTTATTAAAATTGGAAGGCGTTCATAAGCAATATGCTGGGCATAAGGCGGTGAATGACCTAAGTTTTGAGTTGAGTCGAGGCCAAATTTTTGGTTTGTTGGGTCCCAATGGGGCGGGCAAAAGCTCATTGATTCGGATGATTTGCGCCATTACGAAGGCCGATGAAGGAAAGATTTTTTTTGATGGGCAGTTGGTGGGGCCAAAAACGCAGCGTAAAATTGGTTATATGCCAGAGGAGCGCGGTTTGTATAAAAAAATGCGGGTGAGCGAACAAATTATGTACTTGGCTCGCTTGAAGGGATTGACAAAAAAAGAGGCCAAAAAGCGGATGATTGCTTGGCTGCAGCGCTTTGATATTGAGGGCTGGAAAAAGAAGCGGATTGAGGAATTATCTAAAGGAATGCAGCAAAAGATTCAGTTTATTGTGACAGTGATTCACGAGCCAGAACTTTTAATTTTGGATGAGCCTTTTTCGGGTTTAGATCCTTTGAATAGCCAAATTATTCGAGAAGAAATTTACCGCTTAAAAGAGGAGGGAAGCACTATTTTGTTTTCGACCCACCGCATGGAGCAGGTAGAACAAATTTGCGAGCAGATTCTCTTGATTAACAAAGGCGAGAAATTATTTTTGGGCAAGGTAGAAGAGGTCAAAGAGCGCTTTAAGAAGAATGAATTTTTGATCCAAACTCAAGGTCCAGCCGCTAATGATTTTGCGCATGCTTTTGAGCTATTAGAGCAGGGCGAGGACTGGTTAAAAATTCGCTTGCAAGAAGAACAAACAAGCGCAGAACTTTTTGCGGCTGTGGTGGCTGCGGGCTTGCCTATACGGCGTTTTGAGGAGGTTTTGCCTAGCTTGCAAGAGATATTTATCGAAATGGTACAGGAATAAAAATTATGCGAAAACTTTGGTTAATTATAAGCCGTGAATACGGTTCTAGGGTGCGAAAAAGAAGTTTTATTCTCACCACTATTCTCACGCCTTTAGGCTTTTTGTTGCTCTTTAGCATTAGTATTTTTGCGAGTATGTCGGCGGTGAGTAAAGAAAAAACGATTTGGGTAGTAGATGAGGCCAATTTGCTCAATCAGGTGGAGGGCGCACTTTCTTCTTCGGGTAGTTTGAACTTAGTTGCTGCGCCCAAAGCAAGCTTAGATAGCTTGCGCGACTTATTGGCTCAGGCAGAAAATAATCAGGTGGATGCGCTTTTGCATATTCCCAAAACAGCGGTGCAAAATCGAGATAACTTAACAGATTTATTGACTATTCAATTAGAGCTTTATGGCCGTGAACCCCTGAGCGCTAGCACTCAATCTCTATTGCGACAACGCCTGGCTCGTCGGCTTATTAAAGAACGGCGACAGCTTTTGGGCATTAACCTAAAAGACTTGGAACGAGCCGATTTGAAGGGCAGCGACTTACATTTTAATCAGCTAAATATAGCTGGCGAAAAAGAAACTGCGGCTTCGGCACAGGTTTATTTAGCTAGCTTTTTAGGAGGGGGTATGATGATGCTCATTTATATGGTTATCCTGATTTATGGCAATATGGTTATGCGTTCGGTAATGGAAGAAAAAACGAGCCGAATTGTTGAAATTGTGATTTCTTCTGTAAAGCCTTTTCAGTTAATGTTGGGCAAAATTATTGGTGTGGGAGCGGTTGGTCTAACTCAGTTCTTAATTTGGGGGCTAACGATCCCGACTCTGCAGCTTATCCTCAGTCTATTTGTGGCTCTACCCGCAGCAAGCAGCTCGCCCTTGCCTTCAGGCAGTGGCCTAGATGAGGACCAAATGCTGATGATTATGGACAATTTAGAGGGCTTTAGCCAATTTAATTATGCCTATTTGCTGAGCTGCTTTTTGGCCTTTTTCTTACTCGGCTATACACTTTACGCCTCCATTTTTGCCGCTATTGGTGCCGCTATGGGCGATGATTGGGGCGAGGGACAATCGCTAACTATTATCGTAACGATACCCGTTGTAGCGGCTATGCTTATTGGTTTGCAGGCCATAGAAAACCCCAATGGCAGCCTAGTCGAATACGCCTCATATATTCCCTTTTTTGCGCCAGTCATCATGCCCGCCCGCCTCGCTTTCGACCCCCCACTTTGGCAACTTGGCCTATCCTTAGGCATCCTATTCCTCTCGGCCATTGCCATGATTTGGTTATCGGGCCGAATTTACCGCATCGGGATTTTGCTCTACGGCAAACAACCCTCTGTTAAGCAATTTTTTTATTGGATGTTTAAGTTTTAATAATTTTGGGGCTGCCCCTCGCTTCACTCAGGTCGGGCTGTCTCGCAGCTCGCTGATCGCTCGGCCCTGCGTTTTTTTTCGCTGTGCTCAAAAAAACTAGGTCTGGCCTAAGGCCACTGCTGTCCATCCCTCAGCCTGCGGCCTTCGGCCTGCAAAACGCAGAAAATGAAGTAAAAACAGGTCCTATAAGCGTTATTTTAGGCAATGTTTTTGTTAAGCAAGAAATATTCATTAACCGACTGATTAAGCGGTCGTCCCTTTATTTAAATTATATCTATTAACAGAAATCAAATTCTCATGAAGCATTGGATTTATCTTTCCGTATTTGCCCTATTTTTGGGCCTAATGCCCCAACAAGCAAAGGCTCAGGGCTTTTTGAAACGCGCACAGGAACGTGCCGAGAAAAAATTAAAAAAACGTGCAGACAAAGCCGTCGATAAAACGGTAGACAAAAGCTTGGATAAAGCAGAAGATGCAGTAACTGGCAAAAACAAAACAAAAAGCAAGTCGGCAACTAGCGATAAGACAAGCACAACTAAAAGTAGTGACAAAACAGCTAATACCAGCCGTGCTGCAGCTTCCTCTAAAAGTAAAGCTGCAGCAGATAGCCGCCTTAGCGATGCGGATGCTGTTCTTGATGCCTATTTTATCGCCTTAGGAGGAAAGGATAAACTAGAGAAAATCAACAACATGTATATCTCTAGAAGCTCTAGTCTCAAAGCGAATTCAACAAGTAAGAAATTTGTCATTGATGAGGAGCATATTATTTTGCAGGGCCAAAAATACCGTACGTTAACGAGCATGAATGGAAGTGAAATTCCCACAACCTTTGATGGAAAGCAATACTTTAGCGATGGAGAAGTCAGCGAATTGACCGCAGCAGAAATCAAAGAAAAGCAGGCTGTAGCTACTTATCCTACAGAATTGGGCCTTATGAATCATGGCTACAAATTTGCTTTTTCAGGTACAACAAGTTTGCGTCAAGGAAAAGCCTATAAGATTGTAGCTGAAAATAGCGATCAAACAGAGCGTTATGAGTTTTTCTATGATATGGAAACTGGTCTAAAAGTACAGGAAATCCACAACTCTCAATCAACAGTAGAAGAGGGGGTTTCTGGAATTAGCAGCCAATCACGTACTGTGAGCCGCCAAGAAACAACAGTTTATAGCGACTATAAAGAGGTAAATGGTATTCAAGTTTCTTACAAGCAAGAAAAAGAGCTCAAAGGTTATCCTATTGAGTGTACCGTGAAAGATGTACAATTTGATATTGATCTTCCTGCCGAAACTTTCGAAATTGAGAAGTAATATTTAGGCGATAGAAAGGATTTTAACCGCAACATAGGCTTTGGCTTATGTTGCGGTTTTTTTATACCAAATTTATTTTGCTTTTAGCTTGTATAAGTTGCTATTCTAATTCAAAAGTGGACAAGTTTTTTTGCTAAAACATTTTTTAGTAGGCCTATGCCAATATTTGCAAAATATTATTTTTAAGTAAAGCTTAGAATTTGTGACGAAAATTAGCGTCTTCTGCTTACATTTGATTGAATGACCAACTAAACTAATCAGAATCAACTATGCAAAAAGTAAAAACAGCGGCCTTATACAGGCGACAATTCTTTATTGATCAATCTGATTTGGACCTTATTGCTGCAGCGGGTAAGCAGGTTCCAGCAGAAGTAGAAGGGCAGGTATTTGAGCGTCTTTTTGACTGGATGCGCAACTGCCCAGAGTATGGAGAGTACTATACAGAAGACCTAATTGCGGGAATAGACCAAGGGAATTCTATTATCTGGAGTGACATGATTTCTGGAGTTTTAGATGAGGCCTATGTAGAAAGACACCTAGGTTTTGGGGATGCTTTTTTGGGCTTGGGACTTAGCCTTAATGCATTTATGTCTTTGTTAGCTGCTTGCCAAGAGTTTGTACTAGAAGAGCTTATTAAGTATGCAGGTAAAGATGCAGACTTTATTTTGGCTTTTAAGAAGTATGCACAGGTGGGGCTAGACATTGTTTCGGAAGTGTACCGAAAGCGCTCATTAAAGAGCTTGGAGGACCAAAATGATGCTTTGCGAGAGTTATCTACTCCTGTTGCTCAAATTTGGGAAGATATTCTTCTTTTGCCCTTGGTTGGGTTTATTGACTCTAAACGAGCAAAAGATGTAATGGAGGCCATGTTGGACAAGATTGCAGAGACACAAGCCAAGTTTTTTATCTTAGATATTAGTGGTGTGGCTATTGTGGATACTGCAGTAGCCAATCACTTGATTAAAATGAGCAAAGCGGCTCGTTTGATGGGGACGCAGTGCATGATTTCTGGGGTTTCTGGTCCCATTGCACAAACCATTGTTGAGTTGGGTATTTCTATTGATGAAATTCGGACCACAGGCAGTATGCGAGATGCCTTAGGTTTGGCCATTAAAGAGGCTGGAGTTGCCTTTTAGCTCTGTTTCTCTATGATTTTACTTTGCATATTTTGAGCTTAAGCAGCCCTTCTTTC
Source organism: Saprospira sp. CCB-QB6 (assembly GCF_028464065.1). Taxonomy (NCBI): domain Bacteria; kingdom Pseudomonadati; phylum Bacteroidota; class Saprospiria; order Saprospirales; family Saprospiraceae; genus Saprospira; species Saprospira sp. CCB-QB6. The sequence continues at coordinate 30,559 of NZ_CP116808.1, read as the reverse complement.
TTGAGAGAAGGGCTGCTTTTTGCTATTAGGGGGCGAAGCCCTGGCCCGAAGGGCCAATGGCCCAGCTGCGCAGCAGTGGCCGCAGGCCAGACCGAGCCAGCTTGCTGGCGCAGGGCCGAGCGAATAGCGAGCCGCGCAGCCTAGCGGCGGCCCAGCTAGGCTTTGCCTAGCTGGGCCGCGGGCCCCAAAAAATCTAAAAAAGAATAAAAAAAATAGTAGATTCGGGAAACCGTTGATTTTATTCCCATGTCTAGTAACAGTTTCTATTTAGAAAAAACGAAAGAGCGTATTTTGTTGGCTGCCAAGCCTTTTGCCCATGGGGGAGAAGGAGAGTTATATAAGGTAAGGAGTCCCCGCTCTTTAGTTAATCGGGTGGTGAAATTGTATTATCCGCATAAGTTGCAGGTCGAAAAAAAGGCCAAGTTGCGGGCTTTGCAAGCTTATCCGCCCAGTTCTTTGGAAGAACAAAAGGCTATTTTCGTTTGGCCTGAGGAATTAGTTTTGGACCAAAATAAGCAACTGAGGGGCTTGCTCATGCCTTTTGTGGAAGGGCATAAACTAGAGCTTTTTTGTTTGCCCAAATTGCCTAGTCGCTTGGGGGATGCTTTTCAGGTCTATAATTTAGGGACAGAAAATAGTCGAGTTTTGCGGCTTTGCCTAGCTTTTGAATTGGCTTTGGGTTTAGCGCATTTGCAAGCGGAAGAACGCTATGTTCTAGTTGATTTGAAGCCCGAAAATATCTTATTTAGTGCGGAAAAACAATTGGCTTTTGTCGATTTGGATGCTATGCAGTTGGAGCATCCCGATGGCATCGAAAAGGCGACGGTAAGTACGCCAGAGTATAGTGGGCCAGAGTATTATGGAGCTGATCGGCCTGTTGTTTTTGATGCGAGTTGGGATAATTTTTCTTTGGCCGTTATCATCTATAAATTATTATTTGGGATTCATCCTTTTGCGGCCACGGCAGAGGGCGAATATGTGCAACTGGCGAGTTTGCATCAAAAGATTGAGGCGGGACTTTTTGTGCATAATTCGGCTTTTTCTTTTTCGGTTATTCCTGCCCCACATCAAGTTTTTAGAGATCAGTCGCTGGCTTTGCAAGAAGGATTTAAGCAGGCTTTTATTGCTGGGCATAAACATCCTTCGTTTCGGCCTGCGGCTAAAGATTGGTGTTATCTGTTGTGGGCCGAGTTAGGGGATAGTGACTTATTGGAGCGTTTTGCAGGTTTTTATCCCTTAAAATGGCGTGAAAAGGGGCGTTGGTTGACTGTTTCAGAATTAGCTGGTTCTTTGGAGCTTGAGGCGAAAAGTTTGGATGAGTTGCAGGCGGCTATTCGAGCAGATTGGGCCAGACAGGCCTTGCTTTTACCTACAACTTTGCCTAAAGCTGTAATTTTTCCGACTTATTTGCGCAAAGAAATTTTATTTGCGCTGCCTATTCTAGTTGTGCTTGGGGCCTTTTTGTCGCTTATTTTTCATTGGGCCTATGGGTTTCAGAAAAGCTTTTCCATATTTCCCGTTGCTCTAGCTTTGGCGCTGGTAGGTTATTATAAGCGAGAAAAACTCTTGCTGCAAGAGCGGCAAGCAGTGAAAATAGGCGCAATTTGGGCTGAACTAAAGGCATTGAATGAAGAAAGTGAGCAGCCTCCTTTGGCTGATAAAGAGTTAGCTTATTGGGAGTTGGAAGAAGAAAAAAAGCAATTAGAAAGAGATTATCAGCAGCGATTGGCAGAATTGGAGAAAGAGCGGCAGGCTTTGGTATTGGAAGAGCGCATTTTTGCGCAAAAGCGAGAAGAGGAAGCGATAAAAGAGTGGTCCAATCAAAAAAATCTAGCCACTCCAGCCGCTATTTGGCAAAAAAAAGATGCCTTTTTAAATCGCTTATGGGAGCAGTTTCCTTATCCCTTGAAAGGGCAAAAAAGTATAGCGGGAGCTAGGGTGCATCTAGGAGAATTGGAAGTTGAGGAATTGGCCCGTTTAGCCTCTCTTAGTTTTTCCGCAGATAAAAAAGAGGCTAGTTTAGTGCAGCTTCAGATCAATTATGAAAACCAAAAAGCCTTTTTGGAGAAGGAAGAGCGAGCTTTAAAGAGTAATTGGGCGCAGGAAGAGCTAGAAGGAAATCGAAGATTGAAGCAGTTGGCTAATTTTAAGCGAAATTATAAAAAGAAATTGCCATCTATTAGGCCTAATTTAGATCAAGGATTGCTTAATGAGCTCGGTATAGAAAGTATGTTAGCTTTGGAAGGGGTTGATCTTGAAAAGGCTGAAATACAGTTTATAGGAGGAGAAAAACGCTCTTTAGCGGCTTGGGCAGCAGAAAAACCTTTTTTGATGAAGGAGTTGTCTGCTTGGTGGTTAGAGCTGATGCAGAGAAAAAAGGCCTTTTATGCTCAGCAGAAGCCAAGTAATTTAAAGCGAGCGCTAAAGGATTTGGCTAAGGAGCAGAAGCAGCTGCAGCAAAAATATGAGCAAGAAAAGACCGCTTTAGAACAAGCTGATGCCAATTTTTTTAGAGCAGAGGCCATCAATTTAATAAAACTAAAGTACAGCTGTTGGAGAAAACAACTGAAGGAGCTAGAGAAAAAATTGGGAGAAAGCGCGCTTAATGAGCAGCAGCAAAAGGCATTAAAAAAATGGAAAAAAGCATTTTTGATGGCCCAGATGCAATATCGCTATGATTGGGAGTTATTATCTCGTCAACAAAAGGCCCTTTTTCTACCTATTGGTTTTGAAGAGCGAATGAATTTTGAGCAAAAAGATAGACAACAATACCTAGAAGAACTTCTAGCTAGTTATTATCAAACTTATGGACATGAAAAAGCCCCCAAATTGGAGGCTCCTTAGGAATACTTATAGTTGGTGGTTGGTTATTTACAGTTGAGTATCATAGCAAAGGCCATATTGATCGACCTCTTCACAGCTTACATTTGCTGCGGGAGCATTGTGGACTTGCTCGTATAGAAGGGCAATATGTTTAGAAGGCGGAATTGTATTTTCTCCGAGAAGTTGAATATTGACCAAGTCGCCATCAAAGCGATCATCTAGGCCATCTTGGTCCAAATCTCTAAAACTATCGAGCTGACCATTTTCATCTCGGTCCAATTCCATTTGTTCCCAAAGCCAAAGGTCTGCTTGGCCATCTCCATCAAAATCTAGGTCCAAAAAAGCAGGAAGTCCATCTTGGTCAATATCGAGTTGAGCATAGCTTATATTTGCGAAATCATGCCAGCCATCTTGGTCCTCATCAATAAATTCATCTACTCGGCCATCGCCGTTTTGGTCTAGCATACCTGCTTCTACCAAATCGGGAATACCGTCGTTATCGCTATCTAGGTCTAAGTAATTGGGAATGCCATCTCCATCCTGATCTTTAGGGGTATAAGCCTCTTCTATATAGTTGGGGATACCGTCGTTATCCGCGTCAAAATCAAGCAGATCAGCGATGCCGTCTTGGTCCATATCATTATTGGCTAAGATAAAGCCTGGGCTAAGGAGTAGTAGGGCAAATAACATGACTTTGGGGAAATTCATAAGGATAAACTTTGCATGAGTTGGAATAAGTTGTCTTATTCTAATGATGCAAATTTAGGCCTCAAGTCACTGATTTTTAGCGGTTTTTATCGCATAAGCTAAATTTAGGTAGTTCTTCCCCTTCGCTCAGTAATTTCCCTATGCGCATAATACCTAAACGAATATTCAATTTAAGCTCCCTCATCATTTTGCAATTTGGCTAGCCAGCTTAGGGCTTTTTCTCTATCGTTAAACATCCGAACGGGACTAGGAATTTTATTCATTTGCAAAAAGAAGTTGGCCAGCATTTTAGAAAGTACTGACTTAATTTGAATGGCACCAGCAATGATATGCAAACGCTCATCTTCATAAATTTTTAGCCGCCTTGCTTCTTTCGAAACCGATTTCATCTCAGAAAGATTGACCAAAAAAGTAAAGGGCTGGCCCGCAGAGAATTCTGCTGCTGTATCGGCCCAAATGTCCATTTCTGCTATATCAATATGTGCTCCTTTGGCAATATCACAAATAAATACGCCATCCTGATAATACATTTTTCCCCAAGGAAGTTGCTTTTCCATATACTCTCTTTTAAGTAAGACAAAGTAACCATTTTGGAGAATTTTCTGAGCAAAAATAGCTTTTTATAGCCTGAAAAATTGGCCGTAGCCCAGCCAGCCTTTATTGCTATCTAAGAGAAATTTTTGGTCAAAAATGCCTGATATCTAGCAAATTCGTCAGCTGCTCGGGCATTTTTCTCTATATCATGAAAATGCAGACTATCTTTAAACTCAAGACCAACAAAGGCATTCATTCTATGAAAAGGGAAGAGGACACCTTCGTCAACAGATTTTTGTTGAAAAAACTCGCCTTCCCATTCAAAAGCTTCCTTAGGGGCATTCCAACTGCTGGTTACTAGGTAGTTGCGGCCATCTAGTAAGCCCCCAGTTCCATAATTAATTTTGGGGTTTTTAGAAGATCGACCATCACTGGCATAAATTCGTCCATGTCCCTGGGTAAAGACCCGATCAATATATTCCTTGAAACGAAAAGGCATATGAAACCACCAAATTGGCATATGATAAATAATGGTGTCGGCCCAAAGGAATTTTTCTACTTCTTCCTCTAAATCATATTCTTCACTTAGTTTAGTGTATTGCAGTTCATAACCTTCTTTGGGGCCAAAAAAATCAAGATCAAGCGCTAATAGACTTTGGTTAAATTGACCAGGAGAATGACCAAATGGGAAGCCAGCGTTTATTACAAAAATATGTTGCTTTTTCATGCTAATTATGTGTTTAGAAAGTAAATTCAGTAAAATGGAGCAGGCATGCTCCTAATTGCGACACAAAATTAAGCGCTATCTTTGCTCTAGGCAATTAGCAATTTTTCAGCAAGCTATTAGTATTTTTATAGTAGCGCTTTAATCGACTTTATATATGTTAAATTTAGAATGGTTACGCAGCTTTAAGGCAATTTATGAGCAGGGAAATATTAGTCGAGCCGCACCAAAACTATATAGCTCTCAGCCTGGCCTCAGTATGCAGTTAGCAGCTTTAGAACAACATCTGGGCTATAAATTATTTATTCGAGCAGGCCGAAAAATGAAGCCCACAGAAGAAGCTAAGCAACTATATGCCTACGCCTTGCCGGCCCTAGAACGATTGGACCGAGTTGAAGAACTTTTTCAGCAAAGAGCTTTGCAAAAACGAGAGCGAATTCGCATTGGCCTTTGTTCCGAAATTTTTTCACTGGTTTTAGCCCCCCAGCTATCAACGCTCTCTTTTGATGTACATGCCCGATTTGCCGATAACTCAACCCTTTTTAAAGAGTTGGAACAAGGCCTTTTGGATCTCTTAATTACGGCTCAACCGCTAGATCATAGCCTGAAAAACCGCTTCGAAGCAACACCTTTTTCTCAAGAACAACTTTATCTGATTGGCTCTGCTCATTTAGATCTTTCTCCTTTTCAGCAGGCAATTGAGGACCAAAATTACAAGCTATTAGCGCAGCAGCTAAGAGAATTTCCATGGTATGCAGTGGTCAATGAAATGGACCATAGCCGCCGATTTTGGTCCGATAATTTTAATGAACCCTTGCCTTTTCAACCCAACTTTATGCTGCCCAGCCTTTCAACTATTATTCAATGCCTAAAAACACAAGAAGGGCTGGCTATTATTCCCGATATCCTCGTTCAAAAAGAGCTGAAAAATAAAGAATTACAGCTTGTCTGGAGCGGGAAAATGCCTTCGATCAATACCCTCTATTTTATTCGAGATAAACATAGCCGCAAACAGAAAGAATTAGAATCACTCAACGCTATTTTTCAACAAAAAATGCCTCAGCAGGCAAAGAAAGAATTGCAGCAATAAGAGATGGGTTTGGGGCCCGCGGCCGGCTAGCCTTTGGCTAGGTCGGCCGCCGCTATGCTTCGCGGCTCGCAGGTCTGCTCGGCCCTGCGGCGGCAAGCCGCCTTGGTCTGGCGCTTTGCGCCACCGCTGCGCAGCGCTGGGCCTTTGGACCAATTTCCTGCGCTCAGGTTTTTTATTGCACGCTATTTGTTATCTGCCAGGTATTAGCTATCTTTTGACAAAAAATAATGACTATGAAACAGACACTTTCACTTTTTAGCCTACTCCTAATATGCTTCTTTAGCTTTTCTACAGCTCTATTGGCCCAAGAGGAAAGCGAAATGGATGAGCAGCAATATCGCATGCTCAAAAAGGGCAAAAAATATTGGGATGCCTATCGCAAGAATTTTCCCGATAAGCCTATTAATTTGGCAGGAGCCAATCTTTCGGGTATGGACCTTTCTAATATGGACCTGACAGGGGCCAACCTGAGCGAAGCGGACCTAAGAGGAGTCAACTTCTATGAAACAGTTTTAGAAGATGCCAACCTTTCTGGAGCCGACTTTGGCGAGTTTAATGGCAAAGTAGCCGAATTGCGCCGCACCAATCTCAAAAATGCAGACCTTAGCGCTGCTGATCTCACTGGCGCCCGCTTGCGCAAAGCCAATTGCGAAGGGACCAATTTTACAGCAGCTAGTTTGGTGGGGGTGAACTTAGAAAAAACAAACCTAGAAGGGGCTAGCCTACGCGAAGCCGATATGGAAAATACCACCTTCTACCGTACGATCCTCATCAAATGTGATATGACAGATGCCGAAAATCTAGAAACGGCCAAGATGGATGAGGTCATTCGGAAGAAAGAAGATATGTATATTTTAGATCAACCAGACTACCGTTAGTCTGGCCTCCGTGAAAAGCCCCAAAGCGCCAAGCGCTTTGGGGCTTTTTTTTCTTCTGGACCTTAAAACTTGCCTTTTTCTATAAAAAACTGTTGCTTTGTAGCTTCTTAAACCAAAGCGCAGCATGAACGGAAAATTACAGCTTATCATCGGCCCGATGTTCTCGGGCAAAAGTACCCTTTTGCTTACTCGTTATCGTCGTTATCGGATTGCGGGAAAAGCCTGTTTATTAGTGAAATACGCCAAAGATCGTCGATATGATGACTCTGCGGCAATGATTGTTACGCATGATAAATTGCGTTATGAGGCTACAGCCTGTACCAAGTTAGCAGAGCTAGATGATTTGGTCCAAGATTATGAGGTCATTTGCATTGATGAGATTCAGTTTTATCCCGATGCGGCTGATTTTGCTGATCGTTGGGCGAATCAGGGCAAAATTGTAGAATGTTGTGGTTTGAGTGGGGATTATAAGCGAGAGCCATTTGAGCAAATTAGTCGCTTAATTCCCCGTTGTGATGATATTACGCATGTAAAAGCGGTTTGTAAGAGTTCGGGTTTGGATGCGCCTTTTAGCCAGCGTTTTTCACAGGAAGAGGAGCAGGAAGTTATTGGTGGTTCGGATAAGTATCAGGCAGTTTCTAGAGCAGTTTATTTGCAGCAACAGAAGAAGGAAGACTAATTTTTTAGTTAACTTCCGCCCGAAAGTGGTATTCGTCGCTGCGCTCCTCATGCGTTTTTGATGACCCGCCCGCCCACCCCTTCTCAAAATCCCTTCAGGATTTTTCGGGGGAGTTGGGGCGAGCTATTTTGGCCCAAAAGGCGCGAAGCGCCTTGCCGCCCTGCGGGCGGCAAACGGCCTAGCGCTGTGGAGGGGTGGCCGCAGGCCAGACCCAGGCGGCTTTGCCGCCGCAGGGCCGAGCAGACTTGCGAGCCCCGAAACCTAGCGCCGCAGCTTTGCTGCGGAGGCCCCTAAATAAAAAATTGAATCTTTTTATACATAAAAGCGGGATTTGTCTCGTTGAATTAAAGTAAAGAAAATGGAAGTAAAAGATGCCAATGGCAACATTCTAGAGGATGGGGATGCCGTAACTGTAACCCAAGATTTGAAAGTAAAAGGCAGCTCGATGGTAGTAAAAAGAGGGACCAAAGTGAAAAGCATTCGTTTGACGGATAATCCCGAAGAAGTGGATTGTAAGGTAGAGGGCAGTGCTATTGTTTTGAAGACCTGCTACTTGAAAAAAGCGGCTGACAAAAAGAAAAAGAAGAAAAAATAGCCCATGTATAAAGGACAAAAAGTGGTGGTCGTTTTGCCGGCCTATAATGCAGCACAAACCTTAGAAATTACGTATCAGGAAATTCCCTTTGACTTGGTGGATGAAGTTATCCTTTGTGATGATTGTAGTCGAGATAATACTGTAGATGTGGCTAGAGAACTAGGTATACAGCATATTATTCGGCATGAAAGCAACAAAGGATATGGAGGCAATCAGAAATCGCTTTATAATAAAGCCTTAGCAATAGGGGGAGATATTGTGATTATGTTGCATCCTGATTATCAATACACGCCCAAGTTAATTCCCGCCATGGTGAATATTTTGGGAGAGGGCTTATATCCAGCTGTTTTGGGTTCGCGTATTTTGGGTATGGGCGCTTTGAAAGGCGGGATGCCGCTTTATAAGTATGTGGCCAACCGCTTTTTGACCTTTACGCAAAACTTGTTGATTAACTATAAATTGTCGGAATACCATACGGGTTATCGCGCTTTTCATCGGGAGTTATTGGAGGGGATTGATTACAATGCGAATGATGATGATTTTGTATTTGACAATGAGATGCTTTCGCAGATTGTGTATGCGGGTTTTGACATAGCGGAAGTTACTTGTCCGACCAAATACTTTGAAGAGGCCTCAAGTATTAACTTTCGGCGTTCGATGAAGTATGGATTTGGGGTATTGCGTGTGTCTTTGCAGCATCGTCTCAATAAATGGGGGCTGCTTCAGCTAGCCCGTTATCAAAAGCCTAGCTAGATGTATATTAAGGCTACATATACGCTTAATATTTTTATTGCTTATCATCCGGATGATCGGCCCAAGTTTGAGGAGTTATATCAGCATCTCAAGGAGTTGGACGAGCAGAATGAAACCTATCAGGTGAATAAAATTTGGTATAGTAAAACCAAATTAGATAGTGGGGATTATGAGCAATTGGCGGAGATGATGGAGGCTGCGGATTTGTTATTACTTTTATTGAGTGAGGCCTCTATTTTAACTCCTTTGTTTTCGGGCCGCAATTTAAAAACGGCTTTAGACTTGCATCGCAAGGAAAAAACCTTGGTGGTGCCTATTATATTGAACACTTGTTGGTGGGAGGATACTGCTTATCGAGAATTGGCGGTTTTGCCTCGGGCGGGTTTGCCTATTTATGATAGCGAAAACGTAAAGAACGAGCTTTTTGACCAATTGGTGCAGGACCTCAATCAAAAGCTGTTAAAGGTTCGACAGCAGAAATTTGATTTAGAGGATACCTTTAAAGACCTTTTGGAAGAGGCGGATACGCTTTTTGCGAATTGGGAACAGCAGCCAGAGCGTTTGCGTTCGGCTTTGCCCTTATATAAGGATGCGCTAGAGCATTGGCGGGAGGGATTTGTGCCACATCGCGAAATTTTAGAGGCCAAAATTGATCGATGTCATCGAGAAATTGATTTTCGGCATTATGCTCGGGCAGCTCGAGAAGCTTGGCAACAAAAGCGTTATCAGGATGCTTATTTTAATTGTAAGGATGCCTTACAATTGCGCAAAGATGCGGAAATGGAAGGCTTGTTTAAGCAAGTTAATCAGCTTTTGCAGGCCGAAGAACTGGCCATTAAGCGGGCACCTTTCGATAAGCATATTAAAGCGGCTCAAGCTCTTTTTTTAGAGTTGCAATGGGGGAGGGCCAAGGAAGAGTTTCGCAAGGCATTAGACTTTTATGAGGAGGGCTTTACTCCTACAAAAGCCGTTATTTTGCACAAAATAGAAATTTGTCGAAGGGAGGCTATTTGGCTAGAATCGGAACAAACTGCGAATAAAGCCTACGAAGAGCAGCGTTATGCAGAATCTGTAGAATTGTTGCTCAACGGGGTAAAAGATATGCATGCAGAGGCTTTTGAGAAAATTGACCGCATGCTAAAATTGGTCAAGTTACTAGAAAATGTTAGTCGCTTTCAGGATGCTAAAAGTAAGCGTTGGGGCTTTTACAATAAGGCTGATGAGTCTGTTATTATTGCTCCAAAGTATTTGGCGGCCTATGATTTTAGTGAAAATCTGGCTGCAGTGAAAAAATGGGATAAATGGGGCTTTATTGATATAGAAGGCAATGAAGTGATCCCTTTTGTATATGACTTTGTGGGGCATTTTCGTCATGGGATTACAGAGGTTTGGCAGGCCAAAGAGCACTTTTTTATTAACCATAGGGGAGAGCGGGTAGACCAATTTGGGCATAGTACTAAAGATCCATTTTAAATGCGAGTAGTTGCTTTTTATTCGCCCTTTTTCTCCGCTCGTTTGGAATATATTTGTTCCCTTATTTTTGAGGAGCATTTGGGGCTTTCTCTTTTATATTTGTCCAGCAAAGTAGATTTTTTGGCTTATGAGGGGCCAAAATTAGCTTATGGTGAATTGAAAGAGAGTTCACTGTTTATTCCTCAAGCTACAGCTATTTTGTCCCAAAAGGATATACGGCCATTACCTGCTATGGATTGGCAAATGGATCAAAATGCTTGGCCTTTTACTTTGGTTGGTCGTTCTGGCTTGCTGGATTTTGATCTTTTGAGTTTAGCCTTTTTGGCCGTTAGTCGCTATGAGGAGTATTTGCTTTTTCAGGAAGACCAGCATGGGCGCTTTTCTGCAGATCAATCCTTTTTTTCAACTTATTTGCGGCGCCCTTGGCTAGATTATCATTTTAATCGCTTGGGAGAGTTATTGGTCCAACAGTTTCCTCAACTCGAAATCAAACAGCTAACCTATGAATTTTTGCCAACCTATGATATAGACTTTGCCTACAAGTATAAGGGGCTGCCAGTCTGGCGACAACTAGGGAAGTTAGTTAAAAATGCCTATCAATTTCCAAGAGAATTTAAACGGCAGTTAATGGTTTTATTGGGGCAGACTCAAGACCCTTATGATGTTTTTGATTTTTTAGAACAGGCCCATCAGTCTTTGGATCTAGAAGCTGCACATTATTTTTTTCTTTTAGGAGATTATGGTCCCTATGACAAAAATACTCCTTGGCAGGCGGCTATTTTAGGACAATTGATTCAGCAATTGACTCAGAAAGGCAATCAAATTGGTATTCACCCCGCTTATGCTGGTGATTGGGAGCAACAGTTAGAACGGCTAGCTTTCTGGACCAAAACTCGACCAAAGCAAAGTCGACAACATTTTTTGCGCCTTCGTTTTCCCCAAACATACCAACAGCTTATAGCTTTGGGCATCGAGTCTGATTATAGCATGGGCTATGCAGCCAATATAGGTTTTCGAGCAGCGTATAGCCGCTCTTTTTATTGGTTTGATTTAGAGCAAAACCAAGCGACACAGCTGCGAATTCACCCTTTTGCCCTTATGGATGTGAGTCTAAAAAATTATCTGTCTTGCTCTTTAGAAGTGGCCAAAAAACTGACCGATGAGTTGTTGGCTGAGTTGCGAGATGTCTCTGGCCGATGTATCAGCTTATGGCACAATAGCTCTTTTGATGCAGCTGAAGGCTGGGGCGGCTGGCCCGAATTTTATCTCGATTTTTTGAAAAGGGCAAAAAAAAATGAACTGATATAAAATCAACAGTCCATTTTATGCGGCCCCTAAGGGCCTGGTAGGTCACAGGCAGAGGTTTAATCCTCCATTGCTCTATCTTTCTCGTCTTTGTAGATCGCTTTTAGGACCTCGTGACGACGCTGCACTGACTTCTTTTCGAAGTGCTTGCGTTTGCGAAATTCGCGTAGTAGCTTAGTATTGCGTACTTTACGCTTGTAACGACGGAGCGCTCTGTCAATAGGCTCATTGTCTTTTACCTTGATGATTAACATGTATAGTATTTAAATTTGAAAAATGAATTGGCTTAAACTAAGGAAATAAAGAGAGCTTTCAAAATTAGGCCGATAGTTCCTGTGCTTGAGGGGCGCTCTCTAAGTCAGCTAGACGCTTTTGAAGGGCCAACTTTAGTTTGCTCCAGCGCTTTTCTTTTGGCTGTTCTTTGGCCCATTGCTCTATTTGGCCCAAAATGAGTTGGCTGTTTTGGTGAACACGAGCTAAAATTTTAGGCAAAGTTTTTTTCACGCCCTGCAAATCAGGAATATTAGCTAAGCGCTGCTGCGCACTCTTGCTGGCTGGAGGAAGTTGCCCCTGCGCTAGCATTATATCCAAAAGAATATCTTTTTCTTGCTCGGCCTCACGAGCAAATTCAGCTAGTTTGGGCGCCCAGTTCCAAGGACTAAGGCTTTTGGCTTGCCAACGCAATTGAATTAATTGATGTGTATAAAGTTGATAGTTTGAAAATAATACGGCTAAAGAGGCGCTCATAAATATAGTTTAGATTAAAAAATGTTAGCTGTTGGGGAGACCTTAAGGAGTTTATCTATTAAGAGGCGAAAACTTGACTGTCCTCAAACTTTTTTCCATTCCAACGGCCTAACCATTGACAACGCTTGCCCGCTCTTTGATAACGACGAAATGTCTTGATCGCTAACTCCCGATCCTTCCGATGAATCGTAACAGGATAGTTGTTGGTGTAGATGTCAAAATAATAAACATCTTCACTGTAGTTAATTTTCTTCTTATTTACATTATACATAATAATGGTTTTGAAGGTTTAACAAAAAAGAACTTTTTATATATGTTGTAGGCGCCCAGATTTTAAGCCTTCTGCCGTTTGCTCAACAATAGAAGTACTGAGGGCCAAATCTACTTGGTCCTCTAGCTGAAAATGCTAAAAAAATGATGGGATTTATTGCCTTACATATACCCAAACTAAAGGAAGGGGCAAATCGTTCCGAAGAAGGGCAATTTTTTCTTATAAATATTTTGAGCTAAATTTGATTGGCCTAAATAAAGTAGGCTTTAATATCAAAATTCAGAGTCGTTTATGAGATGCTACCTACTTATTTTGGGGTTTATTCTTAGTTGTTTAAGTTGCACTTTACCAACTCAATCACCTAGCTTAAATGAAGATTGTTTGCCGACGCTTATACATAGCTTAAAGAATAATATTGACAAAAAACAGCTAGAGTTTTACTCTGCGGAGGCTAACTTTTTTTCACCAAGTCTAATTGATAGTATTCTGAAGAAAGATAAGGATAACTTAATAAATTGGAAGTATAGGTTTTCGTATAATAAAAAAGGTCAATTGATTAGTGTAGTGGAAGAAGAGCTGGAATTCGCTTTTTTACTCAAGAATTTAGAGTGTTATACTTATGATAAGCAAGAACGTTTGACTAGGCTTATGACTTGTTCATTTTTTGCAGGGCGGCTCACTGAAGCCGATGAGTATATCATCAATTATGATGGCCCTCAGGTTAAAATTGAAAAACGAAGAGAATCTTTTGACAGAAATGGGCTATTAGAGACAAAATACTATTCGGATTTAAAACCTTGGGTAGAAAATTATTCATTTCATATTGGAAAAGTGGTCAAAGTAGAGGAATCTATTTTTTTTTGTGATTAGTTTTTTGGGCCCGCGGCCGCAAAGCGGCCGCCGCTATGCTGCGCCGCTCGCTGTTCGCTCGGCCCTGCAGCCGCTTTCAGCGGCTTGGGTCTGGCCCTTCGGGCCACGGCTGCGCAGCGCTGGGCCACTCATCTGTTTTTTTCAAGTTTTGCGCTTTTCGTTGGTCCTCAAACAAAAAAGGCCGCCCAATATTGGGCGGCCAAGGACACACTAAACTCCAAAAAATGACTACTATTTGTCCATTTGTGTTTCTAAGCTTTGGGCTAGTTCTAGGGCAGCTTTTGCGGCTCTTGGTCCAAAACCAGAGAGGTAATGGCCTTCCATAGAAATGATGCGTTTATGCTTGGCGGCTGGAGTTTCTACTAAAGCGGGTAAGCTAAGGAGGGCTTCTTCTGCAGATTTTTCTGCTTGGGTTAGAGAGGCGAGTCCTGAATTAAATAGAAGTAGGATATCAGGTTGGCTGGCCAAAACAGATTCTGGCGTCAAGGGCTTAAAGTCCTCAAAATCGTTTACAGCATTTTGTCCACCAGCCAATTCAATCATTTTGGCCATGGGGGTATTTTGTCCAGAGGCCATGATGACTTTGCTGCCACGAGCATAAATAAAAAGGACCTTGGGGCTAGCTTTTTGTTGGGCCAAAAACTCAGTTAGGGCTTTTTGGTCTTTTTTAATCTTTTCTTCTAGGGCTGTGATTTTTTCTTGAGCGATAGAGAGTTTTTGGGCTAAGGCTTTTGCGCTAGCTAATGCGCCATCTAGACGTTGAGGAACGGGAACCGCCACAACCTCTATTTCTGCAGATTGGGCCAATTGCTGAATGGCGGGACTGGCCAAAGCATTGGAATCAACCAAAATATAATCGGGTTGAAGGCCTAACACCGCTTCTACATTTAGTTTATTGACATGGCCCAATTTGGGTAGGGTTTGGGCTGCTTCTGGGTAACTGCTGGTTACATCTACTCCCACAACTTGTTGACCCAAATCGAGTTGGTAGAGCAATTCGGTTAGGCTACCATTTAGAGAAACAATGCGTTTGGGCGTTTCTTCTGCTGGAGCTTCTTGCTCTGTGGTTGGTTTTGCCTGTTCATTTTGGCAGGCAGAAAAGAGAAAAAGAGCAAAAAATAGGAAAGAATAATGAATCGTTTTCATAAGTAAAGAGCAATACTATTTGATATAAAGGCTGCTAATTTAGGCGCGAAGCGCCTGGCCGTAGGCCAAATGGCCTAGCGATGTGAAAGGGTGGCGCAAAGCGCCAGACCAAGCAAAACGAGCGCTAGCGAAGTTTTGCGAAGGGCCGAGCGAACAGCGAGCCCCGTAACGTAGCGCAGCAAGCGCAGCGCAGCTGAGGCCCCAAAAAAACATTTTTTAAAAAAGGCCCTGGCCGAAACCAGGACCTACACTGACACTGACAATTGAAATGATAGCTGCTTGGGGACTAATCAAGCAACAGGAAAGGTTGGGCGCTAGTCTGTTCTCCCTGACGAATTTGGAGAATATATTGCCCGCCAGAAAGTTGGGCGGTGGGCAATTCTAGCTGCTGCAAACCTTGCTGCAAGTTGTATTGCTTAGACCAAATAGTTTGGCCAAGTGTATTATAGATTTGAATTTCGTAAGTTGCGTTTTGGGTAGGCTCTAGCAAAAGCTGAATATTTTGCTGGCGGGCAGGTTGAGGAAATAGTTTGATTCCTTTTACTGCGGCATTTGGCGCTTGGAAAATAGAAAGGGGACCAAGATTCTCTTTTTGTAGGCGGCTAACGCCAGTAGAAGAGCCTTCAAAGTCGATAAATTGGATTTTCCAGATATTTTGGTCACTAGTTCTGAAGAAATAGACTAGATCGCTAGGAATGACCCATCCAGAGGAGAAATCATAGCTTTTCCAATCGTGACCAACAATAGTAAGTGGTTCTGTGGCGAAGCTATCTTGGTAGCTGCTCACTTGAACTTGGCTAGGGTTAACGCCAGCGGCTTCGGCTACTTCTAGATCTTTATGTGCTAAAACACCAGTAACGCCATAGGCCATTTGTCCGCCTTGGCCATCGTCGATTAGGGTGCCGTATCTCGAGAAAAGGAGGTCCCAACCGCCGTTGAGTTCGGCTGCTTGTAGGGTAGAGGCAGAATCGATAGAATAATAGGCTAGGGTTTGGCCGCTATGGTCGGCTTTATTGACTTGTGTTTGGACCAGGTTACTGCCATCTAGATCAGCATAGCGGAAATAATAGCTGCCTGAAACCAAAGAGTCGATCATGAGTTTTTTGTAGCTGCCATCGCTAAGCTCTAGTACAAATACTTTGTCGCCAATAATTTGGTGGTTGCTCATTTGGTAACTTCCCCAACCATAATCAAAAGCAGAGGTATTGCTGGCCGTATTAAAAGCCCCTTCCGACCAATTTTGCTCGGGATTAGAAAGTTCTTGGACCAAATCTGTATTAGGGTCTACAGTAGTCGCAAAATCAGTAGTGCTACTTAGGTGTAGTTTTACAGCGGTGCCTCCTAAACTAGCGCCTTCATTGACAAAAATGGCGGCATCTTGTTGACCAAAAACCGAAAAGGCAAACTGCCAGTTGCCGTGAGCAAGGCTTTTGGTTTGGCCGTCAGATAGGCGATAATAAGTAGCATCTTGGTAGCTAGGGCCTACAGAAACAGTTTCTACGGTCTGAGCAAACAGACTACTAGCGCCCAAAAGGGCTGAAAAAAGAAGGTTGAATTTTTTCATGGCTTACTATTCTTATTTAGATTTATTACAGATAGCTGAACAGCTGCAAATGTAGGACAGCGAATGAAAAATCCAAAATTTATTTAGATTTAATTTAAATAAAACTAAGTCGAGTGATCTAGTTTACATTTGGAGTTGTGGAAATAGCTGTATTTTTGGCCAAAATGTATTGTCTTATGAGAGATTTAGAATTGGGTTTGCGAGCAAATAGCTATCAGTTTACTTTATTGGTTTTTATCAATGCTTTGGTTGGGGCATTATTGGGTTTGGAGCGTTCTGTTTTTGGTCCATATATAGAGGCCTGTTTTGGGATTGCGGCTGAAGAGGCTTTGTTTTACTTTATTATGGCTTTTGGTTTGGCTAAGGCAACGGCCAATTATTTTGCGGGTTTATTGATGCAGTTGTGGGAGCGTAAGCGGGTGTTGTTATTGGGGTGGGCTTTGGCGCTGCCGATTCCCTTTCTCTTTGCTTTTTCGCCAAGTTGGGAGTTAATTATTTTGGCCAATTTGCTTTTGGGGCTAAATCAGGGCTTTGCTTGGAGCAGTACAGTAGTCATGAAAATTGATCTGGCTGGGGCTAAGGATCGAGGTTTAGCGATGGGCATCAATGAGTCGGCAGGTTATTTGGCTTTGGCCTTTTCTGCTTATGCCACGGCGGCCTATTTGGGGCCATTAAATGATCTTTTATTTTGGGGGGCATTGATTTTTGTCCTTTTAGGAGGCTTGCTGTCGGCGGTTTTTGTCCGAGAAACAGCTCCTTATGCGCTTTTAGAACAAACAGATTTACCCAGTTTGAGTGGAGAAGAAGAGGCGGCCTCGGCTTGGACGACCTTTAAAAAAGTCAGTTTTTTAGAGGCTAGTTTGAGTTCTGTAACTTTTGCAGGTTGGGTCAATAACCTCAATGACGGCATGATTTGGGGCTTGCTCCCTATTTTATTATTAGAGCATGATTTATTGCCAGATGAAATTGGTTGGGTAACAGCTCTTTATCCAGCCGTTTGGGGCTTGGGTCAGTTGGCTACAGGCAAACTAGCCGATAAAGTGCCCACCAAAGTACTCATTCGCCGTGGAATGTATATGCAGGCCTTTTCCATTTTGGGCTTTGCCTATAGTTCCGATCTACTCAGTTTTATGCTTTCTAGCTTTTTCTTGGGTTTAGGAACGGCCTTAGTGTATCCTAGTTTTTTAGTGGCGATTAGCCGATTGAGCCCCGCACAAAAGCGAGCAGAATACATTGGGATTTTTCGCTTGTGGAGAGATCTAGGCTATTTGTTTGGTGCCCTTTTTTCTGCTCTGCTTTGGTATTTCTTTGGCTTAATGGCTTGTTTTTATGGCATTGCTGCCCTTACTTTTTTGGCGGCCTTAATGGTGCAAATCAGAATGCGGATGATTTAATCTGCTTTTAGGTTAAGGCTTGTTTTATAGGGAGTTAAGCGCTTGTTTTACTGTGAGTGTTTTTTCTTTTTTGGCGCAAAGCGAAAATTAAATTTTCGGCCCCCTTTTTATTTCCTTATCTTTGTGAGCGAATTCTTAGTTTCATTTTCAAATAGTCAGAGAATCGCAGCCTTATGCCTAGCCAAAAAATTATTATTGCTCTAGATGGTTTTGCCGCTTGTGGAAAAAGCACCCTTGCTAAATCCTTGGCCAAAAAATTAAATTACATCTATGTAGATACTGGGGCAATGTATCGTGCCGTAACCCTCTATTTCCTCAATCAAGAAGTTTCCTTAGACGATGAGCAAGCAATTGCTCAAGCTCTGGATAATATTCGGATTGATTTCCGCCATAGAGCAGGAGCTAACCATTGCTTCCTCAATGGCGAAGATGTAGAAGAGGAAATCCGTAAAATGCACGTCTCTAAATGGGTAAGCCCAGTAGCCGCCATCTCCGCTGTTCGCCGCTTTTTGGTCAAACAACAACAGGCTATGGGCCGCTTTAAAGGATTAGTAATGGATGGCCGCGATATTGGCACTGTTGTCTTTCCCGAAGCCGAACTCAAGCTGTTTATGACCGCTAGCTATGAGGTCCGCAGCCAACGCCGCCTAGCCGAATTACAAGCTAAGGGACTCAGCGCTTCCCTAGAAGAAGTTCGAGAAAACCTCATGGAAAGAGATGAAATCGACTCTAGCCGAGAAGATAGCCCCCTACGCAAAGCCGATGATGCAATTACTATTGATAATAGCGAGCTGAGCATGAATGAACAATTAGATTTGGCCCTCGATTTGGCCTATAAAGCTATCGAAAAAAAAAAGTGCTCAGTTAGTGCAACTGTTCTAGTCTAATAGATCCTTTGTGACAGGACCTACAAACAATATAAAAAAGCTATCCTAGATTTGTCAGGATAGCTTTTTTTATTGTTTCCCCTCAACAAAATCGTTTTTGATCCAATAATCCTAGCTTGTCCTCACTTTTATTTGCTTATGAGAACAATCTAGGCGAGAACTAAAACTTTATTTGGTAAAAGGGGCCTCACAAAATTCTATGTACTATGAAAACTTTAGGCGCCACTCACTTACTTTTTATTTTGGCTCTCCTTTTTTCAGGCCAATCTAGTTGGGCGCAAAGTGACACGACTTCTGTTCGCCCAATTAACAATTGGTTCAATTTTCAAGTTGGTGGCAAAGCGGGTAAAGGCAAATGGACCGCAGAGCTGCAAATTCGCCGAGAAAACTGGCTGGAAAACTGGGATGCCCTCATGCTAGCAGGCTTTTATCATTACCCCCTAAGCAAAAATATTCAACTTTCTGGGGTGTTTACCTTTCGCCAAACTTATCCTGGCGGTAGTATGCCGCGACCCGTCCGCGAATACCGCCCTTGGGCTCAGCTGAAAATTAAACAGCCCCTAGGCAAGGGCTTTAAATTGGTCCACCGCTATCGCTACGAGCACCAAATCAAGGAAAAATGGGCCCTAGAAGGGACCGAATGGCAGCAAAACGACTGGAATTACACCCCCCGCTTTCGCTATTTGCTCAAACTCGCCTACCGCCTGCCCAATTCTCCCCTCGGTTTTGCCGCCTATGAAGAGATTTATATTAAGGCCAATAATCGTCACGAACAATGGCACTTTATGCGCAACCGTCTGTATGCAGGAGCCACTTACGATTTAGAAAAATTCGCCTTTCAACTGGGCTATCTACATCAGCTAGATTATTATCCTCAGGATGGTCGACCCAATACACTTTATCCCATCCTGTTTTTCCAAACTGTAGCCAAGATTTAATAAAAAGTAGTTAGATCTGTTTTTTTTGGGGCCCGCGGCCGGCTAGGCTTCGCCAAAGCGGCCGCCGCTATGCTGCGCCGCTCGCTGCTCGCTCGGCCCTGCGTTTTTTTCGCTAGCGCTCAAAAAACTTGGTCTGGCCTGCGGCCACGGCTGCGCAGCGCTGGGCCGCACAACGGTCTTTTTCCTTTTGGCTGTTTTCTTCGGCGCTTAAATTTAGAGGGTTTCAACCTTTAGTTATGGGCCAATGTTTAGCAAAACTCCTATCTAGTCGTCCTGAAATCTATGATATATGTTGTAAAAGTCGTTGAATGCACTCACTAACGGCTCGTTCTAGGTTCTTTTACTGCATAAGAGACGTGCTGAACTTCAGGGTATAGGTTGTGGAAGTCCATGATTGTGCTTTTTTACTGCAAGCTAGCCCTTAGCAAACTGTAAACTAAGGTAATCAGAGTCTAGACTTGCAGTTGGTGGACTAGACTATAGGAGTTATAGAACCTCAGCTTTTCTATAATGAACCTCAAGCATAGATAAAGTAATGGCTCCTAAGCAGTATCATAAGGTCTATTATAGATAAAAGAACCGCAGCTAAGGACTAGCTTTAGCCCTAATTTGGGTTGCTCTACCCCAAGCAAGCAGTTTTGGACCTATATGATGCAGCTTCAGACGACTATAAGGCAGTAGAAGAGCCTTAATTTTGGTGACTAGACCTATAGCTTGAGGTAAGCAAGCGGCCTCTTCTGCTTTTTAAGCTAAAAAATGTGGTAGAGAAGGACTATTTTGGGGTTGTTGGACCCAATATATACCTTAGATGACCCCTATTTTGGGCTTGTGGAACCTCACAGTTATACTTTATTGGTCCTTTAGCTTTTTCTGACAAACTTTACCGCAGCCCGAAAAAGGAAAAAACACAAATAAATCGGTAGTAACTTTTGATGAAGTCCTTGATATTCCACTTGTTGATTTAGAGTAGTTTATAGTTATAGGCCTCCCGCCTTGGGCGGGCGCTACGTTTCGGGGCTCGCTGTTCGCTCGGCCCTGTGCGGGCTGCGCCCGCTTGGTCTGGCCTTTGGCCACCCCTGCACATCGCTAGGCCGCTTGTCTGCAGCCTAAAGGCCGCAGCCATTCTTGTTGGGCCTTGGTCTTTCTTGTCGCAGCGGCTTGAAAGCCCCTGCTTTGTTTGGGGGAAGGAGGTATTAGGTTTTCAGGTCCTGCGGCTTTTAAGCTGCAGGCCAGTTGTTGGTCAGGAGGGGACTGTGCTGTTCCTAAATTGGCTGCTGGTTTCAACCTGCAGCCACAGCTAGCAGGCGGCGAAGCCGCCGCAGGCCTAGGGATGGGCAGCAGTGGCCGTTAGGCCAGACCAAGGCGCTGCAAGCGCCGCAGGGCCGAGCGAGCAGCGAGCTGCGACACAGCCCGGCCCGCCCTTTGGGCGGGCAAGCCCCAAAAAACATTAAACCTCTTTAGGATCTAGCGTTTTGTTAATTCCTTCGCCTAATAAATTGAAGATACTGAGGGTGAAAAAGATGGCTAATCCGGGAAAGAGGGCCAGCCACCAGGCAGAAATTCCGGCATCTCTGGCGGTGCGTAGCAAAGAGCCCCAGCTTACTTGTTCGGGGGGGAGGCCTACATTGATAAAAGAGAGGAAAGATTCGGTGAGTACGGCGGAGGCCATGCCAAAGGCTAGGGCGATTAGGACGGGAGGAAGGGCATTGGGTAAGGCTTGTCGCCAAATAATACTTAGTTCTCGATAGCCTAAGGCGCGGGCGGCTTCTACATAGGGGAGTGTTCGGATACGCAGCATTTCGGCCCGAATAAATTTGGCGATACCGGTCCAAGACAACAGACCTATAAGGACCATTACTGTATAAATTGAACTATCTTTGATTAGGGGTAAGATGGCGAGAATGAGTAATAAAACAGGGATAGAGTTAATCAACTCTATAAATCGCATGATGGCCAAATCTAGAGGTAGGCGAATTCTTGCAGAAAGGAAGGGGAGCAACCCCAAGCTCCAGCCCAATAAACTGCTACAAGCGGCGACCAAAATGCCGAGAAGGGATAAATAAAAGCCTGCTTTTAGGAAATTGCCTGATCTTAATAGTTCGCTCAAGGGGTAGGCGCCCCAAACAAAGGCAAGAAAGCAAAAGGTGAAGAGGCCGAGGAAAAAAGCGAGGAAGTAGGCGCGTTTCCAGTAGAGTCGTTCATCGCCATAATAGCCGGCTAAAGCGCCTAATAAAATTCCGATTAGGGTGGCAATTGACATGGCTACCAAGCCCACTAAAAGTGCGGTTCGGCAGCCGTGTAATAATCCAGCGGCTAAATCTCGGCCCAAGGGGTCTGTGCCCAAATAATGGGGGCGCATATAGCCTTCTAGGGTTTGTTGGTCTTTTGGGCCCACTAGAGTATTCCGTAAATCAACTTGTTCGGCGGAATAGGTAATGGGGGGGAAAAGGACGTGATGGTAGCGCCATTGGTTTTCATTGGGGGCATACCAATTGAGTTGTTTCCATTTGATTTCCCAATTGCCAAAACCTAGGCCTGTGGCATAATCATAGAGAATGGGAGAAAATTGATAGCGTTGGCCAGTTTTCAGTTCTTCTAATTCGCAGTAAATGGGTTTTTGATTGGCTAAAAAATCAGAGAAAAGGGCAAAAAAGCAAAAAAGCAGAAAAAAGCGGAGGGTCCAGCGGCGGCCGGCTTGTCCATAGAATTTTCGCCAATAGGTCCGCTCTCCAGTTTGAACTCTGGGCAGTTTATGAGCAAAAGGGTTTCTTTTTCGAATAGTATTTAACATCTAATCAATTGGCTTAATGGTCTGTGGGGCAAGTTAGTTTTTTTAGTGGAGTTCTGTAGAAAAAAGGGGGCAAATTGATGCAGGGTACTTGTTTTTGGGAGGTGGAAAAGATCCTGTAAATTTCTCCCACAAAACTTCCCTATATTTGCTTTGTTCAGCTTCACAGACAAATTAAATTCATGAATAGAACTATAGTATTTTTATTGAGTTTTTGCTTTTTCTTCTCTAGCCAAGGGGTGATGGCCCAAAAAAAGTTGGAGAAACAGAGAGATGCAGCTTTAGTAGCGGGGCAGTATCAGCTGGCTAAAGTCAGCACTCAACAACTTATTCAGCGGGCTAAAAAGCCCAAGTCAAAGCATTATTACGCCTTGGCGCAGGCACATTTTGGTCTTAATGAATTTGATAGCTGTTTGCAGGCGCTACAAGTCTACTTACAAGATAAAAACCATCAAGATCAGGCGCTTTTTTTGGCGGCTAGAGCCTTTCATTATGAAAGTAATTATTTAGAGGCCATGCATTATTATAAGCTTTTTTTGAAAACGGCAGGTAGTCAAAAAGTAAATCGACGAACAGTTAAACGTTTGCTTTTACAGGCTGTTTTTGCAGAAAGAAATGCTGTAGCTCAATCGCCTGCCATTATATCTCCTTATGAACGTCCAATTAATAGCCCTTATGAGGAGGGGCCACTTTTTCAGGGTAATGGACAAAATTATTATTTTTCTTCTAATCGGCCTGATAGTAATGGCCAACAGAATGGGCAGATTTATCAAATTGAACAAAAGGGGAGAGGCTGGGGCCAAGCTCAAGTTTTAGGGGGGCGTTATAATAGTCCTCAAAATGAGCTTTTGTTGGGGTTTAGTGCTCAAAAAGACCAGATTTTTTTTCAGCGAGATAGTCAAGGCTTGGTCGATAATTTTCAAGATACTTACGGACAAAGTTTAGCCGTTCCCATTGCCTTAGATAGTCAATACCATAGTTGGACGGGCGATCATTATTTTTTTAATGATAGCTTGCTCTTTTTTGCTGCGGGGCCTCATGCCCAAGATTTAGATATTTATTATCGAAAGAAAAATAAGGTAGGGGACTGGTCTGCTCCTATTGCTTTAGCCTTTCCGCTCAATACTGCAGCCCCAGAACGTAGTCCTTTTTTGGCTGCAGACGGAAAAACCCTCTTTTTCTCTCGTTTATCTGCTCAGGGTATTGGTGATTATGATGTTTACCAATCTGTTTATGAGGTAGAAAAAGGCCAGTGGAGTCAGCCAGAGTTATTGCCAGCACCAATTAGTAGTCCTGGGCAGGATTTATTCTTTCGCCTTTCTGCTAATGGTTTGGGGGGGCAGTTGTTGAGCCAAAGAGCAGGAGGCTTTGGGGGCTTAGATATTTACCAACTTTACTTTAGACAAGAGCGAAGAGCGCAATTGGCTGTTTCGGCAAGCCTCGACTTTTTGCGTGCAGAAGAACAACAACCCCAAATCAATAATAGTGAAATTCCTAGTCTTTCAGTTTTAGATAGTAATTCGGCAGAGACGAATATTACACTTTCGCCACTCTATTATTCTGCGGAAACTGGAGCTTGGCAAGATCAGCGGCAATTAGATCGTTTGCTGCGCTTGCTTCAAGATTATCCCAATCTAAATCTTTTAATTGAGGCCCATAGCGATGCTCAATATGAAGCTAGTCGTGGCTTATTTTTATCTGTACAACAGGCCCAGCAACTGGCTCAAGAACTACTAGATAAAGGAATTGCTGCTCAACGCATCTATCTTCGGGGCTGTGGTTTAGCTTATCCTCAGGCACAAAACTTTTCTTTTGATGGTTCGCCAAATCCTGCTGGACAGCAGTTCAATCGACGAATTGAACTTCGGTTGCTGCAAACTCAAAAAACGGCTTTGGGCGTACATTATAATTGGCCCAAACTCAGTAGTATTTTATTGGCGCCTCAGGCCAAAAACTTTAGAGCGGAAAGCCAAGGGTTGCGCTACCGTCTTGCTATTCAAACAAGCACACAACTCTTTGATGATCCCATTTTAGGGCAATTACAAGATGTAGCTGCAGAAAAACAGCCCGAAAGTCCAGAAATTACTTACTATTTAGGTCATGCCCGCAACTTTAAGGCAGCCAATGCACTTCGGGAAACCTTAGAAGAAGGAGGATTTAAAGCTATTCGCATTCAAGCTTATTTAGATGGTTGGCCACTCCAAAAAGAACAAATTCCCTTTTTGCTCAATCAATATCCCGATTTGAAAGCCTATCTGACCGAATAAACGGTAGGTAAATAAAAAAGCCCTAGAAGCAAATACTTCTAGGGCTTTGTAAATAAAATGGCACTCTAGCTTAGAGTGGGGCTACTTCTACACCTTCTTCATCAGAAGCAAAAAGCGGGTAGTTCGCCATATAGGCATTGATTTCTGCTTTTACAGCAGCAATTTCTTGGGCATCATCAATATTGCTCAAAATGCGATCAATCCATTCTACCGTTTTTACGCAATCAGCCTCTTTGAAACCACGGGTAGTCACGGCAGGTGTACCTACACGCATACCCGAAGTCACCATAGGTGATTCTGTATCAAAGGGAACCATGTTTTTGTTTACCGTAATATCGGCCAAAATTAGGGTTTCTTCCGCTTGTTTGCCAGTTACGCCTTTAGGGCGAAGGTCAATCAGCATGAGGTGGTTATCGGTTCCACCAGAAATTACTTTATAGCCTTTATCGACAAAAGCCTGAGCCATAGCTTTGGCATTGGCCACTACCTGTTTTTGGTAAGTCTTAAAGCTAGGTTGCAAAGCTTCGTGAAAAGCAACGGCTTTAGCGGCAATGACATGCTCTAGGGGACCACCTTGAGTGCCAGGGAAAACGGCAGAGTTGAGTAGCACTGACATCTTTTTGGGGTTGCCCGACTTCTTCCAAACTTTACCAAAAGGATTGGGGAAATCTTTACCCATCAAAATCATCCCTCCTCTAGGGCCACGCAAGGTTTTATGCGTAGTCGTAGTCACGATATGGCAATAGTCCAAAGGATTTTTGAGTAGGCCCGCAGCAATAACACCTGCAGGATGCGCCATGTCACACCAAAGGATAGCCCCTACCTCATCGGCAATCTCGCGGAAACGCTCATATTCCCATTCTCTAGAATAGGCAGAGGCCCCACAAAGAATAATTTTAGGCTGATGCTCTTTGGCCTTAGCCGCAACCTTGTCCATGTCAATACGACCCGTAGCTTCTTCTACCCCATAAAAAACGGGATTGTAGAGCTGGCCCGAAAAGTTGGCCTTAGAACCATGCGTAAGATGGCCTCCATGCGCCAAATCAAAACCAAGGATGGTATCGCCAGGTTTTACGCAAGCCAAATAAACGGCAGCATTGGCCTGAGCGCCAGAATGCGGTTGCACATTAACGTATTCGGCATTAAAAAGAGCCTTGGCCCGATCAATAGCCAATTGTTCAATTTTATCAACGACCTCGCAGCCGCCATAATAACGCTTCTGGGGATAGCCCTCTGCGTACTTATTAGTGAGGCAAGACCCCATGGCCTGCATGAGCTGCTGACTAACAATGTTCTCAGAGGCAATCAGTTCGATACCATTCTGTTGGCGTTCGTGCTCCTCCCGGATCAATGCGGCCACTTGAAGATCTTTCAACATAGCTGTTCTCGATTTTAAAAAAAATAAAATGCTGTTTGTGTTGCTGTGACTCTCATCTCAATTCTTGAGTCGCTTAAAGATAATTTTCTTGGGTAAACTCGCCAAGGAAAAGACTTTTTTTTTGGACTAAGGCCCCTTTTGCCTCGTCCAAAAAATTTTGTTTGCTTTCTCCCATTATTTAAAATGATCCAAAATTACTAAGCTAACCAATGAGTTCTAAGAGAAAGTTTTATCTTGTCGCCCGCTACACAGTTAAATCAAACAGCTAAATTATCCTTATTATGTTGAATAAAATTCTTGTGGTAGGCGCAGGACGTTCAGCCACCTCTCTAATAGATTATTTGCTCGAACAAGCTCCTAAATATCAATGGGAAGTTATTATTGCCGATGCCGATTTAGCACTGGCCGAAAAAAAATTAGAAGCTAGACCCCATGGGAAAGCTGTCGCCTTAGACGTACTTGATGTGGAGCGCCGTGGCGAATTGGTACAAGAGGTAGATGTAGTCGTTTCTATGCTGCCCCCCTTTATGCACCATCATCTGGCTGGCGATTGCCTACGATACGGTAAACACCTAGCCAACGCCTCTTATGTGGCCCCCGAACTCAAAGAAATGGCCGAATCAGCCCAAGAAAAAGGCCTGATTTTCCTTTGCGAACTGGGCCTAGACCCCGGTATCGACCATATGTCAGCCATGCAGGGCATCCACCAAATTCAAGAAGCAGGACACAAAATAACTTCTTTTAAATCTGCCGCTGGTGGCTTGGTGGCCCCCGAAAGTGACGACAATCCCTGGCACTATAAATTCTCTTGGAGCCCCCGAAATGTAGTCCTCGCCGGCCAAGGAATCGCCAAATATATGCACCAAGGCCAATATAAACATGTACCTTACCAACGCCTATTTGAAGATATCGAACTAGTTGAAGTGCCTGGCATGGGCCAATATGAAGCCTATCCCAACCGCATTTCACTAAAATATGAATCGGCTTATGGCCTAGAGGATACTCCCACCATTTTGCGCCAAACGCTCCGCTATCCTGGCTACTGCAAAGCTTGGAATCTTCTCATCCAATTGGGCCTAACCGACGATTCTCACGAGCTAGAATACTCAGATGATCTAACCTACGCTAGCCTGATTCGTAGTTTCCTCCCCGCTGCCAACGATCACCTCCATTTTGATAGCCTGCGCGCAGCAGTGGCCGCATTTTTTAAGCTGCAGGAAGATGATGAAGCCCTTGATAAACTAGAATGGCTCGGCCTTTTTGAAGAAACGCCCATCCCTTTCGAACAAGCTTCTCCAGCCGTCATTTTACAAGATGTTTTGGAGAAAAAATGGAAGTTGCAGCCCGAAGAAAAGGACATGATTATTATGCAACACGAGTTTATTTATCAGGATGCTGACGGACAACAACACCGCCGCCTTTCTACCATGGTCCAAACTGGCGATAATGCCGAAGATACCGCTATGGCTCGCCTAGTTGGACTCCCGCTAGCCATGGGCGTCAAGCAAATTATGCTGGAGCAAATCGAGCGCAAAGGCGTCCTCATCCCCATTCACGAAGAAATTTATACCCCCATTCTTGAAGAACTGCAAAGCTATGGCGTCGTCTTCCAAGAAAGAGAAGAATGCCTAAGCGAATAACCCTTAAACAGCTCTAGAAGATTTAACTTTTAGGGCTGTTTTTTTAGGGGCTGCCCCGCCCTGCGGGCGGGTCGGGCTGTCTCGCAGCTCGCTATTCGCTCGGCCCTGCAGCGCTCCGCGCTTTGGTCTGGCCTGCGGCCACTGCTGTCCATCCCTCAGCCGCTCATCAGTAGGGCTTTTGCTTGGGCGCAGGGCTTCGGCCCACCAAACCTCAAAACCTCTTGCTCAAAAACTTGTTTAGCCAAAAACAATCATCATGAAAGCATATATTATTAACATTGGCGATGAGATTCTACTCGGACAAATTCTCAATACCAATGCCCATTGGATGGCCCAAGAATTACAAGCTCAGGGCGTAGATTTACAAAAGATTCTGACGATCTCCGATGAACGCCAAGCTATCATAGATAGTTTGGACCAAGCCAAGGGCCAAGCCGATTTGGTCCTTATTACGGGAGGCTTAGGCCCCACCAAAGACGATATTACCAAATTTACCCTAGCCGATTATTTTGGAATGTCGCTGGCTTTTCATGCTCCTAGCTTCCAAAATATTGAGCACTTATTTGAGCAGTTTGGCCGCAATCGCCAGCCCGACGATCGCTATAAAGTACAAGCCGAAATGCCTGTAGGGGCGCAGATCCTAATCAATAAGATGGGAACGGCCTCTGGCATGTGGTTCCAAGAAGAAGGCTACCCCATTGTCGTTTCTATGCCTGGTGTGCCTAAAGAAATGAAATACCTCATGCAAGAAGAAGTATTTCCCCGTCTGGCCCAATTGCCTGGCCGCTCTAATATTGTGCAGCAGACCTGGCTTTGCTTTGGCAAAGGGGAAACAGATGTATCTACAGCCCTCGAAGACTTTGAAGCCCAATTACCTTCCAGCATCAAATTAGCCTATTTGCCCAATACTAAAACAGGCTATTTGCGCTTGCGCCTTACCGCTAAGGGCCAAGAGGAAGCCGCATTGGTCCAAGCCGTAAAAGAAGAGGGCGCCAAACTTTGCGAAATCCTTGGCCCAAAACTAATTATTGGCCAAGAAGGCGATTTCCTCGAAGCCAAATTAGGCGAATTACTTCGCCAAAAGGGCAAAACTATTGGTACCGCAGAAAGCTGCACAGGTGGAAATATTGCTCATAAACTCACTGCTATCCCTGGCAGCAGCGATTATTTTATGGGCTCCGTAGTGGCCTATAGCAATATCGTTAAAATGCAACAATTGGGCGTTTCTGCAGAAACTTTAGAGACCGAAGGGGCCGTATCTGAGGCTACCGTCCGCCAAATGTTGGCCGGCCTCATCAAAAACCTGAATGTAGATTATGGGATTGTTAGCTCTGGCATTGCTGGTCCCGGCGGTGGCCGGCCCGACAAACCCGTAGGCACGATTTGGCTGGCTATGGGCTCTGCCGAAAAGCAATGGGTCCAAAAATTAGAATTGGGCAATAATAGAACGAGAAATATTGAAATGAGTAGTAGTTTTGCCCTCAATTTTATGCGCCTGTTCTTATTGGAGGATGCCGAATAACTAAGTGTAGAATAAATAATATTAAAAGGGCGGCTAGAGATCTTTCTCTAGCCGCCCTTTTTGTCTTGCAAAGACTGATTTAGCTTTGTGTATTTTGCTTGATCTTCTGCTTGAGATCAGAAACTACTGATTTAAAACTTTGGTCGTTTTGCAACATGGCCTCTACCGATTTACAAGCATGAATTACTGTACTATGGTCACGACCACCAAAAGCAGAACCAATAAAGGTAAGCGATTTATTACTTAGCTGTTTGGCCAAATACATAGACAATTTGCGTGCAGTAACAATTAGCTTTTTACGTGTTTTTTCTCGCAGCTTTTCTACGGGAATATCATAATAATCAGCTACGATTTTCTGAATAAACTCAATAGAAATTTCTTGGCTAACATCATCTACAAATTTAGAAATAACCTCTCTGGCTAGGGCCATGTCAATATCTCTTTGATTGAGCGCCGATTGAGCGATCAGTGAGATGAGAATACCTTCTAGTTCACGAACATTAGAACGAACAGTATAAGAAATATACTCCATTACATTGTGAGGCAGCTCAATGCCATCATTATGCATTTTTTGTTGAATAATCGCCATTCTCGTTTCTAGAGAAGGGACCTGCAAATCGGCAGAGAGCCCCCATTTGAAGCGAGAAATTAGGCGCTCCTCAATATCGGCCATTTCTTTGGGTGGACGATCAGAGGTGAGGATGAGCTGTTTGCCTCTTTGATGCAGATGATTGAAGATATGAAAGAAAATATCTTGGGTTTTCTGCTTTTTGGCCAAAAACTGAATATCGTCTACAATCAGTAAATCGACAAGTTGATAGTAGTTGACAAAATCAGAGATGGCATTTTTGGTCAGTGACTCAATGAATTGGTTGGTAAAATGCTCTGAAGAAACATAGAGCACTACCTTATCCTTCATATTCTTTTTAACCTCATTGCCAATAGCGTGGGCCAAATGCGTTTTGCCCAAACCTACATTGCCAAAAATCATCAAGGGATTAAAGGCCGTTTGTCCAGGTTTTTTGGCGACAGCCATACCTGCAGAACGGGCCAAGCGATTACAATCTCCCTCAATAAAGCGGTCGAAGGTATAGCTGGGGTTGAGTTGAGACTCAATTTCTTTTTTCTTGATGCCGGGAATAACAAAAGGATTGTGAATCTTCTCATTTTTGTCCCGAATGGGCGCTTGGCCATAATGGCGATTGATTCTTCTCTCCTTAGGTTGTAGCGGATTGCGTAGCGGCTTTTCTCTTTGGACGGCTACTTGTGGCTTTTGTGGGGCTTTTTTCTGCTGCAAAACATATTGCAGTTGTCCCTCTTCGCCCAACTGGCTGCGGATAGCAGACTTCAGCTGATCGATGTAGTGAGACTCTAGCCATTCATAGAAAAAGAAGTTGGGAACTTGTAAAGTAAGGGTGTTCCCTTCCAGCTTTTTGGGCTGAATGGGTAAGAACCAGGTCTTAAATGCCTGATCTTTAACCTCCTGTTTGATTTTATTTAAGCACTGTTGCCAAACTTCTATATGCGACTTTTCCATGCGGCTATACTCTACTATATTGGGTGTTGTGGCGGGCCAAAGGGCCAA